>CAJUJN010000004.1:98734-116158 GCA_910586775.1 uncultured Acetatifactor sp. | reverse complement strand
TTTACTTCCAGTTTGCACCATTTTTCAGTCTTTACTACCAAAGACAGGTATCATACAATTACCTGTCCTTTTCCAATCAGTGCATAATGAAAAATGTGCAAAAATAACCATAAATATCCACATAAGCTGTACATAATCCCCATTTTACATTGCCCTTCATCCATAATTCACAACAAAATGACCTTGTTTTCCATGTAGTTCATATCTCTACATGACCATTTTCCCGGACTAAAAAACGAATTGACAGATGCATCTGCGTCTGATATACTGCCGCAGCAGCCAGATTACAATAAAAAGCAGAGATAGCGGACAAATGCAGAATATAGAATCCAGGAGATGAGCAACATGAAAAGAACAAAAAAACGACGGATACCGGAAGAGAGTCTGCCCTACGAGACTTACCTGCTCCATATCCTTGCCCCGGCTATCCTGGAGCTGAGCCGCCCCTATCAGAACAAGAACTTATTTTCAATGTCTCCCTTGTCAGCGCGCTGGCGCTCAATGCGAAAGCCGCCGTCCGCGCAGTCAGGGATATCCTGGAGACCATTGAGACCGCCCTGAAAAACTGGAACAATATGTGAAAACTTTTGAATACCAGTGCCGGATACGCAGATTTATGAGAGAACATGAACTGTGCGCCTTTATTGCGGACGGCAGCATACTGCCCCGGGAAAACAGGACTTCGGCGCTCATGAGAGAGGCGGTTCCCTTTGTCTCCCCGGAAGAAACCGCAGTATGGATTTCCCTGGAAGACGGACAGGCGATGAGAGGAATGGGAAGCCGAAAAGGCGTTACAGTCATTAAAGCGGAGGATATTTCGGGAAATCCACCCTTCTGGATGCTTTGGAAACAGGGATTTATAACCATATTCCGGGAGACGGACGTGAATTTGTACTGGCTGAGGACTGTGCTTTGAAAGTGTATGCCGAGGACGGCATCTCCTTACGGACAAGGAATCCGATGAGGCGGAACTGTTGGAAAAGGCAGAAATCTATACTCTGAGAATGTTGCAGGAACAGGATACTGCTTCCCTGACCCCCGAAGCCGCCCAGAGTCTTAATGAGGACATCCGGCCTGTTGATACCTTCTGCTGTGTGAACCGTATGAGGAGACTACATTTTATACAACATTTCTAAAGTAAACGACATTGTTCTTATCATTTACCCCATGCAAAAAGGCACTTGTATTTCTGCAAGTGCCTTCTTCCTGATACGGTATGCATTTCTTGCATTTAAGAGATTCTCATTGGTCATTGTATAGAACAACTTAAAAGTGAAAGTTAAAAGTGACTTGTGAATGAAAAGTTACCGTTATTTATGGAGAATAAGCAAGATTAAAAGTAATTAATTTCCTTATATGGACAGCAGCTGCCGCCCTGCCTCTTTCCAATTCTCCAGTACAGACTGGTCATGGGTAATCACGATGACCAGCGCCCGCTGTGCAATCCTGTCCAGTTCCTCCCAGATCAGGCTGCAGTGCCTGAAGTCCACCCCTGCAAAAGCCTCGTCCAACAGATAGACCGGTGAGTCTTCCAGTAAGGCCCTCGCCAGGAGCAGGCTCTTGCGCTGGCCGCCCGAAAATCCTGTTCCGCCATTGTCCAACAGGGTATCCAGGCCTTTTTCCAACCCGAGAATCCACTGCTCCAGGCCAAGCCGCCCAAGCAGCGCAAGCATTTCGGAATCGGAAGCCTCACTCCTCCATAAGATATTGTCCCTGACGGTTCCCTCAAACAGCGCATTCTCCTGGGGCATGTAGGTAATCTGGCGCCGGATGCTTCTGCGCGTATATTCCTTCCCGCTGTGTCCGAAGAGACTGATTTTTCCTGACTCGTAAGGGTAGATGCCTGTCAGCAGGCGGAAAAAGGTGGTTTTGCCCTTTCCGCTTTCTCCTGCCATGATATAGAGCCCCTTTTTCTCAAGCCTCAGATTCAGGTTTTCATACACCGTGAATTCTCCGAACCGGCATTTGACCTGCTCTGCCTCAATCCCGTAATCCGCCTGGGCCGAAAAGTCCATATCCCTGGCTTCCGGCACGTCCCGTTCCTCCTCCAGATCCAGGATATCATGCAGCCTGTGAAAACTCACCAGCCAACTCTGCAGACTGGCGTAAAGGGCAGAAACCATGGTAATCATGGTGGTGATCAAAGCCGCCATCTGGTACAGGATGACCACATCCCCCAACCGTATCTCCCCGTTCTGATACAGGTAAAAGCCTGCGAAAAGCATGCCTACGCTCTGCATGTACTGAATCAGCGTCCCGCCAATCCCCTCCTCCGCTTTCTGTACGGCAAATTTGCGGGAAATCTTCTCAAAACCGTCCAGGTTGCCAAGCACCTTCTCCTGAAAGGCATCCACAAGCCCGCACAGCCTCACGGTCAGCCCATTGGCTAAATTTTCATTACAGAGCCCCAGAGCCGCCGCCCGGTTTTCCTGGAGTGCCTGAATGGTAGGACGTTGCCTTCGGATGACCAGAATCTGAGCGCCCCAGCACAGCAGCCCCACCACGTAAATGAGGATACACAGCTTCCAGTGGATGGCTGCAATGGTAACCGTAAGCACCGTGCTGAATATGGCAAACGGGGGAAGGGCGGAGGAATTTACGCGGCAGCTGTTCTTTATCGCGCTGTTTACCATTGGTTTTCTGGTTTTTGATACCGCAGGACTCTTCTGGCAGGCAATGACCATGCACAGAATCAGGAATGATCTGCGTCCGGGAGTGATTCGTCCTTTCAGCACAAACCAGCCGCTTAAAGAAGTCAGCAGAATGATGGTTCCAAAGGCGCTGACCAGCATGGGCGCTAAGCAAAGCCTCCCATATAGCCACCTTTCTCTTCTTTTTCTGTAAATCCGTCAATTTTTCATCGTTATCCCGAATAAACACACCCTCCTGACCGGATGCCTTGATTGTTCCCAGGTTATACAGACCATTCACTACACTCTGATTCACCTTCTCCAGAGCCTCCTGATATTCGCCGGTTCCTTTCGCAATCGGCCTGCTCATCCTGTGCAGAAACAGGGCCGGCACCACCGTTACAAATATGGCGACAATCCCCAGATACCCATCGAACCAGAACATCATCCCAACCGTAATCAGCCATCCCACCAGATCCGGAAATGCCCTTCCCAGAATCCGGTTGGCAAAGCTGTCAATCTGGCCTACATCCGACGTATAATAGGCTGTCACTGCTCCCTGTCCGCTTTTCCCCAAACTTTCCATGGAACTGTTCAGCACCTTTGCCTGGATTTTGCCGTATAAATTTTTCTGAACCTTGACAAACAGAATCTGCCAGATATAAGAAATCAGTTGGGACAAAACCAGAAGGACTCCGGCAATCATCAGCAATGACATCTGCAGCTTCCCGGTATCCAACGCTTCTCCGATGCTCCACCGCAGGTACACGTTTCCTGCGGTGAGGATTGCCGTTCCTGCCAGAACCATTGCCAACCGTTCATAGGACGCGCCGTATATCGTCCAGTAGTTGAAATATGTTTTCCCTTTCCTTACAAACCCTTTTTCATCCTTATCCATAACTGCCCCACAATTCCCGTTTTTCTGCGTTCTCTTCTTTTTCTCAGGTTTTTCCAAGTGTCTTTTCTTTTCCTCAGATTTTTCCTTTTCTCTTATTCTTCCCTTCAGGTCTTTCCTTGGGCCTCGCTTCTTTCCTTCAGTTTTTTCCGGACGAATGCGATTATGTCATTTTCCTCGCCGTCAAACAGAAGATCCAGTATCTGTTCCGCCTTCTCATAATAAACCGGATTCTCTTCCGTCTGTGCAAGAGCCGACAAATGTTCTGTTACAGACATCGCAAGCGGAATCAGGGCGTTTTTCGCCACATCATGCTTTTCCTCTCCCTCCAGGAAATGTACCAGGGCGTTTTCCCGGGCTTTATAGAGATTCGGAAGTTTTCTTGCACATTCCAGCGCCTTTTCGCGCTCCCCGTTTTTCCAGTAGGCAAAACATATGTTATAGAGCGTCGCCCCCCGTACCTCAGAGTCCTCCCCATAGCGTAGGATCTGTTCCTGCAGAGCAATGGATTCCATCAGATTCTGTACCTTTTCTTCCTCTGTCCCGTCCAGCTTCTCAAGAGATGTGGAAAGCTGAACAAGAAGGAGCCCATCGTTTGGAAAAAGTTTCAGGACTTTTCTCATCAACAGCACATTGTCGCGGTGCAGTTTTTTCTCGTTATTTTCTCTCCATAAACAGTTCCATTCGGTATATTTTGGGGTTTTTACGATTTCACCCATACCGATGAGCTCATCCACAGTGATGTCAAAATAGTTTGCCAGGGAAGGAAGCATGGTGATTTCCGGATATCCTTCCGCCCGTTCCCACTTGCTGATGGATTGCGGTGAGATACCCAGGTGTGCCGCAACCTCTTCCTGGGTTTAATCCCGCTGACGGCGCAGCCGTCTGATATTTTCTCCGATTGACAGGTTCATATTCGATCCCCTTTCCTGCGTTTTGATCTGGAATTTTTCAGTCTCCTGCTTTACAGGCTCACAGCAGCTCAGGCTATGAGAAGCCTGGGCTGCCTCCTATAGCCGGATACGGTGCGGAAAACCCAGGCACCCCTTCTACAGCCGAATACGGTGCGGAAAGCGCCCCTCTTATCGGAAGTGGAGGATATCGCAAGCAGTGAGGATATTAGCCCCATGAAAGAACAATTACACCCAGGAAGCAAGTACCGCTTCCTATCATTGACTGTCAGAAGCCAAAAAATAGCTTCCGATAAACATATTGTACAAAATCAGCAGGCTGTATGCAATGACTGCAATGGCGGACTGATTCTACGCTCCGTAGGATTATTCTAATGGGGATTATATGGAGTGAAAAAGAGTATCATAGATAAGGCACGGCTTTCCGGTAAGATTTGCCGGAAAGCCGTGCCCGCTACCTGTGAGCCTTAAAGATGAGTATCAGTTCGCTGCCTTCATGATTTTTCCGGCGCTCCCACGCCCTTCTGACAGAAGCCGCCGTGTCAATCACAAAAGCAATGCTGAATATCATGGTGATTGCCATCCTCACATTCACCGATATCCGGACAATTGCATCTTCCACTGCAGGCTGCACAAGGCGGAATACCAGAACGGCGCCAAACCCAAACAGCACGGCATTCCTCAGGCACACCCTCCCCTTGATATTAAAACGCATATACGAATAATCCCACCATTTGGAATGGAACAGCTTTTCCAGAATCCCGCCCACAATATATTCCACCACAGAGCAGAATGTGATGCCAAAGAGAAATAAGGCCAGATAAGAATTCTTCACATCACCCAGCCCCAAAAAGCCTCTGTTCTTGACCATCCGACCCTTTTCCGCCGGACATGATTCCATTATATCACCTTCTATCCTGATTTTCCACATAAAATTAATATTGACATACACATAACTTGTTGCTACAATACGTTGGGCAGTTGGTTACTTTTTGGAGGGATTCCCTGAAATCAGATGATTTGATCGTGAAGTTTTCAGATACCACGGAAAACCGGAGGAAAGCAATCTTCCCCCGGCAGTCCCTTCAGATTTACATTTTTATTTTTTCCAGGCATGCCTTTGCCAGTTTTTCGTCTGCCGCGGCTTCAATGTCATATCCGGCCTTTCCAAGTTCTTCGATTACTTCACGCCACATTTTATAGGCCGTTTCATAGTCTCCCATTTCTTCATAATAAAAGATTTTGGAATATCTGGCATCATGAAATGTATTATCGATTTCAAGGGCTTTATCCCAATAACGAAGGGCTTCCTCATACCGGCCAAGTTTCTTGCATGCATCACCGCCATAAATATACAGAGCCGCTTTATCAGGGAATTTCCGGATGGCTTTTAAAAACCATTCATATGCTTTTTCCTCGTCTCCGCTGTATCTGTACGCCGCGATAAGGCAAATCCAATCTTCCGGTTCTTCTGAACCTTTCTCTACTATTTTCAGCGTTTCGTCAATACTCTCCTGACCTTTTCCGATCTGTGAATACAGGAGCATCTTTTGATGCTTTGTCCGCCAGAAAATATCATCCTTTCCGTCTTTCCCTCTCTCAATCACCTGATTGAACAGGTCTATGGATTTATTCACACAATACTGCATCATAAATTGGTGCAGTATCCCATACAGCCTTAAGTCTTCCGCAGAACAGCCGCCCTGTTTCATCATCTTTTTAAACTCTGAATCTGCGGCAATAAAGTCTTCCGGCTCCCGTGTCGCCTCATAGACTGAGGCCAGGCGCTGTGCATAATTTTCGTACGCAGCCGATGTTTCCTTAAAAAAATCATCAATGGTAACGCAATAAAGCTTTGCTATTTTCGGAAGCATTGTAACATCGGGCAAAGTAGTATTACATTCCCACCTTGAAACAGTATGCGCGCTCACATTTAAAATATCTGCTGCCTGTTCCTGCGTGAGATTTTTCTGCTGTCTGAATTTCTTCAGATTATTGGAAAATACTGTATTCATATCCTTAGTCCTCTCATTTATGATTTAGAAGCTTCTGATTCCATTATACAGATTTCCCATACAGAGTCCATGTCACATTTTATGGGTTGGCCCGCAGTTTCTGTTCAATAAATGAGAGGAGTAAACGGCTCTGCCCTTGTGCCCTGCCTTTCCATTTTACAGGGATCATTTCACCGCTTCAAACGCCGCGTCCAGAGCCGCGATCAAATCCTCCGCCTTCTCGATGCCGATAGAAAGCCTGATGGTATTGGGCCTGATCCCCTGGTCCAGAAGCTCTTCCTCCGTGCACTGGCTGTGGGTGGTGGTGGCCGGATGGATTACCAGGGATTTCACGTCCGCCACATTCGCCAGCAGGGAAAAAATCGCCAGGCTATCGATAAACTTCTGTGCCGTAGCCGCATCTCCTTTGATTTCAAAAGTAAAGATAGAGCCGCCTCCATTGGGAAGATATTTCTGATACAGCCCATGGCTGGGCTCACTTTCCAGAGACGGATGGTGCACCGCTTCCACCTGCGGGTGTTTCGATAAGTAATCTACGATTTTCAGTGCATTGCTCACATGTCGCTCCACTCTCAGGGAAAGTGTCTCCAACCCCTGCAGAAAGATAAAGGCATGGAACGGCGAAAGGGTGGCCCCCGTGTCCCTCAGGATAACCGCACGGATATAAGTCACAAACGCCGCCGCTCCCACCGCATCCGCGAAGGAAACGCCGTGGTAACTGGGATTTGCCTCCGAAATCCAGGGATACCTGCCGGATGCTTTCCAGTCAAAATTGCCGCTGTCCACGATGACGCCGCCGATGGCAGTGCCGTGGCCTCCGATAAACTTTGTGGCGGAATGTACCACGATATCTGCGCCGTACTCAACGGGACGGATCAGATAAGGTGTCGCAAAGGTGGAATCCACCACCAGCGGAATATGATGCCTGTGGGCAATTTCCGCCAGGTTCTCCAGGTCTGCCAGGTTGGAGTTGGGATTTCCCAGGGTCTCCACGAAAATCGCCTTGGTGTTGTCCTGAATCGCCGCCTCGAAAGAGCCCTCCTCTTCCGGGTCCACAAAAGTAGTGGTAACGCCGCTGGAAAGGGGAAGGGTATGGGCCAGCAGGTTGTAGGTGCCGCCGTAAATCGTCTTGGCGGATACGATATGCTCTCCTGCCCTTGCCAGTGCCTGGAACGTGTAGGAGATAGCCGCTGCCCCGGAGGCCACTGCCAAAGCCGCCACGCCGCCCTCCAGGGACGCAATCCTGCGTTCAAATACGTCCTGGGTAGGATTGGTCAGCCTGCCGTAAATATTTCCGGCATCACGCAGTCCGAAGCGGTCTGCCGCATGCTGCGAGTTGTGGAACACATAGGATGTGGACGCGTAAATCGGCACTGCCCTTGCATCCGTCACCGGATCCGCCTTCTCCTGTCCTATATGTAACTGCCTTGTCTCAAATCCCCAGTTTTTAGAATCTCTGATATCTGCCATTTTCTTTCTCCTCCTGATTTCATGTTCCGCCTCCACCCTATCCCCGGCTACGGCAGAGGATTTCCTGCTGCATGGTGATGCGTTCGTAAGTCCTCTGAGGTACCGGTGGGGCAGATGCTGCTTTTCGTTTTTGCATACCCCTCTCCGGTAACGGAACAGGGGGGCTTGCTGATTTCCGTATTCATACTAACATACTGGGAATTATTTGTCTAATATGGAAAAGGAATACCCGGCTATAGATTGATTCTATAACTATTCTATAAATGCTCTATAAATGCTTATAACTGCATTTCAAAAAGAAGGTTTTTCCATGGTTTCAACCAAACCTGAAAAGAACCAAAAAGAGATTGACATATCCCCGCTTTCTGATATAATAGACTCATCTGAAAACACATGTGGAAATCTGGTCACCCCGCTGCGGTGTGTTCAATGGCATCTCGCCTGTATTTTCACAGCTGCTTTAACTGAAAATTGGCAGGCCATTGTTTACGCTACACTATGTTTGTATCTTATCCTGCAATGCCTGCCGGAAAAGGAGACTTTTATGGGTTATACAAACAAACCATTTGAGGAATTGGACGTGTTGGACAATTTTCTCATGAATGCAATCGCCACAGATGAGGAGGTCGGTGAGGCTTTCTGCCGCAAAGTACTCTCCGTACTGCTACAGCGCACAATCGGGAGGATTAAAATTGTTGCACAGTACACACTGCCCGCGCAGACACCCAGATACCGTGGTATCCGGATGGATGTAAAAATCGAAGAATTCGATAAAACAACGGACGCCCCGCCCGCCAATGTATATGACCTGGAACCGCATCTTCAGGAAAATCTGGATCTGCCCAGACACAATCGTTTCTATCAGGCCAAGGCGGACTCCCGCTACATGCGGCGGGGTGATGACGACTTTTCCAGGATGCCCAACCTGTATGTCATCACCATCCTGAATTTCGATCCTTTCGGCAAAGATTACATGATGTATACTTTCGAGAACCGCTGTCTGGAAGTTGACAGCCTGAAATACAATGACGGCCTGAAATTCATTTATTTCTATCCTGACGGTGCAAACGGCGGCAGCGGCGAGATCAAAACCATGCTGCAGTATTTACAGCACAGCACTGAGGAAAACGCCTCAGACGAATCCACAAAAGAACTCCACAACTATGTCAGCAAAGTAAAGACCATGCCGGAGGTAAGAGAAGAATATATGAGATTTGAAGAAGTAATCGCTTTTGAAAGAAAAGAAGCTGCCGAAAAAACGGCAAAAGCTACAAAAGTACAGGATATTCTGGAATTATTGGAAGACTATGGGCCTATCCCCAGCTCATTGCAGAAAAAGCTCGAAGCCATTGACGATATCGATTTACTGAAAAAATATCTTAAGCTTGCCGCCAGGGCGGACAGCCTGGAAGCCTTCGAAAGTCAGCTTCCGTAATCCTGCCCTATCCCCCGATGTGCAGATACCGTTTCATGGCATTGATATACCGCTCTCCCAGGCTGCTCATTATGGTGTTTTTTCTGGTAATATACCCGATTTCCATCACGCTGTTGGGATTCTGCTCGTCGTCCCGAAAAGGAACCGTAACAAATTCATTGCCGTTGAGCTCTTCGCAGATAATTCCGGAGCAAAGGGTATAGCCGTCCAGCCCCACCATCAGATTCAGCATGGTAGCACGGTCATTGGTTTTGATCATCTGGGCATATTCATTGGTGGAGAGAATTTCCTCCGCAAAATAAAAAGAGCTGTTGTCCCCCTGTTCAAAGGACAGGCAGGGATAGCTTTCCAGCTGCGCAAAGCAGATGGAAGGCTCCCCTGCCAGCGGATGCCGCTTCGAGAGGTAGACATACGCCTGACAGTTTAAAAGATGATGGAATTCCAAACCCGAGGATTTCAGCAGCTTCTCCATGGTACTCCGGTTAAAATCACACAGGTACAGCACCCCAATCTCGCTCCTCATTGTGCAGACATCGCTGATTACCTCCGCTGTCTTCGTCTCCCGAAGGGCAAATTCATATTTTGTCAGGTCGGATTCCCTTGCCATGTCCACAAAAGCTTTCACCGCAAAGGAATAGTGCTGGGTAGAGACACCGAACTTTTTCCTGCGGGTGCCTCCTTTCCCGTATTTTTCCAGAACGCTTTCATACTGGCCGTAAATCTGCTTTGCATAGAGCAGAAATTCCGTCCCGTCATTGGTCAGGGTAACCCCCCTGCCGCTTCTGTAGAAAAGCGTAATGCCCAGTTCCTTCTCCAGCTCCTTCATGGCGCTGGTCAGGGAGGGCTGGGACACATACAGCAGTTCCGCCGCTTTGTTCAGAGACTTGGTTTCCGCTATGGTTATCAGGTAATTCAGCTGTGTCAGGGTCATCCGTTTTCCTCGTTTTGTCTTTGTAGGTTATTTTATTGCGCCTCGCAGCCCCGTAATTACGTCAGATTCCGGACAACACACCGTCTCCCAAATGCAGGGAACTGCCTGCAGAAAGTAAATTTGCCGCGGAAAACGCTGAAACGTCTCCCAAATGCGGGAAACCCACCCATACCGGCCAGCGGAACACGCAGGTATTTTCCCATGAGCACAGCCCATTCATGGCAGATGACATCCGTCCGTTCCGGGAATATGGGCAAAAGTATTTCAATATCTCCCCCAGCTTGCTGCACTGTGAGCGGGCCTCCCTCCTGGACGCCCCGTGCAGAATCCCTCTGTACATCAGATTTTCCCTCACCGTCATTATGTCGTCCAGGCAGTTTTGCTGATATACGATTCCCGTTTTCCTTCGAATCTTTGCTAGACAGCTGTGCGCCAGACCGCATGCCCAAAGGCGGCACGCCTTGCGGTTTGTGTGCATCCACAGTAAACCCCCAGACTTTCATGCACGGTGGAGCAGCACGTTACATGGGGGTTTACTGTAAAATTCCTGCCTCCTGCCTGCGGAAACCGCGCAGTGCGAATAAGTTTTTGCATCACTCTTCCATATATTCTCTGTAATCCGCCTCGCTGGCGAATAAAACATATCTGCCATCCACCAGTCCCATGTATCCGTCTGACGTATTGTATCCCTTCATACAGCTTACCTCCTGTCCAAAATCAGATTTGTTTTCTGTTGAACAGAGGATACCATATTTTGAGGGCAATAAAACTCCCTCAAAACGTTTGTTCGGCAGATAAAAGGCGCATCCCTTTGCGCCGCATTCAACTACAGGAAGCCGCACCTGCTTCCTGTAGTATCTTCATTTCCTCCAAAAGCTCCTCGGTTTTGCACAGGAGCAGCTCCGCATCCTTCTCCACCAGCCCCGTTTTCTTATACTTGCAGGTGAGAAAGGGCTTGCCGTATGCCGTAAAGGCAAGGTCCCTGCCATATTTTCTCAGAAGTTCGGGAACCCTGGCCGGGTCGAGATCCGCGTCCGGGCGGAAGGTAATGGCAATTTTTTCGTTCTTTCCTTTTATATCCGTCACATACAGCTTATGAGCCGCCACCCGGATCAGCGCGATGCGGAGCAGATTGTCCACTGACTTCGGAATCTCTCCGAAGCGGTCCAGCAGCTCATCCTTCATGTCATCCCTTTCTTTACCATTCTCAATACCGGCAATCCTTTTATAGATATCCAGCTTCTGCACCTCGTTGACAATATAAGTTGGCGGAATAAAAGCATCCACATCCAGGTCGATCATGGTGGCAAAATCCTGAGGCGCTCTCCCGCCCTTCAATGTCTGCACGGCTTCATTCAGCATCTTGCAGTACAGGTCGTATCCCACAGCCGCCATATGCCCATGCTGGCGCACCCCCAACAGGTTCCCGGCGCCTCTGATCTCCAGGTCCCGCATGGCGATCTTGAAGCCGCTGCCCAGATCCGTGAATTCCCTGATGGCGGCAAGCCGCTTTTCCGCCACCTCTTTGAGCATCTTGTCCCTTTTATACATCAGGAAAGCATAGGCTGTCCGGTTGGAACGCCCCACCCTGCCCCTGAGCTGATAGAGCTGAGATAAACCCAGATTATCGGAATCGTGGATGATCATGGTATTTACATTGGAGATATCCAGGCCTGTCTCAATGATGGTGGTGGCCACCAGCACATCAATCTCCCCGTTGATGAAATCATACATGATTTTCTCCAGTTCATGCTCCTTCATCTGGCCATGGGCAAAGGACACCACAGCCTCAGGCATCAGCGCGGCAATCTGTGCAGTGATATCCGCAATATTGTTCACTCTGTTATACACATAATAAACCTGACCGCCCCGCACCAGTTCCCTGGAGATGGCCTCCCGCACCAGTTCTTCGTTATATTCGCACACAAAGGTCTGGATGGGCTGCCTGTCTCCCGGCGGTTCCTCCAGGATGCTCATATCCCGGATACCGATGAGGCTCATGTGAAGGGTTCTGGGAATGGGCGTGGCAGTCAGCGTCAGCACGTCCACATTCTCCTTCAGTTTCTTGATCTTTTCCTTGTGGGTCACGCCGAAGCGCTGTTCCTCGTCAATGATCAGCAGCCCCAGGTCTTTGAACTGTATGTCCGCCGACAGTACCCGGTGGGTGCCGATGACGATATCCACCTGGCCCTTCAGCAGATCCTTCACCGTCTTTTTGATCTCCCCCGGCGTCCGGAAACGGCTCATCAGGTCCACCCGGATGGGATAATCCTTCATGCGCTGTACAAAGGTGGTATAATGCTGCTGTGCCAGAATGGTGGTGGGCACCAGGTACACCACCTGCTTTCCCTCCTGCACTGCCTTGAAAGCGGCCCGGATGGCAATCTCCGTCTTGCCGTAGCCCACATCGCCGCAGATCAGCCTGTCCATAATCTTTGTGCTCTCCATATCCGCTTTGGTGTCCTGGATGGCGGCAAGCTGATCCTCCGTCTCCTCAAAGGGAAACATCTCCTCGAACTCCCGCTGCCATACCGTGTCCTTCTCAAAGGGATGCCCCTGGCTCTGCTGCCGCAGGGCATAGAGCTCCACCAGGTCATTTGCCACTTCGTTGACGGCGCTTCGAACCTTCGTCTTGGTGCGCTCCCATTCTTTGGAGCCCAGCTTGTTCAGCCTGGGCTTTTTCGCATCGGCGGAGGCATATTTCTGGATGACGTCAAGCCCGGTGGCAAGGACGTAGAGATTTCCCCCGTCCCGGTATTCGATCTTGATGTAGTCCTTCACCACACCCTCCATCTCCACCTTGTCAATCCCCTGATAAATACCCAGACCGTGGCTCTCATGAACCACATAGTCTCCGACTTTCAGTTCGTTAAAATCCTTTATCTTCTGACCCTGGTAAAGCTTTTTCGATTTTTTCTTCTTTTTCTCGGCGCCGAAAATATCCGTCTCCGAAAGCACCACGAATTTCAGCATGGGATATTCGAAGCCCTTGTTTACATGGCCGTAGTAAGTGAGCACCTCCCCGGGAAGCACCTCCCGCAGGGGGTCCTCCGTGTACACGGCGGAAATCTCCTGATCCCGCAAATCCTCCGCCAGGCGCTTCGCCCTCATACGGGAGCCGGACAAAAGCAGCACCCTGTAGCCGCTTCTGCGGAACATCTTCAAATCCTTTACCAGGGCTTCAAAGCTGTTGTTGTACGGCGCCACATTTCTGGCTGATACATCCGTCCGCAAATCCGCCTTGAAATAACCTCTGGTGTCCATGGTGGATATGGTGATTACGCTTCCGGAAAGCAGAGCCGCAGCCACCTGTTCCCCGCTGTAGAGAATGTCCATCTGGCCCGGAAGGATGTATCCTTTTTCCGCGCGCTGAGTCATGCTCTCCCGGAATTCCAGTTCCACGGCTTCCGCCTGCTCCCTGGCACGGTTAGGCTCTTCTATAAAGAACACAGGCAGCGCATTCCCGCTTCCGACAGCTCCTCCGCCCCCTGCCATACGCACCAGCAGCTCCGGCAGCGTCACCGTGTCCTCATAAAAATATTTGATATACCCCTCCAGATTCACCTGTGCCTGAAATTCCAGAAGCTGTTCCTTCAGCTCCTTCACCTGGACCGCAATCCGGTGAGCTTCCTCCGTGCGGAAAGAATCCCGGAACAGCTTCTCCTGCTTCCCGGCTTCTTCTTCCAGCTTTTTCAGCCCCCTGCGGATCCGCTCCTCCTCCAAGACAAATTCCGCGGCCGGAAAGATGCTGATGCTTTCCAGGTTCTCGATGGAACGCTGGCTGAGGATGTCAAAGCTGCGGATGGAATCCACCTCATCCCCCCACAGCTCCACCCGGTAAGGGTTCTCCTCCGTCAGGTCAAAAATATCCACAATGCCGCCCCGGACGGAAAACTGTCCCGGACTTTCCACCTGATAAGTCTTCTCATAGCCCATGGCCACCAGGCGCTCGCACAGCTTCGCCTCGTCCAGGGTACCTCCCTTTTCCACATCGATGACATCCGTCTCCCTGTCCCACATGGCCTGAGGCGTCATCAGCGCGGCATAGGTGGTGACAATGGTGATTGGCTTTCTCTCCATCAGCCTGCGCAGTACCTTCACACGCTCCTTCACCAGCTGGTTGCCGTGGATATCTGCCTGAAAAAAAATCAGGTCCTTTGCCGGGTACAACATGACATTTCTGTCATAAAATTTATATTCCTCGTATATTTCCTTCGCTTTTATGTCACTGTAAGTAACGATGACTTTAATCCGAAAACCATCGCTCAATCCATAGATCATATGCAGTTTCTGGGAGTCCACACACCCGGTGAGCGCCGCCACCGCCCCCTGGCTGTCCGGTTTCCCTGCCCGTTTTCTGATAGCCTCTCTGATATTGCCGTATTCCGCCAACTCCTGAAGCGGCGCCAGTAATGCCTGCATTTCTTACTCTGCCTCCTGTTCCTGACACAACGGAATCCCTCCGATGGCCTTTCCGTTCTCAAAACCCGCTATCTGTTCTCACTGCGCCTTACTGCGCTCAAAGCCTGCGGTCCCTTCTCACTGCTCCCCGCTGCTCTCAAAGCCTGCGGTCCCTTCTCACTGCTCCCCGCCGCTCTCAAAGCCTGCGGTCTGTTCTCACTGCTCCCTGCCGCTCTCAAAGCCTGCGGTTCCTTCTCACTGCTCCCTGCCGCTCTCAAAGCCTGCGCTCTGTCCTCACTGCGCCTTACTGCGTCAAAGTCTGTACTTCCTTCTCCCTGCTGCCCTTCTCCGATATCCGCCCATGTCCTTTTTCACATTTTCCGCGGGTATTGCCTTCCATGGCGTCGGGGATCTTCCTACTACAATCTACAATCAAATCCGGGATGTGTCAAGTAATCCGGTTTACTTTTTTCGGTGAAAATGTTTTGCTGCCTGAGCTTTCTGCTTCATGGACCATGAATCCTGATAATGACACTCCCCGTAGCAAAGCTGCGGGGAATTAGACCCGGAGAGATTAAGGAAGTGTCTGCAAATAAACACTACGAGTTTAAAGCCGTTTCCTTTGTATTTAAGGACTTTTTCCTGAAGAAGTTGTAACAATTATTTTCCGGCAAATCCAAAACCGGAAAAACTTCCGTGCAGATGGAAAAAGGCTTCTGCAGGAAGATACCATCGTTTTCCGGTATCTTTCCGCAAAAGCCAATTCTTCAGCAGCGTTTCATGTCGCGCCGTATTTGATTTCTGTCAGGGTTTCAGCTTATACCGGAAATCCTGTGCTCCGGCTAAACCAGGACTGACAGTATACCCCAAAACCGAAGCAGAGCCATCGGCTTCCCAGGACGGATTGCAAATGCGCCTGTAAAGCACGCCCTACCTGGTGAAGTTGTAGGTTAAAAACTTTCTTTTTGTCTCGTCCACATAACCTTCCTCATCAAAGCCGTACAGAACAATGGTCAGAGTACACTCGCCTTCCGGTATGGTAAGATTCTTTAATGTAAAGTTCAGCACATTGTTCTCAAGTCCTCCTTCCGAACCCCATGTCGCCGAAAACAACGGCTTCCCGCCAAGCCCGCTGATCTGCGTTTCCATATTCTCATAATATACATCATTCGTTGATTTATCAAATACAACCTTGAATGTCTTATCGCCTGTAACCGTCACACTGCTTATCTGAGGCCATTCCGCCTGGTCCGGATCCGGGGCGGTGTACGCGGGAATCCTCTTGTAGGTGTAAAAATCCTCCCTGTTTTCCCTGTTGTCCTCCGACGCGCAGCAGAACCATTGCCCTTCACGGATGCCCTGGACGGTGATATAATTCAGGCCGTATCCCATCTTAACCTTTGTTCCACCTGCATAGATCTGCGAAGGATCCTTGCCTTCGACAGTACCCTCTCCCTCTACCGTATCCTGAATCGCATAATAGAGAAAACCCGCTTCGTTTGAGTTGACCATAACCTTCACCGTAGTCTCATCTATCCATTCAAAGTCCCAGATGCTGACCTGAGGCGCCTCCAGATCAAGGTAGCACGTACCCTTCAGCTGTGTGCCGTCCTTCATGTTGATCAGTATCGTATAGGTATTATTGCCCTTGGGTATCGTCCCCCTCTTCATATACACACGGTAAGTCCTGTTATCCGAGGTACTGACCTTTTCCAGCTCTGTCTCGTTCAGCGGGCAGCTTATGTTAAACTGCTCTATGGTCAGAGCTTCCGAAGTGGCGGCTTCCAACTCTATCTCAAAACCGTAGAGGTATTCGTTTACGTTCAGCTTCTCCGCGAACGCCTTTGCCCCCTTGATCGCTTCCGCCGTCTCTTCATGGACTTTCCCGTCAATGGAAAAGCTGTTTACCAGCGTGGACTTTTCCTCAGTATTGACAGCCACATAATATACGGTATAGGACATGCCCTCTTTCAGGCCGGTAACGGTAATGGTATTCTCATGCTGCTCCATCTCCGTTCTGATACCGTTGTTTATGATCTCTGCTTCCGTAGGTTCCGCCGCTTCCGCTGTTTCGGCCACTTCCATCAGGGAAGATGCCGCACGCGCCAGGCTCTGGCCGTTTTCCCTCAAAAGGTAGTAAAAAGTACCGGGTTCGTTGGAAATATAGGTAACGGCAGCTTCCGTTGCGCCCGTTCGGACAGCATTAATACTTGAAATTTCCGCACAGTCCGTCCTGTATTCGAACACCCTGGAGATTCTCGTGCCATCCGGAAGGGTAATCTCTATATCGTATTCCTGATCCCTGTAGTAGGAAGTCGACAGATTGTAAACCATATTATCCTCGGTGGACACGGACAGTATCGTCATATCGGAACCGCCACTGTTGCATATGATGCTGAAAGCTTCCTTTGCAAGGGGCTGCTGCGTCTTCTGATTTAAGGTGACCCGGATATGACCTTTCCCTGTAACCTCCACACTCTGAATCATGAATTCCGCCGTCCCCGGATTTTCAGGCTCCTCTGTAGGCGCAGGTTCCTCCGGGGGCACAGGCGCTTCTGTAGGCGCAGGCTCCTCCGGGGGATTTGCAGGTTCCTCCGTAGGCGCAGGCTCCTCCGGGGGATTTGCAGGTTCCTCTGTAGGCGCAGGCTCCTCCGGGGGATTTGCAGGTTCCTCCGTAGGCGCAGGCTCCTCCGGGGGATTTGCAGGTTCCTCTGTAGGCGCAGGCTCCTCCGGGGG
>CAJUJN010000004.1:0-98634 GCA_910586775.1 uncultured Acetatifactor sp. | reverse complement strand
CAGGCTCCTCCGGGGGATTTGCAGGTTCCTCTGTAGGCGCAGGCTCCTCCGGGGGATTTGCAGGCTTCTCTGTAGGTACCGGCTCCGCCGGGGGGTTTGCAGGTTCCCATCCGTCATCATCATCCCCCTGCGCCATCGTCCATCCTCCTTCGGCCCTCACCACAGACTCGCTCCTGGCTTCCCTGCCTTCCTGCTTTCCGTATTCCATGTAATGCCTGTAGGCAGCCAGAATATCATCGCCAAAAGCCTCCTTCAAATCCTCATACCTTTCAAGATAATCCATGGGATCAAAACCGGTCCCGCTGTCCCTGTGTTCAAATGCTCCGTACGTAAAATAATGCTCCACATAAGCATCCCAGTCATCCCCAAACGCCTCCTGGAGATCCGGATATTTCTCCCTGTACTGAACAATGTCTATGATCCCGTTCATTATCCGGCCCTCTTTAATCCCAAACTTCTTGAAATGCTTTAGCAGAGCTGCCCTGTTATAGCCATATGCAGCCTTAAGGTCCGGATACATATCCGCATAATAGCGTTCGTCAAAAACGTCTTCTATGCCTGCCGCCATGGTGGAGCTTGTGCTGCTCAGCATTACTGCCCCGGCTGTCACGGCAATGGCGAGTCTTCTGCCGTTTTTGGCGGTTTTTGCCAGCCTTTTCCTGATTTCTTCCTTCATTTTTGTTTTTCCTCCTTTATTGTATTTATATCAATCTCTACCAAACCGGAAATGCAGCTTTACCACATCTGACTCTATACAATCTTGATTATTCACCTCCTTGCCGGTCTCAATGGGGATTGCCTGAAAATAAACGATACAATTTACCTGCGAATCCCCCGCTGCTGTCCGAACAGGATTCCCTGCCTTCTGATGCGCTTCCTTCAGCAGCATTCTTTCCTTTGGCAGATTCCATGCTTTCTGCAGCAGCATCCCGTTCATCGGTCTGTGCCACACCTTTATTGACGGCATTCTTTCCCTTTGGTGCATTCCTGCCATCTTTTGGTGAACCATTATACCGATTCATGGCGGCATCCGGCCCTTCGGCAATTATCATGCATATGGCATCGGCCGCCCGGTCTGCTGCCTCGTCCACTGCTTCCCTGTCCTTCGGTGAGAATCTGCCCAATACATAGTCCGCCAGATTCCATCCCGCCGGCTTTTCTCCCACGCCCATCTTCACCCGGATAAATGTGTCATGCCCCAGGTTGGCGATGATATTTTTCAGGCCATTATGTCCACCTGCACTGCCCTTTTTACGGATTCGAATCTGCCCCGGCTCCAGGCTGACGTCATCGGAAATGACAATCAGCTCCGCCTTCTCATCCACTTTATAAAAACTCACTAACTCCCTGACGCTCTCTCCGCTTAAATTCATATAGGTCTGAGGCTTCGCCAGAATACATTTCTCTCCCGCAATCGCGCCCTTCCCAATGATTGCCTTATGTCTTTTCTCCAGAACAGAGATATTTTCCTTCGCCGCCAACTTCTCCAGCACCTGGAACCCCACATTGTGCCTTGTATTATCATATTCCCTTCCCGGATTTCCAAGTCCCACTATAATAACCATATTCTGTACCATACCTTTCCGCTGCCTGTACTGCCCCTGCTCTATTATATATACTCACTCTATTATATTTTCTCATAATGCCAATGACACCTCACCAACATCTCTCCTTTGGTTCCCGTAGACCATACATTTTTATTTGGCAAGTGTTTTCAGCTGTGAGCACATTTCATGAATACAATATATTCCTGAAAATATACCGACACATACCTGGGACTTGTGCAAAAATAACTTTTCCTTGCAATGAGCCAAAAGCTGAATCCCACGCTGATAATCAACTGTAAATTCAAAAAGTTATTTCGCAAACATTTCCTTACTACAATCTACAATCAATTCCTGAATGTGTCAAGTAATCACCCAAACTTTACCATAAAAATCAGTTAAAAAACGTGTTTTCGAAACGGGGATCCTGTATCTTCCGCCCCTTTGCAAAAAGGAGCTCATAGATTATTTCTACACGCTCCGATAATGTTTCAATCCTCGCTGTCATATCGGAATCATCATATCGAAATTCACCTGAACAATGGAACATTTCTGAACGTATTGCTAAAAAAAGCCATGGCACTTGCCGCCATGGCTTTTGGGGGATTCTAATGTCAATACCAATGCTGTCACGTCCTATTCCCCGTCCGGCTCCAACAGAGCCTTCTCGTAGCTCTCCAGAATCACCTTCTGGATCGCATCTCTGGCAGAGGAATTGATGGGATGGGCAATATCCTTATACTCCCCATCTGCCGTCCTCTTGCTGGGCATTGCGATGAATAAACCCTTGTCTCCCTCGATCACCTTAATGTCATGTACTACAAATTCTTCATCAAGGGTAATCGATACAACAGCCTTCATCCTGCCTTCCTTCGCAATTTTGCGTACGCGTACATCTGTAACCTGCATCTGCAAAACCTCCTTATTCAGGAATGTGGGAATTGCCGGAGAATAGCTGATGCAATTGTCTCGGAAAACGCCCGTAAACTCGCATCCGTTATCCGCAGGCACTTCCTTAAGACCGCCCCGTGTTACATTGTATATCTTTCATTCCGCTCCAGGACAATGCGGATATGACCACCCTCACCCACATAGTGGGAATTCGCCCGAATGGTGCTGTGGCTCTCCACAATGCAGTTCTCAATGCATGTGTTGTCACCGATATAGACATCATTCAGTACAATAGAATTTTTCAGACAACAGTTATTCCCTATATAGCTTTTTTTGAAAACCACGGAATTCTCAACCACACCGTTGACGATACAGCCGCTGGAGATCAGGCTGTTCCTCACGGCGGCTCCCACGTTATACTTCGCAGGGGCCAGATCATCCACTTTGGAATAAATATCCGGGTATTGTTTAAAGAAATAATTCCTCACCTCAGGCTTCAGGAAATCCATATTGGTTCCGTAGTAATCCTCCACCGAGGCGATATTTTTCCAGTAATCTCTTAACTTATAGCCGAAAATCCTCCTTACATCCTTATAGCGGATTAAAATATCCCGCACGAAATCGTATCTGTCTTCCTCCTCGCACTTTTCCACCATCTCGATAAGCTGGCGCCGGCGCAATATATAAATACCGCAGGAGATTACACTGGATTTCGCCCGCAGGGGCTTTTCCTCAAACTCCTCAATACGGCTTTCCTCATTCATCCTGATGGTGCCGAACCGTTCCAGATTTGCGCCCTCTTCCATCTCCCGGCAGGCCACCGTGATATCAGCCTTCCTCTCGATATGAAACGCCAGCATCTTATTGAAATCCAGCTTGTACACTCCATCCCCTGAAGCAATCACCACATAGGGTTCGTGACTGCTCTTTAAAAATGCCAGATTCTGATAAATGGCATCAGCCGTCCCCCTGTACCAGTTGCTGTTCTCCGCAGTCACCACCGGGGTAAAAGTGTACAGACCGCCCTGCTTACGCCCGAAATCCCACCATTTGGAAGAACTCAGATGCTCATTCAGGCTGCTGGCATTGTACTGGGTCAGCACTGCCACCTTCTGGATATGGGAATTGGACATATTGCTTAAGGTAAAGTCAATGCTGCGGTAGCTTCCCGCAATAGGCATGGCACAGACCGCCCGCTTCCGCGACAGTTCTCCCATCCGCCGGTTATTGCCGCCCGCTAAAATGATTCCTATCGCCCTCATAGATGCTCACCTGCCTTAATCAAAGTCCTGCCGCCCGGAAGGGTACAAGCCTCGTAGTCAGCCCCGGTTGTCACACCGAAGATGACCGAATTCTTTCCTACGGTTATGCCGTTGGGAATCACGCTCCGCTCACCTACAGTGACGATTCCGTTGTTATAAATATGCGGAGCAGTGTCGTTCTCCGTCTCTTCCCCTATGCCCAGACGCACATGGTTCCCCAGCCGAACCTCCTCCGCTACAATTGCCTTATATAACTCACATTGGTTTCCTGTCTGCGTATTATTCATAATGATGGAATCCCGCACTACAGTGTCTTTCCCTATGGTAACCCCGCATCCGATGACGGAATTGTACACCCTGCCGTATACATCTGTTCCCTCGCCGATGATGCTGCGCTCCACCACGCTGTCAGCCGAAAAATACTGCGGCGGCTGAATCTCGCTCTTGGTATAGATCTTCCAGTATTCCTCATAGAGATTGAATTCCGGCACAATATCAATCAGCTCCATATTGGCTTCCCAATAGGACTGCAGGGTGCCCACATCCTTCCAGTACCCTGTGAATTCATAAGCATACATGGGCGCGCCTTTTCGGTGACAATAGGGAATGACATGCTTCCCGAAGTCAAGGGCCGGCTGCCCCGCCATGGTAAGCAGCGCTTTCTTCAGCGTCTTCCAGTTGAAGATATAGATTCCCATACTGGCCAGATTGCTCTGAGGATGCACCGGTTTCTCTTCAAATTTAAGGATGCGGCTCTTATCGTTCACGGTCAGAATGCCAAAGCGGCCGGCTTCCTCCATGGGCACAGGCATCACCGCTATGGTCACCTCCGCGCCGCTTTCCTTATGAAAATCCAACATGATCTCGTAATCCATCTTATAAATATGGTCACCGGACAAGATCAATACATACTCAGGGTGATAACTTTCCATATATTCCAGATTCTGGTAAATGGCATTTGCCGTGCCGGTGTACCATTCGCTGTTGGAGAGCCTCTCATAGGGCGGAAGCACGGTCACCCCGCCTATATTGCGGTCCAGATCCCAGGGAATACCGATCCCGATATGGCTGTTCAGGCGCAGCGGCTGATACTGGGTCAGGACTCCCACCGTGTCCACACCGGAATTAATGCAGTTGGAAAGCGGAAAATCGATAATGCGGTATTTTCCGCCAAATGCCACGGCGGGCTTTGCTACTTTGGATGTAAGTACACCCAGCCGGCTACCCTGTCCGCCTGCCAGCAGCATGGCGATCATTTCTTTCTTGACCATATTGTCACCTCTGTCTGATTTTCATTTCATTCTACACACGCAAACAATACCTGCAGCATCCTGCTTACAAACAGACCAAATGCAATGGCCATTCAAATGTATAGTATCTTTAATTTATCATATTATATCACACTCTTTTGTAAAATGGAATATTTAATTGTCGAAAAAAATGTTTTTTGATACCCAAAATATATTAAAATTTAATAAATTTAAAATATATTTGGCGGAATATTTAGCTATTTCTACTAATTTTATTCCCTTTTAAGAAAGTTCTTCCGACTGCCGTCTCTTTGCCGCATCCCGGCTTCCGTCCCTTTACTGCGCCCTGGCCGGTATCTCCCTGCTGTGTTCCATCTGGTTTTGATCCTGATCTTACTTCAGAGCAGGACCTGCGGCCGCTCATATGTACATGACCGGCACCCCCTTATAAGGATCCCCTTACCCGGCTTTCGGATACACCTCTATACGCTGGCTGCTCCCTTCCGGAAAAGAGCACGATCACCTCATGGGCAAACAGCGGCGCCGCCGCCAGAAAGCTCAGCCTCAGCCACTCCTTCCCCGACAGCGGAGAAGTCCCGAAGGCCTGGATCAGAAAGGGCACCTCCGTCACCGCAAACTGCAGCAGGAATCCCAGCCCGCAGGCAAGCAGCATTAATTTATTTTCCAGATGTTCCATTCGGAAAAAGGATTTCTGGGTGTCCCGCATTCCCACTGCATGAAACAATTGAGACATTCCAAGCACCGTAAAGGCATAGGTCTGAGCCTTGGCAAGCACGGAAGCATTCCGCAGCAGTTCCGACAGATTCGCCGGATTCACCGCCAGCCCGTTTACCCGCAGCAGCGCGCAGGGGAGCATCAGGAACGCCGTCAGACTCACCGCCGCAATCAGCGCACCGTAAAAACAGGTGCATGCAAACCCGCCTCTGGCAAACAGACTTTCCTCCGCCTTTCTGGGCTGCTGACGCATCAGACTGGAGCCGTCGTTTTTATCCACGCCCAACGCCAGCGCGGGGAGGGAATCCGTGATCAGGTTAATCCAGAGGATATGGCTGGACTTCAGGGGAGATGCCATACCGCACACCACTGCCAGGAACATGGTAATGATCTCGCCCAGGTTGGAGGACAGCAGAAAGATAACCGATTTCCGGATATTTTCATAGACGCCCCGCCCTTCCTCAATGGCGCGCCGGATGGTGGCAAAATTATCGTCGGTCAGTATCATGTCCGAGGCCTGTCTGGCCACATCCGTTCCGGATTTTCCCATGGCGATTCCGATGTCTGCTTTTTTCAGGGAAGGCGCATCGTTAACACCGTCCCCGGTCATGGCCACGATTCCGCCTCTCTGTTGAAATCCGTCTACTATGCGGACCTTCTGAGCCGGAGAAACTCTTGCGAAGACACACAAATCGTCAATCCTGTCCCGGAATTCCTGCTCCGACAGGGCGGACAGTTCCTCTCCTGTCATGCACTGCCTGCGGCTGTCCGCAATGCCCAGCTGCCTGCCGATGGCAAATGCGGTATCCACATGGTCGCCGGTAATCATCACGGTCTTCACCCCCGCCGCCTTGAAATCCGCCACTGCTCTGGCGGCCTCCGGTCGTGCCGGGTCACGCATGCCCACCATGCCCAGAAACGTGAGATTTTGCTCTTTTATCCGGGTACTTCCTGTTCCGGCAGCAGTTTCTGCCCCATGAAAAACCGTGTCTGCTCCCACTGCCGCTTCCATTCTCATGGAGTCCCGGGCGTCTTCTGTCCTCATGGCAACCGCCAGGGTGCGCAGAGCTTCCCCTGACATTTCCTCCATGGCGGACTGCAGCTGCCTTCTGTGATAATCACTCAGCCTTACCGGACCGTTTTCTGTGAGTACCATGGTACAGCGTTTCAATACTTCGTCGGGAGCGCCCTTTGTATAGGATACTGCCCCAAAGCGCCCCTGTCCCGGAAGACAGTCTCCGGAAGTTTCAAATCCGGCTTTATTCAGTTTTGAATTGTATGTACCGGAAAAACTCCCTCCGGAAGTGAACGTTTCTGCGGCACGCAATTCCCCGCGGCCTCCGTATACGGAAGACGGCTTCCCCGATTGGCTCCGTCCTGTATTTCCCGGGAACGGATTCACCCCGCCGCTGCTTTTGTGCAGCGTGGTCATCATCTTCCTGTCGGAGTCAAAAGAAAGCTCATCCACCCTGGGCATCAGTCTTTCCAGCTCTGATTTCCGGATTCCCTGCGCATTTGCCAGATCCAGCAGCGCCAGCTCCGTGGGGTCACCGCTTCTGCTGCCCTGTTCCGCGGAAGCATCATTACACAGAACCATTCCCCGCAGGAAATCAGGGTAGAGAGACGGAACACATTCCTCTGCCTTCCGCATTCTGCCGCCCACCCAGCATTTTTCCACCGTCATGCGGTTCTGGGTCAGCGTACCGGTCTTATCGGAACAGACCACGCTGACGGCGCCCAGAGTCTCCACGGAGGGCAGCCTGCGGACAATGGTATTCACCTTCACCATCCGGGTAACGCTCAGAGCCAGACAGATGGTCACCACAGCCGGAAGGCCCTCGGGAACCGCCGCCACTGCCAGGGATATGGCCGTAATCAGCATCTCCGGCACGTTCCTGTGCTGCAGCACCGCTATGGCGAACAGGGCTGCGCATAACCCCAGGCTTAACAGGCTCAGCACTTTTCCCAGATCGCCCAGGCGTTTCTGCAGAGGGGTAGCTTCCTCCTTCGCCTCGGTGATCATGGCTGCAATCCGCCCCAGCTCCGTATCCATGCCGGTGGCCGTGACGATACCCTTTGCCCGTCCATAGGTGACGATGGTTGACATATATGCCATGTTCCGCCTGTCCCCCAGTGGCAGTTCTTTTCCTTTTGCCCCCACGAATCCGGCATCCTTTTCCACCGGGACGGATTCCCCCGTCAGGGCGGATTCTTCGATCTTCAGGTGAGCGGACTCCGTCAGCCGCAGATCTGCCGGTACCTGGCATCCCGCCTCCAGGCACACCAGATCCCCTTTCACAAGTTCCGCCGCCGGGATTTCCATATGTTTTCCCTCCCGGATTACATAGGCTTTCGGACTGGCGAGTTTTTTCAGGGATTCCAATGCTCTCCTGGCTTTTCCTTCCTGAAGCATCCCCACCACGGCATTCAGCACCACCACCACGCCGATAATGATGGCATCGCTGAGTTCCCGAAGCAGCACGGATACCACTGCCGCCACAATCAGCACATAGATCAGCGGGTCGTTAAGCTGCTCCAGAAATGACTCTATGGCTGTCTTCTTCCGGGGCGCCTTCATTTCGTTCCTTCCATCCCTCTGCAGGCGCTCCCCCGCTTCCCGCGCGCTTAAGCCTGCCTGTCCGTTACTTTTCATTTTCTCTATGGTTTCCGCTACGCTGCACTGTTCAAACACATGAAACCTCCCCAAGCTTGTTTGCATTGAAAGTTTATGCCCGGCAAACGCAAAGTATGTCCATAAAACGGCGTAAGTCCGGATTTGTCAGATTTCATTACCACATATCATGGCTGTAAATCTCATGCCGGCTTCCCATGCTTTTATCTGCTCCGGACTGCCAAAACTTACAACGCCCTTCATACCCAGACAGTGTCTGCCAGTATAAATGTCAGTGTAATCCGAAAGTCCCATAAGCACAGCATCCTGATATAGTCGAAGTACGGAAATCAACACGGTTATTTACTGCCCCCCAACCAGACGCAGCGCCGATATGGCCGACAGCGCAACGCCAGGACGACACCAAAACAACAGGAAATACAGCCAACAGGGCAAAGATCCTTGAATTGGCGGAAAAAAAGTGGTATGATAAAGTTGCCAGATGAAAAGGGGATTATAGTATGGGAAATATTTATGACGGCACATTCCGGACAATCCTAAATGACTGCCGGAAGCTGATTATTCCGGTCATCAATGAGATTTTCGGGGAGACATATACAGGAGAGGAAGAAATCCGCTTTTTCCCCAACGAACATTTTTTAGACCAGCAGGATCAAGCGGACAAAGAACGGATTACAGACACAAATTTTACTGTTTTCGGAAAGATTCCAAAGAAATACCATGTTGAGTGTGAGAGCAGCCTTCCTGACGGAAAAATCACGGTACGACTTTTTGAATATGACGCGCAGATAGCGCTTGACGAAGGTGAGGTTACGGCGGAAACATTGACCGTGACATTTCCAAATACAGCGGTTCTGTATCTTCGAACCTACAAAAAGACACCGGATAAAATGAAATATGTTATCGTCACACCGGGCGGGACGGTTCGGTACGATGTGCCGATTATGAAAATACAGACTTATTCTCTGGACGATATTTTTCGAAAAGGTCTGCTGATGTTGATTCCGTTTTACATTTTCTCACATGAGAATCGTTTTCCGGAGTATAATAAGAATGAGCAGCGGCTAGCGGAATTAAGGGCAGAGTATCAGAAGATTTTGGACAGACTTGACGAATTGGAACAGCAGGAAGTGATCGGGGCATTTGACAAACGGACAATCATTGAGCTTTCCGGCGATGTGATTCATGAAATTGCTCAAAAATATGAGAATGTACAGAAAGGCGTAGGTGATATGATGGGCGGAGCATTGATTGAAACAGAAGCAAGGAAGATTTTAAATCAGGGAATAGACATAACAAAGAAAAAAACAGCAATTAAGCTATTGAAAATGGGTAAACTTACAATTGAAGAGATTGCAGAATGTTCTGAGCTCAACGTGGCAGAAGTAGAACAACTCGCAGGGCTTCAGACAGTATAAAACACGAATGCAGAAAACTTTATATTGTTGCTATAAAACAGAGAAATAACTGATAACTCAGATTTGTTTCTCTGTTTTTTTGACCTGGAAAATATTTTTCATTTTTCCCTGTAACGAAATCCTCTGAAAACGGATAAAAGAGTCAGAAAGGAGGAACGCATGGATGAATTATATCAGCAGTATTCACAGATTGTATTTCAATTTCTGTATGCCAGATGCCATGATAAGGAGCTGGCCCTGGATTTGATGCAGGAGACTTTTTTAAGGGCAATCGAGTCTCTGAACAGCTATGACAAAAGCTGTAAACTCTCTACCTGGCTGTGCCAGATTGCAAAACACCTGCTCTACCAGCACTGGTCCAAAACCAACCGCGCCCGGCTGGAAGAACTGGACGAAACCCTGGAATCCGGCCACGATACCGAACGGCACGCCCTCGCAAGGGTAGAACTGGCAGACGTGTGGGAAAAACTGCAGAGCCTCCCTTCTGACACAAGAAAAACCGTGGAGCTGCGGGTGCTGGGAGGCCTGTCCTACCGGGAAATCGGCCGGGTTCTGGGAAAGAGCGAGAACTGGGCGCGGGTTACGTTCTACCGTGCAAAATTGATATTGATTGACGAGGAGGTATGACTATGGAAAAAATGAATTGCGACATCATCAGAGATTTGATTCCGTCCTATGTGGACGAAGTGTGCTCCCAGGCGACAAAAGAGTGCGTGGAAGCGCATCTGGAGGAATGCGGGGAATGCCGCCTGATTGCGGCGCGCCTGCGGAACAATGCCCTCTCCGGGGAAAAGCTGGAGCAGAAGGGGCTGGACGGGCTGAAAAAAATAAAGCAGAAACTTGACTTCCACCGTGTAGTCAATTACGGAATCCTGTTGGTTTTGGTTTTCTACGGCATTGAACTGTTTCTGGCGCATAACGCGGGGTATGCCATGTTTAACCGTCCCTGGGTGCTGGAAGCCTTCTGTATCGTCCTCATCCTGCTCTCCGGGCTGAGGCACAGGGAGCAGCAGTCTCCGGGCAGGAGAGCCTGTCTGTGCGGGGCAGTGTCCTTCGTCATGTCCGTCTACTCTATCCTGCTCTTCCTGTATTTTGCAATGCAGCTGAAGCCGGATACGGAAACCATTTTCGGAATGGAACTGCAAAAGACAGGTCCTTTTCTGAATATACAGATGGCTGTCCTGTTTACGGCCCAGGTTGCCTTTTTCCTCTATAATCTGGGATGTATCATCAAAAAGAAGCAAAACTGCCGCTGGCTGCTGTGCCTGAACATAACGGGCATCTTCCTGACGGTAAATTACGATCTCTGGATGTACTACATGGACGACTTTGAAACCCTGAAACCAGCCATCGTCAGAAATACACTGGAATCCGTCATTCCCGGTGTGCTGGGCATAATCGTGAGCCTGGCGCTTGCCCGGGTAAGAAAGAATCCGTCAGCACTTTAGACAGCCGCCTGCGTCAGATTTTCGAATCTTTTCCGAGGCACAATACCAGATCGCAAAGCACCGTAGCCGGCCGCACCATCCTGCGGTTCCGCCAGGCATTTGCCGCCACTCTTGTCATCCGCCGGGAGAGTAGCGCTTCATACCGCTCTCCCATTACCTTTCTTTTCTCCTCCAGCGTCCTGAGCGCCTCTTCGGAAGACAATACCCCTTCCTCCCGGAAAATGTCCAGAAGACTGTTGTATTTCTCTATCTCCTGAAGCTTGCGCCGCCGGTTGAGCAGCCTGCCCAGGCGGTGCTCCTCCCGGCCTGTATTATGTTCGTGTCTTCTATGGTAGGCCAGTTCGCTGTCTATCTGCAGAAAGCCCTCGTCCTCCGCCGCCAGGGCGCTGACCAGAAAATCGTGGGGAAGCCGGGAATCCTGCCCCGGACGACGCTCCCGGACTTTTTCTTCAAACCACGCCCGTCTGTATGCCATAACCATTCCCGGCCACTCGCATTTGTAGAACACATCCCCAATGGAAACTTCCCTGGCATTGCCCGTGCCATGACTGACGGCGGGCTGCATCAGGGAATGAATATCCTTTCCCTCCCCGTCTATCAGCCCAAACTTACAGCATACGCACTTCGCTTCCGGATATGTTTCCAGCGTCTTACACATTTCATCCATTTTACTGGCCGCCCAGATATCATCCTGGTCCGCCAGAAAAACCACATCCATGGTACACAGGCTCATAGCATGGTAAAAATTCCCCGGATACCCTTTCCGCTCCCGGTTCCGGCACAGCTTCCAGCGCCCCGAAAGCCCATGGCGCTTTATAAATGCTTCCGCGATTTCCCCGCTGCGGTCCAAAGAGCCGTCCTCACACAGAATGACCTCATCCGGCGCTTTTGTCTGGTTCCGGATACTCTCCAGCTGCGCTTCCAGATATTCCGCTCCGTTATAAATACCCATGCACACCGATGCAGTCATGCTTCCCTCTCCTCTCCGACATGCAGCCGCTTTCCTGCCCTTCATATGGGCACAGGCTTTCCCTGATACTATCGCAAACACCACAATTACCCTTACTTTGGCTGAAAGCTATACTGCAGACCGCCAGGATTTACAGTGATGCCTCCGGGAAAATACCTGGCTGGCGGTCTGCAGTCGGGTTGTACTGCAAATTCAACCGGTGTGCAGTATATATTAGCGACAACGATCAACATATTATGCCAAAGTAAAGATATTAAAGTTGTTCACATTTCAATTCGCTTTCCCAAATGGCGGTCGGCATCTCCTCAATCCCCATGCAGCTCTCTGTAAATCCGCTCATACGCTTCCGTCATCCGCTCCGTGGAATTCTCCTCCCGGACGGCGGCTGACAGGGCCTCTCTGTCCATCAGCCCTGCCTGTCCCGTGAGCACGCTTTCCACCGCCGCATCAAACCGGGCCTGGTCACCTGCCTTTACCGCTATGCCCCTGCCTCCCGTTAACTGCTCCGGTATGCCGCCCACATCGAAGCCTACCGCCGGGGTGCCGCAGGCCATGGCCTCCAGAGTGGTGGTGGCATAGTTCTCCGCCAGGGACGGAATGACGAACACATCCGCCATGCTGTAGTATTCCGCCAGCATATCCGCGTCGGAAGTATTGGGAATGGCGACAATGTTATCCGCGATTTTTTTGCCGTCGCTTCCCACCAGTAGGCAATCGTTTTCCCGGTTCCAGCCGATGAGGATTACTTTCGCCCTGGAACCCAGATTTTTCGCCAGCTGTATGATATATTTTGCGCCCTTGCGCTCATCCCGATAGCCCACGGCGATTCCCAGAATCAGCTTCTCCTCCTGGCCAAACCCGTATTTTTCCCGGCAGGCCCGCCTGTCTCTGGGGTAAAAAACCTGCTTTGTGTCAATCCCGTTGTGTATGGTAATGCACGGATATTTTCCGAAACAGGACTGTTTCGCCTGTTCCGTCAGCCAAAGGGAAGGGGTCACGATGACCTTCTTCGTTCCCTGGGTAAACAGCTCCCGCTTCTGCCGCCACATGACCCCGGTACGGTCAAACCACTGGCTTGCGGGGTAGTTTTTCAGATAGGGGCAGCTGCCGCAGCCTGTCTTCCACTTTTCACAGTCAAAAAAGTAGCCGCAGTTCCCCGTAAAGGCGTGGCAGTCGTGGAAAGTCCAGACACAGGGGATCTCCCTGCCGTTAATGTAGTCAAATAACATGGGAAAATTCAGATAATATCCGTGCAGGGCATGCAGGTGTATCACATCCGGCTCTACTCTTTCCATAAACGAAAGCAGCCTGCGGGTGGCCGTTCTGTTGTACCAGCCGTTTTTTCCAAGAAAGCGGCTGCAGGCGGCGGAAAGCAGGACTTCCGGCACCGTATTGAAGCGGTATGTACCCTCTTCCCCCTTCTGCCCTCTGCCGTATGCCACATGGGATTCCTGCCCGCGGGCAGAAAGCTGTCGGTGAATGCATGCAACAATGCGGGCGGCGCCGCCCTGGTTGTAATGACTGTTAATTTGTAGTATTTTCATTTTTCAACTACCTTTTCGTAAAAGTGTTCAGCCGCATATGACAATTCTTCAGGACGGAATCTGATATTCAGTTGAATTTTTGGGAAAAGTACAAAATCAAATCATCATCGTTGCAGCAATTTTAACAGGCCGGACATACACTTTCCCCATACCATAGTGCCGATCCATCCGGAATTTTCCACCTCTCTGCAGGCGCTCAAAATGCATCACACAAGATGCAGCACAAACTTAGCCCCTTCTATCAGAATGCATTCCAACAGATACCACCTGCTGTACCCGTTATTCCGGTAAATCCGGTACCTGCATTTCCCCCTGACAGCAGCCGCTTTCAGATTTCTCTCATGGCTGATTCCCTCCATGGTGAAATTGGCCAGGGTTTCATTCAGTACGGCAATACGGAATCCGGATTTTCTCACCTTCAGGAAGAAATCAAAGTCGTCGTGAAGGCTTTCCAGTTTATATGGGTATCTTAGATGCAGTTCCCGCCTGGCAAACTGGGTGGGGTGATTCCATCCCCTGGAGGTAGCCAGTTTCTGAAGTTTTGCCGCTTTGAGAAAGCTTGTGCCGTCCGTCTTTACCATCCGCAAATCCGCATACATATAATCACAGCCGGTTTGCTTCATAAAGCGGACTGCCTTCTCCACAGCCTCCGGCTCGTACCAGTCGTCCGAATTAATATTGCCTATGACGGCACCGTGGGACAGGCGGATTCCCTTATTGATGGCATCGTACATGCCCTCGTCGGCTTCCGATACAATGATGTAGGCAATGCCCCTGGCCGCGAACTTCTCCCTGTAGCTTTCTGCTATCTCCACCGTATTGTCGCCGGACAGACCGTCTATGATAACGTATTCCATCCTGGCGTAAGTCTGATTCAGGACGGATTCTATAGTTCTTGAAAGCGTTTTCCCGCTGTTGCGGGTAACTGTGGTAATCGATACCAGGGGTGCCGAATCCCCTGCGCTTATCCGGTGTCCCCCATGCCCTGCAGCCGCCGAGCCGCCGACGCTTCTTCCCTCAGTCCCGTCCGCCTGCTTCTCCAGCAGTCTTATGGGGATATCTGCCTCATTCGGAACTTCAGTCTTCCGCGCATCCTCCGGCTTCTGACTTACACCTCCCGGGGCATCTCCCATATCCGGCATCTCCCCATTTCCAAGACCTGCCGGTTTACTCTGCCGCCCGCTTTCCGGCGCTTCCCCTTCCGTCCTTCTCACGGATTCCGTTAAATCCGCCACCAGGTAGTCCCATTCCATTCCGCTCATCTCCGGCTCATACCAGCTGCTGCCGAAAGCCTTCCTGCATAAATCCCCGATTTTCCCCGGCATATGTTTTCCCGCGGACACGAAAGGAGTCAGCAACGCCGTCACCCGGATTCTGTGGCCTGCGCATTCCGCTATTACTTTCACAAGTTCGCTTGTGCTAACCGTTTCCCTGTTCTGGGGAAAAAAGATGCCTCCCCGCCCTTCCTGTATAATGCGGCATAAAAATTCGCAGAGATTTTCTATATAAAGCATGGAACGTCTGTTATTTACCTTCGGAAACACGGGCAGTTTCTTTGCCATCTTTGCCAGCACAGGATAATTCCCCTTACTTCCCTTCCCGTAAATCATGGGCGGGCGCAGCACCGCAACCTGAAAGCTGTCCTCCGCCAGTTCCCTGACACCGCAGTCGGCTTTCCACTTGCTGTCCCCATAGAAATTTGCAGGTTCCGGGACGGTATCCCCTGTCACATATTCCTGACCGCCGTATACAATCATGGAGCTCATGAAGACAAACTGACGAACCCCCGCCGCTTTCGCCTTCCTGGCCGTCTCCAGGGTCAAGTCCGTATTGACTTTATAATAATTCCGCTGCATTTCCTCCGTGGCATGCCCGATATCCGCATGAGCCAGTCCCGCCACATGGAGTATGGCATCATACATGGAAAAATCCCGTTCCCGCCAGGCACCGTCACGCATGCTGACCATGTCTGTCAGGAATTCTCCGGGATAATGCGCCTCCGCATACTGTGTAAACGCCTTGCCGATATAACTGTTTTTTCCTGTCACCAATATTCGCTTCATGCAATTTTCCACCTGTATTTTCCGGCACATTCCACTCTGTTTCCGCCGCTTTCTTCCTGCAAAATACACGTCTTACCAGATTCGTTCCTGTCGGCTTCGCCCTTCAGCGGCTCCTGTTTCCTGTTATTTCTTTCTGCTTCTTTATCCTGTAAAAACGGAATCGCAGATTTACCTCACGGTACAAACATCTGTCTGGTTTTTTATTTCGTGTTCTTCTCCTGCCCGGCAGTCTCCGCGGCATGCATGGTTCCCGTGCCGCCCTCTACCACGCCGTCCTCTCTCAGTACGCTTAAGAAAGTACCGAAAAAGCACCGGCAGTCCATCCGGAATCCCTTTCCATGCAGCAGGGCATCCGTATACTCCCCGTCCAGCTTCGCCTTCACGGGAATCTCCAGTTCATCTCTTCCGTTAATCTGTGCCCATCCCGTAAGCCCGGGGCGCACGTCATTGGCACCGTATTTATCCCGTTCCGCAATCAGGTCATACTGGTTCCACAGCGCCGGCCTGGGGCCCACCACAGCCATGTCTCCTTTCAGGATATTGACAATCTGGGGCAGCTCGTCCAGGCTGCTCCTGCGCAGAAATTTGCCAACCCTGGTAATGTACTGCTCGGGATTTTTCAGAAGGTGGGTGGGCATGTCTTTGGGTGTGTCAATCCGCATAGTACGGAATTTCAGTATATCAAAATGCGTTTTATGGATACCCACTCTCTTCTGCTTAAAGAGCACCGGCCCCTTGGAGTCTAATTTGATAGCCACAATCAATATCAGAAAAACCGGGGACAGGATTATCAGTCCCAACAGCGCCATCATAAAGTCCATTCCTCTTTTTATCTTCTCGTACATATCGCTCTCCTGTTATTAACACAAAGCCGCCGGAATTCATACCCACACCCGAAAGCACTTGCCAATGTATAACCAGTGAGCCCTTACCGCTTTCTGTTTTTCATTACGGAAGCGCTCACTCGTTATATACGTCAGCAAATGTTTATCATAAAATTTCCGTCTGTCAAATGAGGCTTCCATACACATCCACAGACATCCATGCATCCTGAAGGTCTCGCATGCGGTCTTTACCGATTCCGGTTCCGCAAGTTCCCTACTCATCATACTGATAAGTAGGCACAATCTCCTTCACCATCCTGCGTATATCCCTGTCCTCCGCCATTGCCATCTGATTCAGCCGCTCCAGCTGTTCCTCGAATTCCTCCGAATTAAATTCAATGGGCTTGCCGATATGAATCATCTTGTTGGCCGTCTCCTGAAGCCCTTCCTCATTCATCAGAAGCTCCTCATACATCTTCTCCCCGGGGCGCAGTCCGATAAATTCAATCTTGATGTCTTCATCCACCCGGAAGCCGGAAAGTTTGATCAGGTTCTTCGCCATATCCAGCATTTTCATGGGCTCTCCCATATCCAGCACGAAAATCTCCCCGCCTTTGGCGTAGGCTCCCGCCTGCAGCACCAGAGAAACTGCCTCCGGAATGGTCATAAAATAGCGTACAATCTCCGGACTGGTCACCGTCACCGGCCCGCCCTGGGCAATCTGTTTTTTAAACAATGGCACCACGCTGCCATTGCTGCCCAACACATTGCCGAAACGCACTGCCACAAACTCCGTCTTGGATTTCAGGTTTTGATTCTGTATAATCATTTCGCAGATACGTTTGCTGGCGCCCATGATATTGGTGGGATTCACCGCCTTATCCGTGGAAATCATGACAAATCGCTGCACACCGTACTTGTCCGCCGCCCTTGCCACCTTCAGGGTACCGAACACGTTATTTTTGATGGCCTCCCCCGGGCTGTCCTCCATCAGGGGCACATGCTTATGGGCCGCCGCATGGTAGACAATCTGGGGTCTGTAAGTCCGAAATATCTCTTCTACCCTGGAAGTATTCCTCACGGAACCAATCAGAACCACCAGATTCAGGTCCGGATATTTCACCCTCAGCTCCTGCTGCAGTTCATAGGCACTGTTCTCATAAATATCGAAAACAATCAGCCGTCTGGGTTCATGCTGGGCAATCTGACGGCACAGTTCGCTGCCTATGGAACCGCCTCCCCCGGTTACCAGCACCGCCTTGTCCTGAACATAACCGATGATATCATCCACGTTGACTTCTATGGGGTCTCTCCCCAGCAAATCCTCAATCTGTACCTCCCGCAGCTGGGACACGCTCACATCCCCGCTGATGAGCTGATACATTCCCGGCAGAATACGCAGCTTACACCCTGTCTCCTTGCAGATGTCCAACAGTGGGCGCAATGCGGCGCGGCTGGCAGAAGGAATCGCGATAATGATCTCGTCGATATCGTATTTTTCCACACAATCCGGAATGCATTCCCTGCCGCCTACAATGGGAACGCCCCTCAGGTATTTCCCATGACAGCCCGGATGATCATCTATGGCGCAGGACACATGCATGTTCAGATAATGGCTGGTCTCAATCTCCTTTAAAATAGCATTTCCTGCTGCTCCCGCGCCAACTATCATGCAGTTGAATTTCGTCAGCCCGCTTCTGCGGCTGAGTCTCCTGTTCTGAAAAACCCGCAGGATGCGGTAGCTGAACCGAATCCCCGCCGTGAATATCAGCAGAAACACACCGTAAAAAAAGGGGTGGCTGTCCGGCAGATTTATCTTGCCGACCCAACAAATCACAATCTGCATCCCCGCGCAGAAAACCACCGCAATGGCATTATTTACCAGTTCCGTATCAGAGGCATAGCGCCAGACGCTTTTGTATAACCTGAATATGTTAAATACGATCAACATCACCACCACATTTGGAATATAACATTCCAAAATGGCTTCCCAGAAATATCTGGGTACATCCATAAATTTAAAATCGTAACGCACATACAGGCTGAGCACGGAGGCCAGCAGAACGGACAGTAAATCTGCAAAAATCAGCAGGGCAATACGGGTAACCGGTATCTGGAGTATCCCAACCCTGACATCCTTAAGCTTTTTCATATGACTCCCATCCGGGATCCCAAGGAAGCGCCTTCCGGCAATTCCTAAATAATCCCTTTTCGAATTATCCTCTCCTAAATAACCATTATGCCCTGAGCCGGGGCTTCATGACAATCTAAAATCTTCTAATTTTTCCTGTATCTGGACCGGAAAATACCTGAATTTTCCTTTTTCTGGCATCATTTATGTATACAGGAGCGGAAGCAATGGTTCAGAGATATGTCAAAACTGTTACAAACAGTATACCAGTAAACCTCGGTAAAGACAAGCTGTTATATGCAAAACGGAGTCAGCCCCATGGCTAACCCCGCTGTTGTCCTCCTGCCAGATTCCCTATTTACTTCTCTGGATTTCCAGCACTTTATAGGTGAATACGCCCGCAGCCGTCTCCACTTCCACATTGTCGCCCACCTTGCAGCCAATCAGCGCCTTGCCCACGGGACTCTCGTTGGATATCTTGCCCTTCAGGCTGTCAGCCTCTGTGGAGCCCACAATCTTATACTCCAACTCCTCGCTGTACTCAATGTCAAGAAGTCTTACCACGCAGCCGATATTGATCTTGTCCAGGTCCACCTCATCTTCAACCACTACCTCGGCGTTCTTCAGAATCTTCTCCAGCTCCTCGATTCTGGCCTCGATATCGCGCTGCTCATCCTTTGCGGCATCGTACTCCGCATTCTCGGACAAATCGCCCTGCTCCCTGGCTTCCTTGATCTTCTGCGCCACTTCCTGGCGGCGCACTACCTTCAGTTCGTGCAACTCATTCTCATATTTTCTGAGTCCTTCATAGGTCAGAATATTTTTCTTCTCCTGCATTTTCATACACCTTTCTAAGTTTTTCTGTCTTTTATTTTGTATTATATTTTTGTCTTCTTTATCTGCGGATTCCTGTTTTACAGATTCTCCCGTATTATACCACTTTTCCGAAAAGTGTCAAGGCAATACGGGATTCTTACAGCGCCTTTGTGCATATTTCCACTTCTCTTTCATGGAAAAACAGGCTATCTCCGGGCTGCGCCTCAGTATCCGCCTACGCTTCTCCTCTACAGACTGCATATCCAGCCAGATACTCCCAGGAGCCGCCCCTGATGTGTTTATATTGGGTTCCTCCGTAAAATCCAGAATATTTGACGGCAGGACGCAAATCCGGTGCAGCTTCCTGAATTCACCCGCATCGGAAACCGTCTGCAGCGAAACTGCAAGCCCGGATTCAATATAAAAATCCTCCACAAACCCCTGCACTTCCTCCGTACAGTCCGCCTCGGGCAGAATCCACTTCAGGCTTTTCATCCCACCGGCATATTTCTCAATAATCTCCGGAATGCAGGCTGCCGTCCCCAGAATCACAAAGTGGGGCAGTACCGCCTCCGGCATCAGCTGCTCCACCCAGAAGCGGCCGCTGTAATCCGTAAATTCGCTTTGGTCAAAATAACGTTGCCATAAAACCGGCAGAATCGTCGTATGTCTGTCTCTTTCTATCCCCGGCACATCCTCCGGGCAGCCTTTTTCTGACACATCTGTCATAATTTTCGAACCGCAGCCCCGATTTCCCAGCAGCTGCTTCCGGATGCCGCTTTCGTAGACACAATAGCAGACATTCCCCTCTCCTGCCAGTTCCGCCACTTGTCCGGCAAGCCTTTGTATAGAAGCTTCTGCCTCTTGAATACGCCCCTCTCTTTCCGCCAGAAGCGCTTCCATCCGCATGGCTTCCTCCCGCCTGCGCTTCCGTTCTCTGCGCCTTTTCAGAAACCATCCTTTCTTTCTGCCCCTGTCAGACTCACACCTCTCTGCATCCTCACTGTGCGCTTCGCTTTCCGGCAGTTCCAGCTTCGTGCCGAACCATTCATCCTCCCCCACATCCAGCGCCACCCGCACCAGCATGTAGCTTTTCAGACCCACCGGTTCCGTCTCCGGTTCCTGCAGTCCTCTCTTTTTATAAAAATATAATATGGTGTCCATGCAAAAATATATGCGCGCTCACCCGAAAATATCCTCCACCCCAGCCATCAGCTCCTCCAGGGTCTCCATGGCGTTGATAGCCTGCCGGAACCGGGCGGAATGCGGCATCCCGGCAGTGTACCACGCCAGATGCTTTCTCATCTCGCGTATGGCCGTATACTCTCCCTTGCATTCCACCAGAAGTCCGGCATGCTCCAGTACCGTCCGCTTTTTTTCCGTGCGCCCCGGCGGCCCGGGCAGCCTTCCGTTTTCCAGATAATTGACCGTATCCCGAAAAATCCAGGGATTCCCCTGGGCGGCTCTGCCGATCATTACCCCGTCGCAGCCTGTCTGCGCCAGCATTTCCTCCGCCGCCCGGGGGCTGTCCACATCCCCGTTGCCGATGACAGGAATCTTCACCGCCTGCTTCACCTGACGAATGATATCCCAGTCCGCCTTGCCACTATAGTACTGCTCTCTGGTACGCCCGTGAACCGCAATGGCAGCCACGCCGCAGTCCTCTGCAATTTTGGCGATTTCCACCGCATTGCAATGGGCTTCGTCAAATCCTTTTCGGATTTTCACCGTCACAGGCTTGTCAACAGCTTTCACCAGGGCTGACAGGATTTCTCTCACAAGGAGCGGATTCTTCATCAGGGCAGAACCCTCCCCGTTATTCACCACCTTCGGCACGGGACAGCCCATGTTAAAATCCAATATGGAAAAAGCCCTGTCTTCAATCCGCTTCGCCATGTCCGCAATAATCTTCGGGTCCGATCCGAACAGCTGTAAAGATGCGGGATGCTCCTGGGGATGAATCTCCAGAAGCTCCTCCGTGTTTTTATTATTATAATAAATAGCCTTGGCGCTGACCATCTCCATGCAGACCAGACCAGCCCCCGCCCGCCTGCACAACAGACGAAATGGCAGGTCCGTCACACCTGCCATTGGCGCCAGTATCACCTGATTGTCCAAAACCACACTGCCTATCTTCAACTTTCCCATGATATTCCCCACCATTCTCTTTTCTGTTAAGCCTTCCGAAACCTTCCGGCTCCGTCCTCGCCATACTGTCTCTATGTCTCGGCTATAAGCCTGTTAGGAATATCCGCAGTCAGCCTGCTCCGCCTTCCAACGGTATGCCTCCCCGGGCCATCCTATCGGTCTCCCACACTTTCCGGCGATATGCCGCTCCGGACTATCCCCCTCATTCTTCTACGCTCTCCGGCCGCTCTCACCTTCTGTTTTGTGCCGCCGGAAGGCATTAACTGTGCGCTGCCTTTATCCCACCGCCAACGGCGCTGCCGTTATTCCTCGTCCAGATACCCGGAAATATCTTCCTTCAGAATAAACACTTTGTAATACAGACTCAATGCTTCAAACAGTTCCTGGCGGTTTCTTCGGATTTCCGATACCATCAGGCCGCTGCTGACTTCATCATAATAGATATCGTCATCATTCGCATTTGTCTCCAATACTACGTTTCCGTCTTCTTCAAAGGCAATGGTAAAGACGCCGCCCACTTCCTCGGTAAACAGCACGCATATGATATGCAGCTCATCCTTGATAGAATCCGGAACAGCCTGAAACTGCTCGTTAAAATAGTATTTCATTTCATAGGCATTTGCCCCGCAGAGCACCATTTTCTTCGCTTCCATTCGGCCCTCCTGTTATGTCAGCCCTCATCCTGCATTCCCCGAAATATACTTTCTCAGGAAGCATAATATACGTTAAATCGCACATGGAACAACGGCAAATTTCTTATGCGGATTCGGCTTCGCGGCACGCTTATCCAAGACCTGCGCCAAATCACACATATCCGTAAATTCCCCGCACGGACACCTCACCGGCGTAAACCGGCGTCACCGTACCGTCAGCCATCTCCACCAGCAGCTCACCGGTATCATTAATCCCCCTGGCGATTCCCTGAAACTCTCCCTTGGGGTCCAGAACCCGCACTTCCCTGTCCTTATTGACCAACAACGCACTGTATCTTTCCACCAGACCGGCCAGACAGCCCTCTCTGAGAAAAACGGCATAGCATTCCTCAAACGCCTTCATCACACCTGCAATCAGCTCTGCCCTCGACACCTTCCGCCCGCATTCCTCCCAGAGACTGGTGGCAGTCTCCGCAATCTCCGCCGGAAAATCCTGCTTTCCCACATTGATGCCTGCGCCGATGACAATATAATGGATGTACTCCCGCTCCACACTCATCTCGGCCAGCATGCCGCAGACCTTTTTCCCGTTTACCACGATGTCATTGGGCCACTTGATTCCCGCCGGCACACCGCTTACCTTCCGGATGCCCTCCGCCACGGCCAGCCCCATCACCAGAGTCACCATAGAGGACATCTCCACCGCAAAACAGGGCTTTAACACCAGCGTAAAGTACGCATTCGTCCCCGCCGGGCTGCACCACGACCTACCTCTGCGTCCCCTTCCGGCTGTCTGCATATCCGCCACAATCAGCGTTCCTTCTCCGGCTCCGTTCTCTGCATCCATCTTCGCCTGCAGATTGGTGGAGCCCAAAGTATCATAAAACTTCACCGGATGGCCCGCCCATTCGGTGTCCATCCGGCTCTCCAGCTCATTCTGTCCGTACATTTCATCGCCTTCTGCCAACTGATATCCCCTGTTCTGCACCGCTTCAATCCGATAGCCCTCTTTCTTCAGCTGTCCGATTGCTTTCCACACCGCAGTCCGGGATACGTTAAAACGTTCACACAGTTCCTGCCCCGAAACATAATCCCCGCGTTCCCGCAGAAGCGCCAATATCTCAGATTTCATACTTCCTTTTCCTGCTTCGCTTCCTGTTTTTTCTGTCTTATATGGATTCCGCCATAAATCGTTCCGCCCGGTAATCGTTTTCTGCACTTCCAAACCTTAAACACAATCACCCGGCAGGTTCTTTCCGGCCTTAACTCATCTGAAAAAGCAGCATCCAATATCCATCCCAATCACCCTGCTGCGCGACGAAACACCTCATTTTATACTCACAATCAATAACATTTGCCAGGCAAAATGTTTAGCGAGTGAGTGCTTCAGCAATGTATCTTTAATCATAGAATCAACTCTAAGTGATTACCCGCAGCCTGCTTCAGACGAAAGCCGCCTTACAGCGTGGCCGCCATCACAGCCTTAATGGTATGCATACGGTTCTCCGCCTCCTGGAACACCAACGACTGTGCCGACTCGAAGACTTCATCCGTAACTTCCATCTCCCTGATACCGAAGCGCTCGCCCATCTCCGCGCCGATTTTGGTATCCAGATTGTGAAATGCGGGCAGACAATGCATGAATACAGCGTTCTCCCCCGCATTCTCCATCACTGCCCGGTTCACCTGATAAGGGGAAAGTTCCCGGATACGCTCTTCCCATATCTCCTCCGGCTCTCCCATGGACACCCACACATCGGTGTAGACTACATCCGCGTCTTTCGTCCCTGCCGCCACGTCTTCCGTAAAGGTAATGCTGCCTCCCGTCATGTCGGCAATCTCCCGGCACTGCTTCACCAGCATCTCCTCAGGAAAATATTTCCGCGCCGTGCAGGCAGTGAAATGCATCCCCATTTTGGCACAGGCCACCATCAGGGAATTCCCCATATTATTGCGGGCATCCCCCATATAAGTCAGCTTCAGCCCCTTCAATGCGCCGAAATGCTCCCGTATGGTCAGCAAGTCCGCCAGCATCTGTGTGGGATGAAACTCATTGGTCAGGCCGTTCCACACCGGCACCCTGGAGTACTTCGCCAGTTCTTCCACAATATCCTGACCATATCCGCGGTATTCGATTCCGTCGTACATACCCGCCAGGACTCTGGCCGTATCCGCGATGCTCTCCTTCTTCCCGATCTGGGAGCCGGCGGGGTCAAGGTATGTGGTCCCCATCCCCAAATCATGGGCCGCCACCTCAAAAGAGCACCTGGTCCGCGTGCTGGTCTTCTCAAAGATCAGAGCCACATTTTTCCCCCGCAGCGTATCCGCCGGAATTCCTTTCTTCTTTTTCTCTTTCAATTCTGCCGCCAGGTCCAACAGATATATAATCTCTTCCGATGTATAATCCAGTAATTTCAAAAAGTCCCGTCCCTTTAAATCCATATCTTTATCCTGCCTTTCCCTGTCTGTGCCTCATATAATTGATATGCAACAGTCCGGGCATAACGCCGGCTGCTACCTTTATACTCTATAAATATACTTCATACGCTGTCTTTTTTCAACCCCCGGCTTCCGCTGCCGCCTGGGATGTTACCGAATGTTACGGTTCACGAAGCTCTGCGAGGTGTTCTCATACACATTTTGCTCGAAAATCCCAGACATTCGTTTCGATTGCCCTGACTGTGTACATCATAAATCAACGCATTTGCTGTACGCATCCTACTGCTGCATCATCCTGTTGTTATGAACGGTAAAGCTGCGGACAGTAACTACAGGCTCATTGCGGCTCAACCCGATAGACGGCAAACTCACCATTTTCCGCAATGGGCACCTGAAGCTGGAGCGTCTTCATAATAAAGTCGATTTCATCCATATTATAATAATTCCGGTCTATCACCGCCAATGTGGGATAATGTTCCGGATAACAGGACCAGTATTCCAACAGGCGCTCGTCAAAGGCCGGGGTACTGATTGTAGAATAAACGGCTATCTTACTGTCAGTCAGCATATAATACAGAGTATGCCGTCCTACATACAGAAGCGAATCCTCCGGCGTACAACAGCCTGCCATCAGCTCCGCAAAGGAATTGTAACTGTATCCGTCCATATAAAAGCAATAAATATTTCTGGCCGGGCCGGACAGAGCCTTCTGCTTGACATAGAAAATATTCGAGCTGCGCCCCTGATTTTCACATACCATAAACCCCTTTGAAAACAGAGTCGTTCCCAACAGGCCGATTGCGGTCAACATGGCCGGCAGCCTGTACCGGACAGCACTCTTTTGATGGGAAGAGGCATACGATTCCGCTTCCTCCGCCACCAGAACAATCGCCGGTATAAGGCCGCTCATCAGATACGGCCCTGTCACACTGATTGTCGTGTTGGTTACCAGAAATGCGGCAAACCATACAAAGCCCCCGCAGACAGTGCCAAACCAGAATAAGGCCCGATACTGCTGTCTGTCCGCACTTTTTCTCTTCCGGTAAGCCAGAATGCCTGTCCCATACAGAAGATAAAAATGCAGCAGCGGAAAATGAAATGCCCTGTTCAGCTTAAAAATCCAGATCAAAAGCTGCACCACCAGACTGCCGCACAGAATACAACAGGAAAACAAATGCCCCCAAAACTCTCTGCTGCCGCGCTTTAACACAGACTGGCTGTACACGACCATAATAAAAACCGCAAGCAACAGCACAGCGCACAATGGCAGCATAAAGGAGCGCAGCTCACTCCCGTAATAAGCCAGGCGCTGTGTCAGCGAGTCCGAATGAGAACTGTCTGTCATCATCTGTCTCAATCCAAACAGAAACTGCGGCACTGTCATATGGGACAGGAAAAAAAGTATATACCCTGCGCCCAAAACGGCGCAGACAGCGAACACTGTCCCACAATCCCGCCAAAAAGACTGAGGTCTCACTTTTTTCAGGCAGAAGCAATAAACCGGAACCGCCAGAATACAGGAGGGATAGGACAGCACCAGTGCACACAGAAACACACCTCCCGCCGCCAGCCACAGGCGGCTGCGCGCAGAATGGCATGCCCTGAAAAAACACAGCAGCGCCAATACACTGAACCACACCAGCATATTGGAAAACTCAGGCATCTGAATCTGCTTCGGCAGCGTATTATAGAAAAAGAAAGCAGCGGTCAGTGCCCCAAAACGCGAAAAATGCATCGCCAGAGTACGATACAGAAAAATGCTGATGCCTCCCTGTATCAGAGCCCCGCAGATACGCAGATAAAGCACCAGATATTCCGTGCCCCCCGTAAGCGCCTGATATATCCGGCAAAGGAGAGCGGTCAGAAAGCCCGATGTCTGATGCGGTTCCCAGAGCTCCAGGAACATCTTATCCTCCGACAGGATACGCCAGGAAAGGGTGACCGCATACTCTTCATCAATATTCAAATTTAAAAAACTAATCTTAATCGTCGCCAAAACGGACAACAGTGTAAAAAAAAATGCAGCGCCGTAAAAAGCGTACTTTTTTCGCATATCCATATAACCCCGGTTTCCGGCCCCGGTAAAGCCCCATACGATTACCGGCTTTGCGGTGCTCATTGTCCGAACTATTACAGTTTTTATACCGTTTTGCAGGATGCTTTGTCCAAACGGCATTGCCAGGCAAAGCGGGGCAGCAGCAACAGCAGTGTATGCGACAGCTGACCGCTTCTCCATACTATTTCCAACATGCCAAACACGGCAATTGATGCAAACATCAACAGCCCCGGCAGAAAGGGCGTATCGGTTTCACTTCGGATACAGAGGCACAGAAAACGTATCCCCGAAACTGCCAGATATGCCAAAAGCAAAAGCCCCGCCGGCAGGCCATAGTTGAAGGCATACTGTAAGAAAATATTATGGGCATGGGGCGCATAGTAATCAGCGTTGACCTGTACGCCGTTTTCGGAGTCCGCATGTCCCCGCAGATTCAATCGGGAGAGATACTGCCTGTAAATAGTGAACCTGAAGTCTATGGAATTCTCCTCAGACAGCGCGGCTTCGGAAGCAATATCCTCCCCGTAGACCATTCCGCCGGGCAATGTCCCCTCCTCGCCGGATGCTAACAGCATCATGGGCGCCCCGTCCAGAGCAAAGCCCGCTTCATCCCGCCCCCTGGCCCACACGGAAAGCACTCCCGAATCCAATCCCATAGAAATCCTTGCATTGGCGGCATTGGGAAAGAATCTGCCGAAATTTCCCTGAAGCACCTCCCGCCAGTCCGTATATTTTTCGGAATCATAAGAATCCCAGGAATGTACTTTCTCCTCGGAATACTCATCCATAAACCAGACCGGATGATGAAACACGGCCGGGAGATACCTCACTGCGCCATACACAACAGGAAAGCCGAGCACAATGCCGACGAACAGCCCGCAGGCATAACTCAGACCTCTGGGCAGGCGTCTCCCGCGCCGCTTCCACAAAGTAATGCCAAAGCCCAGAACTGTCGCTGCCGCCATGCCGGCAATCGCACTCCGGCACATCGTCAGCATCACAAAAGACCACATGGCACAGGCGAAACAAAAGCTTCCCCATTTTAAAAGACAATGCTCCTTTTTAATCTCCAGGATGCAGAAGAAGCCAAGAAACACACAATAAACCATCTGATAAAAAAGAGCGTTTATATTGGTGTTGGCATACAGCCCCAGATAACGCAGCGTATCGTAAGGCCGGAAGACAAAAGCCAGTCCCTGAAACACAAAAAAGGCCGTCAAAACAGCGCCTCCCAACGCTCTAAGCATCCAATCGTATTCCCGATCCGTAAAATCCGTCAGATACATCAGCACCACCGACAGGCAGAGCAGAACGCCACTGTACTTATCATGACGAGATAATATGCTCCAGAGCAACAGCAGCCCCATCAGCCCAAGCCCCAAATGACTGCCCCGCGGAAGCCTTTTTGCGGAAAATATGGCGTGCGCCGTCCTAATCAGCACGCAGCCATATAAAACCGCAGCAATCACCCCGCTGATCAGCTGATAATGATAGTAGGTATTCGGCCATATCAGGCCCAGAGCAAGACCGGCTCCCGCCATACAGATAATCGCCGGAATCCAGAAGCAGCGCCTTCGGAAGTCGGAAAGAGGATAATGGCTTAATGCCATGCAGCTTAAAACCATAAGCACGATATTGGGGCACACAAGCTGTATCTCACCCAGAGCGCTGCCAACCCGCTGATCACAGATACATAAAATGAAAAAACACACAAAATAGAAATACTTTTTATAGTGTTTCTTATGCGAAAACCCCTTCATGCAGCACCCTCCTTCCAGTGAAACTGTTGATTTTTTCATTCTACCACAAAACGACATGAGGGTCAATAAAAAGGATGCGGCGGAAATCTGGCCGATTCCTCACCGCATCCAAATACATACACACCCTCCAACAAGGAAGAATCCCTTACTTCCAGAAAGCGTTTTTACTTCCAGAAAGCGTTTTTACTTCCAGAAAGCGTTATTACTTCCAGGAAGCGTTATTACTTCCTTGTGCTCTCCTTCCACGCAGCCGCCAGACTTGCAATTCCCTGCAGCTCCGCCGGAAGAAGGATTGTGGTAGCCTGACCGTCCGCCACCTTCTCAAAGGCTTCCAGACTCTTGATCTTCAGCACGGATTCGTCTGCTCCGGCTTCCTTCAGCATCCTGATACCGTCTGCATTTGCCTGCTGTACCTTCAGGATTGCTTCCGCCTCACCTTCTGCCTCGCGGATCATCTTCTCCTTCTGGGCTTCCGCACGAAGGATTGCGGACTGCTTGTCGGCCTCTGCACGAAGGATTGCGGACTCCTTGGCACCTTCTGCCTCCAGAATCTTGGCTTTCTTCTCGCCTTCCGCACGCGTTACGGCTTCACGTCTCTCACGCTCAGCCTTCATCTGCTTCTCCATGGCGTTCTGAATCTCTGCAGGAGGAATGATGTTCTTCAGCTCCACTCTGTTTACCTTGATACCCCAGGGGTCCGTAGCGATATCCAGCGCCGCACGCATCTTGGTATTGATGGTCTCACGGCTGGTCAGAGTCTGATCCAGCTCCAGGTCGCCGATGATATTACGCAACGTGGTAGCAGTCAGATTCTCAATCGCCATCATGGGATTCTCCACGCCGTAGGTAAACAGCTTGGGATCCGTAATCTGATAAAATACCACAGTGTCAATACGCATGGTTACGTTATCCTTGGTGATAACGGGCTGAGGCGGAAAATCTGCCACCTGCTCTTTCAAATTTACCTTTCTGGCAATCTTATCCAGAAAAGGCACCTTGATGTGGAAGCCCACCGACCAGGTCCCCTGATAAGCGCCCAGGCGCTCGATGACATAAGCCTGTGCCTGAGGAACCACCTTCAGACAGGATGCCAGAATTGCCAGCACCAGCACAATCAACACGATCAACAGCCAAACCATTTCCATATTTTACCTCTTTCTGCACTTTTATAACAGTGCTTGTTTTATTTTATATGCAAATCCCGCCCCTTTGCATCGGGATTTCCTTCTCTGACTCCCGGAGTTCCTTATAAGCTTTCAGGCTTCCCCTCCGGCTTCGGGGACTCTTTATCCGCCTTCAGACTTCCCCCTCCGGCTCCGGGGACTCTTTATCCGCCTTCAGGCTTCCCCCTCCGGCTTCGGGGACTCTTTATCCGCCTTCAGACTTCCCCCTCCGGCTCTGGGGACTCTTTATCCGCTTTCAGGCCTTCCCCCTCCGGCTCCGGGGACTCCTTATCCGCTTTCAGGCCTTCCTCCTCCGGCTCCGGATTGCCGGCAGGCGCTTCTGCGCTGACAGGCTCCCGGACGGTAACAACATTCACATCAGGTTGTTTCACTTTCTCCACAATCAGCTTCACACCGCTGATGGCCTTCACCGCCACGATCTCTCCCTCCGGAATCTTCACCCTCTCATCCCAGCTTCTGGCAGTCCACTCCTGACCGTTCACTGTCACCTGTCCGACTGCCTTCATATTATCAATCTCTTCCGTGACAATGGCCTGCCGTCCTACCATACTCTCCACATTTGTCTTGATCCTGTCTTTGTTGAAGTACTTCACCGCAATGGGTCTGGTAAAAAACAGCATCACCAGGGATACCACAAAAAACAGAATGATCTGAACAAAAATCGGCGCATAGAGCAGACTTGCAAATATGGCAACCAGGGCGCCCCCGGCAAACCATATGGTCGTAAGCCCCAATGTCAGCACCTCGATCCCAATACACAAAATCAACATGACCAACCAGAAAATCAACATTTCATACATTTCATACCTCCTCTATTCCAGTACCGCAGTTCCCCTCCCTGCGCCATGTCAGCGAAGCATTTCCGGCCGTAAGGCCCTGCGTCCGTAAATCCTCCCTGCGCCGGTCGGGCATCTGCTGTCTTCCAGTACCGCAGACACCTCCCCCTGTAACTAATCACTAGTTTACTACAAAATCAATTTCCGGGCAATAGATTTCTTTGCACGATAAGCTGTTTTATCGTTTTTCGCTTCTTCACGCCAGAAATGCCCGGACACTTCTGCCCGGGCACCTCGCCTTTTTCTTACAACACGTCTTACGGGAAGCAATCCCTTTGCACCGCATTCAACGACAGGTAACCACACCTGCTTCCTGTTATATTCAGTTTAATAGAACACATGGTTGCCAATCACCAGGCCGTCGCGACCGTTGTTACGGCGGAAATGCGTCAGATCGCCCACATTGGATACGCCGGACAAAGCTTCTTCCGCAGCCCTGATACAGCTGGCATAAATATTACCGGACTCGTATACACGGTTCACCTTGCCGTTCATGGCAGGCGTAAACTGTCCTGAAGCATAGATAACGCCGTGGATGGAATTCGGATAAGCCCCGCTTCTGACACGGTTCATGACCACTGCGCCCACTGCCACCTGGCCTTCATAGCTCTCTGAACCTGCCTCGCACTGAATCAGCGCCGCCAGAAGAAGCGTGGTATCCGCATCCGTTGTGTATTCGCCGTAATTCTTGTGACGCTCCGCCTCTCTCTTCGCAGCCGCCTCGGCTTCCTGGCGAATCTTAATCTCATCCATGGTCTCGCCTGCATCGATAATAAAGTCCACCTCTACGTACTCTGAGGACACATATCCGTTACTACCCTCGAAGTCCACACATATCCAGCCTTCCTCATCCTCCCCCAGAACTTCCATAATCTCACCCTTGGGAAGAAGCCCGTACACACCCGCATCCATATTGGGCTCCATCCTCACACGAAGGGTCTCCGTGTTGATGGTTGCAATCATCTTGCCCACATCGTTGGCCAACGCCAGGGCATCATCGCCAAAGAGCAGATAGTCGTCGGAAGCCCATCCGATGATATTGCCCGACTGCAGCTTCGTCCATCCGTCTTTCCTCTCAAGAATCGTACCGCCGCAGTCCTTGTATAACATTCCTACCTTATCCGATGTTTCATCCGCCTCACTTCTCACATTCAGGGCATCCCGCACATTCGCCATGACCAGCCTGGTCTCTTTCTCTTCGTCCAGCTCCTCCACCTGAAGGTTCAGGTTCAGCTCCTTTGCCGTCTCGTTCACAATGTCAACGGAATTGGATGAGCCGGGATTCAGAACGGATGCCACACCTCCGCGCAGCTGCTCCAGAGAATCTTCCTCCGCGGCCTGTACAGCAATGCCTGACTGCAGGATCAGAATCAGTGATAAAAGAACCCCTGTCACTGCAGTGAAACGCTTTCTGCATTTTGCCATTTTTCTTACCTCCATAAACAAATCATATTACTTTGCAAAAAGTATGCCACTTCTTAATAAAGTTATTACAAAGTTGTTAAATTTGTTACGAAGACATCATAGCAGATGTTAATAAAAATGTCAAGTTTTCCTTCGAAATTTTCAGAAAACTATGCCTTTCAGTCTCAGGAATGCCTCTGACGGTGCGCTTCATACATCAAAATTGACGCTGTAACGGCAGCATTCAGAGACTCTACACGGCCTTCCATGGGAATCTTCAGCCAGGAATCCGCTTTGGATGAAAGTTCCTTTCCCAGCCCCGCCCCCTCGTTGCCGATCAGAAACGCAGTCCCCTCCCGGAAGGAAAAACAATCGTAATATCTCCGGCCATCCAGATGGGCCGCATATACTCTGATACCGTTTTCACGCAGCCGTTCCACTGTCCCGCACAAATCCTCCGTGCACACAAATGGAACCCGGAAAACGGAGCCCATAGTCGCCCTGATGGTTTTTGGATTATAAACATCGGCCGTGCCGCTTCCCATAATAATGCCCGTGACACCCGCCCCCTCGCCGGTTCTGACAATGGTTCCCAGATTGCCCGGGTCCTGAAGGTTTTCCAGCACAATAAACAGCGGGTCCGGAACAGCCAGCAGGCTTTCCAGATCATGTTGGGGGCGTTCCATGACACACAATATTCCCTGAGGGCTCTGCGTATCCGACATCTTCCGGAACAGTTCCCTGCTCACAGTCTCAAATCCTCTCCTGATAAGCTTATCCTTTATCTCCGGAACCTCGGAAGCCTTGTCCCAGATACCCTCCGAAATATAAATCTCACGAATCCGTTCCTCCGGCGCTTCCCCAAACATCTTAAAGCCTTCCACAAGAAAAATCCCTGCGCTGCGCCGCTCTTTTGCCTTGTTCTGCCACTGCACTATCTGCTTTATTCTTGAATTTGAACTGCTGGTAATCATATCCGCTCCCGTTTTCCTTCTTATGTCTTATAATCACGGTCAAAAACATTTGCCAATCTAAATGTATAACAAGCGAGCGCTGCCGAAGCATTGAACAAGAAAGCGGCAAATAAATGCGCTCACGAGTATAACTGCGCCCCGCAGCTGCCGCTATACGTACAAGCGTTCAGCTGTTTGCTTTATCACGTTCTCCATATAAACAAAGGCGGGCATTCCATCCCGGAACATCCGCCTGTATTTCATACTCGCACACAAAAACATTTACCGACTTTAATATATCGCTGATGGTGCTTCCGCAAAGCCAGGGCATAAAACGGAAAATGTATGCGTCCACAAGTATATCTGTAACCGTATCTCTTCTACAAACCAGCGGCCATAACTGCCGCATAAACTCAGATTGCCAGCATTCTGGCAACTTCATACTGATATCTGTCGATATCCTTCTGCATCATCAGCGCTTCCTCGATGCCGAAATCCGTAAACTCGCCGTACTTGTAGCCTACCACACGGTTCGTCTTGCCTTCCAGCATGATATCTACCGCATATGCGCCCATGATGGAGGCATAATAACGGTCCTTTGCAGTAGGGCTGCCGCCTCTCTGCATGTAGCCAAGAATAGTTGCCCTGGTCTCAACGCCTGTGGCCGCCTCAATTCTCTTCGCCATGGAAGTCGAATGGCCGATACCCTCCGCATTGATAATCAGATGATGAATCTTGCCCTTTTTACGGCTCCCAATGATATGGCTGACGATTTCCTGCTCGTTATAATCGTAATTCTCCGGAAGCAGGATGTCCTCCGCACCGTTGGCCACGCCGCACCACAGCGCAATGTAACCTGCATGGCGCCCCATAACTTCAATGATACTGCAGCGTTCATGGGAAGAAGAAGTATCCTTTACCTTGTCGATAGCCTGCATGGCAGTATTAACCGCCGTGTCAAATCCAATGGTATAATCCGTGCATGCGATATCAAGGTCAATGGTGCCCGGAATCCCCACCGCATTGATCCCGTGTCTGGAAAGTGCCTGCGCCCCGCGGTAGGAGCCGTCGCCTCCGATCACCACCACGCCGTCTATTCCGTGGGCCTTGCAGATATCGGCTGCCTTCTGCTGATACTCTTCCTTCTTGAATTCCAGACATCTGGCTGTACCCAGTACGGTACCGCCCTTCTGGATAATATCGGACACGTTGCGGGGCTCCATATCAATGATATCCTCATTCAGCAGACCATTATACCCCTTTTTGATTCCCTTCACCTTCAAGCCCCTATAAATAGCAGTACGGACTACCGCCCTGATGGCAGCATTCATACCCGGCGCATCTCCGCCGCTGGTCAAAACTGCAATTGTCTTAATCTTGTCAGCCATAACTTGCTCCTCCTGTCATTAGGAATTGTCGGAAAATAACTGATGCGTCTGTTTCGAAAAAGGCCCGGGCGCACAGCAAAGCTTGCCCGAAACCCGTATCGGTTATTTACAGACACTTCCTTACCATCACGAGATATTTTATACCTTTTTCATTTTTTTTTCAATAGGACCTGTCGATATTTAACGGATTTTTACATTTTCCCGGCCGAATATCCCGCCAAGCTTCTCACTGAGCGCGCTGTCCGCCTTCACCCGGCGGTTGGGCGGAAGTATTTTTATACATTTGGCATCCTTCAGATAAATGACCACATCATCATTACCATCTGAATCCGCAATGGCGGAAAGCAGTTCCTGTTCTCTGGTAATATAACCGTCCGCATTGGGAAACTGAATCCAGATACCTTTCGGAACCCCCGGTTGCAGACTGCCGTTTTTCCCGCCTGCGGAGCCGTTGGCACCGGGCTGTCCGCAGTACCCCTGACCGGCGTTTCCGTAGAAATCCTTATTGCCGGATGGCATTCCCCGGCCTGAATTTCCGTGAAATGTTCCATCGTCTGCCTGACCGCCCCATTCCGAAGCCCTCTGAGCGTTGCCGTTATTCCGGTTCTGCCGGCTGCCGTAGCTGTTGTTTCCTCCCAATCCGCCATACCGGTTCTTGAATATGGGCCTGCCGTTTGCCTTCCCGGCCTCCTCGAAGCTGACAATCTGCTCGCAGATCAGTTTGCCGTCCTTATCTTCCTCTATATTCGCCCTTCCCTGAATAAAGATCCTGGCTTCCTCCGTGAGCAGCCCGCTGTACTGCTCATAGTCCCTGGGAAACACCACAACCTCCACATTCCCCACCAGATCCTCCAGATTCAGGAACGCCATAACCTTGTCGTTTTTGGTGTACTTGATATTTTTATCCGCAATCATGCCCCCTATCACCACTCTCTCCTGATCCTCCAGAGGAACCTTATTGCTTTCCTCATCCAGTGCGAAATCATTGGTGGTATTGGTGACATAGCGCTCCAGAAGCGCCTGGTCCGATTCCAGCGGGTGGCCGCTCACATAGATGCCCAGTACTTCCTTCTCGAATGCCAGAAGCATCTCCTTGGGGTATTCCCCCACATCCGGCATGCGAATATTGAATTCCTCCTTCTGGGACTCTTCCGCAATGTCAAACAGGGAAAGCTGTCCCGCTATGGTCTGTCTCTTATCCTTGACGATATGATCCATGCTCTGCACATAGACGCTCATAAACTGTTTTCTGGTGCCGCCCAGGCTGTCCAATGCCCCCGCTTTTATGAAATTTTCCACAGCGCGCTTATTGACATCCTTGTCCGCCACCCGGGTGATAAAGTCATTCAGATTGGTGAACAGCCCCCTCTCCCTCCGCTCCTTCACTATGTTATCAATGGCAGCGCGCCCCACTCCCTTGATGGCAGTCAGGGCATAGCGGATGCTGTCCCCGCTGACGGAAAAGCCGCTCTGTCCCTGATTGATATCCGGCGGCAGCAGGGCGATCCCCATGGAGCGGCAGGTCAGGATATATTCCGACACCTTCTTGGTATTGTCGATGACGGAAGTCATAAGCGCCGCCATAAATTCCACCGGATAGTAATATTTCAGGTAAGCGGTCTGGTAGGCAACCACCGCGTATCCGGCCCCGTGAGATTTATTGAAGGCATACTCGGCAAAATCGATCATGTCGTCAAAGATACCGTTCGCCACCTGCTCGTCTATGCCTTTGGAAACACAGCCCGGCACCCCCTCCGCCTCATTTCCGTAGATAAAGTTCGCCCGCTCCTTCTCCATGACGGAATGTTTCTTCTTGCTCATGGCACGGCGCACCAGGTCGCTGCGGCCCATGGTATATCCGCCCAGGTCACGGACGATCTGCATGACCTGCTCCTGATAAATGATACAGCCGTAGGTAGGCGAGAGAATCGGTTCCAGCTGAGGGCAGGCATACGCTATGGACCCCTTATCACTGCGGCCTTTGATATATTTCGGAATCGAATCCATTGGGCCCGGACGATATAACGAAATACCGTCTATAATATCCTCCAGGCTTTTGGGACGCAGCTCTTTCATCAGGTTCTTCATCCCCCCGCTTTCCAGCTGGAAGATGCCGTCGGTCTTACCGGCGCTGAGATACTCATATACCTGAGGGTCATCAAAATCCACATTGTCGATATCAACCTTCTTCCCTTTGGACTGCTCCACGTATTTCACGGTGTCATGAATCACCGTAAGCGTGCGTAGCCCCAGGAAATCCATTTTCAGAAGTCCCAGTTCCTCCAGCGTAGTCATGGTAAACTGAGTGGTAATGGAACCGTCGCTTCCCCTGGACAGCGGTACGAACTCGTCCGCCGCCTCGGGACAGATGACCACCCCCGCCGCATGCATGGAGCTGTGCCTGGGCAGGCCCTCCAGGCGCTTACACATATCGATGAGGCGGCGCACCTGCTCGTCCTCCTGATACAGCTTATGAAACTCCTGATTCTTCTCCAACGCCTTGTCAATGGTAATATTCAGTTCCCCCGGAATCATTCTGGCAATGGAATCCACAAAGGCATAGGGCAGATCCATGACACGCCCCACATCCCGGATGACGCCCTTGGCCGCCAGGGTACCGAAGGTCACAATCTGCACCACCTTGTCGCTGCCGTATTTCCGGCCCACATAATCAATTACCTCCTGCCTGCGGTTATAGCAGAAGTCCACATCGATATCAGGCATGGACACACGTTCCGGGTTTAAGAAACGCTCAAACAGCAGATTGTACCGGATAGGCTCTATGTTCGTTATTTTCAGGCAGTATGCCACAAGACTTCCGGCGGCGGAGCCTCGCCCGGGCCCCACAGGAATCCCGTTGCTCCTGGCATAGTTGATAAAATCCCACACAATCAGGAAGTAATCCACATATCCCATTCTCCGGATGACGGAAAGCTCGTAGTCAAGTCTCTCCCGCAGGGTCTGTCCGGTATCGCCTGCCGGCTTCTCTCCGTCGCCATATCGTTCCTTCAGTCCGTCATCGCACAGTCTATTCAGATATCCCCAGGAATCGTAGCCCTCCGGCACCTCATACCTGGGCAGCTTGGTAACCCCGAACTCAATCTCCACATTACATCGGTCGGCAATGCGCTGGGTGTTCTCCACAGCCTCCCAGGCATAGGGGAACAGCCCTTTCATCTCCTCCTCGCTCTTCACGAAATACTGGCCGCCCTCATAGCGCATCCTGTCCTCGTCCGTCAGCTTTTTATTGGTCTGAAGGCACAGCAGGATGTCATGAGAATCCGCGTCCGACTCATAGGTATAGTGGACATCGTTGGTGGCCACCAGGGGGATGTCCAGCTCCCGGCTCATCTTCAGGAGTTCCGTATTTACCATACGTTGTTCCGGATAGCCGTGGTCCTGCAGCTCCAGGAAGAAATTTCCTTTTCCAAAGCATTCCTCATACTTCCTGGCCGCCTTACGCGCCTCGTCCGGCTGTCCCTTGGAAATGCAGCGCTGTACCTCCCCTGCAAGACATGCCGACAGGGCAATAATCCCCTCATGGTATCGGTTCAGAATCTCCATGTCCACTCTGGGCTTGTAATAAAACCCCTCCGTAAATCCCTTACTGACAATCTTCATCAAATTGGAATAGCCGGTATTATTCTCTGCCAGAAGCACCAGGTGATAGTATCTGTCCTCGCCGCCGGTGAGTTCCTTGTCAAAACGGGAATTCGGTGCCACATAAATCTCACAGCCGATGACCGGCTTGATGTCCGCCGCCTTCGCCGCCCGGTAGAAATCAATGACACCGTACATGACACCATGGTCTGTAATGGCTGCGCTGTCCATTCCCAGTTCTTTCACCCGGGAGACATATTCTTTTATTTTATTGGAGCCGTCCAGGAGGGAATATTCCGTGTGGACGTGAAGATGTACGAATGCCATGTGAGATTCTCCTTTTCCATTCCTTGATATCCATGCTGGCGCTTCCGGGACAATTCTTCCCACAGCCAGCCGCTCTTCCGTAAAACTTTTCTTCTATAATAATACTGAAATCAGGAAGGTTTGTAAAGATATCACATGAAAAAGGTGTAAAGCCTGTTTCGAAAGACTTTACACCCCATTGTGCAATCCGATTCTACTCTTTGATAATATCCAGTTCCGTAAGATTCACACCAGACGCAGTAAGGATAACCTTTAATTCGATATACCTTCTTTTCATTTTCTTATATACGTCTGAAGTTTTCTCACAGCACATCATGTAGTCCTGCAGCCTTGAAAATTCTTCCACAGATATTTTAAGCATTTCACCTTCCGTCATCAATAACCACCTGCTTTCTATCAGTGCATTTTCAGTAAGTGACATATTTATTATAACGCCCAACGCAGAAAGTGTAAAGCTTTTACTACAGATATTTTTTCAGCGTCTCCGCCCTGTCGGTAGCTTCCCATGGCAGAGATACATCCTCTCTCCCGAAATGGCCGTAAGCCGCAGTAGGACGGTAGATGGGCCTGCGCAGGTCAAGCATTTTAATAATGCCGGCAGGGCGCAGGTCGAAGTTCTCCCGGATAATCTCCACCAGCCTCTCATTGCTCAGCTTCCCGGTGCCGAATGTATCCGCCATGATGGATGTGGGCCGGGCAACACCTATGGCGTAAGAAAGCTGAATCTCACATTTGTCTGCCAGGCCTGCAGCCACAATATTCTTCGCTACATAGCGCGCGGCATAAGAAGCGCTTCTGTCCACCTTCGTGCAGTCCTTACCGGAAAAACAGCCGCCGCCGTGACGGGCAGCTCCGCCGTATGTGTCAACGATAATCTTGCGTCCGGTGAGTCCTGCGTCGCCATGAGGCCCGCCGATGACGAAACGCCCTGTGGGATTGATGAAAAATTTTGTCTCCCCGTCAATCAAATCCCTGGGCAACACAGGCTCAAACACGTACTTCCGGATATCCTTATGAATCTGTTCCTGACTCACATTCTCGTCATGCTGGGTGGAGAGAACCACTGCCTCCAGGCGGACAGGCCTGCCGCTTTCGTCATATTCCACGGACACCTGGCTCTTACCGTCCGGCCTTAGATAGGCAAGCGTACCGTCCTTACGGACTTTGGTCAGCTGCCTTGTCAGCTTATGGGCCAGAGATATGGGATAAGGCATCAATTCCGGCGTCTCGTTGACGGCATAGCCGAACATCATGCCCTGGTCTCCCGCGCCGATGGCTTCCAGCTGGGCATCATCCATGTTGGTCTCCCTGGCCTCCAGTGCCCTGTCAACGCCCATGGCAATGTCGGGAGACTGTTTGTCCAATGCCACCATGACGGCACAGGTATTTCCGTCAAATCCCACTCTGGAATCATTATAACCGATTTCATTGACGGTTTTCCGTACAATTCCCGGAATGTCAAGATTTGCCGTGGTGGTAATCTCTCCGGTTACCAGTACAAAGCCCGTGCAGCTGACTGCCTCGCAGGCCACACGGCTCATGGGATCCTGCTCCATGCAGGCGTCCAGGACAGCGTCCGATATGGCATCGCAGACTTTGTCGGGATGCCCTTCCGTAACGGATTCTGATGTAAATAAATGTTTTTCCATGTGTTTTTCTTCCTTTCTTCTCTCTTTGTTCCAACCCGCACTGTATTATCCATGCGGAACATGTGATGCGTCAGGCTCCGGTCTGTCTTCACCCGGTCATCCGACCATGCGTTACAGGATGCACTCCCCTGCTGTTTCGATTTGCACCCGAACCATTGTTGCTTCCTGTTTCTGAACAATTATTTGGAATTGTCGAAAAATAACTGATACAGCTTGTTCAGGCAAAAGCCCGAAAGTACAAGGAAATTTGTGATAAAATCGTATCAGCTATTTCTCTTGGACTACAGGGTTCGCAAAGCAGTTCCTGTAGTATGCAGACACTTCCTTTCTCCCGACAAAAAAATCCGCTTACCATGGAATGCCTTCTTCCATTAATAAGCGGACTTAGATTCGTCAGTATCCAATCCTCTTATTGTTCGAAAAACACTCGCTCAGGTGGGCACCTTCCTCAAATGGGGTTGCCGCGGCTTCATCGATCCTATGTATCTCCACCGACTCTGAATAAGAGAAATACTATTTTATTTTTGTGTTCGCAATTATCCTACTACAGAATCCGGCGGCTGTCAATAGGGCGGCGCATTCTTTTCAAATATTTATGCCGCAGCTCTGCCACAGAATGACGCTTCCCATAAAAGCTATTGCAACCGCTGTTGGCGCGTCCGGCCAGTTGAGACGGGCTATCAGGCTTCCCAAAACCCACGAATTCCACCATATCTTTTCACCCTTTCCCCTTTCTTTTTAATCATTCTATGGCTCGAAAATGCCACATGGATCCGGCGAAGGGCTGTATTGAAACCAGGAAAGGGCTACCCCAGCCGTTTCTCCATATACTCATACCCATAATGAGTACGGTACTTCAGCGCCGTGGATTTGGTAATCTTTCCCTCCTGGCAGAGCCGGATCAGGTTTCCGTCCATGGTGCACATGCCCTCGCCCGCACCGGACTGCATGGCGGAATTCAGCTGATTCACTTTATTCTCCCGGATCATATTCTGGATGGCATCCGTGGCCTTCATGATCTCGAAGACCGGAATCCGGCTGGAACTGCCCTCCCCGTCCTTGTTGGTGGCGGGTACCAACTGCTGGCAGACCACCGCCTTCAGGACCTGGGCAAGCTGTGTCCTGGCCTGCTCCTTGTCCGGAAATACATCCACGATACGGTTGATGGTATCGGCCGCACTGCTGGTATGCAGCGTACTGAACACCAGAACGCCTGTCTCCGCCGCAATCAGAGCTGCCGTGATGGTATCGTAATCCCGCATCTCTCCGAGCAGAATAACGTCCGGGCATTCCCGCAGGGCCGAGCGCAGAGCCTCCAGATACCCCGGCGTATCGATGGAAATCTCCCTCTGGGTGACAATTGCCTTCTTGTGGCTGTGAATATACTCAATGGGATCTTCCATGGTAATGATATGGCAGTCCCTGGACCTGTTGATACGGTCGATCATACATGCCAGTGTGGTGGATTTTCCTGTTCCTGCGGCACCTGTCACCAGTACCAGGCCGCCGTTCCGGTTGGTTCTGTCGCCCTTGTCATCCGCAAGGGCAAGTACCTCTTCCGATATCCCCAGCTCTCCGGGATCCGGAAGTTCAAAACGAATCACACGGATCACCGCTGCAAGGGTGCCCCTCTGCCGGAATACATTGACACGGAAACGTCCGCCGGGAAAGCCGCCTTTGTCATCCACACGTCTGGAGACGGATATGGAAAAGTCGTCATCCTCTTCCCTCTCCATCTTTGCCCTGGTGCGTTTTCCCTCGGCATAAATCTGCTCCACCAGCTCCTCTATGTCTTTCGGCTTAAGCTTCAGCTCCGCCAGATCTTTTTCTCCCATCTCTCCTCTTGGTACCAGCTTCCCGGCCTTCACGCACATCTGCCTGCCGCTGCACTTCATGGTAACCGGCAGCCCGGCCACAATGAACACATCTGAAACGGCCTTATCCAATACCGCCAGTTCAAGAATCTCCCGTAATTTCATATCCATGCCCGTCCTTCCATTTTTCTCATTCCCCGACACCGGTACTCCAATTTCCAGCCGGATGGTGTACCGGAGCCTTCGCTTCGGCATATGAGCGTCTTTAATCGCTCTGTCATTTATTTCATGGTGGAATATCGTCAAAATTCACCATCCCACAGATCGCCCATATTGTCTTCAGGCTCCCAATCCTTCTGTATCCGCCACTCTACAATGCGCAGACCTTTGTCTCCCTCCTGCACAATCCCAACCAGAAGCCGGGCTTCCTCGTATTCCAGCGTCTTATATACAATACCATTTTCATCTGTCTCTGTCCCGGCAAGCCCTTCCAGCCCCTTTCCCGTTAGCAGCGCCTCCCCTGCCTGGCGGAGAAAATCCTGTCCTTCCTTCTCCAACGCGTATCGCTCCTGCACCGTAGACGCATATTTTTCCGCCATACTGAAATCCGCACGGGCTGTGGTAAAGGAAAGGATCCCCAAAACAGCCATACAGATACTGATTACCGTCAGCAGCAGCGCAAGCGGCCCCAGCCTAATCGGTATATGCTTCATCCCGCGCCTCCTTCCTGCATTTTCTCTGCAAATCTGCAGCCATCGCTCCCTTCAACTCAGGCACCGACCACTGATGGGAATGTTATGAATACCTGTTGTTGTGTTTCAATGTACTGCCTTTCTCCTGGTACACCATCCAGTCTGCAATGGAGTCTGGAGCTGTATGGTTCATGCCGGTGCACGCAGTGGTGCGAGACAGGCAGTCACAGACTTCAATTGCCCGTCAGATGGGGTACTAGGTACACCGCCGTATCCAGTACATAAAGCGGCTCCGTCTCCTCCATCCAGTACACACTGACCCTGCTCTCTGCAAAATCCCCTGCTGCGTCTTCCAATCCCCATCTCACCTCTACACAAAACTTCCCGTCTGATACCGGCCGCATGCCTTCATCATACCTGACAGTGAGTATCCCATCTGTCCCTTCCTGCCGCACCTGCGCATTGCCATCCTCCTCCAGCAACATGCACAGCGTGTCAAGGCTGTTCGATGCCGCCACAGCCTCGGCCGCATTTTCCGCCAGATGCACCGCCCGGGTCAGCCTGCCTGCCCTGCTGCTTAAATCCGCCGAGAATGCGAATACCCTTGTCAGCACAAGGATGACAGCCACCAGTACCACCACCAGGATCAATGTTTCCATATAAAAATTGGTGACATGGCGCCTCTTGCCTTTATCTTTGCTCAAACCGACATTCTTACTCATCCGCCGCAGCCTCCGTCATCTCTCCGCATCTGGCATGAAACAACACCCTGCCCCCATCCGTGGTGACTGCATAGGTGCGCTCTGCTACCTCTTCCACCCGAAAGGTTTCAGTCTCCCCAATCACCTGTGCATCCTCGGGATACAGCTCCTCTCCCAACCGTCCGTACTCCTCCAGAAGAGCACCCTGATACTGATAAATACGGAGCCCGTAACCGCTGTCACCGTCCGCAATGGACAATATGGTAATTCCGTCCTCCTGGCAGACCTCCACTGCGCCTTCCGTATCATATGCTTTCATGCAGGTCGTCAGATAAGACAAAATCGCCCTGGAGTCATTGTTTCCTGTCTGCCCTGCCACGATGCTGCGGTAGATTCGGGCGCCGAAGATGACTGTCAGAAAAAAGACTGCCAGAAAAAGACAGGCAACTCCCATCATATAAAATCCCACCGGCGAACTGCCGCTTTTTTTCATAATCCGGCTCCCCTTTCCTCAATCTTATGTCCGCTTCACTCCTGCTGCCGGCTGAGCACCTGTACAGCCGGTGCTATGTTGGATGCAAATATATCATAATATACACGGAACTCATCCGTATTGATCTGAAGGCCGTAATTTTCCTCCAGATACTCCAGGCTGGGGGGATAAAAGCCCTCCACCACATAACACTGCCTTGCGCTGCGCTCCACCGCCTCTCTCAGGGCCGCGATGCTTTCTTCCTCCATATCCCGGCCCGAAGCGGCAGCCGCCAGCTGCCATAGGATCAGAACCGCCAGGACTGCTGCCGCCGTCAAAATTAGCCATGGCCACAGCCTGTGCTTCCTGTCAACATACATTTATTTTCCCTCCGCGCTCACTGCTCAAATTATACTCGTACGCATATTCATTTGCTGTTTTCCGCGTCACATTACGAAAATGCCCGCTTACTATAGCCGCAAAGAAGCATCAAACGCATGCACAGCTTATTCTCCCACAGTTCCCGGTCACAAATTCCATTATGCGTCCTGTCATTTCCGTCAACAGATTATACTCGCCCTCATAACGAATGAACGCTTCTGCAAATCCGGGGCTGAAAGCGGCAGCTAAATGTCTTCACGAATATATATGTAATTTCCGTCAGGAACCGTCCGTCATTCTATCCGATGGAATTCATCATACCAATCAGCGGCAGCATGATACTCAGCAATGACAATCCCACCGTCAGCATCAATATCCCTGACAGAACAGGGTCCACAATGCCCACCAGCCGCTCCACCAGATTGGAACAATGCTCCGCCAGCAGATTCGTCAGCTTCCTGAGCACCGATTCCAGATTACCGCTGCGCTCTCCTGCCAGAAGCATCCTCCCGTAAACCGGCTCAAACAGCCCCTCATCATACGCGGCCTGCGCGATGCCGTGCCCTTCGCCCATCCTGCCCGCACAGCGGTTCACTTTCTCCTCCACCGGCCTGCAGGAAGTCATCTTCACGCTCTCCGCCACCGCGATATCCTGCATCTCCCCGCTGGCCAGGAAAGTAGACAGCGCCGCGGTAAAACGGAACATTCCCAGGCTCTCCAGTATGGCGGCACAGGCCGGAATCTTTCCCAATATTCCTTCCACCACACCGCGCTTTTTACTGTTCCACAGAATAAATCCCGCCGCCAGCGCCGCCGCAAGCACCAGCATCACCGCCAGCGCCGCCCAACAGAGCACATACGCCCATCTCACATAAGCATAGGAAGACGCAGCCAGACTCCCTGTCAGATTATTATAGACATCTGTAAAGGCAGGAAGCACCATGGTCAGCATCACCGCCAGCACCACAATGATAATCACCAGCATGGCCACCGGATACAGCACCGAATTCTTCAATTTATCCGTCATCGTCTTCTGGTCCGCATAGTACCGCGCCAGCTGGAACAGCACATCCTCCAGACGGCCGGCGCTCTCTCCTGCCGCCACCATGCGGATGGCATATTCCGGAAAAATCCCCGCTGCCTCCATGGCCGCGGAAAGCCCTCTCCCTGCCTCCGTCTCCGACTGCATGACTACAAGCCCTTCTTCCAGGCAGCCGCCCTGTCCTCCGCCGGAGCGCAGAAGCGCCACGGCCTCATCCATCTGGATTCCGGACTGCACCATCATGGCCATGCTCTCGCAGAATGCGCTGACCCCAAGACTATCCAGTTTCCTACCTCTCATATCTTCCCTCCAAACCGAAAATTCCTCTGCCCCGCGGCTCCGCAGGCTGCCCTGCCTTCCGGCGCACGCAGCCGGAAATTGCTCCCAAATAAGATTTCATTCGGAATTCCGTCAATAATATAATTTATCCAGATAATTGCTGCCGTCCCCGATAAAAGTGTCATCCGCGCCATTGGCCGAAAAAGTCAGGTCCAACCGGTTCCAGTCTCCGGTCTTTACCTGAAAATGGACGCTCACCCAGCCTGTCTGCTCCGTGTAAAACATATTCCAGGCATGATAGACATCATTGGGGGACACATCGCCGAACACCATCTTGACCGGAATCCCCTGGCTGCGCAGCATGGCCGCCGCCAACGCTGCATAGTCAAAGCAGATTCCCTTTTTGGACTTCAGCACCTGGTCCAGGTCAGGCACATAGCTGGTCTTCGTCTTTGCCTGCACCTGAGAGGCCAGTTCCTTGTCGTAAGTGATATTGTCACAGACATATTCATATACCGCTTCCACCACATCAAGGGCGGTCTCCGCAGTCTCCGCCAGTTCCGCGGCCTTGCGGACACATTCGGAATCCTGGCTGTAATTGACATAAACGCTTGGCCGGAGAAAAGGCTGAAACTCATCCTGCAGTTTTACGTCGCACTGCGTTTGATAAAGCTGTGCATACCTTGTATCTGACACATTCTCGCCAACAAAAAAGGTGTACTTCCCGTCCCCGCTGGTAAGAGGAAAGATGATGGGCGTACCGTCTGTAGGAACATCGTAAGTATATTTGGGGTCATTGGCCCCTTCCGTCGTTATCTGCAGCTTGACTCTGGAATCCGCCTTCGCCGAGACAGCGCCATATCCCAGGCTGACATTGGACAAATCCAGCAGGACATCCCCTTTTCCTTCCGCCTGATCTGCATGAAAAACGGAATCGGCAAATTCCGGTGCCTGATATGGCTTGAAATCCTTCTCCGACTGCCGGGATTCCACCACTTCCTGTACCGATGAGACACTTCCCGCCTGAACCTGAGACGCCGCTCTCTCTCCCGCCTGCTTATCGGCATCTGCCTGAGACTGATAAGCCCCTGCATCTCCCCCGGCTGTTCCATTATTTCTCTCCGGTTCCCCGCTGCCGCACCCAAACAGGCATGCAAACGACAGTGCCACCGGCACAAGGCGCAGGCTTGCTTTACGCCGCATAGATTTCTCACCACCTCTCCATGCCTTCACATGGCCCAAAGCCATCCGCTTCTTTGCCATTTGTCAGTATTTCGGATGCTTACCAAATTTTCTGATGACACATTATTAATGTGTCATTATGATACCGCATTTTGGTATCATTGTCAAGGTACACGCGCGCCGCCGCAAACCTCCTTAAAACCGTACCTGTACCTGTTCACAGTCCCTATTCCACAAGAGATTCTGATTTGCCCGCTGCGTCAAAATCCGAGACGGCCGTGCAAAATAAGCGCTCTCTTTGCTCCACCGTCCCCGTATATTTGCTATCTTTCAGTAAAAAAATGCCCCGTTACCAGCACATGGCAACCGGGACACCTTCTTCGCAATATATTCCGTTTTTCAGCCGACCTTCAATTTAAACTTCTGAACTTCCTTCTCCGTCTCCGCCAGTTCGATCTGAGCTCCCAACCCCTGAAGCTTAATATGGAAATCCTCATACCCTCTTTCCACATACTTGATGTTGTCCACCATTGTAACACCTTCGGCAGCCAGAGCCGCTATCACAAGGGCTGCTCCCCCGCGCAAATCCGGCACCGTAATGCTTGCTCCCGTATATCTGGACACGCCGTCAATGATGGCCGTATCTCCGCCTTCCACCTTGATATCGGCACCCATGCGGACCAGTTCTTCAACATATTTAAAACGGTTCTCAAAAATACTCTCCGTCACAATGCTGGTTCCCTTTGCCAACGCCAGCGCCACGGTGATCTGGGGCTGCATATCTGTGGGAAATCCCGGATAGGGAAGCGTCCTCACCTGGGTATGCATGGGCGGCTTGGAAGATACTACACGGATACAGTCATCCGCTTCCTCCACCTCACACCCGATCTCAAGAAGCTTCGCCGTGATGGACTCCAGATGCTTGGGGATTACGTTTTTCACTGTCACATCCCCCTTGGTCACTGCTGCCGCGAACATGAAGGTGCCCGCTTCTATCTGGTCCGGAATGATCGTGTAATCTGTACCATGCAGTCTGGCAACGCCGCGTATCCTGATGACATCCGTGCCGGCGCCTTTGACATTGGCCCCGCAGCTGTTCAGAAAATTGGCCACATCCACTACATGGGGCTCTTTCGCACAGTTCTCGATAATGGTCATTCCCTCCGCCAGCGTGGCGGCCATCATTACATTGATGGTGGCCCCCACACTGACCTTATCCATATAAATATGGCTTCCGCGCAGGCGCTCAGCCTTCGCCTTGATCAATCCGTGCTCTATGATAACTTCCGCTCCCAACGCGCGGAATCCTTTCATGTGCTGGTCTACGGCCCTGCTTCCGATATCGCAGCCGCCGGGAAGCACCACCTCGGCGCATTTATATTTTCCCAGGAAAGCCCCCAGCAGATAATAAGAACCTCTGATCTTCTTACAGCCCTCGCTGTCCACCGTCAGATTGTGGATATTCCCCCCGTTAATCATCACCTTGTGCCGGCTGACCTTCTTCACCATCACACCGGTGCTGCTCAGCGCACCCAGCATCACGTCTATATCGCGTACATCAGGTATATTATCTATATATACGGTCTCGTCCGTCATAGCTGCCGCTGCAAAGATAGGAAGGGCCGCATTCTTGGCCCCTGCTATCTCCACATCTCCTACCAGCGGATTCCCGCCCTTGATTACATATTGTTCCATTCGATTTTCCTCTGCTCGGAGCAAATGCCCCGTCCTTTTTTCAACAAAAGCCATGTTACCATATTTTCACTCATTTGTAAACAGAACATATATTCTAAGGCTTAATCCAGATACTTCAGCGGGTCTACCTGGACACCGTTTATCAGGATTTCAAAGTGTACGTGAGGCCCTGTACTGACGCCGGTATTGCCGCTGAGGGCGATTCTTTCCCCCTGTTTTACCTTCTGTCCCACCGATACCAGCACCTTACTCAGATGTCCGTACCTGGTCTGTCTGCCGTCCTCATGGTCAATGTAGACCACATAGCCATAGCCGCTTCCCCAGCCGGCCTTGACCACCGTACCGCCGCAGGATGCATAGACTGCCGTTCCCGTGGGAGTCGCCCAGTCAATGCCCTTGTGATAAGAGCTGGCCCCTCTGGTAGGTGCGGAACGCCTGCCGAAGCCGGAACTCTTCCTTCCCCCGGAAATCGGCTTGATATACGTGGGCGGAATCTTTGTCCCCCGCTCCACGACCTTGGCTACGGCCTCCATGACTACTTCTTCCTTGAGTATCTCCCTTCCAACCTCCTTGTCATTCACATAGGACACGTCCGCGATTACTTTTCGGAATCCTGCGGAGGGCTGCTGGCGCACCACTGTATCCGTGGTATACCAGTTGTCATTGTCTATATAAATGACATCTGCGTCATATATTTCCTCGTAATATTCCTCCTCCACCCTGGTCACGGACAATTCTGGCTCCGGCACCGTAATCAGCAGTTCATCCCCTACACGAAGCATGGAATTTTCATCCTCCAGGGAATCGTTCATGGCAATGATGGTCTCCATGGGGATGTTCACCTTGATGGATATCTCCGAGAGGGTGTCACCCGACACCACCTCATAGACGCTGGGCATCTCCTGCTCCATGATGACCAGGTTGATGGCCTCCTCCAGCGGTGTCAGCTGGCTCTCCGGCAGATATACCTCCACAATCTCCACATCTTCCGCAAAGTCCATGGTCCTGATTCCCAGTTCATAATCCTCAAATTCCCGGGGTTCCGCCGTTTCCGTTTCTCCCGTAATCCCTGAGAAAAAGCTCTGGATGCCGCCCTCCATGCCCGCATGCCAGTCTTCGCCCTCCTGATACCGGGCATCTTCCACGCTGGCCGTAAGGACGCTGAACTCCCGTTCTTCCTCGCCCTTTATTTCCACCGAGAACGCGCCTTCGTTGCCATACTTGTCCAATGCCGCCTGAAGAAGCCGGCGCACCTCATCCATACTGGCCAGGTTGATGATATACTCATTAATCTTCAGTGTATATGCCCGATGCATGGTTTCCTGAATACTGCTTCTCAGGGCTTCTTCCATTTTCAGGAGGACGTCCTCTTCACTGTCGGTCTCGCCCCAGAGCACTTCCTCTCCCACGATGGACATATCCGTCTTCATGAACACCAGTTCGTCGCTGATCCCCGCCACATTCTTCCTCGCCTGGAGAAGCAGCTCATCTATCCTGTCCCTGTCGCCCAACGTGCCCACATCCCGGCCATTCACCTGAATATGGAAAAAATTCTCTCCGGTCTGTTCAAAGGGGGTGTATCCCTTCAGAAAAAGGATTCCTAAAAAGAGTGTTCCCAGTGTAGCTTTAATATATGTAAATTTGTACTTTTTATGATTACTTTTTTTCTTTTTCATAAGTCTTCCAATCCTGATATCCTGTCAGGAAACAGCCTGTTCCTTCCGTTCCCCGGCACTTACTCTCTGCTTCGGACTGCCTCCTGTAAGCCGCCCGGCTCCTTGCTTCAAATGTCACTTCCCGCAGCGCACAACAATCCATATCCTGTATTCTTCCCAGACAGACATATTTTATACATGGCCGCCTGTTTTGCACAAAACGCCGCAAATCCCCTCCCGTCTCCAAAATCCATGTTTTCAGACCAGACGCGCCAGAGAAGCCGCAGGCATAAAATCAGATTCATACACAAAGAAAAGGCGCACGAAAAGAAATAATCTGAGTCTGAGCCGAATCAGATTACCGCTTCTTCACGCTGTATCCAAAAGTCCCCAGCTGTTCCCCGCACACAAAATAAGCGCCATGGGAATAGACAATGGGCTCCGCTTTGTCCAGATGAAACTTGTGTCTGCTGTCCATATACTTGTCGTCCGCGTGGACAGCCACAACCTCCGCCAGGAACATATGGTGGGAACCCAGCGGCGTCATCTGAGCCACTTTACACTCAATATTGACCGGACTCTCCTTCAAAAGGGGTGCCCGTACTTTGTCTCCGGAAAGAGGCGTCAGCCCCAGCTGCTCAAACTTGTCCACATCCCTGCCGCTTTTTACGCCGCAATAGTCCGTGGCATACGCCAGTTCCCTGGTTGCCAGATTGATGACAAACTCTCCCGTTTCCCGCAGGATGGGGTAGGAATACCTCTCCGGACGAACGGAAATACTGACCATGGGCGGATTCGTGCACACCGTCCCTGTCCACGCTATGGTAATCAGATTATATCTCCCGTCTCTGTCAGCCACACTCACCATTACCACCGGCAAAGGATAAAGCATATTTCCCGGTTTCCAGATCTCTTTCGGCATAATTTTCGCCCTTTCTGCCCGTCTTTTTCCGCACAGGTCCGGTTCGATACGCCTGAGCGTATTCATTTGTCTTTTCGTTCTGCCCAATATACATTATAACTGCGCTCACTCTTTATACACTTTATCCGGCAAACCGTTTCAGCCGTGAGACTAAAATGACAGGATATTCGTCATGGTCAAGATCTGCATCGCCACACCTGCCAGGCCAAACAGCATTCCGAATATGGTAATTACCAGTATGGCAGTCGTCTTTTTCTTCAGGCTCTTCACATAGAACTTCGTCCTGTCAATGTCAACGGCCTGCTTGCCGCTCTCCTCCACCATCACGGCCTGTACATTGCGATACACCTTTACACATTCCTTGTGTACATTCTCCTCCAGCGCATCCAGCCTCTCTGCAGACGGCGCTGCCGTCTTGCTTTCTTCCAGTGCCCGGGAAACGGCTTCCATCTGTCCGGCAACCGAGCCGCCCATCCTGTCAACCTGCTTCTGCAGCTGTTCCAGAAGCAGTTTCATGCTCTCCGTATCCCGCTGCAACACCCTGATCGCCTCAGAGTTGTCTTCCACAAGGCCGCCAAGCGCAACGGTCTCTACCTGGCTGCACGCCAGCTTTGTCAGCCCTTCGTCCACCAGCTTATGCATCTTAGTCAGGCATTCGCTGTAGTCGGCGGCCTGGTTTTTCAACTTGTTCAGTTCTTCCACATCTGCTGCCGTATTCGCCTTGATGATTTCCTGCGCTGTCTCTTTCCGGGACAGCTTATCCATAAACAGATCCATTTCTTTTCCTCCCGGCTTTTGTGTGCTGGATGTTCCCATTTACGTAACGCTTGCGCCATTCGGCCGTTTCATGCCATGAGTATGGTCGCATTATACCATGAACACAGTCCGCTCATGACAGCATAGCCATCCGGCCGCCTCATGCCATGAATATGGTCACATTATAGCATACGCTCATGGGCAATCGCAATAAGTTCTTCATTCAGTTTCAGCATTCTGGCATCCAGGTCAGACACCATCTTGGCGCATTCGACCAATTCGTTCCTGATATGTTCCGGCGCATCTCCCTCGAATTTGTAGTGAATCTTGTGCTCCAGGCTGGCCCAGAAATCCATTGCAACCGTCCTGATCTGTATCTCTACCTTGGTGTCCACTGTCCTGTCAGACAAATAGACCGGCACTGTCACGATCATATGATAACTTTTGTAGCCGCTGGATTTCGGAAAAGTAATGTAATCTTTTACGGCAATCACTCTGATGTCTCTCTGCTCGCTGACCATGTCGGCAATCCTGTATATGTCAGAGGTAAAAGAGCAGATGATCCTTATCCCTGCAATGTCGTTTATGTATTTTATCATATTGTCAATGGTCGACTCATGCCCGTCGCGCTTTAATTTCTTCACGATACTCTCAGGCGTCTTGATCCGGGCCTTGATGTGTTCGATGGGATTGTAACGATGCACATGCTGAAATTCATCATTCAGAATCTCCATCTTCGTCGTAATCATCTTGAGGGCAGCATTATAGATCAGGGTTACCTCTTTCCAACTGTCAATTCCCTCTCCGTTGCCTTCTCTCAGTTCCATGCTAACTCCTTTTAAGCAGGCCTTTTTCTCATCCGGCGGATTTCCGCTGAGGACGAGGCCGCTAAATAAAATCATTATGCCTTGAATAAGGTCATTATACCATAAACAGACGCATAAATGTACCTAATTCGCAAAAATTTAATCCTTTTTTCCAAAACGGGATGTACGGCTTGCATTTCCGGGAAAAATCGATTACCATGTAATTACTTACAGCATACGCACGCCCGGTACCACAGAGGATTTTCGGACGCTTTCTTCGCGGACGAAAATTCTCTGCCCATGCCTGGGTACTGGGTGGGCGGATGCGGAACTGGAATAGGTACTCTACTATGTTTCGATTATGGGCAAGAACTTTTAAAAACAATCACATGCTGCAGGACACCTGCATTGAAGACGGCAGTTCCGATACCCGGACCCACAAAGTCTTCCGCGCTCTGGATGAAATATGCAGTCAGTTCGATCTGGGAAGACCGGTCTGGCTGGACAAAACCATATCCGACTTCAAACGTCACAGCAAGGTACGGTTTACACAGGACAATTTCATAGAGCAAATTGACTTTGACTATCTGGAAATTCAGGTAATCGAAGAAGATTGATATTGACATTTTCCTATTCCTGGTATAATATTGTCTAAGAAGTAGTTTTAAAAACTATATGTTGCATTTTCCGCACATAAAATATCGTATCAAAAACTTTGATGTATAGTTTTGAAACTGCCGCAGACAATAGAAACGAAATCGAATCATGAACCAGGAGGTATGAATATGCAGATTACAATAAGAGAGCCCGGAAGCGCTATTACACATTTTATCGGCATGATGATGGCAGTGTTTGCGGCCGTGCCGCTGTTGGTCAAGGCAGGGATTTCATCCGGCGGAAGCCATTTTGCCGCCATGGCCATCTTTATGACAAGCATGATCCTGCTGTACGGCGCAAGCGCCGCCTATCACTCCGTGAACCTCACCGGAAGAACCTTGCGCATTTTCCGGAAGCTGGACCACATGATGATCTTTGTGCTCATCGCAGGCTCTTACACGCCGGTATGCCTGATTGTGCTGGGCGGCGACATCGGCTACACCATGCTGGCGCTGGTCTGGGGGATTGCCGTCGTCGGCATGCTGGTGAAGGCATTCTGGATCACCTGCCCCAAATGGTTTTCTTCCGTCATTTACATCGCCATGGGATGGGTGTGCGTGTTTGTCTTCGGACGACTGTTTGATACGCTGTGCACCGCAGCTTTCTTCTGGCTGCTGGCCGGAGGAATCATCTATACGGCGGGCGGAATCATCTACGCACTGAAGCTTCCCCTGTTCAATTCCAGGCATAAAGCTTTCGGCTCCCACGAGGTGTTCCACCTGTTCGTCATGGCGGGCAGTGTATGCCATTTTATCTTCATGTACCTGTATGTGGCATGAGGCCTGGAAGAAGCATATGCTGAGGCGGCGGAAATTGTTTTATTATTTTGGCAAAAAAAGAAATCAGCCCGGTATGAAACCATATCTGCTGATTTCTTTTTCTCTCTTTTCTGAAAAACGAATCTGATGTCTTTCGGTTCGACCGGCTGTCTGCTGCTATATAAACAGGAAGCAGCTGCGGCGCTCTCCTAGTCCTCGTACCCGTCAGGATTATTCTTCTGCCATCTCCAGGAATCCTCGCACATCTCTTTAATGCCGCGCTGTGCCTCCCAGCCAAGCTCCTCCTTCGCAAGAGAAGCGTCGGAGTAGCAGGCAGCTATATCCCCTGCACGCCTGGGTTTAATGACATAAGGAATCTTGACACCGTTTGCCTCCTCGAAATTCTTTACCAGGTCCAGTACGCTGTAGCCCACCCCGGTGCCCAGGTTGTAAATCTTCAATCCTGCCTTTTCCTCGATTTTCTTCAGCGCCTTCACATGTCCCACTGCCAGGTCTACTACATGGATGTAGTCTCTAACGCCGGTTCCGTCAGGCGTATCGTAATCGTCACCGAAGACCCCCAGCTGAGGCAGCTTTCCCACTGCCACCTGTGTGATATAAGGCATTAGATTGTTCGGAATACCGTTGGGATTCTCCCCCATGGTTCCGCTCTCATGGGCACCGATGGGATTGAAATAGCGCAGCAGTATCACGTTCCATTCCGGGTCGGCTTTCTGGATATCGGAAAGAATCTGCTCCAGCATGGACTTTGTCCAGCCGTAGGGGTTGGTGCACTGTCCCTTGGGACAGTCCTCCGTAATGGGGATGACGGCGGGATTCCCGTATACGGTGGCGCTGGAAGAGAAGATGATATTCTTCACCCCGTGCCTTCTCATCACATCCACCAGAGTCAATGTACCTGCAATATTGTTCTCATAGTATTCCCAGGGCTTCTGCACGGACTCGCCCACTGCCTTCAGCCCGGCGAAATGAATGACAGCATCCACATTTTCTTTTTCAAAAATCTCTTCCAGAGCATCCCTGTCCAGAATATCTGCTTTATAAAAGGAAACTTTCTTCCCGGTAATCGCCTCCACACGCTCCAGGGACTTTTCACTGGCATTGCTGAGATTGTCCAGCACTGCCACCTCATACCCTTCCTGCTGCAGCTCCACTACTGTATGGCTGCCGATATATCCGGCGCCGCCTGTCACCAAAATCTTCATCGCACCCTCTTTTCCGCGCGCTTCCGGCACTTCCGCCATGCCGCGCCCATTTTACTGACAATAGAAAATCCGTTATAAGCATTCTCTATCCTGTGTTGTCTTTACAACCTAAGGATACCGGAAGTTTCCGCTTTTCTCAATATTCATATGTTAGCAGAACCTGTCAAAATGTTATCCCGGGTACCGGAGCCTTCGCTTATCCCGCCCTGACGCACAGGCATCCTGATGCCCCGGCGTCAGGGCCGCTCCTGAAGTGACAGTCCGGAGACTTTCCTTCCCGGCTACGGTCTGCCGTGAAACCGGTTTAACCATAACGTAATTACGTACAAACAGTTACAGTTCCACTCCGTTCAGGCGCAGCAGTTCTCTGGCGCTTTCCACGGAATCGATGCCCGTCTTGTTCTTGATGGGCGCAAATTCTTTCTCCCGAACCACCTCAAAGGGAAGGCAGCTTTCCATCTGATGAATCATATCCAACACCAGATTCTCAAATTTATAGCCGTTGGGTTCCTCCGGTTTCACCGGAATACCGTCTTCATTGATGTAGGGAATCTTCTTCTCCACCACATGCAGGGGCAGACTCTGAGACAGAATCCGCTCCAGCTCCGCCACGCTGAACAGATAATTTAAAATGACGCCAAAGTTGTATGCAGACTCTCCCTGGGCATCCTTTGCCTCCAACAGTTCCTCCGTCATGTCATAGTACTCCACAATGGAAGGCCTTCCGTCCTCCAGACAAATGGCCCCCACCTTCTCGTCAGGTGTCACCTTGCGGACCACCTTTGCGCCTGCCACGCAGTTTTTCTGAATGGTTGCGCCCACGAAGCAGGGGTCCGCAATCTTCTGAAGCACATTGTCCACCGCAAATACATTCAGCCACTCTATGCCTGCCTCATGAACCTGCTCCAACAGCCCCGCATCCTTCAGAGACACAAACCAACCGCCGTTTCCGTTGGGGGAACTGGCCATTTTCCCCTTTTTCTCCAGGAAAATCTTCCCGTTATAGTCCACAGCCAGTGCCATCTTCTGCTGAAAGAAGTGGACATACTCCGCTTTGTATCCGAAAAATTCGTGTTCTGTCAGGAAACGCACGGTTGTGTCATGATTCTTGTCGCTGGTCATCACAAACAGATGAATCCATGCGTCCGCCTGCCGCACCACATCCAACAGATTGTGTATCAGGCACTCGAAGATATAGAGTTTCCTGGTGATGCCCACATTGTATACCCCTTTAGGGTCATCCGAGCCAAGCCTGGTTCCCATTCCGCCCGCCAGAAGGACTGCTCCCACCCTGCCTGCGCGGATGGCTTCCAGACCCGTGGCCGTAAAGCTTTCCCTGTTCGCCCGGATTTCCGGCAGCTGCATGGCGGCAAGGGGCGTGATAACGCCTCTCTGAAGCAGTTCCTCCTGGTGTCTGCAGGAATCGATTACATCCATGTCGGATATCTGTATCTGCTCAAGAAGCGCGGCCTGCTCAGCTTCAGACAGTTCATCATAGTATTTCAGTACATGTCCCTGACCGTATTTTGCCAGCTTTTCTTTTGCCTGTGATAATGTTATGCTCATTTTTCATACTCCTTTTCATTTACCGTAATCAGTAACCCCATGCAAAGGGCGGCTCCACCTCGCATAAAAGTAAGACAGTAAAGGGAATTGATATCAATGGTGGAACAGACGAATTCCCGTAAATGCCATAACCATATCGTACTTGTCGCAGCACTCAATCACCGCGTCATCGCGTACGGAGCCGCCCGGCTGTGCGATATATTTCACGCCGCTCTTATGTGCTCTCTCTATATTGTCAGAAAACGGGAAGAACGCATCCGAGCCCAGGGTAACCTCCTGCATCCCGTCAAGCCATGCCCTTTTCTCTTCCCTGGTAAACACAGGGGGCTTCACCTTGAATACCTTCTCCCATGCGCCGTCCGCCAGAACATCCATATACTCGTCGCCGATGTAGACGTCGATGGCATTGTCCCTGTCCGCTCTGCCCAGCTTATCCACAAACTGCAGGCCCAGTACCTGGGGTGCCTGGCGCAGATACCAGTTGTCCGCCTTGGTTCCTGCCAGTCTGGTGCAGTGGATGCGGGACTGCTGTCCGGCACCGATGCCGATGGCCTGGCCGCCCTTTACATAGCAGACGGAATTGGACTGGGTATATTTTAAGGTAATCAGAGCTATCTTCATATCGATCAGGGCTTTCTCGGGAATCTCCTTATTGACTGTCACAATATTGGAGAGAAGGTCCCCGTTTACATCCAGTTCATTCCTGCCCTGTTCAAACGTAATTCCGTATACCTGTTTCTTCTCCGCCGGCGCGGGCACATAGGAGGCATCCATCTGGATGACATTGTAATTGCCGCCCTTCTTCGCCTTCAGCATGGCAAGGGCCTCCTCCGTATATCCCGGAGCGATACAGCCGTCGGACACTTCACGCTTGATAAGCCTTGCCGTATCTGCGTCACACACATCGGACAGCGCAATGAAATCGCCGAATGACGACATTCTGTCTGCGCCTCTTGCCCTGGCATAGGCACAGGCCAGAGGAGAAAGCTCTCCCAGGTCGCTGACCCAGTAAATTTTTGCAAGGGTTTCGTCCAGGGGCAATCCCACTGCGGCACCTGCCGGGGATACATGCTTGAAGGAAGTGGCAGCGGGAAGCCCGGTTGCCTCCTTCAGCTCTTTCACCAGCTGCCAGCCGTTGAAGGCATCCAGGAAATTGATATATCCGGGTCTGCCGTTCAACACGGTAACGGGCAGCTCGCTTCCGTCTTCCATGTAAATTCTGGAAGGCTTCTGATTCGGGTTACAACCATATTTTAATTCGATTTCTTTCATGATATGAATCATCCTTTCCCTTTACTTGTATGTTTTTCGTTTTTTCTTCTCCCTTGTCCGGAAAATGTCCTTCTGCAAAGTCAGTTATCTCCCCCGTTGGCAAGGCGTCAATGGTTCTTATTCAGGATACGGGTCTCATATTTTCCGGTTGCCAGGTCAATGTACCGGACAAACAGCGACACCTTATTCTCCTCATTCAGACTCTCCCACAGCATGTCGGCAAAGCTGTCGATATCCCCTTCCACTGCCGCTTTCTTCGGCTCGCCCTGAAAACTGGGCAAAGGATTGCCGTCGTGCATATAGGTATGGATGAAACGTCCCTCCCCAGGCACCGGATTGTCGTAATGGAAGGTGTACCTGTTGCAGCAGGACGGGTCGCCGTCGTTGCTCTTCAATATGGACATGGTAATGTCAAAGCTGCCGTTCTCCAGATGCACAAGGCCGGAAATCCTGGGAGTGAAATTGGGGCCGTCCGGCTCGTATTCCCGGCTTCTCAGGGATTGTTCGAAGGTAAGGCCTTTTTCCAGACCTTCATAGACGGTATCTGTCTGGTCTCCATTTGTGACGATTGTGTCATTTCCAAGCACTCTCACCGGCGCATAGATGACCAGGCTGGGGTCAGACAATTTGGATGGGTCAAAAGCCTCCGTGCGGATTCCTTCGCCCTCTGTCACGAAGATGCGGTTTCGGCTGTTCACGCTTCTCCCCATAATAAAATACGCAATGACGGCGTTCTTCCCGTCCGCAGAACGCCCGATGACGATACCCCTTCCGGGATACGCATTACTTTTCAGTTCCTGTTCCAGTTGTACCATAATTTCCTCCTATTCCAGTTCCGTAACGGCTATGCCCTGTACCAGTTCCGGGCATAGCACTGTTACTGTCCCCAGTCCTGCATTCATGCTTTCCGGGTACGAAACAAGCCGACTTTCCGGCACTGCTTTCCAATATCCTCTCAATGGAATGTGCCATGCAGTTTTCACAGCCGGAAACAGCAAAATGTGTAACTTCCATTGTCATGAATAACAGTGCCCAGACGGTCGGCTTATGTCCATGCCGCACTCCCTGTGGGTGCTCCCACTTCCGTCAGTTATGCGGCTTCTTTACTTATCTTACACAATCCCCTTTTATTTTGCAAGCCGTTTCATAATAAAAATGATAGATAGCAGACAAAAGAATCATCTTTCAGCATCAGCATCAGAACCTTATCCAAAGCCGCTGTTACAGAAGCGGCTTTGGATAACCGACTCTTAATGAAAAAAAGCCGACTCTTCCGGATGTTCCATGTATCTTAACCATTGCTGCGGAATCCGGTCTGCATAAAGAGAAACCATCCCGCCCACGATGGCGCATATCGTATCCCTGTCTCCCAAAGCCGAAACTGCCGTCCACAGCGCTTCCTCAACCGAAGCATAATGATATGCCGCACACCAAAGACAAAACGGAACCGTATCCTGCGCTGTCAGCCGTATTCCGTTTCCGAGCACGGATACCACAAACTCTATGCTGCTTTCTCCGGGGATAGAAACCGCAGCCAATATTTTGTATTTGGTGTCGCTTTCCGGTAATCTATCTGCGATATCACGCAAAAAAGCCTTTCCCTCACCGGAATAGCATCCCCACTTTTTATTCAGAAGCAGGGCCGACGCCAACGCAGCCGCCATCGCGCCCGCGATTCCCTCAATATGCGCGTGCGTGACTTCCGCAGATGCTCTGGCATGGTACAAAACTTTGTCCAAATCATCTGCAAAGTAAGCCCCTACAGGCGCAACACGCATTGCGCCGCCATTTCCCATGGAGCCCATTCCATCAAACACTCCCGCGGCAGCTTCCCGCCAGTCTTTCCCTTCTCCGATACCGCGTAAAATGGAATGTGCCGTCCCCCCATATCCGCGATGCCAGTCCAACGCATAATTTCCTGCAAAAGTCCTGGCTAATTCATCCTGCTTTATTTCCCCGTACTTTTCCAGGATACGGTAAATTCCTATCGCCATCACCGTATCATCAGTGAAGTGCCACGGTTCCTCCAAAATCTCCCTGTCTTTTATCCTTTGGCAGGCCGCCTCGTCAGGCACGAAAAAAGTCTGCCCGAAACAATCCCCCAATGCAATGCCATCCAACGCTCGTTTTGCATATTTTATTCTGTCTTCCTTTTTCATTTCCAGATACCTTCTTCCATGTATTTCCGCTCACTACAGCCATGCCCGAAAAGCCACGGCTGCCCTTATCGCCTAAAATACACTGTCATGGCTGTCATTATATCATATGGCAGTTACATTGCCAATGCTTGATTTGTGTCACTTCAAGCAGGCTTTGGAGAAACACCCCTGGAATTTCCACAACGCGAATAGACTTTACACTTTGACTATGGTATAATATGACCATAGTCCCGGCAGGGAACGGACACAAAATATTCCACAAAGGAGCAATCGACCATGAACCAGTATAAGCTGAAAAAAAGCAGCCCTCTCACAAGCATTCTCGCCATTCTTCTGGTGCTTGCCATCATCAGATTCGTCTCCACCATCCTGCTGATGTCTTACGCGGAAACAGAAATGGCCACAGTCATTATCCTTCTGGTTGTCTACGGGATAGCATCAGTCGTATTCCTCATCCTGATACTGAGGATGCGCCGCAGTCATCTGATCCTCAATGACAGCGGCATTGTCTATACGCCCGCTTTCGGCGCTGTCAAAAATCTTGCCTACAGCGACCTGCAGAAACTTGCCATGGGGGGACGTTCTTACATCCTGTACTCCCTGGATGGGAAAAAACTGGTGACTTTCGATGATTTCCGCACGGATAATGCCCGTGAAATTGTTGCTTTTCTGAAAGCGAAGGGAGTCAGAACAGAAATCTGACTTCTCACCACAGGCGTAAAGCGGCATGGAACAGCAGGCGGCAAATAAATGCGTTCGCAAGTTTAGTCCGGCAGCCGCAAACTCAATGTGCCGCTCCGGCTCATTGAACGCAGGAACAAAGGGAGGAAATATCATGGCCTTTGACGGCGTAACCATAGCAAATGTAGTATCAGAACTTAAGAAAGAATTAATCGGCGGGCGCCTGTATAAAATCGCCCAGCCGGAAGAAGATGAGCTGCTCCTGACCATCAGGCAGCCCAAAGGACAGGCGCGTCTGCTGATTTCCGCAGAGGCCTCCCTGCCGTTGCTCTATCTCACCCGGTCCAATAAGCCCAGCCCAATGACAGCACCCAATTTCTGCATGCTTCTGCGAAAGCATCTGCAGAACGGACGGATTACGGACATTTCCCAGCCGGGCCTGGAACGCATCGTCCATATCGATATAGAGCACCTGGATGAAATGGGCGATCTGCGCCGCAAGACTCTGGTAGTGGAAATCATGGGAAAGCACAGCAATATCATTTTCTGTGACGAGAACGGAATGATTCTGGACAGCATCAAGCATGTCACAGCCGCGGTCAGCTCTCTTCGCGAGGTACTTCCGGGACGAAATTATTTCGTGGCACAGACACAGGATAAGCTGGATGCCCTGTCCGCTGATTATGACAGCTTCAGGAGCGCTCTGGCTGCCAGGCCCCAGCCCGCTTTCAAGGCGCTTTACGGCAGTTTTACCGGCATCTCTCCCGTTCTCGCTCAGGAGTTATGCTACGAGGCAGAAATAGACGGAGAACAGCCCACCGCCGCGCTGGATGAAGATGGTTACAGACGGCTGTACACGGCCTTTTCCGGCATGGTGACTGCCATTCGGGAAGAACATTTTACACCGAATATCGCATATACGAACGGCAGTCCTGTGGAATTCTGCGCTCTGCCGCTGACCATGTACGGTTATGGCAGGGAGCTGCCGGCGGGAGCTGCAGCATCCTCTCTTCCCGATGTGGCAGCAGACAGCGCCCGTTCATCATCCGAAACCTCTGACGGACGGGACAGGGCATTACCGCCGGAAGCAGCTGACTGCCGGAACAAAACTTTATCTGCCGGAGACGCCGGCTGCCGGAACATAACATTGTCAGCCGGAACCTCCCGCCGCAAAGATTACACGGTATCTTACGCCTCCATGTCCGAACTGCTGGAGCATTATTATGCGGAGAAAAATACCCTGACCCGCATCCGGCAGAAGTCGGCCGACCTACGCCGCATCGTGCAGACAGCCCTGGAGCGGAATGTAAAAAAATACGACCTGCAGCTGCGCCAGATGAAAGATACGGAAAAACGCGAGACCTACCGTATCTACGGAGAACTGCTGAACACTTACGGCTACGATGCACAGCCCGGCGCAAAGTCTCTGGAGGCCCTGAATTATTACACCAATGAAACGGTGACGATTCCCCTGGACCCTACCATAAGCGCCACCGAAAACGCCAGGAAATATTTTGATAAGTATGGTAAGCTGAAACGAACGTGCGAGGCGCTCTCCTCTTTAACCCAGGAGGTCAGGTCCGAAATCGACCATCTGGAATCCGTTTCCACTGCACTGGACATCGCCCTTCACGAAGAAGATCTGGCGCAAATTAAGGAAGAGCTGACGGAAAGCGGCTATATCCGCAGGAAAGGCAACGCAAAAAAGCAGAAAATCACCAGCAGGCCCTACCACTATATCAGCAGCGACGGCTTCCATATGTATGTGGGAAAAAATAATTACCAGAACGATGAGCTGACCTTCAAATTCGCCACGGGCAACGACTGGTGGTTTCACGCCAAGCAGATGCCCGGCTCCCATGTCATCGTAAAACTGGAAAATGCGGAAGAAATGCCCGACCGGACCTTCGAAGAAGCCGCCCGGCTGGCCGCATACTATTCCCGGGGCAGAGGCCATGACAAAGTGGAGATTGACTATATCCAGAAAAAACATGTCAAGAAGCCCGGCGGTGCCAAGCCCGGATTTGTGGTTTATTACACCAATTTTTCCATGGCGATTGACAGCGACATTTCGGGGATACAGCTTGTAAGCGAGTGAGCTGTACATCAGCGCGCCGACGCCATGAAGGCGAAACAGCTTGCAGACGAATGAACTGTACACCTCTTTACCCAACGCTCACACCCCATATAAGCTCCTTAATAAAAATGCCAACAGGGCTGTCGCATTAAAAATTTAATCCGACAGCCCTGCTGATTTTTACTTATGAAGACACTATTTCCAAAAGCGTATCTCTCATCTCAAAGTTATCCACCCCGACACAGCATTCTATTTCATCAGCCTGCACCTTTTCGCTATCCGCACCAACAAGTACCCTTTGGGAAAGCCCCTCAGTTCTTCCTCCGAAATCCCTCTCAACAGCAAAAGCATCGCAAAGTAGACTACAATTGCCACCAGAATCGCTATCACCACCGATATCTTCGGGGAAGAAGTCAGCATCAGCAGGCTTTCGTACATTGCCCAGGCTACGCCTCCCATGCAGAGCGACGCCAGCGCCGGGAGCAGAAATGTTTTGACGACTTCCTGTCTGTATCCAACGGCATTACGCACTGCACATTGATTCAGCACACACATAATCGCGGAATACAGCGTATTAGCAACCGCGATACTGTACAGATCCAATTCCGAAAACACAAGCAATACTACAGCTGTAATTGTCTGTATCACCAGTGCAATCCCAGCATTAATGATAGGGGTATTCACCTTTCCCATCCCCTGAAGGATAGAGCTGTTCAGGGTGGACAGCGCATAAAATACCACCGAGAGAGCCACCGCCATCAAAAGCCCTGTCACCAGATCCTCCGTCTCCCGGGTATTGCTGAACAGCAGTCCCGTTATGGGCCTCGCCAGAGCAAACAACCCTGCGGCACAGGGGATGGAAATCACCATGATCGTCTTCACTGCCAGACCGATTTTCTCCCTGGCCCCTTCCTTATCATTGGACGCGGTCAGCTTTGCGATGGACGGCAGCATGGCCGATGCCATGGCGCTGGCAAAAGCAATGGGAATATTGGAAAGCGTCAGCGCCTGTCCCGAAAATGCACCCCATCTGGTATAGACTGCCACTTCGTCCAATTCCTTCAGAGCCGGAAACCACTGGGTATACACCGTATTGTTGATGGTTCCGCTCAAATTATAAATGGCCGTGCTTAAAATAAACGGCGTTACCACCATGACAATCATGCGGATAATAGACTTGTAGGAATCCATGCCCACATGCCTGTCGCCATTGACTCTCTTGTTTATCGTATCCCGGTTCAGCAGATAGACTGCCACCATAAAAAGCAGAGCCACCAGCACACCGGCCCCGGCTCCCATGGCGCTGCCCACCGCTCCCCGGGCCGCACGTGTGACCTGCCCAGCCTCGTCCGCGGGAATTTCCATGGTTCCGAGCGATACCTCTATCAGCAGACACGCCGCGCCGACACTGACCACCGCATTGGCAATCTGCTCCAGAATCTGAGACACGGAAGTCTGTACCATACTGCCGTGAGCCTGAAAATATCCCCGCAGCACTCCCAGAATTCCGTACACAAAAATAGTCGGAGCAAATGTCCTCAGCACGGAAGCCTCTTCTGCAGACAAAACCTCCGCCCTGTTGAGCAGCCCCGCCCCAAAAAACAAAAGCAGGCTGGCAGCGCCGCCCACCGCAAGGACATACCACAGGGCACACTTAAATATCCTGTGTGCATTCCGGTATTCCCGCAATGCCAGCTTCTGGGCGATTACCTTGGATATGGCGGACGGAATACTGTACGAAGAAATCAGCAGGATGATGGTATAGTAATTATGGGCAGACTGGTAGTATCCCAACCCCAGGTCCCCAATGACACTATGCAGAGGCCCCCTGTAAAGGAGGCCTATCAACCTGCTGATTATCCCGGCTGCGGCCAGAATCCCAGCCTGCACTATAAAGCTGTTTTTTCTGCTACCGTTCTCCGCCATCGTTTTATCCTATCAGCCAATCGTACATTTCCTGATATTTCGCCGCAGACACATGCCATGAGAAATCCGCTGCCATGGCTCTGTCCACCATCTTGTTCCACTCCCGCTTCTTATCATAATAAATCCGCTCCGCATAGCGGACTGCATTCAGCATCTCATGGGCATTGTAATTAGTAAAGCTGAAACCGGTCCCGGTGCTTTCGTACTCATTGTAAGACTCTACGGTATCCTTCAGTCCGCCCGTCTCCCTCACAATAGGAATGGTTCCGTAGCGCAGCGCCATCAGCTGACTCAGGCCGCAGGGCTCAAACAGGGAAGGCATCAGGAAAGCGTCACAGGACGCATATATCTTATGTGAAAGCGCATCCGAATAATAAATATTCGCAGATACTTTTTCATTATACTTCCAGGCAAAATGACGGAACATGTTCTCATAGCGCTCCTCGCCGGTTCCCAGAACCACCAGCTGGATGTCATCCCGGCACATTTCATCCATCACATAGGCAATCAGGTCGAAGCCCTTCTGGTCTGTGAGCCTGGATACCACGCCGATCATCATCTTCCTGTCGTCCTCTTTCAGTCCCAGTTCCTGCTGGAGGGCACGCTTATTCTTCACCTTCTCCTTGCGGAAATTGACAGCATCATAAGGATTTACGATCTGCCTGTCTGTGGCAGGGTTGAACTCATCATAGTCGATGCCGTTTACAATGCCTCGCAAATCCCCGCTTCTGGCGCGGAGCAGCCCATCCAGGCCTTCCCCGTAAAAAGGCGTCTTGATCTCCTCCGCGTAGGTGTCGCTGACCGTGGTCACCGCATCGGCGTAGACGATACCGCCCTTGAGCAGGTTGGCATCCTTATAAGCCTCCAGCTTGTCGGGCGTAAAGAAATAATCCGACAGCCCCGTAATACTCCGCACGGTCTTGGTATCCCATTTTCCCTGGAACTTCAGGTTATGGATTGTGATGACAGACTTCATTCCGCGATAGAAATCCCCTCCGCGGAAGCGCTCCTTCATGTAAACGGGAATTAATCCTGTCTGCCAGTCATGGCAATGGATTACATCCGGCTGGAACCCGATGGTGGGCAGCACGGAAAGCACTGCCTTAGAGAAATACGCATAACGCTCAATCTCCCATTTCTGGTCATCGCTGTAAACCTTGCTGCCGCTGAAATAATGTTCATTGTCAATAAAGTAATAGTGTACGCCCTCCTCCTCCGCTTCCAGGACGCCCACATACGCACTTGTCCAGTTAAAGTCCATGTAAAAGTGAGTCACATATCTCATCTTGTCCTTCATTTCCTGCTTCATGCAGGCATATTTCGGGATAATAACCCTTACATCAAAATACTGCCTGTCCACACATTTCGGCAGGGAACCCACCACATCCGCCAAACCGCCCGTCTTGATAAAAGGCACTCCCTCTGATGCCGCAAAAAGAATTTTTTTCATCGAAAACCTCCACTGACCACTGGTTCAATATGTTATCCCTTTTATTATACAACATTATCGGTTCAGTGGAAAGTACTTCTTTTACCGGAAAACAAATCTTTTCCTATTTTTTTCATCCGCTGCCCTTTCCGGCACGCTGCAAAGCCCATGTGAGTTCCGTCTTATGCGCAGGTCGTTTTTTCGATCTCACAGTAACCCCTGCAGCCGGCTACTCCACCTTGCAAGAAAGTCCGGGGATTTACTGTGAAAGTCCTGCATCTTGCCTTGCGGAAAACGCGCAGTCAAAATGAGCTCCCCTGCTCATTTTGCAAGACCGCTGTGCGCCAAACCCGCTTCCCAAAGGCGACACGCCTCGCGGTGCCGCAGAGTCCAATTGAAAGACTTTCACAGTTCCCAATTGAGTCTTTCCGCCCCAGGAATCCTGCGTCGGAATTCACTGTGCACGGTAAGAAAGCCGGATTCTGTCCGCAATCAGCGCAATAAACTCCGAATTGGTGGGCTTCCCCTTCCCCGTATCAATGGTATAGCCGAACAGCGCGTCCAGTGTCTCCATCCTGCCTCTGCTCCATGCCACCTCTATGGCATGCCGGATTGCCCGCTCCACCCTGCTGGAAGTAGTCTGGAAGCGTTTCGCTATGGTGGGATAGAGAATCTTGGTGATGGAACTGATCATTCCCGGGTCATCCACAGCCATCATAATAGCTTCCCTTAAGTACTGATACCCCTTAATATGTGCAGGAACGCCGATCTCATGTATCATATCCGTGACATCCTTTTCCAGGTCCCGCTCCACCAAGGGTTTGGGCTTTTCCTGCACGGCTTTCTGCTTCTTCTCGTTTTTCCCCGAAGGTACCGTAATCATAATCTGGAATTCCTTATCCCCGTTCATCAAATCACCCAGAATCTTGTATATTTTCTCGTTATCCTTCGTAGCTGTAATATTCAGCTGTTCCATCAAACTACCTCCATCTGACTTTTTTGCACATACCGTTTCAGCCGCCTGCCTGTTCCGTCTGAGCAGTCTCCGAAACCGGCATTCGTCCATATTTTGAAACCACGGCCGCCATTTCTGTTCCTTCCGGTATGGTATGCGCTCACATATTACTCATGTTATCCCGGCAAATGCTTTTGAACGCGAGTATAAATTGTCTAAATTCGTCCTTTCCTATTATAAAAGAGATATATCTGATACATCAACTCCAACCCACCGCGATATCCGTGCCGATTTGCCAAAAAGATACTTATATTGTGGTAGTTCGCCGTATTCTGGCAATATTCTCATAAAAATTTTTAAATTTCTGCATATATTTCCAAATTGTCCCCTGCGCTTATGGTATAAATGACCTGTACGGTTGTTCCTGTTTGTGATAACGTCTACTTTTTCCATATACTCAAGACCGCCAGAATTTACTGAACAGCTTAGCAATTAATCTCAAAAACAATCCCAAACCACTTGACAATTAACGCCGATAAAGGGCACAATAATTAAGTAGAAATATTTGCTCAGCAATCAGCCGGTTCACCCGGCATAAGGAAATAATTCCTAAACGGAGTACATGAAATGAGACAGATCAATGATGATATAAAACAGGGAAATTTAAGACAGGTTTATCTTCTTTACGGAGAGGAGCGATACCTGCGCAGGCAGTACAGGGAAAAACTGCACAAGGCACTCTGCGATGAGGGCGATACCATGAATACCCATTTCTACCAGGGCCGCAATGTGGAGATTGCCCAAATCATCGACCTGGCGGAGACACTGCCTTTTTTCGCGGAGCGCCGCGTTATTTTCATTTCGGACAGCGGCCTGTTCAAATCCGGCGGCGAGAAACTGGCGGAATATCTGGCCAATCCCAGCGAAACCGCCTTTTTCGTCTTCACGGAAAATGAGGTGGACAAGCGCAGCAAGCTGTACAAGGCCGTCCAGGCAAAGGGATATGCCGCCGAATTCACCGTGCAGGATGAAAATACCCTGAAACGCTGGGTGGCCGGAATCCTGACCAGAGAAGGCAAGAAAATCGCGGAAAGCACCGTACAGCTGTTTCTGTCCAAAACGGGCACCGATATGGAAAATATCCAGATGGAGCTGGAAAAGCTGATCTGCTACTGCCTGGAGCGGGATGTGGTCACAGCGGAGGATGTGGAAGCCATCTGTGCCACCCGCGTCACCAACCATATTTTCGACATGATCAACGCCATTGCCCTCAGGCAGCCCAGGCAGGCGCTGGAGTTGTATTACGACCTGCTGGCCCTGAAAGAGCCGCCCATGCGCATCCTGTTCCTGATTGCAAGGCAGTGCAACATGCTGCTGCAGGTAAAGGAACTGAAAAACAAGGGCTTCGACAACCGCGCCATCGGCTCCAAAATCGGGGTTGCTCCTTTTATTGCCGGAAAATATCTGAACCAGGCAGCCAAATTCAGGACTGCCACGCTGCGCAGCGCCGTGGAGAAGTGCGTGGAGGCGGAGGAAGCGGTGAAGACAGGACGGATGAATGATATGATGAGCGTGGAGATACTTATTCTGTCGGTTTTAAGCTAAATAATATACGATAATCCATGTATCTTTCCGGTGAGATTTCGCTCCCGTTTCCCGCCTGAAGGGCGTTTTTCCACAGCAGTTTCTTCCCCAAATTGCCCGGGGTTTACTGTGCGCCTGCACCTGGCACACCTTGATGTACACAAACCCGCTTTCCAAAGGCGGTACGCTTTCGGGAAGCGGGTTTGGTGCACGGCTGTCCTGCCGAAAAGCCAGGCGTTTATTCGGACTGCTTCGTTTCTGCAGGCAAGATACAGCACTTTCACAGCAGTAGATTGCGGAAATACTGAATCGTATAATCGATTCCCTTCTCTCCCAGTTCGCCTCTCCAGTTCGCGGAATGAGGCTCAATGCTTAAGGCTCTGTCGTATCCCTTTGCATGAAGAATTGCCAGGAATGCGCCCCAGTTGGTCTGATCCAGGCCTGCCGGAGGATCGTCAAACCGCTCCCCGCCAATCACAAGGGAGCCCTTCAGATGGACATGGAGAAAGCGCTCTCCCCAGTCCCTGGTTTCCTTCAGGTAATCCCCGCCGTCATAAATGCAGTGCGAAGGGTCGTATTTGATGTATAAATCCTTCAGATAGCCCAGAATCACAGTATATGCCATGGGATTGCAGACAAAATTGTTCCATCTGCAGTTATAGACGGCGATTTTTACCCCTTTCTCTTTGCCATGGGCGATCAGCTTCTCAAAATAGGAAATCGCCAGCCCACAGTTTTCATAGTAGGACAGTTCCTCCACATAATTGCAGCCGGTGATATAGACTTCGCAATTTAATGCGGACGCGGCGTCGATAAGTCTGTATTCCAACTCAAGTTCCTCCTGACGGATGCCGTCCTTACAGATCCTGTCGCTGCCCCATCTGCCTACTGCGCCGATGGGCATCTGGTACGCTTCGCTCCTGCCGCGGATCACATCCACATTTTCCAGAAATACCCCGGCTCTGTCATTCACATCCAACTCGATAAATTCCATTCCCCGTTCCCGGGCGCTCTTGAAATCCGCTTCCTCAAACCATGCAATTCTGCCTAATTTCATATCCTTTTATCTCCTTTTCTCCGGAACCGGCCCGGCACTGCATATAATGCCCATTTCTCATCAGAATCCCGGAGCAGGGCTTTTACAGGCACTTTCTGCTCCTGGCAAAACAACCTTTCAGTGTCCGCAGGCAGTCCGGATGCATACTCGCCTTTCCTGTCAATCCGCGAAAACAGCTCGGTGCAGCAATACGTCAGATTCAGGCCTTCCCGCATCTTCAGATCCGTCCCCAAATCCATGCATCCTGGCGCATTGCTGTCCGGATCTTTACAATAATCCGATCAGAAGTATACGGTTTTCCCCGTCCTGCCTGACTCATAGATGGCCTCCAGGATCTGGGTCACCACCATGGCCTGCCTGGGCTCCACCGTCAGAGGTCCTCCGTTTACCACAGCATTGTAGAAAATCCTCTGCTCCACATCGTCCGGCTTCTCCGACACACCGTCAAAGAAAGCCACCCCGCCTGCTGCCAGGTCCGGCTTCTCCACGCACTGCCTGCTGTGGTTGACGCGGTTAATCCTTAAGCCGTCCGCCATATCCGCCCCTGCCTTCGTACCACACAGTGTAGTCTGGGCCTCACGCACATCCAGGGTATTCAGCGCCCAGGAGGATTCCAGTACAATGGTTGCACCGTTCTTCATCCTCACAAATCCGAATGCGGAATCTTCCACGGTGAAAATCTCCGGGTCCCAGTCTCCCCAGGCATTTCCGGTATTCTTCTGGTCCGCAAGCTTACGGTATACCGAGCCCATGACCATCTCCGGCTCATAGTTGTCCATCATCCACAAAGTGAGGTCCAGCGCATGGGTTCCGATGTCAATCAACGGACCGCCGCCCTGCTTTTCCTCATCCAGGAACACGCCCCAGGTGGGAACGGCTCTCCTGCGGAGCGCATGAGCCTTTGCATAGTAAATCTCTCCCAGCTCGCCGTTCTCACAGGCACTCTTCAGATAGACAGAATCCGCACGGTAACGGTTCTGGTAGCCAATGGTCAGAATCTTCCCGGTGCGCTCCGCAGCCTCCACCATGGCTTTGGCTTCCGCATAGGTCTTCGCCATGGGCTTCTCGCACATGACGTTCTTGCCCGCTTCCATAGCCGCAATGCTGATGGGCGCATGGGAGCTGTTGGGGGTCAGCACATATACCGCCTCCACATCCTCCTTCAGCAGTTCCGTATAATCGGTATATACTTTTGAATCCTCTGTCCCGTATTCCTTCTTTGCCTTCTGCGCCCGCTCCTCTACCAGGTCACAAAACGCAACAATCTCAAAATTTCCGTTTCTCTTCATGGCGGGGAGATGCTTTCCGTTTGCAATTCCGCCGCAGCCTACAACGCCGACTCTTAATTTTTTCATTTTTTCAGGCCTCCATATCCTTCCGGGCTTATCCCGGCATTGTTATCATTATGTAATCTTATTCCGTCCTCATGAGCGCATTTCATGAAAAATCCATGCTCATTTACCGAATCGTAAAACTGTACCATCCCGCTATACGCCGGCTTCCCTTCTTACAACGCATGTCACGCTGTATGTATGGGAAGATGTTGGGACCAAACCTGCTTACAAGCAGGAATTGTACCTTTTGACCCCGGCATCATGGGAATGATTTACAGTTGAATTTCCTTCAGGCACCGGCAGCTGATTCTCATATTTTCCATAGGCTCGCCGTAAGGGTGGTCGTCCTGCTCCACTATCAGCCACCTGGCGCCGCATTCAACCGCAGCCCTGGCTATCGCCGGCACATCCTGCTCTCCCTGTCCCAGAGCCACCAGTTCTACCTGCCCGTCTGTTCTGCGGAAATCTTTCACATGGACTACAGGACAGCGGCCCGCATATTGCTTCAGATATGCCACCGGGTCCTCCCCGCCCACGTTCACCCAGCAGGTGTCCTGCTCCGTCTGCATTTCACGCTCATCAAATGCATCGAAAAATTCGTCCAGCAGATAAGTACCTTTCTCCGTCTTTTCAAACTCGAAATTATGATTATGGTATAAAAGCGTCATTCCCCGCTCCGCACAGGCTGCGGAAAGCTTTTTCAGGAAACCGCAGGTCTCCTCAAACTTCTCACCGCCGTAATGTCTCTCCTTCGGTAACCAGGGAATCCCGATATAACTGCAGCCTATTGTATGGTAAGCGCTGACGGTTCCTTCCATATCCTCCAGGAATAAATCCAGCCCCACATGGGCGCTGACTGCCGTCAGACCCTGTTCTTTCAGGCAGTCCCTGACTTCCTCGGGCTTAAGCCCGTACAATCCGGCCAGTTCCACTCCCTCATAGCCGCATTCCTTCAGTGCCGCCATGGTTTTGGCAAAGTCTTTCTCTGCCGCTTCGCGCACAGAATATACCTGTGCGGCAATTCCCGGTCTTGCCATCTCAATTGTCCTCCTTTTCCAGTTCCGCATCCCCCTGACAGTACCTGCCGTGCGTCGTGTCACGCAGGCACTGTCAGGGTTCCTGTCGGCTTCCATTTCCGCATACACCCAAACGGCGCAAACCCGGCATCCGTTTTCGGCCGGTTAACCCATGCATCCATGTCATGCAGGTACTGTTCAGGTTTCCTTTGCGCATGTTACTCTTCAAATCGCACCACTTCGCCGGTTTCGGCAGATTTTGCGATTGCCTCCATCAGTTTCATAACACGCATCACCTGGGGAAGGCGGATAAGGCTCTCTTCCCTGCCCTCCAGTACGGCCATCACATTATAGTAAAACTCCCTCACATCGCTCTTCACTTTGGGCAGTTCCTCGGTAAAGATGCTGTCGTCGCGCCTGGGTGCCATGGTCTTGGTAAGCCCGGCGGCTGTGATGACAGGTGCCACATCCTTCTCGTCCACACCGGATGCCCGCACGATTTTGCCTTTCAGGCTCCAGTCCTCAATGACTGCCGTCCCGTCCGTCCCCAGTACATACCACCTGGGAAGGGAGACGAAATTGCTGGTTCCCACTTCCACCAGCGCAGTGACTCCGTTGACAAATACGATTTCCGCGTAAAAACCGTCATCCACCAGCTGGTTTGTCACGTTGGTCACCGTACCGCAGACACTGCGAAGCGGCACATCGGCAAACAGCAGCAGTATCTGGTCCAGAAGATGCACGCCCCAGTCCAGTATCATCCCCCCGCCATGTTCCTTCTCCTGTCTCCAGTCTCCGGGAATCCCCCTGGAGCCGTGAACTCTGGACTCCAGCCGGAACAGCTCTCCCAGCTTTCCCTCTTCCAGTATCTTCTTTACCGTCAGATAATCTTCGTCCCAACGTCTGTTCTGGTGGACGGTCAGGAAACGCCCTGTCTCTTCGGATACATCCATCATTTCCTGCAAATCTCCGGAACTCAGCGTAACCGGTTTCTCGCTGATTACATTCTTGCCCGCTCTCATGGCTGCAATGGCCACGGGCTTATGCACGTCATTGGGCGTGGCAATCAGCACCAGGTCGCTTGCCGGGTCTGCCAGCAGTTCCTCCAGGCTTTCGTACACATGAAGCCCTTTCTCCGCCGCGCACTGCCGTCTTTCTTCCCTGATATCCCAGATACCGGCAATCTCCAGATTCTCAATGGTCTGAATCTCGTCATAATGCCAGCCTGCCATGCCCCCAAAGCCTACAATGGCTATTTTGTGTTTCATTTTCTGTCCTCTCCCTGTTATGCCCAATACATGGCGCCTCTGTCTTCATAGATCAGCACATTCTTCAAAAAACTGATGGCCTTCTCCAAACCTTCCCTGCCGGACATCAGCCCGTCCTCATGCTCGATGCTGATGGCGTAGTCATACCCCACCATACGCAGCTGGGAAACAATATTCCTCCAGTAATCCTCGCCGTGCCCGTATCCCACTGTGCGGAAAATCCAGGAGCGCTCCAGCTCCTCTCCGTAATGGGTGGTATCCAGCACGCCGTTGACCGCCGTATTTCTGGCATCGATGCCGGTATCCTTGGCGTGGAAATGAAAAATTGCATTTTCCTTCCCCAGCTCCCGGATGGCCACAGCCGGGTCCATTCCCTGCCAGATCAGATGGCTGGGGTCAAAGTTCGCGCCGATCTGAGGCCCCACCTCCCTGCGCAGCCGCAGCAGGCTCTTCGTATTGTATACACAGAAGCCCGGATGCAGCTCCAGGGCGATTTTGGATACGCCGTGAGCCTCCGCGAAAGCCGCTTTCTCCTTCCAGTAGGGCACCAGCACTTCATTCCACTGATACTCCAGTATCTCGCTGAAATCATCCGGCCAGGGACAGGTGACCCAGTTGGGAGTCCTGTCCTCTCTGCTTCCTCCCGGGCATCCGGAGAAGGTATTCACTACAGGTACCTTCAGCTTCTCCGCCAGCAGAATGGCATTGTTGAAATCCGTCTCAAACCGCTCTGCAATCTGAGGGTTCGGATGCACCATATTTCCGTGACTGCTCAGAGCGCTGATTTCCAGGTGATACTTGTCCAGAGTCTCCAGGAATGCCTCCCGCTTTCCCTCGTCCGCCAGAAGCTCCGCCGCATCGCAGTGAGCCTTTCCCGGGAAGCCGCCGCATCCGATTTCCACCATCTGCACGCCTCTCTCCGCGAGGAATTTGCATGCCTCCTCAAAGGGCAAATCTCCCAGCGCTACCGTCAATACTCCTAATTTCATGGTATTTCCTCCTTTTCTTTTATCTATTTTCACCATCGGAATACTTTTGCTATTTTATTTGATTATAAAAAAAGACAGCAAAATATGAAAGATTCATTTTGCTGTCTATACATACGATTCTGCTGTTTTTATATATTCTCATCTACTGCCCGGATGCTTCTGCAGGCTGATATGCCAATCTGTTATCTGGCTGTACTTATCGGCGGCATTATGAAGGCGTGCACTTTGCGCCGCATTCAACTATGAAAAGCCGGTCAGTTTCAACGCTGCCATCTGCTTCATGACACATTTTATCTCTTCAGAATTTCAGAAGGCGCACAGCCGTAGTAACGCCTAAACTGCCTGCCGAAATGATTATAGTCCGAAAACCCCACACTGTCCGCAATCTCGGCAACGGTCCCCTCTTTTTTCTTTAAGAGGTTCATGGCCTTTTTTATCCGTACTTCGTTGATATACTGCAGCGGCGCCATCCCCATACTCTCCTTAAACAGATGGTTGAATCTGTCCTCGCTTAAATGGAGGACGTCTGCCAGTTCGCCGTTGCCGATCTGCCGTGTATAATTTGACTGTATATAGTCCAATACCAGATTCAGGCGCTCCAGCTGTTTCTTTCTCCTGTCGCTCTCCCGCTCTGTCAGAAATTCCACCGTGTACTCCCGCACCAGGTGGGCAATCAGCCTCAGCAGTTCCCCCTTGCAGACCAGGCGGTAGCCAATCCTCTGACTGCTGTATTCCCGGTAAATTTCAGACATAATATTGTCAATTACTTTATCCTTTTCAATCAGTGATTGAAAGATAACATTCTTGTCGGAAAGCTCCTTGGAGAAAGCTTCCATCTCAAAAATCATCACCAGAACTTCCATATGGCTTCCGTCACAATATCCTGCGTGGAGGTCATTGCTGTTGGCAATCACCAGATTCCCCTTTTCCGCCCAAATCTCCTTCTGATTCAGATGCAGCAGTGTTTTTCCTTCTCTGACATAGTGAAGTTCGATATGCTCATGCCAATGAGGGGGAAAATACTGCCCCCTGGCGGATATATCGTTGATATGCATATGCACCGGAAATTCCGGGTCACTGATAATTTTATGTTCATATAAATCGAGGGACTGCATGGCGTATCCTCCTTCCCCGGCAACGCATGACATTCTTCGTCCGTACAATGCTTCATCTTCCACAGCCTTCTTATCCTGACCTTCTGTTTCCCTTATTATATGCTTTCTATATCTATTTTTCAATAAAGAAAACAAGCCAAATCAGACGCAGAAACCCGCACCGTTATCAACTATCGCCACCATAATTTTTCCGTCAATACTAATGCATAAACCAACCAATATGTAAACCTGCAAAACGATAGATAGCCAGCTTATTGAATCCCCGGAGAAAGCCGCACTTAAAGGGCGCTTAAAGACATACCATCCGACACAACAGAAATATCCACTTGCGCGGGAACCATATATCCAGTATAATATAGCGAAGAAGCCAAATACAGGCGAATTCCTGGGCGGCTTCTGGAAGGAAGACCGGTTAATCCCTTCCGTGACGCTGACAATCTATTTCGGATGCGATGAGTGGGACGGGCCTTTAAGCCTGTTCGATATGATGGACGTGAGAGACCGGAAAGTTCTGTCCTGTATGGATAACTATCATGTCAGACTGATTGCACCGGCCCTGATGACAGACGAAGAGATCATGAAATTCCAGTCAAGTCTTCGGGAGGTCATGCTGTTCATCAAATATTCAAAAGATAAAAATGCACTGAAAGAGCTGTTGAACAGGAACAGGGAGCGCTTCCAGTGTGTGGAGCGCAGGGCGGTGGACGTTATCAATGTGATTACAGGCACAGGACTGAAATATGATGAAAGCGAGGTGGCAGTCGACGTGTGCAAAGCGATTCTGGATATGAGGTTGGAATCTGAGCAGATAGGGGAAGAAAGAGGAAAACAGATAGGAGAAAAGAACGGAGAACGGATAGGAGAATTTAAAAAGACCCGGGAGAGCGCGGAGAGATTCTATAAGATGGGGATAGCGGTGGAGAAAGTGGCTGAAGGGATAGGCTACGATGTCAGTACAGTGAAGGAATGGCTGAATCTGCCGGTTTCTTAGTTTCCATATCCTAACCACAAAATAAAGAAAAATCGATAGAAAAATCCTGATATAAGTATGAAGGCAAGAGCTGACAGACTTATGTCAGGATTTTTGTCTGCACGAAAAAGGTATGTTCCAATCAATTCCACAAGCTATACTGCGCACCGGTCGAATTTGCAGTACAACCCGACTGCAGACCGCAAGCCAGATATTTTCCCGGAGGCATCACTGTAAATCCTGGCGGTCTGCAGTATACTTCCCTACTCCATCATACCGAAAACCGCCAGACCGCCATCCTGCCAACTGACCGTGACGGCCCCGTACTGCGCCGTCTGCACAATCACAGTGCCGGATGCCTCCAGACGTTCCATCAGCTCCGCATGGGGATGTCCGTAGCGGTTATTCCTGCCGCTGGAAATCACGGTCAGAAGCGGCTTCAACTGACCCAGGAATTCTTCCGGCGTGGAATTGCGGGAACCGTGATGCGCCGCCTTCAGGACGGTGATTCCCTCAATACCCCTCTCCTGAATCTCCCTGAAAAAGGCCTTCTCCCCTTTCTCCTGCACATCTCCTGTCAGAAGCAATGTCCAGCTTCGGCTTCCCGTTTTGTCTCCCGCCTTACCACCCATCCTGCCGCCCCGGAAAATGCCGCCCTGTCCTTCCGTAAATTCCACCAGAAAGCATTCCGAATAAGCGTTGACATCCGCCGCGCTGAAACCCTTAACCGGGTGCAGGCAGGTAAAGGCCGCGCTTCCACAAGCCCATCCGTCCCCGGCGGAAAGATAGCCCACAGGAACAGGCCCCCTCTGCGTTGCCTCCGCGGCGGCTTTCAGCAGTTCCCCCAGTTGCTCTTCCTTTGCCGTTTCTTCAATATCGGGCAAAAGTAACTGGTTTACCGTAATATTCTTTTCCCCGCCTATCCTCAGCAACTCCACCGCGCCGTTGATATGGTCTGCGTCGGGGTGAGAGAGGAAAATGGCGTCAATGGTACGAATGCCGTTGTATTTCAGACATGGTATCATAATGTATTTGCCGATATTTTTGCGGCTGCTGCTCCCGCAGTCAAAGAGATATACCTCCCCGGATGCCGTGCGCAGCAGGATGCAGTCTCCCTGCCCCACATCCAGAAAAGTGACGCTGTTTTCCGCCGGCGGACGCATGGCAAACAACAGGACGGCAAATGTCAGAATGACCGCGCATCCGGCAGTTCCTGCCATTTTAATCCTGCACCTTACCATGCACGGCATTTTTAAACCGGAATTTCCGTTTTCCTCTCCTGGTCTGCCGCCTTTTTCACATACTCCGCGAATACCGATTGTTCCGCATAAAAGCAGATAGTAGACAGTAATCTGCCATAATCGGGGGCAGCCCGGATTCCAGGTATGAAAGGGAAGCTTATCAAAACAACTGCACATAAATTCATAACTCCCCAGTATCAGCCGGCCGACTATTCCTAAGCTGCCCAACCCCGGCACAAGCATCGCCAAAAGTCCCGTAATCATCATTGGTTTCACAAACGGAATCACAAACAGGTTCAGAAATACGGAATAGACTGGAATCTCATAATAGAACCAGAGTTGTACCGGAAGTGTGGCCAATGTAATGGAAAGGCTGGCAAAAAGAGATTGCATCAGGGATTTCCCCAGGTTCTGCCCGCTCTCGGTCACTGCTGCCAGCTTATCCCGCAGCTTGCTGCCAGCCCTTCCGGCAAGTAAATGCAGCAATGCCTCCGCCAATCTGCTTTCCTTAAGTGAGTTTGCCCTGGACATGTTACTCTTCCCTGTATTTTCATTTGATGCGATTCCCTTTGATGCATCTTCAGTGCTTCCTTTTGATGCATTTCCAATGTTTCCCTGCCCGGAGAGCAGCGGCGGCTCCAATGCCGGATATACCACCCCAATCCCCAGCACCGAAGTAAAGGAAAGTAAAAAGCCGCTGTTCTGCAGATAAAAGGGATTTCGCAGCACCATCGCAGCCCCCATTACCCCCAGCGCTGTCAGCATATCGTAAGTTCTCCCCACAACCTCCGCTGCCATCTTGATCAGATACATCCCTATGGCGCGGCAGGCGGACACGCTGAAGCCTGTCATACAGCCGTACAGAATCAGTATCACGCTCCCCGCCAGCGCACAGGGCGCAACAGGCAGGCCTGTCTTTCGCAGCAATCTGTAAATACTCATTCCGATAATGGTGATATGCAGCGACGATATGCTCAGAATATGCAGGACACCGTTCCGTTTGTACAGTTCCTTCAAATCCCCGTCTAACTCACTCTTGTCTCCCAGAAGCAGCGCGCTCATCACCGCCGCCTCTTTTTCCGGGAAAATCCGATACAGCCGCTCCTTAAAATAACATTTCAGCCCGTACAGCCATTCCCTGACATGCCAGTATTCCTCTCCCCTTGACAGGATTACCGCCTTCCTGAGCTTTCCCCCGACCTCCAGAGTCCTGTAATAGACTGCCGCGTCAAATTCTCCGGGATTGGTGGCACGGGAATACGCCGAGAACTCCCCTCTGACTGCCACAAAACTCCCCAGAGGAATCTTCTGTGTCTCTTGCGTCTCACATATGATATTTTCGTAAATCATGTTACTTTCCTGATTCGGAATTTCTTGCTGCGAATCCGCAGCTGACTGCCCGAAGGCATTTGATGTTATTAAAATGACTGATTTCAGATAAACAGATGTCTCGTTTTTTTGATATACCTGTCCGGTGATAAGAATCTCCTGTCCGGTATCCAGTTGGTTTGTACTGATATAACCCCAGGGAATTTCTTCCGCCCATCCGGCTTTTATCCGGAGGGCGGCAATCATCACCAGGAACAGGGCTGCCGCAAATAATGGGCGCCTCATGTAATTTCCCCTTTCTGTAACTGCTCCCCGGCAAAATGTACCGCAGAGCATATTTCAACTTTATGCATACAATATCGGCTTAATGCAGTTCACGCCGCTCCCTCCGAAGCGTCACAAACAATAAAATCCCCGCTACTGCCCCCATCAGCAGATAGGACTGCACCATGGGAACAAAATCGTAATGTTTCCCTTTCCATACCGTGTAAAAATCCCGGTTGATATAAGTCACCGGCAGCAGCTTCGCCGCCACCTGCATGGGCGAGGGCATATTATCATAGCTGATACCCATCATACCTCCCAGAATCATCTGTACGAAATACAGTATCATGGTCACACAGTAAGTCGCGCCGAACTTCTTCAGCAGGGAGGCGATTGCATGGGCAAGGCAGAACAAAATCACACTGAACAACAATATACAGACCATGTACAATACTGCGCCTGATACTCTCGGCGTCTCCACCCCCACAAAACCATATCCCGCCACAAAATAAATAACAAAGGCAATCACCATAAAGATGAATTCCGAAAGAATCCGGTTGCAAAGAGTGGCACTGATTTTAATGCCAAACAACTCCAGCCTCTGGGGAATCCCCTTCTCCAACTCCTGAGCATGAGACACGCCATATCCCATAAATATGGTCGCCATGGGAATCAGCGCCCCTATCCCTAAAAAGACACTGGTCATTGCCTCCGAAAGCATCGGCCCATCCGGCATCTCCCCGGCCACGGCGCGGGTGATAATGATCATCATCAATACCGGCATGCCCACTCCGAAAATATGCACATACGGATTTCCAATGGTATTGCGAAATTCAAAAAGCAGCATCTGTCCGGATATCAGCTTTTTATTCTTACTATTATTCTGCATGCTTCTCCTTTCCGCCGCTCCCGGCCGTTCGGCCGTTACTGCCGGCTATTCTGTTCTTTCCAGTTTTTTTCGTTTTTTCCGATGTATCACTTGTCCGGGCATCCTTACTTTCCCCGGCAAAAATATCGGAGGATTTTTCTTCGTCTGCCATTCCTGCTCTGTTCTTCGCATTGATATACAGCATTTCTATATCGTTATTGCTTCGCTTATAGTTGATGTCGTGTTCCAGCAGCAGCCCGGCAATCCGGCTCTCCTTCTCCTCACTCTCACAGGAAACGGCAATCAGATGTGCCGGAGATGCAAGCTTCTCGTATCCTGACAGCAGTGTCATATTTTCCTCGGTATTGCCGACTATGATAACCGCCCTTCCGCAGTATTTATGGAACAATTCCTCCCGCCTGCCGTAGTCAAGAATCTGCCCCTTATCCAGAATCAGCAGCTTATCCGCCAGCTGATCCAGCTCCTCGTAATAATGGGAAACCATAAGGAAGCTGGATGCCTTCCCCTGGTACCACTCCACCATCTTCTCCACCAGTTTCTGACGCGTCTCAAAATCCAGCCCTGAGGTAACCTCATCATAAAAGGTAAGCTCCGCATCCTGCATCATCACCATAATAATGGTAAATCGCTGTTTCTGTCCTCCGGAAAGCTTCGAATATTTCTTCCGCAGGCAGTCTTCAAACTCAAAAAAGGAAATCAGTTCCTGAAGCTTCCTGTCCCTGGAAATCTTCGTGCCCAGAATGGCCTCCATAATATACTTTACCGGCATGGAATCCGTATATTCGTTAAACTGCATATGGACTGCCATCTGCTCCGGCTTCAGTTCCGTCCTTATCATCCCCTGATAGGGAACAAGCCCCAGGATACTCTTAATCAGAGTCGTCTTTCCCGCACCGTTGGAACCGATTACCCCCACCCGGTCGCCTTCTGCAATCTCTATGGGCGACTTGATGGACAACACTGTATCCGCCCCGTAACGCACGGTCAGATTCTGAATGGATAACAGCATGTATCTTCACTCCTTTACCTGTATTTGGCTGCAGCTGAATGCTTTTTTGCAAAGCAACCTTTATCCGGCAAATATCAAGCCGTACTTCTCTCCTGCCGCCGATATTATCTTATCAAAACCGTATGAATTTCGTATGAAGAACAGATGGCGTTTTGATGCATCCGCTGTGAATCATCGCGTTCCCGGCTTTACCGCCATACGCCGGACCGGCGTATGCCCGGAAGCCTCTTTTCCGTAAATATGAAACACAATGAAATCAGAAATAGGGACAAAGAATTTTATCATTAGAATCCGGCACCGATAGCCGGGCCGTCATTCTGCGAATACCACCGCAGCTATAACACAGCCCTCCCCGTTTCGCACCGAAAGGGTTATCCCCAGTTTTTTCGCATAATAAGAGGCAATATACAGTCCCAGTCCATGGCTGTCCAGGGAAGAAGCGGCCTCATGGCTGCCTCTGACAAAAGGCTCAAAAATATGAGGCAGCAGGTCTCCGTCTATTGGCGTTCCGGAATTTTCAATCCGTATTTCCGGTTTCTCTTTTTCACTGCACTCCTTCAGCTCTATTTTTATATACCCGTCCCGGGGCGTATATTTCACGGCATTGGACAGCAGATTGTCCAGAATCTGGGTAATCATCATCTCGTCCGTGCACAGTGACAGTCCCTTCTCCCCCGAGACAGCCACCGAAATCCGCCTGTCTGCCAGTTCCACCTGATAGGAATACAGACGCTGCGCCAGTAATTCCCCCACATTCGTCAGCTGTATCTTCCTGTTCTCCGCGCAATGGTTCAGATACAGAATCTCCTCCACCATTTTCCGCATGGAAAGCAGCTGCTCTTTTACCCTGGGCAGATAAGCTTTCGTCTCTCTGTACTTTCCTACCTCGTTTATCATACCCTCCACCAGCAGAAGCGCCGCCGCAATAGGCGTTTTCAGCTGATGGGAGGACGCGCGCAGAAAGATTTCCTGACGCCTGTTTTCCTCCTCCAGTTCCCGGTTCTTCTCCTCCAGCCTCTGATAGCTTTCCCTGATCTGCAGGTAAAAATCATCCAGCGTATCTGCCAACTCACGCACCTCATCCTTCCTGTCCGGCCATTCCTCCGACATACGCCCTACTGCGAAATCATGTGCAAGCTCCATCTCTTCCGCGTGCCTTGCCAGCCGCAAAATCGGCCCCACGATTCCCTCTGAATACATCTGTGAAAATAAGAGCACCAGCAACACCAGAACCGCCCCCAGCATGGGAAGGCTCTGCAGCACCACAGGCCGTATCTCATCCGCATCCGGCGCCACAACCGGCAGACAGGAAAGAACGATACTGTCCTTCGTCTGCTCCATGGCAATATAGTTGGCATACCGGTTATGAGCATCCTCCACGCCGGATTCCATAATGATCAGATCTCCTGAATAAGTATGCACTTTCATCGATTCATTAAAAAAATCTTCCTCAATCCCGTTACCGGACAGCAAACGGACTTCCACGGGAAAAGAGCCTGCATCAGACAAAGCCTCTCTCAAGACAGCCTCCAGCGCCTCTACCTCATCCGTCAGCTCAATCTCCCATTTCGCCTGCTTCCCGTCCGCCAGGCTGTCAGCTGCCTTCCCTTCTCCGGTTTTCTCACCCGGTATATCGGCAGCATCCTCTTCCTTCCTCAGAATTCCGCCCGCTTCCAGCTTCTCCCGACAGTTACCCAGAATCTCCAAAATCCGCTTATCTTTCACGATGATTTCCGCCGAATATGCTTTGCCCGTCACCAGAATGCAGTTCCCTTCCAGCGGAATCTCCACAGAAAAACAGGCTGTGGCATTCCTTACACCCACGCCGTCATAGCTGCCGGTTTCCATGTACGCCCTGTGCTGTTCATAGATGGATTTCAGATTCTGCTCCATCACATGCTCCACATAGAGCGACGGCAGCATGTAGATAAAATATCCCACCAGAAACAGCATCATGACACCCGCCAGCGCCATGCTGTACAGCAGATTTTTTCGTCCCAGACGCACAGCCCTACCTCCGTCCCGTTTAAGAGAAGCCCTTTAATTCAGTGTTGACCGGTCAAACTGATATCCCACTCCGATAACAGTTCTGATACAGGATGCCGGCAGCTTTTTCCGCAGATTCTTCACATGCGCATCAATGATCCGGTCATTGCCGATATAGTCTTCATTGAAAATGCTCATGATAAGCTGTTCCCGGGTAAATACTCTGTCCGGCTCCTTATAGAGCGTCTGCAGCAGCAGATACTCGCTCAGAGTAAGCGGCAGCTTCTCCCCGTCATACAGCGCACAGTATGCCTCCTCCTTCAGCACCAGCCCCTTTTGTTCTTCCGTTTCCTCTCCCGGCTGCCCGGCAGTCCGCCGCAGTATGGTTTCCATCCGCTTCAGCAGAATAATCGGTGACACCGGCTTGATCACATAATCATCCGCATACAGATTAAAAGCCTTCACCTGGGTTTTCTCATCCTCCAGAGCCGTCAGCATGATCACCGCGGTCTTCTTCCTGTTGGCATGTATACATTTCAGCACTTCAAAGCCGTCCGCCCCCGGCACACAGATATCCAGCACAGCCAGGTCAAAATCCTGCTCCCTCACCAGGCGGATTGCCGCATCGCCCCGCTCCGCCGTGGTAACCTGATACCCGGACATCAGCATATATTCCGTCAGAACCTCCCGGATGGTAGGCTCATCCTCCAGAAATAATATTTTATACAGCGTCTCTTTCATACTCTCCATATCTCCCGGCCCGCACTGCCAAATCTCATTCTTCAAATTCACTGCCGGATTTCCTCTACACGGAGCCCTTTCTGCTTTTATTCCCCGGCATCAATTCCCCAACGTTGTCACAATATCCAGATTCCGTTCAAAAGTTGACGTTGAAAAGCTTGACGGCACCTCTCCGTTGATCAGTATCTGTACTTTATTTATATTACTCAGCTCCACAAGAGAATTGACAATGGCATATATGGACACATCGGTGGATACATTATTCACCACCGCCAGAAACGTCTCGTCCAGATTCACATAACAAATACCATCCTTCGTCATGACGCTGACCACCTTGGTGCCCGGATTAATCGAGGGAAACAGCCCCTCAATGCGCCCGCTGGGCCCTGCTATCAGCTCCTCCACCACAAACCGCTCCAACGGCGTATTTGTGGAATAATGCTTCTCCCTGTCCGCAGCAATCAGCTTTGTGCCGCTCTCATCCGCAAAATACAGCCTTACTCTGGCTTCCTCATAGGTGTTGATCTCATTCCCATCGTTATCGATAAACTGCTCGGCGTTCATCCAGCCCACCGCATTTTCCTTCCTGTCCAGAAGCTGGCTTCCCTCCACGGTAATCATAACCAGGCTCACCTCCGGCAGCTGTGTCAGTGTACGCACCACCGCAGCGCGCACCAGGATTTCCGTGATAGGCGGCAGTTCCTTATAGGCAGCATCCACGTCAATCTGCAGATTTCCGTTCTCCAGCGTGGTCCCCAACACCTGAAATCCCATGGCAAACGGGGCCTTGTACTCCAACTTCTCCGGTTCCGTAGACAGACATTCCATCAGCTCTTTCAGCTGCTCTTTCGGTTCTACCGCTTCCATTTCATGGGAATGCATCTCCACCTTGGTCTCGGAATTACTCACATAATATACCTGGTAAACATTCTCGCCTTCCTCTTCCTTTCCGGCACAGCCGCCGAAGAGCAAAACCATGGCCAGGAACGGCAGTATTCTCAACATCTTTTTCATAACACTTGTCCTCCGTTTCCTTTTAACAGCCTCCCGGAATCTCTAAACCGCTTCTCATTGGCATTTTCGGAAACCATTGTTACCAATTTCCCGCCTTTCTGACCACATTATTGATCCGAATCCCGATTTTGCTTACTGAGATTCCGAGAGGCTATTTTACGATGCCCTCCCGAAAAACAGGATTTCCCTGTGAATATGACACCAATACACGCATCCGCTTCGCCGTATCTGTCATCCATAATCCTCCCTATGTCACCACACTGCTCCCGGCATTACTCAGGGGAATCTTTACGGTAAAACAAGAACCCTCCCCTTCCACGCTGGACACTGTGATGGAACCGCGGTGCATCAGGACGGCACTTTTTGTAATGGCAAGCCCCAGACCGGTTCCGCCGATTTCCCTGGAATGGGATTTTTCCACACGGTAAAATCGTTCATAAATATGCGTCAGAGCATCTTCCGGTATACCCAGCCCCGAGTCGCGCACCTGAAAAGTAAAATACTGATGGTCCGCATCCAGCTCCACCTTCACCCAACCATGCTCCTTATTATATTTTATGGCATTTTCCACCAGATTGGTCATAATCAGTGTCATCTTTACTTCATCCACTTCAGCCACAACAGGACGTATACTCTCGAAGACTACTTCCACGTCTTTCTTTCGTGCAATGGGACGAAGCCGTTTTAAAATCAGTTCCGTCAGGTCATTGATGTTTATGGACGCAATGTTCATCTCCTGAGCCTTTTTGTCCATCTTCACCAGCACCAACAGGTCCGTAATAATCTGGTTCTCCCGGTCAATTTCAGAAGCAATATCCTCCAGAAATTCACGGTACAGCTCCGCCGACGCATCTCTCTGGGCCAACAGGGAGTCAGCCAGCACCTTAATGCCCGCCATGGGCGTCTTCAGTTCATGGGACACATTTTCCACGAATTCCTGTCTGGAATTGTCCAGGGTCCTCATGCGCTTCAGCATCTGATTAAAGGCCTCCACGATATGTGCGGTTTCCGCATAGTCCGGCACGGAAATACTTTCGTCGCTGTAGCCCGCCCGCACCTCATTGATGGCTTCCGTAACCCGGTTAAAAGGCCGCGTCAATATCACGGACAGCACCATGGCCATGGCCACAATCACCACAATCATCAGGTTCTGCAAGAGCACTGATTTCCGGTTCAGCACCTCCAGTGTGGCAACCGTCGAATCATTGGAAATGCTGGTCAGCATAACCCCCACCACCTTCCCTGCCTCCACACTGGCATCGATAATCGGCGTAGTCATCTCTATGTAGCCGTGCTCCCTGTCATAATTGGACATACTCTCTCCCTGGAAACATCTGATCACCTCTTCGGAAATGATGGTCTTACCCTCACTGATATCATAGGTATCCCGGACCACACGCAGACTGGAGTCAATGATCATGACTCGCCCTTCATACAGATTAGAGATCATCTCCAGTTCCGCATTGATCACGTCACGGGATACACTGCTGCTGTATCCCTCCGGCTTTGTATTAAAATAATTATTGCTGATCAGATGGTTTCCCACGATCATCAGCTGATTTTGAACAGTGGAAATTCTCTGTTGGACAGAATGCTCCTCATAATTATCCAGAATCCCATAACGTACGATCATGCTGGGGATAAAACCCGCCGCCAGCACAATGATAAAGATGCGCGCCTGCAGGCTGCGCAGAGACAGAAGCTTCTTCAGCTCCTCGAATATTTTTGCCGCCATTTGCCACTCCCGCCTTTACACCTGAAAGTAGTAGCCCACGCCCCACTTCGTATGTACGTACCGGGGCTCGCTGGGACTGGCTTCCACCTTCTCCCTAAGTCTTCTGATATGAACATCCACGGTGCGCACATCCCCGGGATAATCCGCACCCCAGACTAACTTCAGCAGACTCTCGCGGCTGTACACTTTATCAGGATTCAGCATAAGAAGCTCCAATAATTCGAATTCCTTTGCTGTCAGGCCGATCTCCTTACCGGAAATAAACGCCCTGCGCCCCTCACAGTCCAGACGCACATCTCCCCGCTCCACGCTTTTGGCTGCAGGCATTTCCCCCATGATGCGCTTCGGTTCCGTCCGCCGCATAATCGCCTTAATCCGCGCCTTTACCTCCAGAATATTGAAAGGTTTGGTGATATAGTCATCCGCGCCGTATTCCAGACCCAGTATCTTATCCATGTCCTCGCCCTTGGCAGTCAGCATGATAATGGGCACATTGGAAAATTCCCGAATCTGCTGACAGACTTCAAAGCCGGTAAGCTTCGGCAGCATCACATCCAGAAGAATGATATCATATTGATTGGTACGGGCATATTCCAGGGCTTCCTCCCCGTCATAGGCACAGTCCACCTTCATATCATCCTGTTCCAGGCTGAAGCGGATTCCCTTCACAATCAACTTTTCATCATCTACCACCAAAGCTCTCTTCCCAGCCATAGCAACCTCCACAGATTTTCTATTTTACCGATATCCTGTCGCGGATTTTTTCATACATAGCATCCTTGATTCCGGGCACTTTCATAATGTCTTCGCAGCTGTCAAAGCCTCCGTTGGCCTCCCTGTAAGCTATGATATCCGCCGCCCGGCTCTCTCCCACACCGGGCAGAGTACAGAGTGCTGCCGCATCGGCAGTGTTGATATTCACAAGTCCGGAGGATGCTTCTGCTCCGGAAGCCGCCCCGCCGGTATCAGGAGCAAACTCTTCTCCCTCCGCAGGAAAATATAGCTTCTGCCCGTCGCTGACCCAGTCCGCCAGATTCACTGCCTCCCTGGCCGCTTCCCCTGTAAAGCCTCCAGCTGCAAGAAGCGCATCCTCGACGCGGCTTCCCGAAGCAATCTCCACTACGCCTGGATTTACCACTGCACCGCAGACATAGATACGGATTACCGTATTTTCTTCCTCTGTATCCTCAACTTTCGTCCCGTCCGCGCTCCCTGAAGCCTCAGCTTTCGTCCCGGAAGCACGGCTCTCCTGACTGACGCTTTCTTCTGTTCGGTTTTCCGTATCCCCGATCAGAATCGTTCCGCTCTTTTTCCCGCAGCAGCAGCACAGGATACAGGCTGCCGCAATCCATAACAATATCAGAATATTTCGTTTTTTCATCATAGTCCCTTTCTCTTTTCCCACGGGCTGCTTATAAAAATCCCGGTAAAAGCCAAAAAGGGATTGCCTCTCTATGCTGATTCTCTTATTGTATCGGAATTGTATCCTTTTTACAAGTGCCTTTATAAAATCTTCATGAAAATTTCCTTTTAGGAACTTAACAATGATTTCTTGCGCAAAATGGCAAGGTTTTGGTTCCGGCTTGTCCTGGTAAGGAACCGTCGGAAAATAACTGCTATAATTTGTACACATTTCCTTACATCCGCAAAAACAAGAAGAAGCGCCACAGACTGCGCCCATGTATGTATTCCAAAAGCAGGGGAACAGAACAGTTACCGTTCACAGCAACATGAGCACGAAAACACCTCACGGAAGCAGCCATGAACAGTAACCCGGAACATCCCCTGCCCGGTTCATTTCCACTTGAAAATAATAATGCCGGCCACCGCCACAGCCATTCCCAGCGCCTTCCGCCATTCCCATGGCTGCTTCTCCACACCGAACCAGCCAAAAAGCTCAATAATATAAGCCACCGCCAGCTGTGCCACCACAATCAGCATGACTGCTTTGGCAGGTCCCAGCATATCCATGCTCTTGATCACGGTATAAGTGATAAACGCCCCGATTGCCCCTCCCAGAAGCATATACTTCGGCTGTACCGTAAATACGTTCATCAGATTACTTCTGTCCGTACAGACCCAGGCACCCAGGCAGACAAACAGCGCCGTCAGCTGCACAAACGCGCTTGCCGTCCAGATACTGGAAGATTTCGTCACCTGAGTGTTGAACACGCCCTGTACACTCATCAGTGCCCCGGAAATCAGGGCAATAAAAAATCCAATCATAGGCTCACCTTCCTTTCAGAAACCGAAGTCCTGTGTCTTAAGCGGTTCCTTGTCTTTAAGTGTATCCTATGACTGGAAATTTATGCATTCATCCGGAAACCTTCTTCTGCCAGACACAATGTTGTATCTCCTGCAATCCATGGACTTTCCCGTTTCGACCGGGCAAACCCCCGGTTCCGTCTACCCGGAAATATCCGGATTGCCGCAAAACGGCTCCCTATCTTCCTGGTAATAAGGAAGTGTCTGTCGGCATCGGTCTCTTTACAGGCTCACTTCCCTGCGGCACTGACCTGTTCCGAAATAGTCTCGTCCAGTTCCTGCACCAGCGCCGTCACATCGGCGCCGTTCCACACCTTTGAGAACAATCCCTCCAGCTGAAGCCAGAAATTCCCGGTCTCCATCATTTTCGGCAGCGGTATGCTGTCCGCATATTCCAGCTTAAAAATCTGCAATGCCCCATTGTCCGCATTCGCCCCCAAATATGCCGGCACCTTCCCCGTCATATCATACATGGAGTCCGCATATTCCGTCACCAGCCAGGCGGCGAAACGATTTGCCAGCTCCGCATGCTCCGAGTAGCTGTTCACCGCCACCGCATTGGTTACGGACATGGAACGGCTCTGCAGTTCTGCGCTCACCTGAGGCATGGGCGCTATTCCATATTCGAAATTCAAAGTGCCCTCTGCCTTTGCGTTCTCCAGACGCTTCACCACATCCGTTGTGGCAATGGTAAAGACAAGCTTCCCCTGACAGAAATCTTCTATTACAGAAGCATAGTCTACCGTGTCCGACTCTATGAAAAAGAACTGGTTCAGCGCTTTGTAGACCTCCAGACACTGGATAGTCTCCGGATTGTTGATATTGATCATGCCCGGGTCATCTCCGCTGTCCCCTCCCACAATCATATAATTTCCCACCATCCAGTAATTATAGAAAATATCGGACACATCCCACTTCATGACACCGTCCACGCCCAAAGGTACATCAAAGGTATAAGCTATATTCAGAATATCATCCACTGTGGCAGGAATTGCCTGACTGTAATATGTTTCCCGCAGAGCGGCCAGCTGCTCTTCATTCACTGCAATCCCGTCTGTCTCCTCCGGATTCTCATCCAGCTCACCGGCTTCCAGAAGCTCCTTCATGGCAATCTGTGACGCCCACTCCTGCAGATAAGTGTCATTATAGACAAGTGCGCTGGTCTCAAAGAAAAGAGGATACCCCACCAGTTTATCCTGATAAGTCACGGCAGAGAGGGCAGACGGCGGAAAATTTTCCGCGCTGCACACGCCTCCCACATCCTCAATCCGGGATGCCAGTCCCGCCAGGCTTGCCTTCTCCAGTGAATCGTTACTGATGATATAGGCATCCGGCACCTGCCCGGAGGAAACGGAAGCCCTGTTCACCGCCTCCAGATATTCTCCGTCGGAGACCAACACCGGAATCACCCTCACATCCTCCCGCTCCCCGAAGGAAACTGCTGCGCTGTTCAGGAAATTCGTCATATTTTCATCGGAATACCAGAAATAGATGGTCTCCTTATCCGCAGACCCGGGCAGGCGCATACCGATGTCTTCCCCGGAATCCTCGTCATTTCCGGCCTGCAGGGTTCCCACACAGAAAAGGCCTGCCGTCATAACCGCCACAACGACCGCTGCAATCAACTTCTTTTTAAAATGCATTCTAACCCCCAGATTATTCTTGTAAATGTATTCATTTTCTTTACAGCATCGCAAAAATATCCGCTTATTATTTCTTTATCCGCATTCACTTTCAAACGGCAATCCGTCAATACTGCCGATATAAAATGTACTTTTCTGCAAAATGCCGTGAAGGCCTGCAGTTCTACGCAAGTTCCTCCTGCGGCTCAATACAGCTCTCCAGAATGTCAACCATCTCGTCAATATTTGCTTTGGTAATAATCAGAGGCGGCAGGAAGCGAATGATATTTTCTCCCGCATTGATCAGAACCAATCCCTCTTCCAGCGCACGGCTGATGATATCTCTCACAGGAGCGTCAAATACCAGCCCCTGCATAAGCCCTGTTCCCCGGCGCTCCAGGATGCAGTCATACTTCTCCTTCAGCCCGTCCAGGCATTTCTCCAGGTAAGGCGCAACCTCCCTTACATGTTCTATGATATGATTCTCCTCGAATAAGGCAAGGACTTTCTCCACGGCCGCGCCGACAAAAGGATTTCCGCCGTAGGTGGTTCCGTGGTCGCCGGCGGCAAGGGAATTCTGTGCCGCCTTCTCCGTCATCAGAAACGCTCCCACAGGCACGCCGCAGCCCAGAGCCTTCGCCGTAGTCATGATGTCGGGCTTCACACCGTACTGCTGCCATGCGTACATATACCCGGTTCTTCCCATGCCGCACTGGATTTCGTCGAAAATCAGCAGGATATCCTTCTCCTCGCAAATTGCCTTTACTTCCTTCAGGAAGCTTTCCGCAGCCGGATGAATGCCGCCCTCACCCTGCACCGGCTCCAGAAGGATGGCGCAGGTTTTATCGGTGATTTGTTTCTTTACGCTTTCCATGTCATTTAAGTCGGCAAACCGTACATTTCCAATCATTGGTTCGAATGGTTCGCGATATTTGGGATTTCCGGTCACCGAGAGCGCACCGAAGGTTCTGCCGTGGAACGAGTGGTTCATGGCAATGATTTCGTGGTCAGCCTTGCCGTCCTTGAGAAAAGCGTATTTTCTGGCAGCCTTGAGCGCACCTTCCACAGCCTCCGCGCCGGAGTTGGTGAAAAACACCCTGTCCATGCCGGACACTGCTTTCAGCTTCTTCGCCGCGTTGATGGCCGGCACATTGTAATAGTAGTTGGAAGTGTGCAGCAGCTTGTCTACCTGGGATTTCAGGGCGTTATTGTATTCCTTATTGTTGTAGCCAAGGGCAAATACGCCTATGCCGGAGACAAAATCCAGGTATTTGATGCCGTCCGTGTCGTATAAATATACACCTTCCCCTCTGTCCAGCACAACCGGATAGCGGTTGTAAGTGTGAAGAAGCGCGCCTTCCGCCTCGTCAATGTATTCCTGCATGTTCATAATAAATGATCCTCCTATTCCAGTTCCGCATCTATCCCGCCCAGTACCAACCCGGGCAGAGTATTTCCGCTTTAATTTGTATTTCCTTCCATATGCTCCATTTCTTTGTCGTCCACAATGGCGGTGCCGATGCCCTGGTTGGTAAAGATTTCCAGCAGCAGGCAGTGGGGAATCCGGCCGTCCAGGATGTGGACGCGGTTTACACCGTTCCGCACGGCGGCAGTGCAGTTGTTCAGCTTGGGCAGCATGCCTCCGCCGATATAGCCGCCGGAAACCAGTTCTTCCGCCTGGGAAGCCGTAATCCTGGAAATGAAGCCCTGTCTCTCCTTGAAATCCTTGTAAATGCCCTCGATATCCGTCAGGAAAGCCAGCTTCTCCGCCTTCACTGCCCGGGCAATGGCACAGGCGGCATCATCCGCATTGATATTGTAAGTCCGGAAAATGCTGTCCAGGCCTATGGGGGCTACGATAGGAAGAAAATCTTTCTCCAGTAAATCGTACAGCACCTTGGGGTTCACGCCGGTAATCTCGCCAACATAGCCGATGTCCTGTCCGTCGGAATATTTCTTCTCCACCTGCAGCAGACCGCCGTCCTTGCCGCTGATGCCCACTGCTTTCACGCCCAGTTCCTGTACCATGGTGACCAGATCCTTGTTCACTTTGTTCAGAACCATCTCCGCGATTTCCATGGTCTCTTCGTCCGTCACACGCAGACCGTTGACAAAGGTGGATTCTTTCCCTACTTTTCCTACCCAGCGGCTGATTTCCTTGCCGCCCCCGTGGACGATGATGGGTTTGAAGCCTACCAGTTTCAGTAATGTGACGTCTTTTATGACATTTTTCTGCAATTCCTCGTTGCTCATGGCGCTGCCGCCGTATTTTACCACGATGATCTTGCGGTTAAAGCGCTGGATGTAGGGAAGGGCTTCGATGAGCACCTCCGCTTTCTGAAGTACTTTTTCCATGTCCTTTTCCATGGGTATCGCTTCCTTTCTCATTATAACCATTTTTCTGTTGAAGAATCTGCCTGTCCGCTTACTTTTCGTAAATCCTTCCAAAACCTCGTTATCACATTCGTTGAAACAGGCTCATGACAGTATCATTTCGTTTATTGGAATAGAGTCATGACAAAATATCAATTTGACGTTTGTATGCCCTTTTTGATAAAAAGTTTTATCAGGAAACAGATTACCAGAATGAACAATGCAACCGCGCCATATACCAGGATACTGGTATACCATGGAACGGACCCGGCAGCATAGAGACCCGGATGGGTCTTATAATCCCAGTATACATAAATGGCGCGGCCTATCCATACTCCCACGAAGCTTTCCATAATGATGTTCAGCACATTGTTTATTTTCTTCCTCATAATGATACCTTTCTGCCGGGCTGCAATATATACGCGTTTAAAAACACTGGTGTTAGTCAACACATGGTTTGGTGCACCGGACGTACCGTGAATACGATATCCCAATATGACCAGGTCATAGAAAACAGCACAGTTATTGACTAATATCAAAACATTTGTTCCCTTAAAATTGCGTTTCTGCAAATACGCATCAAAGAATGGCATAGGAATGCGCTCGCGAGTATACAGGGCAGGACTTTTCCGTTTTGCCCGCTGAACAGGCAAAACGGGAGCCATTCACGTTCAGCTTCTGTAGTCCGCGTTGATCTTCACATAGTCATAGCTTAGATCACATCCCCAGGCGGTGGCTTCCTGCTCTCCCATGTGCATGTCTACCAGGACGGTGACCTCTGGGTCGGAGAGAATTTTTGTGGCCTCCTCCTCGCTGTAATCGCAGGCTACGCCCTTTCCGTAAATATGGATTTTCCCGCTGACACTCTGGAAATAGAGGTCCACATTCTCCGGGTCAAACTGTGCGCCGGAATATCCCAGCGCGCAGAGGATTCTGCCCCAGTTGGCATCATGGCCAAAGATGGCCGCCTTGGTCAGGGAGGAACAGATGACGGATTTCGCCAGTGTCCGGGCGTCCTCTTTGGAAGCGGCGCCGATTACCTTTGTCTCGAACAGGGCTGTGGCACCTTCCCCGTCTCCTGCCATTTTCTTCGCCAGGTATGTGGTGACATAATGCAGGGCCTCGCAGAAACTGTCGTAATCCTTCCCCTCGGAAGTAATTTCCTCATTTTCTGCCAGGCCGTTGGCCAGGAGCAACAGGGTATCATTGGTGCTGGTGTCCCCGTCCACGGAAATCATGTTGAAGGAGTCCACTACATCCGCGCTGAGGGCTTTCTGCAGCATCTGTCTGGAAATCTTCACGTCCGTGGTAAGAAATCCGAGCATGGTGCACATATTGGGATGAATCATGCCGGAACCCTTGCACATGCCGCCCAGGGTAACGGTTTTTCCACTGATTTCAAACGTTACAGCGATTTGTTTTTCCACTGTATCCGTGGTCATGATGGCCTTCGCCGCGTCTGTTCCGGCCTCCGGGCTGTCCGACTTTACTGCTGTCAGCCTGCCGATGCCCGCCGTAATCTTATCCACGGGAATCTGCATGCCGATAACGCCGGTAGATGCCACTAACACTGAGTCCGCCGGAATGCCAAGCAGCTCTCCCGCGCACCTGCTCTCTGCCGCGCAGCAGTCCAGTCCTTCCTTTCCCGTGCAGGCGTTGGCGATGCCGGAATTGACCACCACCGCCTGAACGTATGAAGACTCCCTTACGATTCTCTGATCCCAGAGCACCGGGGCCGCCTTGACTACATTGGTGGTAAAGGTTCCTGCCGCCGTGCAGGGGACCTGGCTGTAAATCAGAGCCATGTCCTTCCGGTTCCGGTATTTGATTGCAGCTTCCACGCCTGCTGCCTGAAATCCTTTTGCCGCTGTTATGCCGCCTTGTATCTGCTTCATATTGTTCCTCTTTCCGTTTGATTGATATGTATTCCTGTTCTCCCTTTTGGAAAAGTGTTGTCGATGGATCAAAATCCTTCTGTCACATGCCGCTACTTTGACATTTCGCTTGACTGAAAATATCCCTCCACAATCCCGCCATAAGGAATATCCGCCAGGCCGTCTTCCACCAGAATGTTCTTTTCCAGGTCATAGATCACCGCATCCGGTATGCTGTTCAGGATAAAGGGCGAATGCGTTGACACGATGAACTGAATGTTGGGGAATATCGTGGTCAGCAATTCCAGTACGGATTTCTGCATTTCAATGTGCAGATGGGTCTCAATCTCATCTACCAATACGATTCCCGGAATATTGAAATCGAAGGACCGGTTTGTCTTCTTCTCCATCCTGATGATAATATCCAGTATGATATCCAATACGGCGGCAAATCCGCTTGACAGAGTGTTAAAGTCGAAAGGATTTCTGCCTCTTTCCTTGATTTGGAAGGAAAAATCCTCTTCCTCAAATATCAGTTCCAGAGAGTCGTCACTGAATATTTTTCGCAGCAACGCCGTAAAGTTATCAAACCACCGTCCAATAGCGCCTGACAGGCCTGAACACTCTTAACAGCCTGCATTCTAAATGCGTCTCTTCCCCTGCAATTTTTCACCCAGGGCTTTCATATCTTATGGTATTTTATATCTGACGCAGCAATCTCCCGCACCTCTCCCGAAACCATGTCCCTGGCAGTAATTTTCCCAGGTTCTGATTGTTCACCTCCGTAGGATAATTCCCATTGAATGGTATGCTTAATTTTTTCTACCACGGGAATCCTTTCCTTCCCGGTGTAGACAAGCTCCCGGTTCGCATCCTGTGTGACATATAGTTTTAATTCTTCCTTGATCCCTGACACATCCAATTTGCAGACATATCCTGACGAAACGGAGCACAGGGGCGGCACATGCTGAAATGCCTCAATATTATGCCGCAAATGGGCTGTCTTTAAAGGGCTGCCCAGAAGGGTATCGCTAAGCCACCATTCATCGTAGTCGATATTATAATGGCTGGATAACAATTGCAAATTATTTTCCGATAATATTTTTCTAAAATATGCCCCCGCATCCCTAAATCTGTCGATGATGAACAAGGAAGAAATACCGATCCACGGGGACATAAATACCTGACCTGTTTTCTCCGCCGAGATATATTCCGCCTCAATATCCTGCGGTGAAGAAAAATACATCATATCGGGAATATGAGTATTCAGTTCGCTCACACTGTGTTTCTCCTTTACTTTCCGACTCTTTCCGTCAGGACATTCCAGGTTCAAAATGCTCAGCGGTTAAAAGCCGTAATATTCGCCTCATTCAGTGTAAAATCATAATAATTCAGGTCTTCCCGCCTGGTCCAGCCGATACACTTCCAGAAAGCGTTTCCGATATCATTGGCGGTAAAGGCGATGAGGCTGACCTTGTTGACCTGCTCTGCTTTCAGGGCGTTCATGCAGTGAACCACCATGGCTTTGCCGATTCCCTGTCTGCGCCAGTCCTCCCTCACACACACATGGTACAGGCATCCCCGCCTTCCGTCATGTCCGCAGAGAATCCCGCCTACAATGGCGCCTTCCCCGTCCACCGCCACTACGCTTGTAGTGGGATTGCGTCTGAGAAAGCGCTCCACCCCCTCCCTGGAATCGTCGAGGCTGCGCATGCCGAAGCCCCGGATGGTTTTCCACAGAGCATATAGACCTTCGTAATCTTCTGTTCTCATGGTTCTGACTGTAAACGTTTTATCGTCCATTTCTGTACCTGTTATCTACCTTCCGCAATTTCCTGTAATATGTCTTATCGGAAGCAATCTCTTCGCTTCCGATAAAAGGCGCATCCCTTTGCGCCGCATTCAACTATAGGAAGCTGCACTTGCTGTTTCAACTTTTTCCGTCCGTAAGCCTTATCAGTATACACCGTTTACCCTGAAAGAACAATATTTTTTTCCGATCCCTGTCAAAATTCTCTTTCATAAGATGTTACAGCGCGCAAAATTTACCGGTCTCCCGCCGCAATGCGCCCCTGCCCAATGGCTTCCTTCACCAGCCGCCATGCAATGCTTCCCTCTCTCAGCAGCCCCAGTGCGTCCTCATATTTCACCCAGACCGCGGAATCCACTTCCCCGGATAATTGAAATTCGGCTTTTCTGACTACAGCTTTGTATCCAAGCATGAGCATCTCCTTTTTTTCATAAGGATAGCTTCTTATGTATTCCAGTTTCACCACATTCAGGCCCGTCTCTTCCTTAATCTCCCTGACGGCGGTTTCTTCCGCGGATTCCCCGGGTTTCATAATACCGGCCACGCACACATGATTTGTAGCAGAAACGTAATCCTGCCGAATCAGCGCCACTTCCCGCTCTTCATTCACCACCGCGCAGATGATTGACGTGGTAAACATATCCCACAGCGGAACACTGCACTTTTCACAGAAGGGGTGCAGCCCTTCATCCCCGATTTCTTTCTGAACCGCCTTGCTCCCGCAATGGGGACAGTATGTAAAATGCATCCTTATCTCCTTCCTGTCTGAACGGATCTCTGACCAATCATGTATTATTATTTCATTTATTTTTTTATCATTTACCGTAAAACTGCACTTTCTGACCGTAATCCAGCTTCACAGATACAGCATCTCCGAGTATGCCATGATAAACGGCCCGCTTCCCTTTCCCTCATCGGTAAGATAATACTGCGTCTCTTCATAATTATTGGTGCCGTTGGCAGCCGCCTTGAGATAAATATCCCGCAGGCCGCTTTCGTCCAGCTTTTTCTCCGCAAGCCCCACAAAAGCCTTTATCCCGGCTTCCCTGTAGGATTCGTCCAGCCATCCCTTCCTGACGCCTTTTAAAATAATATAACTCATCATCGCCGTTCCGCTGCTCTCGGGACGGTTTGTCTCCGTGGCCGGCCTGTCCGCCAGATTCGCCCAGATGCCGTCCGCGTCCTGATATTTCAGCATGCCGTCCACAAACAGTTTCAGCGCCGCCTTTCTCTTCTCCATATATTCTTCCGGCAGCACCTCCATGATATCCACCATGGCCATGCCGTACCAGCCCATGGCCCTGGTCCAGAAGAACCTGCACACATCCTCCTTCCCGTTTCCCGCATGATAGTACATGCCGTTAGGAGCAAGCAGGGTTTGTGCTACCCAGTCCAGGCGCTCCTGCACCAGTTCCAGCTGCCGCCTGTCGCCGATTCTCGCCCCATGGTGTGACAGGAAAGGCTGCAGCATGTAGATGCCGTCCAACCAGATTTTGTACATGGGGGCTTCCCGCCAGCCGTGCCAGTAATTGTGCCCCAGCTCCTCCGGCATATTCTCCAGGCAGGGGTTATGGCCCAGACTGTTGACGTAATTTTCATCCGTCAGATGACGATACAGCGTATCCGCAATTTCGCCGTAAGCATCCGCTCCTCTGGAAAACCGCTCGAAAAGCGCCGCCGTTTTATAGCAGTCCGCCCCATGGCAGTCCACATAGCCTGAGCGCTCAAAATTCAGCTGCCAGCTTCCGTCCTCCTTCTGTTCCACCAGGCCGTCCAGATAGGATTTCACATAATCATAATACGCTTTTCCGTTCTCCGGGTCCGCCTCATAAATATCATACAGCCCTTCCGTTACTACACCATTGTAGTAACTGTAGTCATACAGAAAATCCTTAACTCCGGGCGCACGTTTCTCATTGTCCCATGTGAAAAACAGCTCCGTGCTGTTCAATACCCTTTCCGGCACATTTACTTCGGAATTTATGGTCAGCCTGTTGATATAATCTGCCGCTTTTCTGACCGCTGCCGCTGCTCTTTCTGCTTCCATTGCCTCTCTCCTTTTCCTGTGTCGAGTAGATGTGGGGATTACTCCCCACACCCCTCTACGGAACCGGACGTGCG
>CAJUJN010000003.1 GCA_910586775.1 uncultured Acetatifactor sp. | reverse complement strand
AAATACGCATTTTATAATCTTCTACTTTCATAAGTTTATCCTTCTTGAATCCACTCTGTAAAAAACAACTTGGCTTATTCGTTATTCTTAAAAAAATCATATATACTATTTAATCCCATAAGTGTGTTTTTGTCATTTATTGCAGGTCTTGTATTAGTGTTATGGCTATATACAACTTCATGAATGTTACTGCAGTTCATATGATGTAAAAGCGTACATGCTGTACTATATGCTTTGTCTATATGACCGTCACCGCCTCCAACTAATATAACCGCCCCTTTCTTAGATTTTACAATAGGCTCTTCATTCCTAAAAAATCTAGCGCAAAAATATGTTTGAAGTGTTTGTGGCTGTAACTCCTGTTTTTGTGCCAACGGATTAGCAGTCAACTCTTGAAGGAGATTATGCTCCTGCTTTGGCGTTTTATCCGTTTGTGGTATTTTTTCTGGCGTTCTTTCCTCGCTTGGTTCTGTAACCGTCTGTACCACTTCTTTCTCAAAAAACTTTGCCGACAGTTCCCTCGCCTTATCCAATACTTTAGAAATCAGCAACGCCAGCGCCGTAACAGCAGTCATTATAATACTTCCCAGACGTTCCGGCTGACTGCCGAATATATCAACGGATTCTCTGATGCGATCTGTGATAAATTTTTTCTTGCGGTTTTTTCTATGGGTTCGGGCAACAGTTCCCGTTCCGAAAAAATAAGGTGGATATGGTAATTCGTTTTTCGTTTGTTATGGTGCAGTGCCGAGACGCACTCTACTCCATACTTTTCCTTAAAGCGGTCTGTAAAAAGCTGCAACAGTTTGTCCGGCTCGTAAAGGACAAAGAATGATTCGGGCAGGGCAATGATAAATTCCCTCGCTTCAATGCACTTCCCCTCCGTACCGCTTTTTTGAAATTCCTGCTGATTGCATTTAGCAAGTTCCGTCCAGTAATGGCGGTCTGCCGTTTCATAAACCGCATACAGGTTTTCCTGCTTTGCGTGGCTGGATATATAAGTGATCCTGTCTCTGACATCGGGTAGCTTGCTCATGCGTATAAATGAATGTCTCTGTATTGTGCTTTGTCCTCCCTCCTGCAAATGGCAGTATCAGGCTAGGAAAAGCGGAGGTACGGCAGGACAGATTGTGAGTGGGCGGCTCATTTAATGGAAACTAATCAGATAAAGTCTAAAGCTAAATTGAATATTGGACTTGTATTGACAGCCTTGTTAATAATCACTACCTGCATACTGCTTATACTATCCATTAAGCATGTATTTTGAATGTATCTTAAATGGCAATGAGTTTCATGCGTTCTGCAAGGTTGTCCTGCGCCATGAAGCCATAAACGCATGGCGGGATTTGAAGCGGAAAATGGAACGGGAAATATCCCTTGACTATCTGATGTCAGAACGATATTTTGAACCGTCTGCTATGGACAGCTACTTTGAAAAGCAGGACAAGCCGACCGTATTTCTTGTGTTGGGAAAGGAAGTTATCGTTGATGATGAACGGTTGGCAACGGCATTATCAAGATTGCCGAAGTTAAGGCGGGAAGTTCTGTTGCTTTATTACTTCGTCGGCTATCGTGATGAAGCAATCGGCAGGCTGTATGGACGTTGCAGAAGTACAGTAAACCACAGAAGAAATGTTGCACTGAGACAGTTGCGGAAAGAATGGGAGAGATTGAAACATGCGGAATAAAAAATTGATACCTTTTGAGGTAATCGAAAAAGCCGTTGGCGGAGAGCCGGAAGCGGTAGACGCAGTATTGCGATATTACACCGCACACATCAAATATCTGTCTATGTATAAGGGGCATAAAAGAGCAAGACTATATCCTACTCTCTGCCTTTTTTGCACCCTGTTTGTCAGCGTTAATGATAAGTTAGTTTTCATAAATCCTTATCACCGTAAACCTCAGGGTATCCGCTCTTAACCTCTCCTTTTGAACCCTGCAAACAGCAGGGTTCCGGCCTCATAAAGACAGACTCAGGGCCTTACATTGACAGGCCCTTCATAATAAATCCTGCTCTCCTCCAGGATATCAAATTTTCCGCCTTTCAGGGACAGAATGGAAGCAGCGCAGTTCGGCAGGCCAACCTTCCAGAAATCTTCCAATGGCACAGGTACAATGGCTCGCATCAGACACCGGTTAAAAGCGCCGTGTGCCGTCACCAGAACCGTCTCACAGCTTCCCTCCAGCGGTACAATCTTCTCTTCCAGGAATGCCCTCGCCCGCTCTATAACCGCTTCAAAAGCTTCCGCTCCCACAGAAGGCACATAACATTCCGGTCTGCACAGGAAATTATGAAGCGGATGAGTCGGATCCGTCTTGGGCGGATCAAAGGCACCGCCCTCATATGCCCCGAAATTCATTTCCATCAGCCTGCTGTCCGTTTCCAACGGAATATCCTGCCCGCCGACCAGAATCCGGGCAGTCTCCAACGCCCTGGACAATGGAGAACTGAATGCCCTGTCGAAGAATGTTCCCTCCTGCTCCAACGCTTCAGCAGTCTTTACTGCCAGTTCGATTCCGAATGTGTTCAACGGGACATCGCTCTGCCCCTGCAGCCTCCGCTGCCTATTCCAGTCTGTCTCTCCGTGCCTGAAAAGATATATTTTCATTTTTTACCTTTCTGCCGCTTCTGTATCCTCTATGATGCCTCGTACCCTTTCCGGCGTTTCACGCTGAAAATCAACTCTCCGCCCCGCATCCGCAATCATACCGCGGCTATATATACTGCGTACTGATTGAATTTGCAGTACACCCCGACTGCAGACCGCCAGCCAGGTACTTTCCCAGCGGCATCACTGTAAATCCTGGCGGTCTGCAGTATAAACAGATTCTTCTTTTCTCAGCGAACCGCTGTATTTTACAACATCATAAATTCCACATTCCCGCCAACCCGCTTTCTGGCAAGGGCTATGAAATTCCGCTGATTATCCTTGGAATCGAAGCTGATCGCGGCATCGCAGAACTTCTTCGGCCTGGCGCTCTTATAATAAAATCTGACCGCATGGGACTGGTAACTGACGCGGACCTTGCCGCTGCGGACCGTTCCGGATATGGTTTCCGTCTCGATCTTTCCCAGCTTATCCGAATCAACAATCGTCACCGTTCCATTCCACTGCAGGGTAACCCAATAACGGCCTGCCACAACTCCCTGAAGCATGGCTTCCTTCGTCTTCTCGCGGAACTCCCATTCCTTTCCTGCCGCCAGGATATCCTCGGCAAACATCTCCTGCTCGGTGGCGGAAGGCAATATCTTTCCGATACGTTTGGCGAATTTTTTCAAAATCTTTTCCGGCTTCGACTGACCTTTCTGACCGTACCAGAACATTGCTCCAATAATCTCTCCCAGAAGCACTCCCAGCGACAGGTAAAACGCAATCAGCCGCTCCGCAGGCACTTTCACAAAAATTCCGATGGCCACCAGAATCACTACACTGCCGACCACTGACAGGTACGCCAGGCGGCGTCCCCGTTCCAGATTGTATTCACACCATTCTTCCACCCATTCTCTCTGCCGGGCATAAAACTGCTCCATCTTACCTCCGGAAGGAGCCGGCAGCGCAATATCTTTCCTTTTCCCTCCCATAAACAGTGAAAACAGCCGGACGACAAATATCAGGAGACTGAGACCCGCTGCCAGGATGCAAATCCAGACGTCTGATCTCTCCAGGCCGCTCATCACTCCATGTTCAATGTAATACCACTCCGTCTGCTGAAGGACCTTGTCCAGGTTAAGACACATGCTTTCCATAACTTCACCGTATGCATCGCCGAAGTAAGTCTCCATGTATGTGTCTTCCCCCTGGAAATCATAGTAAAGCTCAATCACTTCACTTTCTCCCAATGCATCAGCGACACGCTTCACAGTGTCCTCATCCATGGCTTCCAGCGTGCCCTCCACAGTGGACGGCGACATATCCTTCTGCTCCCTCAATTCCACCGCCAGCTGCAGATTGCGCATGAGAGTCCCGAGTCCCCTGGTGTCCCTGTCCGGAACCACCACGTAGAGGAATGCCTGATGCGTCTCATCGTAAACCACATATCCTGTTGTCCTTACACGATCCGGATCACCCGAATAATATTCCTCCACGCAGGAGGCAACCGGGTAAGCCGCCTCATAAGATATGTACCTGCCTTCCGCATGGCTGAATGCTTCCTCCCCAATCTCCTCCGGACCCGCCAGCATTTCCAGAAACCGGGAGCCTCCCACCATCCAGAATCCCACTGCACAGACCAGCATGCACAGTGTAACCACAACGCTTAGAACCTTTTTCATGTTTCTTCTCCTTCTGCTTCTATTTATCTGCCGTTCTATTACAGCATTTAATAATAAAATCCTGTTTGGGATTCTATTATATAAAAAAACAGAGTTTTTTTCAATTGATATATGGACGATGGAAGATTATAATATTAATATTGCAATCGGAATCTGCATATGCTATAATTGCCATTAGGCTAAAAGAGAGAATGAGTCCATGCAAACAAAGAACGAAACCCCGAACCGTGTTGCACCACAGTCCGGGGCTTCTTCTTTTCTTGTTACGGCGGCAAAGCACCCGCCAGGCTATTTGTTGTCCTTTGAATCTCGACTGTCAAGCCATTTGCTGATGCAGTGGCTAACCACACCTGCCATTACAGCGATTAAAAAAGAGAGAATGACTTCCATACAAACACCTCCTCCCGTTGCCGGGTATCGGTTGGACAACATGGACATTATATCACATGATTAGACATTGTTCTACTCTTTTTTATTTTCTGGTGGTCGTCTTATTGCTTTTTCACCCTGCGGCACTGTCCGGCTCCGCAGGGTGTTTTTCTGATCAGACTTATGCGCTATGTTGTTTGTCTAAGAGTAGCTGGTAATCTTTTCATCCTTTTTATTAATTAGGGTTGTTTCACGAAGAAATATTAATCATCAGTTGGTACGATAAAGAAAATGCCCCAAAATATAAGGAATGTCTAAAAGACCTTTTTGCGCTTGTTTACCACTCCCTTCCTAATGCTGATGCATTTATCGATTCTTTTCTTGACGAATAGCTGCTTCTTCTAATAATTCCGCTGCCCTTCTTAATAGCCCAGAAGCTACCCGTAATTCATTCACATCTTTTGGTTCCTCGGCAGAGCCCTTGCCGCGCGCTAAGCCGAGGAGTTCGGCAATATCTCTTGTTTCGTGCTTCAACATGTGCACATCACATTTCAAAGAGTCAAGTGTGTATCTTGAAATAAACATTCTCTTCACCTCTCTCCTATACCGGCATCCGGGGCTGTAGGAACTCACCAATATTAACGTCTAATACCTCACAGATTGACGCATACTCTCCAATTTCACATTTACGTTTTCCCTGCAATATAAGACTTAATGCTGGTTCTGGTATCCCTGCTTTTTCAGATATTGATTTTTGCTTAATACCTGATGAGTCGATATATTTTTTCATTTTCGCTGTGTCAAACACAAGCAATTTGATTCACCTCCCTCTTAAATCAAATTTATTGATGTTCTGATTATAATTCGATTTTCTTGTTGTGCCAAGAATAATTTTCAAGATTTTCGATATTTTTATTTACAAAAGCAAAATAATCAATTATAATGAAGTCAAGTTTTGAGAGGTGGCAAATATATGAACAAATACATAATAGAAAAATTAAAAGAAGGACGTTCGAATGCTAATTTGAAGCAGAGTGAAGTCGCAAAAAAACTTGGAGTTAAAGCAAATACTTTGAGCAATTACGAAAATGGCGTATCTGAGCCTGATATTGATACCTTTTGTGCTCTTTGCGATATTTATAAACTCGACCCTTCTGATATTTTAGGTGAAGCATATGGTTTGAGTGTCCAAGGCGAATCTTTCAAAATAAAGCCATCAGAAATAGACCACATAAAAAAATACCGCAACCTCGACCCCCACGGTAAGGAAATAATAGAAATTATCCTTCAAAAGGAATTGGAACGGTCAACAGCGGAGCAGAAGCCTGAAAGCAAGTCCCCATCCACCACAGCTGAAATCATCCCCATGCGCTTCCTGTCCTACTACCAGAAGATGGCACCTGCCGGAAGGGGAGAATACCTGTTTTCAGACATCCCCACGGAAGTGATAGCCGTCCCGGACACGCCGCTGTCCCGCAAGGCGGATTTCGTCATCGTGGTAAACGGCCGGAGCATGGAAGATACATACTTTGACGGTGACAAGGTGTTGGTGGAGAAAGCACATGACGTTCCTATAGGGGCAATCGGAATTTTCATCAGAGGAACTGAATGCTTCATAAAAGAAGTTGGGGAGGACAGACTCATCTCTCATAATGAGAATAAGGAGCAGTACCCGGATATCATCCCAGATGAAAGAGGAATAGATACAATTGGAATAGTCCTGGGAAAAGTAGGTGACTGATTGAACCGCTACGGCGTTTTAATAAATAACGAAAAAAATGTAATAATTACTAAAATCATTTACCAGCATGGGTACTGATCAATAATGTCCCTTTTGGCCTCGCAATAGAATGGTACAGTATCCTAAGAGGAACCCATAAATCTGCTATATGCTCCCTCTTTATTGATACGCCTACTTTAACTCCGGATGAGAAAAAAGAATTTTTTATAAAAGCATTATCTCTGATAAAAGAATACAGAAATCAAATCGCCCACGGAAACAGAACCTTCAGTATCATGCAGTTGCCTGTGCTTCCTAAAAAACAGCTTTTATACCTTTCCAGGGGAATATTGTCTGAATCTGAATATAACAATAGACTTGGACAAAATGATATATTCGCTGTTTTTATGGTAATATTATTACTTATAAATGACCAATACTTACTTACAAATTTTTGCAGGGATTTCCTATCCATATTTGAGCCCTACAAAGAAACAAAATTTAACGGAAAAACACTTCATGAAGTTTTTAATTTACCAAATGATATAGCCAACCGCCTTGGCCAATTATTAGAAACACGTTTTACATAAACCTTTAATATCAATACTACATAAAAAACAGTTGCGACGTCGCAACTCCCTTAAGAAAGCGAGGAATTACTTATGGCATTAGCAAAAGAAAGGACCTATACGATAGACGATATCTACGCTCTGCCAGACGGCCAGAGAGCAGAACTGATTGATGGACAGATGTATATGATGGCACCGCCACGGCGAGTCCACCAGAAGCTGATAACAGAACTGGTTTCTCTTATCCATCGGCATATCAAAGACCGGAATGGCAGCTGTGAAGTTTACCCGGCGCCTTTTGCCGTATTTTTGAATAAAGATGGTCGAAACTATGTAGAACCTGATGTTTCTGTAATATGTGATAAGGACAAGCTGAATGACGAAGGCTGTATTGGTGCACCCGACTGGATAATTGAAATCATTTCCCCCAGCACAAGCCGCATGGACTACGGGATAAAGCTTTTTAAATACCGCACTGCCGGTGTCCGCGAATACTGGATCGTGAATCCGTTCACGCGCACAGTCAATATCTATGATTTTGAAAATGATGCCGGAACAACACAATACTCTTTTGATGACAAAATCCCTGTATGCATATACGAGGACTTAAATATCTGCATTTCTGATTTGCTTTGACATGACTATAGTTAGACAGCACATTCTGTTATATGAAAAACCGCCCGGTGTTGGAGCACCGAACGGCTTTAGATATACCCCGGAGGGATACATGCTTATACAAAAAGATTGTATCATCTCCGGGAGCAGCTTGCAAGCGATTTTTCGCGGGCTGTTATTTTTATACACTTTTTTAAGGAGGATAATACAATAGCAACAGCAAAGTATACGAAGGGAAAGGATGGATACTTCCAGGCACGCGTCTGGGACGGTACCTATACCGGAGCAAAGCACCGGGTAACACTGCGCACGAAAAAATCAAGCCGGGCACTGGAGGAAATGGTCCGGGAGATGGAAGAAAACGTCAGGAACCGCGACATCCTGAAGGAGTCTAATGTCTCTGTGCAGGAATATGCCAGGACATGGCCGGAAATCTATAAGCACGACACGGAGCTTAACACAAAGGCCATGTACCACCGCGTCATAGATGTCCATATGGATGTCCTGAAATCCGTCCCCATTTCTTCCATCCGGAAAACGGATGTCCTCATGTGCCTGAATGCAGCATCCGGAAAAGTAAGAACACAGGAGCAGATCCTGCTCACCCTTAAACAGGTTGTTAAGGCTGCTGCTACTGATAAGCACATTGCTCCAGGCATATATCTGGAAATATTTGATGGCATACGGATAAAAAAACAAAAGAATACCGACAAACGCCCTTTGACACCAGAAGAGCGAGAAGCTGTCTTCTCGGCAGATTTTACTAACATGCAGAAAGCTTTCGTATACATAATTTACGGGTGCGGCCTGCGCCGTGGAGAGGCACTGGCTCTGGAACGCTCTGACTTCGATTTTGAGAAGAAAAAACTTAGCATAAGTAAATCCCCTTGCCTTTGACGAAAATACACCCTATATCAAGTCCACGAAGAGCCAGAACGGCAACAGGGAAGTCCCGATACCCTCAAATGTGCTTCCTTTTCTACAGGAATATTGTAAATGCCTGCAACAGTCCCGATTATTTTATACTTCTGGCAAAAATATCATGACAAAAAGTTCCTATGTAAAGCTGTGGGCGAATATACAGAAGAAGATGGGCTCTCCTGATCTGACTGCCCACATCTTCCGCCACAACTACTGCACCAACCTGTGTTACCAGATACCTACAATTTCCATTAAAAAGATTGCGGAGTTGCTGGGGGATAATGAAAAAATGGTAATCGAAGTTTACAATCACATTATACTTGAAAAGGAAGATGCCCAGAAAGCTGTAGAACAGGCATTAAATGCCTGAAAAAAGTGAGACAAAAATGAGACATCTTGTTCTTAAAACCCCTATTTTTAAAGTATTGAGACAAAAATGAGACATTTACAACCACATAGAACAAATTACATAAGCTTACATTGAATGCCCTGGAAAACGCTGATTTTATGCGGTTTTGCAACACAAAAAAAGAACCGTCCCCAAGGCTCCTATGTCCTCAAAAACAGTTCTTCCAGTGCGCCGCCAGGGGCTCGAACCCTGGACACCCTGATTAAGAGTTATACAATGTTCTGTTTGATATTGTTGGTTATACTTTCCTAAGATTAATTAATTTAGGTTAATTTACGCATGCATTAATTTTTGGTATCTTGCAATCTTAATCTGCATATGCTATAATGCCTTTAGGCAAAAGAAGCTGATGAGGTTCATTGGATCAGAGAACGAAACCCCGAACTGTGCGGCAACACGGTCCGGGGCTTCTTCTTTTCTTTTTACGGTGGCAAAGCACCCACCAGGCTATTTGTTGTCCTTATCGTGCCTGTCAAGCCATTTGCCGATGAGGTGGCAAACCACACCGGCCGCGACGGTCACAAAGAAGCTGATAAGTATGTCCATTGAATCACCTCCTCCCGTTGCCGGGTATCGGTTGGACAACATAGACATTATATCATACGTTTAAACATTGTTCTACTCTTTTTTGTCTGCTGGCGGCTACTTTGCTGTACTTTTCCACCCTGCGGCACTGTCCGGCTCCTCAGGGTGTTTTTTCTGGCCAGATTTATGTGTTGTTTAAATTATACGTTTTTTATATCCCTCTTCATATGGTGAGTCTGCATCTGATGGATATACGTTATAATCTTCGTCTGGTTTAAATGGTTCCTGAGATGTTAACGTATGTCTGCATATTCTATTTCTTTTCCGGTTGTTGTTTCTATACTTTTTTCAACATGTTCCATTATATCTCCGGGTTGGCAACCTAAAAAATCACATATTTTTTCTATGATATCTGTATTTACATTTTCGCCTTTACTTAATTTTGCTATAGTTTTTGATGATATTATTTCTAGTAGATAAGATTTATTTTTATCCATTCTGTTTAACATGTCAAATAGTTTATAGTATCTTAACATTTTTTACCCTCTCTTTCTGATTCAATTTTATGTTTTTAATTTATTTCTGTCAAGGAATTATTTCTGTACGTTCGGAAAGTTTTTCTTGACAATCTTCTTTTTTTGTTATATTTTGTACTCACGGAAAGTTATTCTTTCTAATCATACAGAATTAGAGGTATATAATATGGTTAAAGTAATAATTCAAACTTACAACTTCAAACAATTCAGAACACGTTTTATGTCAATGTCAGACTCGGAACTGGTAACCGAATATGCCAACGTCTGTAACCGGATTTCGGAATTTGAAAACTTATATGAATCTGGCAAGTGCTCATTTGATGACCTTTCCAATTTTCTGGAAGAGGCGGCTATGGTCAAGGACTATATAGGCAACTATTTAGCCGGTCTTTATATTCAGGACCATGGCTTTATTTTCTCATCTGACGGTATGTTTTTCCCATGTGGTACATAACCGTTTTCTTTGCTGGTTTTCTCTTGGGTTGGTGGTTCAGGGACAGGATGAGGTGAAACATGATTATCAAGACAAATTATGGAGATTTTGGAAACTTTAAGGACTTGGAAACACTCATTTACTAAAATATCGATAATTTTGTGGGATAAATATCTTGTATAACGTTAAGTTTTTCAGGGCACTTACCCGGTTGGTTTTTATATACTACAGCAATTTCTTACATCTGTCAATAGTATGTCAAAAACGGAAAATCGTTTGTAAGTTATCGCTGTAGTCGGGGGGGGTATAGTATTACCCCCGACTTCGTCACAGTCACAAAATGCCTTTCAGCCCTTGATTTTACTGTATTTATTTTGTGACCACCTTCGTCACAAACTTTGTCACAAACTTATATACGTTATTAATATACAAATTTTTTAATAAACAGATTGGAGTTATTCATGAAAGATTTAGCTATAAAAAGTTGGTTTTGCGTATTAAATAATCCGGAAGAACATGGATATTCTGGTACACCACAAGAAATAGTAGATAAACTTTGTGAAGAATGGACTCTTGATCATCCTACCCGTACTGGTGCATGGATTTACTGCATTTCTGCTGACGGTCTTAAGCATGTTCATATGGTTCTGGAGGATGTGAAATCTATGCGATTTTCTGCAATCAAGAAAAGCTATGCAGTCGCTATGCATTTTGAACCAACTAAAGGCACCAAAGAACAGGCGGAAGACTATATTAATAAACGCGGCAAGTTTGAGGAAAAAGGTGAAAAAATTATTGCCACTGCCCGTTGCGGTGAAATTAAAGGCCGTCAGGGTCAGCGCAAAGAACTGGAAGTAATTGAAGAGCTTTTGTCTTCTGGCAAGAATCCCCGTGAAATTATGGATATGTCCCTTTCTTACAGGAGACATGAAGATATTATTGTATCTGCCTATCGTGATAAACGCCGGAAGGAAGTGGGACATATGCGCAAGGTCAATGTGGTATGGCACTTTGGAAAAAGCGGTTCCGGAAAATCTTATTTTTCCAATTCGCTTATAGAAAAATATGGTCTTGATTCCGTTTATTTCATGACTGATTATGGCAATGGATGTTTTGACAGTTATATGTGTCAGCCTGTGCTTTTTATGGATGAATACAGGGGACAGTTTCCCTATTCCGCATTACTAACTATCCTTGATGAATATGTTTCCGAAGTACATGCAAGGTACCACAATGCACCTACCCTCTGGAATGAATTGCATATAACAAGCGTTTATACTCCTGATGAAATTTTCCGCCGCAATGTTCAGGATTCGTCTGAACGTTCTGTAGAAACTTTTGAACAGCTTCGCAGACGTATCGATACTATCATGTATCACTGGAAAGATGATGCCGAATTTCATCAGTTTCCGCTTCCCATGTCAGAATATAAAGACCGCAATGACATAGTATTTAAAGCCGCCCGCTGTAGCGATTCCTTTTTTCTGCTTCCCTCTGGTATCGTTACGCCCTTTGATAAGTGAGGTATTTTATGACACTGCAAGAAGTATTTGACAGCTTTATCCTGTCCAGACAGCTTGCCGATCTGTCCCCAAAGACCATTACAGCCTACCGGGACTTTGTATCCCCCTTTATAGCGGCTCTAAGCCCCGACAAGCCCTTTTTAGACATTCAGCAGTCAGATATTCAGCAATACCTGTTAATGCTCCTGAAAAAGCCCCTCAGCAAGTCTACAAGGGCAACATACATACGGCATGTAAAGATATTTACATAAAGCCTGAAAGCGGTTTTTTGCTGTCCCCTCTCCCAGGCATTTCTTTTTCATTTTCCAATATGTGCAGCTTTTATTTCCCGTTCGTTAAACCGATAATTTCTTTATGTTCAGCACTACCTGATTTTTTTACCCTGCTCATTTCCCGGAGATAAAAAAAGCCCCGAAACTTGCCTAAAATCAAGTCTCAAGACCTTTAGTGCGCCGCCAGGGGCTCGAACCCTGGACACCCTGATTAAGAGTTATCGGTAAACCGATTAAATCATCAACAAATTATTTGATTCAGGACGGCTTTGGCAAGTTCGCCGCCCTTTCCGTTCGTCTGGTAGTTATTCATCTTTTTCTTTTTCTTTCCGCTCTTTTCTGAGTGCTGCTATTTTTGCCTTCGCTTCTTCCAAGTCTTTGCAACCACCTACTATCATTTCAATCATTTGCAGAATTCCGTCATATTGTCTATCTGTCATAATTCCTGTCATTACTTCTCCTTTCTCCGCTTGCCCGGTTATTTTCACTTATAGTTTCTTTTGTGAATTTGCACAAAGATTAAAGTTTTACAACTCTCCGTTCGGAGTTCTGGAGAGTCTTTTCTTTTGGCAAAATTGTATAATTATTTTTAAATTATTTTTTCCCCTTTCTTATCTCTTTTTCGAATCCTAAGTTAAAAGATTCTTTTGCTTTTTCTGTAAAACTTGTTTCTTTATTTGCAGTAATTGTTACAAGAGTTTTTATTTCTCCATATTCTTTTTCATATTCTGCTATATGCCTTTCTATAAGCCATTCTAATTCCTTTGATATACTCCGTTTATTTTTTTTAGCTATCACTTTCATTTTGGAAATATTCTCGTGTGATGTATTCGCCTTGATAATTGGTAAATTTGATGGCATTTAATTTTTCTCCTTTCCAAAAAAGTGGGTTGACAGTAGCACCACCTTGTGCTATCCTTTAGGTAGTACCACTTTTGAACTACTTCGGTACTTGTTCAGCACAAAAGTAAGTCTATATCAATCATAACAGGAAGGATGCAATTTTGCAATGGTGATTTTTTATGAGTCTCATTATCTACAACTTTGAACAATTCAAAACACGCTTTACCTCAATGTCAGACTCGGAACTGGTAACCGAATATGCCAACGTCTGTAACCGGATTTCGGAATTTGAAAACTTATATGAATCTGGCAAGTGCTCATTTGATGACCTTTCCAATTTTCTGGAAGAGGCGGCTATGGTCAAGGACTATATAGGCAACTATTTAGCAGGTCTTTATATACAGGACCATGGCTATATTTACGCATCTGATTCTATGTGGTTCCCATGTGGTACATAACTGTTTTCATTGGCGGTTTTCTCTTGGGTTGGTGTTTCAAGGGACAGGATGAGGTAAAACATGATTATCAGGACAAATTATGGAGATTTTGGAAGCTTTAAAGACTTGGAAATATTCATGCGCCTGGAAGGTCTGCAAACTGTAGAACTTCTGGATATTCAGTATTGGGGGATTGATTTAAGCTTCACTAAAGGCACCTATACTTACTCCCAGATACTGGAGATACTTAACAGATCCTGACTTGCAGTGCCATTTTTCACCCTGCGGCACTGTCTGTCCGGCTCCGCAGGGTGTTTTTGTTTACCAGTGCGAAGCTGTAGGCCATGCCGGTATCTTGTCCTTTGCTTTAGGTTAACGCCTGCAGGTAAGCATTTTTCTTTACGCGAGCCCTTTGCCCTTAAAACTGAAGCAGTCCTTATATGTGTCGCCGGGCGAATGGTCCCGGCATAGTACCGCAGGCCTGTGCGGAGCTTGTTTTAGGACTCGTTCTTATCGTAGACCTTTGCATGATTGTTGGCTGCTTTAGTGTGGTCAGGAAGCATGCCCTAAACCTGACTCGTCCTTACCGCAGGCAGTCCATCCGGCCGGAAGCCGATTTAAGCGTAGCGTGTCCGAAGGGATAAATCGGCGCGCGGCCGGATGGGCGGTTGCTTTAGGGTAAAACCGCTTGTTCTGCTCTTTAGGAATTTTTGTGTGACACAAGTAAATTCTGCTTTCATCTCGAGATGCTTTATCCCGCTAAAGCATCTGCAGATGCTTCACTCTGCTAAAGTGTTCCTTTTAAGCCTGGTAACTTCTTCTGCAGTGTGAAATATAAAATATCTCTCTGTCCGGAAACTTCTGGCGGCGTTCTGCTCCTATTTCCATCTGACAGAAAAAGACCATACGCCCCAAGCTTTAGCGGGGGCGTATGGTCAAGATTCCGTTTACACATTTCTGTAGTCATGTATATATTTGTGTCTCTATCCAGAAATTTGATTTTACGATTGCATATATACTTGACTATAGCAACACTTAACACTTATTTACTAAAATATCGATAACTTTGTGGGGTAAATATCTTGTATAACGTAAAGTTTTTCAGGGCACTTACCCGGTTGGTTTTTATATACTACAGCAATTTCTTACATCTGTCAATAGTATGCCAAAAACGGAAAATCGTTTGTAAGTTATCGCTGTAGTCGGGGTATAGTATTACCCCCGACTTCGTTACGGTTACAAAATGCCCTCTAGCCCTTGAATTTACTGCATTTATTTTGTAACCAGTTCCGGTTACAAACTTCGTTACAAACTAAAATACGTTATGTTAATACATATTTTATTTTCTAAACAGATTGGAGTTTTTACATGGAAAATGCAAATTTCAAAAAGGATACTGTTTCAAAAAGTTGGTTTTGTGTTTTTAATAACCCTGAAGAGCATGGTTACACTGGTACTCCTCAGGAAATTGTTGACAGGCTATGTGAGGAATGGACTGCTTCTAATCCTTCCAGGACAGGTGCATGGATTTACTGTATTTCTGCTGATGGCTTGAAACATATCCATATGGTTCTGGAAGATGTGAAAGCTATGCGCTTTTCAGCAATTAAGAAAAGCTATGCGATCGGTATGCATTTTGCTCCAACCAAAGGTACCAAAGAACAGGCTGAAGACTATATAAATAAACGTGGAAAGTTTGAGGAGAAGGGCGAAAAGATTATTGCTTCTTCTCGACATGGTGAAATTAAAGGCTGTCAGGGTCATCGCAAAGAACTGGAAGTAATCGAAGAGCTTTTGTCTTCTGGCAAGAATCCCCGTGAAATTATGGATATGTCCCTTTCTTACAGGAGACATGAAGATATTATTGTATCTGCCTATCGTGATAAACGCCGGAAGGAAGTGGGACATATGCGCAAGGTCAATGTGGTATGGCACTTTGGAAAAAGCGGTTCCGGAAAATCTTATTTTTCCAATTCGCTTATAGAAAAATATGGTCTTGATTCCGTTTATTTCATGACTGATTATGGCAATGGATGTTTTGACAGTTATATGTGTCAGCCTGTGCTTTTTATGGATGAATACAGGGGACAGTTTCCCTATTCCGCATTACTAACTATCCTTGATGAATATGTTTCCGAAGTACATGCAAGGTACCACAATGCACCTACCCTCTGGAATGAATTGCATATAACAAGCGTTTATACTCCTGATGAAATTTTCCGCCGCAATGTTCAGGATTCGTCTGAACGTTCTGTAGAAACTTTTGAACAGCTTCGCAGACGTATCGATACTATCATGTATCACTGGAAAGATGATGCCGAATTTCATCAGTTTCCGCTTCCCATGTCAGAATATAAAGACCGCAATGACATAGTATTTAAAGCCGCCCGCTGTAGCGATTCCTTTTTTCTGCTTCCCTCTGGTATCGTTACGCCCTTTGATAAGTGAGGTATTTTATGACACTGCAAGAAGTATTTGACAGCTTTATCCTGTCCAGACAGCTTGCCGATCTGTCCCCAAAGACCATTACAGCCTACCGGGACTTTGTATCCCCCTTTATAGCGGCTCTAAGCCCCGACAAGCCCTTTTTAGACATTCAGCAGTCAGATATTCAGCAATACCTGTTAATGCTCCTGAAAAAGCCCCTCAGCAAGTCTACAAGGGCAACATACATACGGCATGTAAAGATATTTCTCTGTTGGGCACAGAATGAATACACGGCTTCCTATGATGCCAAAAAGATAAAGGTACCAAAGTCTCCGAAACGTGAAGTCCGTATTTATACCGAATCCGAAATAAATGCTATTTTCAGTTCCATAACTGCGGAGTCTGATTGGCTTGTGCTCCGGAATAAATGCATTATCGCCCTTATGTATGACAGCGGCCTGCGTCAGGCAGAAGTATGTTCTCTCCGTCGGAGTAAAATTTCTTATGCCGATAACCGGATGGTGGTTCGCGGCAAGGGTGATAAGGAGCGCACTGTTCCCCTTGGAAGTCTGACAGCATACTTCATGAAAGAGTATACCGCAAACTGTCCTTACAGTTCTGATGCTCTTTTTGTAAACCGCAGGGGCCAACCTTTAACCGGAAATGCCGTCAAACTTATGGTTTCAAAACTTGCCGATAAGCTTCCCTTTGAACTGTCCTCCCATAAGCTCCGGCACAACTTTGCCACCAACTACTGCATCGATCAGTATGAGCATAACCGCCAGGTGGATATATACCGCCTGATGTACCTCATGGGCCATGAAGATGTGGAAACCACCGGGCGGTATCTGCACTTTGCCTATGAGATAATAGCAAGCCGCGATTCCATATCGCATCTGGATAAACTGAATCTTGTAAATGGGGACAGGAAAACATAATGCCCGGAATCAGGTTTTTACTGTCCCCTCTTCCGGGCATTTCCTGCTCGATTTTCCATTCGCAAAACTGATAATTAATTTACGTTCAGCACTACCTGATTTTTTTCGCCCGGCTTATTTCCCGGGGATAAAAAAAGCCCCGAAACTTGCTTAAAATCAAGTCTCAAGACCTTTAGTGCGCCGCCAGGGGCTCGAACCCTGGACACCCTGATTAAGAGTCAGGTGCTCTACCAACTGAGCTAGCGGCGCATTTCCTCATGTGCATGTCCCGTCTGTCACTTATTTGTTGTTTCCTTAACAACAAAACAAATTATATTACATTCTTCTTATAAATGCAAGTGTTTTTTCAATAATTTTTTAAGTTTTTTTAACTTTTGGCAATTTCATCATTTTTTTCTCCGTAAACGCCTTTTTATCCGCCAAAATCACATAACAGTACAGCTATATTGTAAATGCGTTACGGCAAATCCCCTCCTGATTATCTACAAAATCACACAGCAAAACTGTCCGAAACCTTCCCGCCTTCCCTGCATTCCTTACAATACCCATACAGTTCCAGCTTATGCTCCGTCACCGTAAAATCTTCCGCTTCCTTACCCATATGGATTTGGGAAAAAGGACAGTTCTTCAGCGGAATCCTTCTGTGACATTCCAGGCATACCGCATAATGGATGTGGCCTCCCCGCTTCAATTCATAGGCCGCCGTAGAATGTCCCTTTTCCATGCCTTCCCCCATCCAGGCCGCTTTCTCCACCAGCCCTTTTTCTTCAAATGCAGCCAGAATGCGATAAATTGTGGAGACGGCATACTCTCCGCCTTCCTCCTTCTCAATGCGATTGTAAATCTGTATAGCTGTCAGCGGCGACTCCGCCTCCCACAGCACTCTGTATACAGCCTTCCTCTGTTTCGTCCATTTCAGTCCTTCCGGATACGCAATGTGCTCACAGTAATCCCCATAAGGCATTCCCTCCAGGTTGACTTTCTTCCCTTTCCCCATCTCACCTTTTCTCCTGTTTCCTCTGCCATTGCCGAACCTTTAAGCCATCCCCTCCGCTCCGGCTCCGGCAGCATCTTCTTCACCCAAAAGTGACACTGACTTATATGCAGAGCAATCCTTCACAAACCACCCCATCTGTCCCTCAAAACAAACTTACAATAATACCGGCACATACCCCAAGCATATAAAGCAAAGCCATAATTCTCAGATTTTCCTGCTTGTCATGGTTAACCCTGAATAATACAAGAACCCCCACACCGGAACCGGCCAGAAGTCCTGCCATTGCCGCCCCTAACCCCATAGCGCCCTCCAGATACAGCTGAGTAATCACCACGGAACCGGCACAGTTTGGAATCAGGCCCACCAACCCAGACAGCATGGGGCCCAACACCGGTTTGTTTAAAATCAGATTTGCCAGCACCTCCTCCCCCGCAAAATGCAGAAGCAGATTCAATGCAAAGGAAACCAGTAAAATAAAAAAGAAAATCTGCGCGGTATGGGACAGGGCTGCGCGGAAACTTCCCTTCTCACAATGGCAGTTCTCCTGTCTGCAGACATCGGAAATACCTGCCTGCCGTCCGCTGCCCTTTTTCCGAAGTATAAAATCAATCACCAGGCCCGCTGCTATTCCGAACGCCGCTTTCGCCAGAAGAATGCCGGCTGCCGTACCCACAGGTACCTGCTCGGATATCAGAATAGGCAGCATCTCATCCGAAGTGGACAGGAAAACCGCCACCAGGGTCCCCAGGGAAACCACCCGCCCGGCATACAGATTTGCAGCTGCCGCCGAAAAACCGCATTGGGGCACGGCTCCAAGCAAACCGCCTATCACCGGAGCCGCCTTATCTGCCCTCCGGAGCCACTTCTGCATCCCCTTTCCGGCGCTGTGCTCCAGATATTCCATTGCCAGATAAGCCAGAAACAAAAACGGAACCAGCCTCACGCTGTCCATAAGAGAATCTTCAATCACATGCAGCATAAATAAATCCTTCCTTCCCTCATTTCCGACAATTCCGACAATTCCTAACCTGACAAGCCAGAACCAAAATTTTGCCATTTTGCGCTGGATTTCATTGTTAAGGAACTGTTAATAAATAAAAATGTAAAGTTATTTCTTAACAGTTGCCAAGTGCCTGAGGAAATTCACCCCCATGAGTCCATGTCCAACTGACAGCGAACTTTCCTGTATCGCAAAAAAGTTCTAAATGCAAATGCAACTCATTCGCATTTAGAACTATACCACATTTTATCATTTTGTCAAGGGCAATATTTTCGATTTGCTGTCCATACTATTTCTCGTACTGCTTCTCTGATGATTTCTTACAGCAATGCAGTCAGGGTACCGAGCTGTTACTTTCTTTCCTCCAAAACTGCCGGCATACACTCACACTCTTCCGGGGAGCCGCACCTCCACCACCGCCCCGAAATTCTCATTCATGTTGAAGAACGTCACCGAAGCCTCGCTTCCATACAGAAGCTGAAGACGCTTCCGGATATTCTGCAGGCCTACATGCTTTCTCCCGTTGTATACAATCGGGGCATCCGTTTCAATGGCATTCAGTATTTCCGGTGAAAAACCATGACCGGTGTCCGATACACAGATATAGAGTTTCTCCCGGCTATCCCGGCGCTCACTGGTGATATACAGGGTAATCTCCACAAAACCGTCCAGAGTAACCCCATGTACAATGGCATTCTCTACCAGTGTCTGCAGCAGCAGAAACGGCACCTTATATTCTCCCACACCCTCGTCCGCAATCACCTCAAAGCGGAAGGCTTCCTCCCCATACCGCAATCTCTGGATATCCACATAAGACTGAATATAGACAAGCTCCTCCGCAATCATCCGCTCCCTGTCGTCACTGTTCAGGAATGTATGACGTATATAGTCTGACAGTTTCTCCGCAATTCCTACAATCTCCGGTACGTCCGCCGCATCCGCCATCCCATGAATCAGGCTCAGGCAATTGATAAAAAAATGCGGTTTCATCTGCTCCTGCATAAATTCCAGTTCAACACGCTGTTCTTTCAGCTCATTTTCATAGACAGCAATCCGCAGCGACTGGATTTTTCCCAGAAGTTCCCTGAACTTTCCGTTCACAGACTGCAGTTCCAGCAGCCGGCTGCCTTCCTCCCCATCCAGATACTGGCCTTCCTCCAGGTTCTCCAGGCTTTCCACCAGACGCTTCATGGGTGCCACAATCCTCTGATAATACATGAGCGCTGCCGCCATGCACAGCACAAGCAGCACCGCCGCCATGGCCAGCAGCACAAACTGCATATTCCGAATGTTATCCGTGATGCCTCCCCCCGGCACAATATACAGATGCAGCTTTCCTATGGTGCCCAGCCAGAATTCATAGGATTTCCCCGGCTTCTTTCCTTCCGGTAACGCTTCGCTTCCCTCCCCCGGCATGGCCGGGGACAGCACATTGCCGTCTGCCATCTCCAGAAACGGAAACACTGCGTATTTTTCCACTGCCTTCTGAAGCTGTGTGAAAATCGTTCCAAGCTTTACCACACAGCCCACTGCCCTGCCCTTTTTCATACAATATCCCACCGCATAGGCCTCTCCTTCCACGTACATCTGTGTCCACACAGTATACTTGGAATTCAGGCTCTCCTCCGATTCTAGCAGTTCCAGCAAAGTCCGGTTCATAGGAGTCTTCACAGGACTGACCCTGAATGCCATGCCCACATCCGTGATCAGAATGCCCGGCTCCCTGGCATAGGTAAAAAAGAACTGTACCTCACTGTACCGCAGTTTCATCAGCACCATCTTGTCCCGGATTCCAGACAGAAGTTCATAATAGCTTCCGTCCCCCGGCCCAAATTCCCCCTCCAGCTCCTCCACATCGGAATCTTTCCCCACCACATGAAATACTTCACTGTTGACCTGGTTCAGATCCCGGTTGATCTGATCCACGTACAGCCTGGCTGTATCCGCAATATATCTGTCCACAGACTTCCGGTTCTCCACAATGCTCCACACATAGCAGGCCAACACACCAAGCAGCGCCAGCCCGATCAGAAGCAGAAGCCGGACTGTGACCCTGGCAAGGCTCTCTGCCTTCCTCTGGTCCCAATCCTTTTGCCATTTTTCCTCCCCTCTTTTCACCAGGACACCTCCTCACTCCCGAACATGATACAGGCAACGAAGCAGAGACTGCCCTGTTCCGGTCAGTCTCTGCTATACCTTTTCTTACTTCATGGATTCCAGATATGCCTCATAGGCATCCCTGTGAATCTGAATCAATTCATCCAATCCCATGACTTTCATCTGTTCTATATAGGCATCCCATTCCTCTTCGATGCCGCCGTCCACTACCCAGTGTGCATATTGCCCTATCGCATAAGGACAGATATCCGAATTAAGCGTAATCAGCCGCTCCGTCTGTTCTTCCGTATAATGAATCAGGGGCAATCCGATATTCCTGTCCTGGCTCACATACTGTTCGTTCACCGGGTCCTCTGCCCGTTTCGCGCCGTCTCCCTGATCGGAAGGAAGGATTACTTTCTCATCAAATTCCGGGCTCATCCACTTCGGCCCAAAATCCCGCAGGGAATGACACCATGCAAAAATATCAAGGGAACTTCCGTCTGTCGGTGTTTCCACCGTATACGTACCGTCTCCGTTATCCGTGATTGCCGTTCCTATTTCACCGTACGTCATCTGAAGGGATGCCAGGTCCGTATAGAAGCTGTCTGCCCAGCGCAGCAATGCATCCGGATCTTCACATGCTTTTGTGATTACCAGTTCCCTGTCCGTCACATCCAGATAATTGGAAACATTTTCCAGATAATGAATTCCGTTTAATCCTTCCACGGCTTCCATGGGCACATATTGTCCGGCATTCAGCCCTACTGCGGCATCACTGGTCCACGCAAACACAATTCCTACCTGGGAACCGCCCTCCGCCTGCATTTTTGCCTGCCAGGTAGAGCTATCCTGCGTAAACCGCTCCGGATCTACAATTCCCTGCTCCCACAGCCCCCGCATCCACTTTACGGCTTCCTTATAATTCTCCTCTACGGGAACAAACACGGGAACTCCTTCATTGTTCAGTCCCATAAAATTACCTTCCCTGCTTACCATGGTTCCGAAAGGGCTCAGGATTCCGCGCAGGTCATCATGCAAAGGGTTTCCCGAATTTCCGCTGATCGGAAATTCATTATCAGGATCTCCGTCACCGTCTGCATCCTCCGTTTTGAATTTCAGCAGGACATTCTCCAACTCTTCTATGTTCTTCGGTGCTTCCAGGTTCAGCCGATCCAGCCACTCCTGGTTGATATATGCCACCTCTCCGTTCACTTTGGGACGCATGGCAAGCCGTTTCGGCAGACTGTACACTTTTCCCTCCGTATCCGTACAGATTGCCCGCAACACGGGATCTTCTTCCATTGCGTGCAGCAAATTGGGCATATTCTGAATCTTGTCCGTCAGATCCACAAAAGAGTCCTTGTTTGAAATGACATCACTGGCATTCAATGTAATGGAACCCAAAAATGCATCCGGCAAATCCTCGGAAGCCAGCATCAGTGATTTCTGCTCTCCCCACCCGTCATAGGGATAAATGTCCCATTCGATCTGAATACCTGCCCGCTCTTCCATGACCTTCATGAAACCGCCTTCCTCTGTCAGAAAGTCTGTAGGCCAGTTTGCGTCCCACCGCACGGTAACGATCTTAAAGGTTGGAATCTCTTCCGAACTGCTGCCTGCTGCCTGGCTTTCCTGCCCGTCCTCCTTCTGTTCATTTGTGCCGGCGCTGCCCGGTGTCTCCTGAGACGCATTCCCGTCCCCGTTGCCGCATCCTGCAAGGGTACCCGCAGTCATCGCTGCTGCCAGTGTCAGCCCCAACCATTTCTTCCTGTTCTTTCTCATACGCATTCTCCTCCTGATATAAATGTAGCGTTCAGACACCCCCGAATTCTGGTTCTTTCTGATGTTTGGGTAACTCCGTTATTCTCGTTATGTTTTACTAAGCCAATATGGTGGCTTATAGTAAATCCTGAGAATATGAAAATACCCAAAGGACAGAAAGAACCCGAATTCTGCCGGGGCTTTTCTTTATTCGTGCACCGGAAATCATCCCTTTAATGATCCCAGCATGACACCCTGGTTAAAATACTTCTGCACAAAAGGATACATACACATAATAGGTGCGGAAGATACTACAATCACCGCATATTTGATCAGATCCGCCAGTGCCTTTGCCTCTGCTCCGGCTGTCCCGGTAAGCATATTTCCTATGGTTTTATTCACGATCAGGATATTCCGCAACACAATCTGCAAAGGCTGCAATTCCGGACTCCGCAGGTAAATCAGCGCATTAAAGTAGGCATTCCACTGCCCCACAGCCGTCCAAAGGGCAATCACTGACAGAATAGCCTTGGACAGAGGAAGCGTAATCCGGAAAAAGAAACCGATATAGCCGCACCCGTCAAGCTGGGCTGCCTCCCAGAGATCTTCCGGGATACTGTTGTCGAAAAAAGTCCTGGCCACAATAATGTAGTAAGTCACCACGGCAAAGGGCACGAACATGACCCAAACCGTATCCAGCAGGGAGAAGCCTTTCACCACCAGATAGGTGGGAATCAGACCGCCCCCAAAAAACATGGGAATCAGATAGAACACATGGAACAGCTTCCGCCCGTACATCTTCTTCCGGGAGAGAGCATAGGCCGCCGGGATATTCACAGCCAGGGTAGTAAGAGTCCCCGCTATCACATAGAAAATCGTATTCCGGTAGCCCACCCAGAGCTGTTTGTATTCCATGATTTTCTGATAGGCTTTCAGGCTCACATTCCTGGGAATCAGAAATACCTCTCCCCGGGAGATCAGAAACGGATCGCTGAAAGACGCAATCACTATGAAATACATGGGATACAGCACAATCAGTGTAATAATTCCCGCCAACGCATACATGAAGAAATCAAATATTTTGTCTTCTTTCGATTTTCTGACCTTTGTCCCTGCCTGCCGAACCTTAATCCGCTTCATGGCACCAGCCTTCCTTTCTTTTCTCCTGACTCTATACTTCGCTGTAGCTTACTGCAAATCTTCGCCGTAGCTTACTGCAAATTTTCGCGGCAGCTTACTGTAAATCTTCGCGGCAGCTTACTGCAAATTTTACAAAAGCGATGTGTCGCTCATTTTCTTTGAAATCCAGTTCACCGCCACCAACAGCACCAGATTGATAGCATTGTTGAACAGGCCGATAGCCGCCGACAGGCTGTACTGGCTGCTGAGCAGTCCCATCTTATATACATAGGTGGATATAATCTCACTGGTGCTGCCATTCAGGGAATTCTGCAGAAGGTACACCTTCTCAAATCCCACATTCATGACACCGCCCATACGCAGGATAAACATAACCGTGGCCGTAGGCAGCAAATGAGGAATGTCTATGTAACGCATCCTGTGCCATTTGGATGCTCCGTCCATCCTGGCCGCCTCATAGAGTTCCGGGTCAATGGAAGAGAGCGCCGCTATGTATACGATACTGTCCCATCCCACATGCTGCCAGGCTTCCGTCCATACATAAATATGAGGAAAAGCAGACGCGGAGCCCATCAGATTCGGCAGTTTATAACCGAACAGCCCCACGAGCCTGGCAATAATCCCGGTGCTGGGAGACAGAAACAGAATAATCATTCCTGCCATAACCACCGTGGAAATAAAATGCGGCAGATAGGTAGACACCTGAAAAAATTTCTTGAACCGCAGTGCCTTCATCTGGTTGCACATCAGGGCCAGCCCCACAGGCAGCGGAAATGTCACCAGAATCGTGTAGAGGCTGATTACAACCGTATTCCGGATAGTGGGCCAGAACTGGTACGAACTGAAAAACTGCCTGAAATATTTCAGTCCTGCCCAGTCGCTTCCCAGAATTCCCCTCGTCGGTTTAAAGTCTTTGAAAGCAATCAATACCCCGTACATAGGATAATAGGTAAATATCAGGAACAGAATAATGGAAGGCAGCATCAGCAGGTATAATGGCCAGCTTCTCTGCACACCTTTTACAAATCCCACCGCATTTATTTTTCTGTCTCCGCTTCTGTTTCCTCTGCTTCCGTCTCTTCCCATTTGCCCCATGCCTTTCTCTTCCAACCATTTATACTGCGCACCGGTTGAATTTGCAGTACAACCCGACTGCAGACCGCCAGCCAGGTATTTTCCTGGAGGCATCGCTGTAAATCCTGGCGGTCTGCAGTATATGTGATACCATTACCGTTGTCCATGTGCTTATATCTTACTTTATTTTTCCCCTTTTTTCTGTAATAGAACTGCCTTTCCTGTGACAAAAAAACGCCTTTTTTCTATCCTGAAGTACGGTTCTGTTCGTTTTTTTGTCATTCCATGACATATTTTTGACAAAATGCCCTGGCTGCCCACACAAAAACAAAAATCCGGATTCCTGCTTTCACAAGATTCCGGATTCTCTCCATATATCTTTACCTGTTTCGATATTCGTTGGGCGAACAGCCTGCCAGTTCCCGAAACGTTTTGCTGAAATAGGAGAAATTGCTGTATCCTACCTTCAGCGCCACCTCCCCGATAGTCATGGAAGTATTTCCCAGATATTCCTTCGCTTTTTCCATGCGGCGGGAAGCGATATAATTGGGAATGGACATTCCCACTTCCCTGGCAAAAAGCTTTGACAGGTAATCCTCCGACAGACAGGCTTTCCTGGCCAGAAGAGCGCGGTTGATATCCTCCCTCAGATATTCCTCAATATACCCCTTCACCACCTCAATGACATTATCCGCCTGCCCTTCCCGTTTCCAGAATTCCTCCAGCCTGCCGAACATGTACCTCACATATTGCTTCATATTCTCCAGGGATACCAGGGCATCATATTCCCTGTCTTCCGCTTCGTCCCGCCCGTATACCTGCTTCATATCCGCATCCTGATAACTGAAATACTGGAACAAAAACAGCGTAAGTTCCTGTCGGAACCGCGTCAGATATCCCCTCTTCCACCCATGGCGCTGCCGTACTTTCTCCAGGAAAAGGCAGACCTCTTCCTTCACCGCTTCCCGGGTTCCCAGGCCTTTCAGCATCCTGCCCCATTTCTCCCATGGCGGTTCAGGATAATCCCCCCGGCAGAACCACTCTGTCTGGCGTATTACACCTCCGCCTTCGTCAACCGCATTTTCCTCCACATATTCCAATCCTTCAAGAAGCGCCTCCGCTTCCTGAAATATTCCGTCCTCCCCGATATAGACACAATTTCCTTCAAAAATACTTTGTTCCAGGTTTTTCTTCAGATTTCCAAAACATTCTTCCAGAATGTCATCCTCCCGCTCTCCCAGAACCAACACCCACTCATAATCCCTTACGCCTACAATGGCCTCAAGACGCTTCCCTGCACTGTAAAAAATCTCTGCCGCTATATTGTGAAGGACAAAATCATAAAGGACGATATCCTTTTTGTATTTTTCCGTATCCGGGTTCACCCAGGCGCGCAGAATCACAAGCTTTACAGGAGATGTCTTCCCGTACAGCCCTTCCTGTATGGCCGCCTCCACCAGTTTTTTGCTGTCGTTCCCCTGGCGCAGGAACTCATTCCAGAATTTTTCCCCCGGCTCCTCCGAAGATTGCCTTCCCTGCTTCCTCTTCTTCCGCACAATGTCCGTCACCTGGGCAATCCGGCTCTCCAACACGGCATTGGAAACCGGTTTCAGCAGATAATCCCTGGCGGAATAGCGCACCGCCGCCTGGGCATAGGCAAAATTCGCATAGCTGCTCAGGAACACACATTCAATCTCCTGTTCCCTGTCCCTGACCCATTCCAAAAGTTCCAAACCGCTCCCCTGAGGCATATCAATGTCACACAGCAGGATATCAACCGGATACTCCTGCAGCCTCGCTTTGGCCTGCCGGATATTGTATGCGGTAAATACCACGGAAATCCCCAGACCGCTCCAGTTTACAGTATCTCTGTACTTCTTCACGAGAAGTTTGTCGTCATCCACAATCAATATACTGAAATCCACCCCTGTATCCCCCGTTCCGATTTCCGAAATTATCCTCCTCCAAGCTTTATCACCAACTCCCGAATCCGGGATATCAATTCCACCACAGTCTGATTTACAAAATCTTCGGGCATGATTATTTCATTCCCTCCCGGCACTATGGTAACTGAGAGGTTTTTCACCACAGAAAGCTGTCCACCGGATACCGGGAAGCCCATCTGGGAAAATATTTGTTCCACTCTCCCGTCCATCCCTGTCATTTCCTTTATGGAATCCAATATTTTCCTGGAATGTACTCCTTGCATGGAATCCTTCTCTTCCACGGATTGCGTTTCTTTCGTGGAACGACCGCCTTCTATGGAATATGATGCTTCCATGGAATGTACCTCTTCCATGGGCTGCACCTCCTCCATGGTCTGTACCTCTTCCATGGGCTGCACATCCTCCATGGACTGCACCTCCTCCATGGACTGCACCTCCTCCATGGACTGCACATCCTCCATGGACTGCACATCCTCCATGTGCAGCCTCAGTACCGGAGCGGCCGCCGTGTCTGTGCTGTCACTCCCCGGCACCGTGACCTCCAGTTCCGCCTGCTCCGTCTCCAGCGTATAACGGCTTCCCTCCGCCGCTTTCTCCCTGTCCATAAACGCCAGCAGGATAAAATACCGGCCTGCGGAAATATTGTCACCTATTGACGGCAGGCTGAAATTACGGACTTCTGTTAAATCCAGCCCAAACATCGCCTCCACCTGTTCCAGCGTTATATACAGCATTTCATTCTGCTCCGGCATTACCAGACCCAATAATCGAAACTTCTCTGCCAGGTGATTCCGCACGGCATTGTAAATATAAGTTTCATTTACGACATTCGTGTCACTTCCCAGGTAAAGTTCAATCAGCGGGCTTTCCGTGGAGTGTACTTCCTCCATCCCCTCCGGATAAATCAGGACATGAATGGTATCCTCCCACACGCTTCCCCTGACAGTAAGCCGGCACATGGCTTCCGGTTCAAAACCCGTCACTCCCGCCAGAACCTCAAGCACCCTGCCCTGTTTTCCCTGCATCTCTTCCTGATTCAACTCCACTTCCAGTTCAAAGGAATAATGCGCGAAATCCATATTTTCAGACAAATACGCAGCCGCCTTCCAAACCGGATAAAAGCGGATACCCAAATAAACCGCAGTTGCAAGCAGCAAAAGCAGCACGATACGCCGGACATATTTACCCATTCTTACAATTACCCTTCCTGCAGCGCACAAATTATGCTGTGCATTGAAAATTACTCTCTGATATACTTATACAGCTTCAGGTCTACAAACCCGCCTTCTATGCTGATTTCCGCCTTATCCACCATCATCCCCACCAGGTGCAGCTGGCTGGTCTCTCCGAAATTTCCGGAACCCGCAAGTTCCCAGTAAATATCTTCTATGCCATTGTTCCGCTGTTCCTCAAGCGCTTTCAGTTCTTTCAGTTTATCGGCTTCCTCCGGATTATAATTGGCATGGAATGTAATGACGCCCTGTTTTCCGTCTTTTTTAATGCTGGAGGTGATATCATCCGCCCCTGCCGACAGGAAAAACATCGTCAGTTCCGCCACGATTTTTGCAGTTTTCCTTTGTTCATCAAACATTTTTTCTTTCTTCCTCTTTCTATTTTTAGACTCAGGACCGCCAGAATATATACTGTACACCAATGAAATCGGCAGCAGACTTCAGCGAAAGGCCGCCAGCCATATATACTCATCCCGGACAGATTTGTAAATTCCGGCGGTCTTGAGTATACCGAATCGCCTGTGCCAAAACTAAGGCTGACGGTCTTTCGTTATGCCTATACGTTGGCGGAATTTTCTGGCCCTGGGTATATATTCTGTCATAAAGCTTTCCAGCACAGGCACCATGATAATCGCCACCCAACCAGTACTGAATCCGTTATTATACAGGTTCAGGCCTCCGTACATCTGCGAAGTGCATGTGGTAATGGCCACATGAAGCATCCCCGCGAAAATACCCGCTATCACCCCAAACCGGCCCGCAATCGGTGCCAGCCCTACGGCAAAGATTGCCGCCAGCTGTATCCCCGGCGTAGTAGCCTCAAACTGGTTTATAAATGTGGACAGGTATACGCCGCAAAGCAGCGGCAGATAGTTTTTCGCATGGGCGCCGAACGCCGCAAAGCCAAACGCCGTCAGGATTGCTCCCACCACCGGCCCGGATAAATCCCCTCCGATCAGGTAAATGTAAGTCTCACAGATGGCGCCCACCATCGCCATATTCATCAGCGTGCTCCCCACACCCTCCATCAGAATAAAATCTGCTACGGCCCGTCCGGGATGCTTCCATATTTTCAGTATACCGTTTAGTTTTCCCCCGCTCAAATACAATCCATACAGAAATGTCAGCAAAAAGTAGCCATACAACCCCACTCCTGTCCACAACGGCCTTCCCGCCCTCCAGATCAGCACGGACTCACATTCCAGGCCGAAAGACTTCAGGATACAGACCATCACAAAAGCAAGAATCCCCGCCGAAAATCCCACATTGAACAAAGTAAAACCCATGTGAGTGGAAGCCGTATGAGCGGACAGCCCCGGCAGCACGAAACCGATCAGGATGCCCGCGCCCACTGCGACCAGCATGTTCACCTTCCAGTCAAAAGGCAGCAGAAAAATCAATTCCGTCACAAGCGGAGCCAGGCTGGTGCCGAACATGGCCGTATACATATATCTGCCCAACCGATAACCATGTATTTTTGCATAGACAGAGGCTCCCAGCAGGATGGGCAGAATGTTCACTGGGTTTTTGCCCCACAGGCCATAACCCACATTGATAAAAACGGCAGCCATGGTCAATCCGGTAAACCTGACGCCTTCCCGGTGCAGCAGCCAGAGTCCCATGGCCATCACGAGCACCGCATTCATAAGGGCCGAACCATATCCTGCCAGTTCGAAGTAATCCGTAATCAGCGCATCCCTTGAAACGATAATCGTCCACAGACCTTCAATCACGTCTACGGCCCCCTGTCCGTCCTGCACCATGCCCACAAGCCCTGCCACAAACACCATGACTATGGAAAAACCGCAAAATACCTTCAGTTCATTGCCTTCCAGCCTCTCCTTTACTGTCCTGCCCGCCATCTATACCTCCGTCCCACTTTATCTGCTTCATGCCGATACCGTATTCTATGTATTCAAAATATACCTCATTCTGAAATTCTCTGCCGTAACGGCTCAGGCAGGCACCTCGCTGTCAGAAGGCGCCTGTTACCTCAACCGCTGCTTATATAACCAGTTTAATGGATAGAAACAAGGAATGCAATAGCCAATACAAGAAATTTAACCGGCCGTAATCGCCTCCCAGCGCTCATTCCCTCTCAGCCATCCGTACGTATCTTCATCCCGAAAGCCTTTCCGCAGGTTCTCCTCCAGCTGCCTGTAAAACTCCTCGCTGACTTCCTTAAATCCCATATGCTCAAAAAGAGAAACTTTACCGTAGTTTCCAAGAGTCCTGCAGCTTTCCAGAAGCTTTTCCATAACGTCCGCCGCAGTATCCCCGTCCTGTTCCGCAGTTGCCAGTTCCAGTCTCCACATATTTTCATTGTACTCGCCCATCTCAAACAGCCTTGCAAGGCGCTCCTGCCTCTCCACAATGTCACGGGCTTTTTCCCGGTTTCCGTCTTCCATGGCCAATGAAAAGATACCGTGCAAGTCCATGTTAATCATCTGATATCCTGAAAATAAAAGTTCCTCATAAGCCCTGTATGCCTCCTGCTTCCGCCCCGTTCTGGCGTAAAGCTGCGCCTGCTTTCTCTTTTTCTCCGGATTCTGAAAAGAGAAGCAGGAAAGGTATTCCTCCGCCTTATCGTAGTCCTCTTTTCTCAGATAAAAGGCAAACAGAGAATCTGCCGCACGATACCGTATCCTCTCATCGCTGCTGCCCAGCGCACGCGTATAATAGCCGGTAATCTCTTCCTCATGCGCTTCACTGTCCGGAATCTCCTTCATCAGTCTCCAGCCACATAATACTGCCGCCATATCCAGGTACAGCTTTTCACAGTTGGGATATTGTTGCAGCTTTTCCCTGGCCCATTGAAATGCGTCCTCATAGGAATCCTGCTTCAGCCGCTCCTCCAGTTCCAGCGTATAACGGTTGATTTCCTCTTCCGTAAGCGCCTCCCGAAAACACAGCAGCGTGTCCGGCGTAATGTCCAGCAGCCTGGCGATAGGTGCGACTAACGTAATGTCCGGCAGCGAATTGCCGTTTTCCCATTTATTTACCGCCGGTGCCGTCACCCCCAGCATCTGTGCCATCTCTTCCTGTGTCAGATTTTTCTCTTTTCTGTATTTCCTGATTACTTCACCAATCTTCATAGAATATAAGCCCTCCTGATTCACCTGCGCATCTCCTGACAGTGCCGCATCATGGCAGCAAACATCATGGCAACAAACATCATGGCAGCAAACATTATGACAGCAATTATTCCGTACTGCCAAATGCAGGCATCCATGTCCCTGGGCTGCTGTCAGAATATATACTGTTTTCCGGTTACGTCTGTCCCGCATCGGCCGTTGCTGCTTTCAGTATAACAGAACCGGGAATATTCTACAATTGAATCTCTGTTAAATATCAGAAAATAAATTTAACTGTCACTCATATATCTGGCCGCCTTTTTCCTTAGCTATGAACCACTCTGGCAGCAAACTACAGGACATCCGCTCCCGGCCTCTTCTTTCTGAGGGGCTGTCACATTAAGATTTTCCTAAAACCTTTCTCTCCAAAACTTTCCATATCCATATCCAGAACTTTCTTTAAAAAGGGATACTCTTTTCAAGATAAATGCGTTAAGATATAGTGGTATATATTTCAGCACGATTTGCCGTTGAAAAAGAATCGAGGTAACCATGCAGCCTAAAATACTGATTATTGAAGACGAAACAGACATCAACCAACTGCTGGCAAAAATACTGGAAGCCGACGGCTGCCGGGCAGTCCAGGCCTTCTCCGGTTCCGTGCCGTTTACCGTGACTTTACGGGATTCCGGATAAAGCACCATGTCCTTATATGATAAAGTCCCTGCCTGTTCCGGAACGCTGCCGCTGCGCCTGACTGACTTCCCATGAATATGCGCTCCTGCATCTCTTCCTCCAGGCCCCGGAAAAGGTATATTCCCGGGAGAGCCTCTATGAACTGGTGTGGCAGAACGGGTATTACGGAGAAAATAATACGGTCAATGTCCATGTCAGCAACCTGCGCCGGAAAATCAAGGAGGCAGGGGCCTCAGAGGAATATATCCGGACAGTCTATGGCATCGGGTTTCAGCTGAAGTGAAGCCGCATCCGGCAGTTCTTTGTTAAGGAACAGCCGGAAACTGTGAACGGACCGGATGTAGCCATGAATAATAATCCGGTCAAAGTTTTCCAAAGTACCATTGATTTTTCAGTCGAATTGTTTTAAAATACCCATATCAGGACAACTCTTTTCTAATTTATACTGCTCACCGGTTAAATTTGCAGTACAACGCGACTGCAGACCGCCAGCCAGGTATTTTCCCGAAGGCATCGCTGTAAATCCTGGCGGTCTGCAATATAAGCTGGTGGGAACGTCTCCGGGGTTAGTAGTCACCGATTATTTTCAGTAGTTGTTATACTATATTATCAAAATAATATGCTTACCAGGGGAGCCGTTGGGGTGTTATGTCAGCCGCCGGACGAAAGGAAGGAGGCTGGTGCTTATGGTTACATACTCCGATCTGATTCAGTTTGTAATTATGCTTTGCGCTGTGATAACTCTTGTTATTTACATTACACGCAAAAAATAGCGCCCTCGGTCTGGTAAACTAAGGCGCTACTTTTGTAGAATACATTTTACCGGCGGCCAGGTGTACACTGGTCAACGGCTCTCCTGTTAAGCATATTATATCCCAAACGCAAATAACCGTCAAGCATTAAAAACGGCTCTGACAGCCCTTTAACAGCAGCGTGACAGGATAAACTTTACGACTTCTTTAAAAGTTCTTTATGACTTATTAAACCTCCATCGCTTATACTATATTTGTCAGCGGGACACAGACTTTTCTGTGTCGGCGATTCGCTTTTACGATTCTCCAAAAAAGGCTGACTGCGATCTCACATCATCCATTCCCCCGCTGCAGGCGCCGACGCGGGAGCAGCGGATGCATGACCAAAAAGTCCGAATTCTCTGCCTGTGACCGGGTACCGGCGAGGCAGATGCGGAACGATAAACAGGAGGTTCCAAATGAACGACCACATCACTAATCAGAACACAATTTACACCATAGAGGCAAAACAGGTTTCCAAATCCTACGGCGATCTCCGGGCGCTGGACAAAGTCAGCCTGCACGTCCGAAAGGGAAGCATCTATGGGCTCATCGGTGACAACGGTGCCGGAAAGTCCACTTTTTTGAAGCTTCTGGCCGGGCATATCTTCCCCACATCAGGGGAAATCCGCCTTTTCGGCCAGTATGAAGAGAAAGAACTTCTGCGCTGCCGCCGACAGACCGGCATCATGATCGAACAGCCCGGATTTTTCCCAAATATGACCGTGGAAAACACGCTGGAATACTACCGCATCCAGAAAGGTATCCCCGGAAAGGAAAAGGTAGAGGAAATCCTGCAGCTGACAAAGCTGTCAGAAAAAAGAAAGAGCAGGTGCAAAAAACTTTCCATGGGACAGAAACAGCGCCTGGGACTTGCCATCGCCCTGATCGGCGAGCCTCAGCTTCTGATCCTGGATGAACCCATCAACGGCCTTGACCCCAGCGGCATCATCGAATTCCGCAGGCTGCTCCTTCGCCTGAATGAAGAAAAACAGATAACCATACTTTTATCCAGCCATATTTTGACGGAATTGCAGCAAACCGCCACCCATTTCGGCTTTCTGAGCCGGGGAAAGCTGTTGGAAGAGCTCTCCGCAGAGGCTCTGGCTGATAAATGCGCGGACTGTCTGGACATTTCCGTATCAGACCCGGAAACCTACGCCGCCCTGCTGGTCCGCCGATATCCGAACACCTCCTTCCAGGTGCTGCCGGACCGGACGATCCAGATCCGCCATTGTCTGGAACCGGAAGTCTACAGCAGCCTCGCCGCAGAGAACGGTCTTACTCTCAGAGCGCTGACCCGGCATCAAACATCACTGGAGGATTACTATATAAACCTGAAAAACGGAGGAAATGAAACATGCTGAATTACATGAAAAGCGAACTCTACAGAGCAAGGCACAGCGCCGAGATCCGCGGGACAGCCATAGGGCTTCTGGGCCTTATTCTGTTCATGAATCTGATCCTGTCCATTATGAGCGGACTGCCCCATTTTCACTACGGCATCACATCCTTTTCCTACTCCATGCTGGTTTCCATGCCCATGCTGTACTGCTATGTGGCAGGAGATGTAGCAGTGATGCTGTACGAATCGGATAAACGTAACGGCACTCTGGGAAACAGCATCGCCTACGGCATCTCCAGAACCCGGATTTTCTTCGGGAAATGTATCGTCACCTTCCTGACTTCCCTGTTCCTGCTGCTTCTCGCGCTGCCTGTCTATATTCTGAGCGCCATGCTGCTGTTGGAGGAGGCAGGCCCCACCGTGGTATGGGATATGCTGGCAGAAGTTCCTGCGGTATCCCTGATCGCCACTGCGGCGCTGATCCTGGCAAATGTACTGCTGGAACTCTTTGACAACAGCTTTTTCAGCGTCCTGGCCTGGCTTGCCATTCTGGTCATTGTGCCCAAAATCCTGCTGCTTGCGGGAATGGGCATGAGCTCCGGATCGGAATTCCTCCTGGACGTCGCCATGTGGATGCCCGCCAACTTCCTTTCAGCCGGGATGCAGGTCAACATGTCCCAGTGCATTACCGTCTGGGGCACTGCGGAAGGTATGGCAAAATGCCTTCTGTCCGGCGCGGCAGGTATCCTTGCCTTCGGCGCTGCGGGTGTGTTATTATTGAGGAAGAGAGATCTAGTATAATTGCCCCTTCCGAAAACGATTGCAGCCCGCCCATACGCAGACTCAAAACAGGAGAAATAACATATGTCAGCTTTCCGTTCCGCCCTGCTGTTCATCACCTTACCGCCATATCCAATCCTCATCCTGCTGTCGGCGCTCCTTCTCGCCGCGGCAGGATACCTGGTCTTGCGCTGTATTTTCCTGAAACGGGCCCTTCGGGAAATCAACAGGGATTTAACTGAAATCCGTCTGGATCTGTCCAAAAATCAGATCCTCCATCTGCCGCTTCCTGACCGCGACCTGGAGCAGCTGACGAAATCCATGAACGCGGCCCTGGAAGAAGTGCGGCAGGAACGCCAGTCCTATGAAAAACGGGAGGCAGAATTTCAGAAATTAATCGAAAATATCAGCCATGACTTAAGGACACCTCTGACGGTGATTCTGGGATATTTAAAATGGATGAAAAAAGCCGATACAGCTTGCGCCGCCTCCGGACAGACATGTTCTCTCAGGTCAGATTCTCTGGACATCCTGGAACGGAATGCCCGGACCATGGAAAAGCTGGTAGCACAGTTTTATGACTTCTCCCGCCTGAATGCCAGGGATTATGCCCTGAAACCGGAAGAAGTGGATGTGTGCAGGATTTTAAAGGAAAGCATCGCAAATCATTATCAGGTTCTGGAAGATGCCTGCCTGAACCTGGACAGCCGCCTGCCGGAACATCCTGTTATCATTCAGGGGAATACAGGCGCTCTGGAGCGGATCTTTTCCAATCTCTTCCAGAATGCGGGACGATATGCCCGCAGCGAACTGGAGATCCGGTTGGAAGAGAGCCAGACAGGACAGGTTTATATCTATTTTCAAAATGATTCTGATTCCTTCAGCGAAGACGAAATTTCGCATTTATTTGATCGCTTTTATAAAAATGACAGTTCCAGGCACCAGGACGGCTCGGGCCTGGGGCTCACCGTGGCCAGATCTCTGGCCGAACTGATGGGCGGCGCGCTGACCGCGGACGCAGCCCCCGCCCCCGGAGCAGGAGACGCGATGATGACGATCTGTTTTACGCTTACCTTCAGGAATGCGGTTACAAAGCAGTTCCATTCCGCCGCTCCATAGCTTTGTAAGTGCAGCACATCAGACGCTTCTGATCAGGCATACCGCAGCGATATTTTCCTGTTCCACTTCACCGAAATTTCAGCAGGCCGTTTTCATATAATGTCCGCAATTCAAAACGCCTTGCCCGCTCCTCAAATTGAATGACTACCCAGTTTTCTTCCAGTCCGGCGATGACGCCATTGCCGAACTTCTTATGTTCCACCAGCAGCCCTTCTCCCAGTGAATTGCAGAATTGCCGGAAGTCCTCCTGGGAAAACGCCTTTTTCCTGCTCACATCCCGGCGGGTGAGGGCAATGGGCTTTACCTGCAATTCCGGTGTTTTCTCCACATTTTCAACGGAAGACACCGTTCCCCGGACAAGCTCTTTTACGAATTCTGATTTTCTGTTTACCGTGAACAGGAAAAGCCGCTCCTTCGCCCTTGTCACTCCCACGTAAAACAGGCGGCGTTCCTCCTCGCAGGCTTCCATTTCCTTTTCTTCAGCTGTCTTTACATTTCCGGGCCTTACATTGCCGTCCCTTTCGCTTACGGGCCTTACATTGCCGTCCCTTTCGCTTACGGGCCTTGCATTCCCGGGTTCTACATTCCCGTCCCTTTCGCTTACGGGCCTTGCACTTCCGGGTCTTACATTGCCGTCCCTTTCGCTTCCGGACCTTGCATTCCCGGGTCTTACGGCTGCCGCCACGGCAGTTGTCCCTACCGTACTTTTTCCGCCCGCAAACGCCGATTTCATTAATCTGTCCCTCATAAACATTTCCATCAGGGATTTCCGGTCCGCAACCTCACTGTGCACAGACTCTTTCATATATTTTACTTCCGCAGGGCGTTTCACTTCTGTAAGCTTACTGCCCACAGACTCTTTCGTATATCTCCCCTCTGTATACTTACTGCCCATGGCTTCTTTCGCATATTTCACGCCTGCCACATTGCTTTCCTTATAATTTCCTGCATCAGGCCTTCCGCCTTCCTGCTTCTTCCCCGGGAATACGCCGCTCTTCGGAATATTTTCCGGAAATACGCCGTCTATCACATCCATCAGATAAACCGTATCGTATTCTAATCCCTTGCTGGCGTGAATGGTAGAAAGGATAAATTTGCAATCCGGGTCACTCTTTTTCTCCTTAATAATTTCCTGCAGTTCCGCCAATCTCTCCAACAGTCTCCGGGGAGATTCCTCATTCCGAGCGATTGCCCTCAGCACATAGAGCTTACCGTCTCCCAACCCTGCCCGTTCCAGATAATCCCCGTATCCCAGTTCCTTCACAACCCGGTTAACCACCGTTTCCGCAGACTCCTTCAGCAGGCTTTTCAGCCCCGCGTGAATCATCCTGCAGTTTTCTCTGACCTTCTGAGACAATTCCCCGCAAAAGCGTGCCGCCTCAAAAACCTCGATTTCTTTTTCCCTGCTGATTTCGCAGATACGGATTGCATTCTCCTTGCTTACATATGTAGAAAGCTTATAATAAATCTGCAGAAACAATTCCGTATCCCTGGGATTTTCCGCAAAAAGAATAATATTCTGAATATCCAGCACCACCCGATGCGTAAAAAAAGCCAGCTCCGCATTCCGGATACGGTACGGAAGTCCCCGGCGCTCCAACAGGTCCACCAGGGGCAGCACGCTCTCATTATCCCGGTAAAGCACTGCCGTCTGCTTCCGGCAGTCTTCCGCCACCTTCAGCAGATACCGGTACTGCGCGCTTCGCGCCTTCAGATCAATCTGCCGGATGTCCGCCCCCGCCGGACGAGCCGCCCGCATATGCTTTTCATGACGCAGGACATTTTTCTGGATAAACTTATCCGCCGCCTCCACGATTTTTGCATTGGAACGGAAATTCTCTTCCATGAGCAGCACCTTCGCTCCAGGATGGTCCTGTTCAAAGGACAGCAGCGCCTCCGGATAAGCCGCTCTGAATCCGTAGATGCTCTGATCCTCGTCCCCCACCATAAACAGCTGCTCCCGCTTTCCTGCCAGCAGCCGGATGATTTCATGCTGAATTTTGGAGGTATCCTGAGCCTCGTCCACACAGATATAGGGATACCTGTCCTGAAAATGCTGCAGCACCTCGGGGTTTTTCCGTAAAATCGTATATGCATATATCATCTGGTCGTCATAATCCATCAGCCCCCGATTTCTCATCTCGCTGCAGTAGGCATTGTAAATCTCCGATATCTTACAATCTGCCTCCTCATCCAACTGAAGAATTTCCTCCCCGGTGAGCATCCTGTTTTTAATATAAGTAATCAGCATACGAACATTCTTGATATCGCTTGCTGTGGCAAAGCCGCCCTGCACTTTCTGATAAATGGCGGACAGCATTCCCGCCGTGCTCTTCTCATCCGTCACAAGCGTAAAAGCGTTTTTACCGATAAGGCGGCCATAATACCGGATGACTCTGGCACACACACCGTTGATAGTGCGGAATTCCAACTGCCCGCCCAGTTCGTCTCCAAAAAAGGAACGAAAACGGGCCGCCATATCATGGGTGGCGGCCACTGTGTAAGTCAGTGTCAAAATATTTTCCGGCGCAATACCGACACAGCAGATCATATACCCCAGCCTGGTAACCAGCACCGTCGTCTTCCCGCTTCCCGGCACGGCAAGCAGGAGAACCGGCCCCTGGACGGATTGAACCGCTTCCGACTGCTGCTGATTCAGCTGAATCTGAAATTTACTGCAAAATTCCCCGTATGTCATCTTCTCTGATACCGTATCCCAATCTATGCTTTATCGTGTATATCAAAGCATCATTTTATACCATGCTTCCCTGCAAAACGCAACTCTGCAAGATATCTTTCCTCCTCTGCCCTTCTGACGCCTTACTGCCAACTCTCAACAAACTACACCCTCAGGAAACAGATACAGCCTCCTGTCATGACTGGCGGCGCAAAACCCACCGCTCATGAAAAGCAATCTGATTGTACGGCGGCATACAACGGCGAGGGTGCAAAATCCACCGCTCATGAAAAGCAAACGTACATACTTCCTGCAAGTTATACCACAGGAAACAGCTACGATTCCTTACCGCCGGGCCGAAGAAAGAAACTGCAGGTTCTCATACGCTACATTATAGCATCGTTGTTCCATTGCCGCAAGTATCCCTGTTTTCATTTTCGTTGAATTTTCGCTGAACTTTTTATGGACAATCAAAAAGTTGCTGCATGGAGTTCTTTTTGAACACAATATCTGACATTATTTTGTAATCCTCAGGTCTCCGCTCAATGTGGAGACTCTGACTGCATCTTCTCCGCTGCCGTACTGCCCCTCTGCCTGATTTCCCTTTTTACTAAAACGAAGCTGCTCATCAAAAAAAGTACTGCATCCTCCGCTGGAGGAATCGAAGTCCAGCGTAAAAGAAGCCGTCTCCGGCAGCGCAATATCCACATTCCCGCTGGTAGTCGACACAGTAATGTCTCCGTCCAGGCTGCCCAGGAATATCTTTACATCACCGGAAACCGTCTCCGCCTCTCCCCATCCATTCCCGGCTGCCAGAGTGACATTTCCGCTGGTGGTATTCACCTGAAAAGCTCCTTCCAATGTCTCTAACCGGATATCTCCGGAAACAGTATCCCCGTCAAATCTGCCCCTGCCCTCCCGAAGCCGGACTATGCCGCTGGCGGACGAAATATCCATATTGCCGTCTACCTCTCCCAGGGAGATGTCCCCGCTGGTAGTAGACACGCCGATATCCCCGCTTATCTGTTCCAGGTTTACATTGCCGCTGGTAGAGGATATCTTCACGCTTCCTTCCGTCTCGCCCAACGCAATATCCCCGCTGGTAGTAGAGACGGATATCTTTTCTGCCAGAACCCTTTCCATGGAAACATTCCCGCTGGTGGAACCTGCCTGCATTATCTCCGCCCTCACCTCGGGAAAAGAGAAATCGCCGCTGGTGCTGGAGACAGAAAAGGTCTTTTGAACCGCAAACGAAATTTCGGAAACAATCTCACCGCTCACAGTCATTATATCCACGTCTTCCAACTGTACTGCCATATCCGCAGGCAGGTAAATTTCCGTATAAGCGTCCCATGGGCGGACGAAAAAGAACCCGAACTGATTCCTTCTGCCCCCTTTCACCAAAAGGATTCCATCCTTCTCCTCCACGCTTGAAATCTGTTTTTCCTTCGGTGAAAAGTTCATGTACTCACGGATAACAACCGACTCCCCTTCTCCCGGATAAAAATACACATCATTAGAATTCATTCCATAGTCGATTTTCAGGCCGCGGATATTCTCCGCCGAAAATTCTTTTTCCAACACCAGCGCGTAATCTCCGCTCCCCTGTCCCAAAATGCCTGCATTTTCACTGCCGCCTGTCCCGAATCCGACCCCGCTGCCGGACAGAACCAGTACCAGAAGCGCACACAGACATACCGCCGTGCCCGCCAAAAAAAGAATAGTTGCAACCTTGAGTTTCCGCATAATACCCCTCTCCTTTCCTGCGCAATACCATGTACCTTCTTCAGGAATTGTCCGGAATCCTGCAAATTTATTTCGTGACACTTCCCTGCTTTCTGCCCGGTCCGTCTTACTTATCATGCTTCAGGCTGAATACCAGAAAAGCGATGGCCTGGGCGCATCCGCCTATCAGAAAAGTAATCCAGGTCACATGCCATTCAGATGTTGTAAAGCTGACGATAAAGTAGATGATCAGCGTCACCAGCCAGATAATGGCGCTTATGGAAGTATTGATTGCCCGCGCCCTGTTTCTGAGATATCTGGCTTCTTTGTAATTTTCCACCAGATTGTCCTCTTTTTTGCTGAAATTCGGATACATATTCGCCGTATAGATCAGCATACAGGTGGGCGGAATACATATCAACGCGGCCAGAATCAGTCCCACTTCCATCATCACCTCATCATACATGTAAAAAAAGTTCCACCGCGCTATCAGCATCCATGCCAGATATACGACTCCGGCCAGAATATAAAGTCCGGCGGCAGCCGCATTCAAAAGAGCCCTCTTCTTCCGCAGCTCCTCTGACAGACTTAAGGGATTCTCTTCCCGCAGCTCCTCAAAAAGCTCCGTCACATCCCCAATGGAATGAATGACCATCTGCCATGCATCTTCTTCATTATAACCTTCATTGATAAGATCACGATACTTATCCATGGTGTTGACCACCACCTCCTCTTTCCATTCCATGGCCTTTCGGGTCTTGGGCGCGTCTGCAAAAAGTTCGTCAATATACTTTCTGATCCTCTCATTCATGATATTGTTTCTTCTCCTTTCTCTCCGTACAGGAACCGCCTTGCGGGCCCTGTGATCCTTATCTTATTTCTGCTCTGCTTCGCAGATCCAGTGATCCTTATAACTGCACGATCCGTGTCTCTCATTTCAGCAGCTGATCGATCACCGCTTTAGCCTCCTCCCATTCACGCTTATAATCCTGATATGCCCTGCGTCCCTCCTCTGTAATAGAATAATACCGCCGCCTGGCTCCCACCTTTTCATCTCCCCAGTAAGTACCTATGTATCCGGCCTGTTCCAGCCTTCGGAATGCAGAGTATAAAGTAGCCTCCTTCAGTTCACAGCGGTTGTCTGTCTTCTTCATGATATCCTTGTTGATCTGATAACCGTAGCTGTCCTGCTCCAACAGGTGCGCCAAAATAATTGCTTCTGTGTGTCCCCGTAAAATATCGGAGGTAATTGACATGATGGCTTCTCCTTTCTAGATATACTGTAATACAATATACCTCGTCTGTCAAGGTATATTTCAAATCAAAGTATATATTCAAATTTAGGTATAGAAATGACAAGTATTGAGAGAAAATCTAAAAATTTAGATTTTTGAAATCCCTTTCATTTTCAGAAATGGAATGCTATAATTAAGGCACCGATAAACAGGAATATAAGGAGTGCCGAAATGAGGGAGAAAGTTTTGCTGATTGGTGGCAATAGTTTAGTAGGGAAATCAATTGTCTCGGGTTTGGGTGACAACTATCAAATTATACCGACAGCGGGACATTATGTTCCAAAAAACGGACATCAATTGATGATAGAAGAACCAAATAAATTAGTGGAAATTCTAGCTCAGGAAAACCCGGAAATTGTAATTTCTTCTATTCGGGGAAACTATCAGTCACAAATGAGCTTTCATAAAGCATTAGCGGATTGGTTGGCTGTGAAAAAGAAACGTTTATTGTATATATCTACAGCTAATGTATTTGATGGCAACTTATCCAAGCCTTGGACAGAACATGATTTGCCGATACCAGAATCCGATTACGGTAGTTTCAAACGGGATTGTGAGACTATGTTGGGAAAAGTACTTGAAAACCAGCTCATTATTTTCCGATTGGCTGCCGTCTGGAGTACCGACTGTCCAAGAGTTCAACAATTGAAGCTGTATAGCCGCAATAAAGAGCCTTACCGTACTTATCCCAATTACAGGATAAATGTAACGCCTGCAAAACAAATAGGGAATTACGCAAAGTTTGTTCTTGACAATAATTTGCACGGAATTTTTCATGTAGGAACCATAGATACCGTTAATTACTTTTCTTTTGAGAAGATGGTTTGTGAAACACTTAAAATTGACATGCCACAATTTGTTACAGAAACAGAGGACAAGGAAGTATGCTTTGCAATACTTTCGGCAAGAAAAGAAATTCCGAACAACCTGCAAATGACGGTTACAGATGTGCTGTCAACATTAAAATAGTACTATAAAACGGCAAAATTGGAGTCCCAGCCTGCCCGAAATAGAAACCGCTAACCGAAAAGAGGAAGAAAATGCCCGACAAAAAGGCTTTCGAAGCAGCCAAAAGAAAAGTAATCGGAATTGACAGACAGCGCCCTGGCATCGGCACCCTGTCGGAGAAGACTGTCCATGCCATCCTGAAGAATTATTATGAGCCCGACGAGGACCACCAGGAAATTCCCATCGAAAATTATGTGGCGGATATTTACGCCAACGGAGAAATCATAGAAATCCAGACCCGGCAGTTTAACAGGATGCGGGATAAACTGACCGCTTTCCTTCCTCTATATCCGGTGACCATCGTCTATCCCATCCCCCTGGAAAAATGGATCATCTGGATTGATGAAGAAAGCGGGGAACTGAGCAAAAAGCGCAAATCCCCCCGAAAAGGCAATCCTTACCTGGCCTTTCCGGAACTATATAAGATCAAGATGTTCTTAAAAAACCCCAATCTCCGCCTGAGGCTGGTACTTCTGGATATGGAAGAATACAAACTGCTGAATGGATGGAGTAAAGATAAGAAAAAAGGGGCCAGCCGCTATGACAGGATTCCCACGGAGATTGTCCAGGAGATAGAACTGGACTGCCCCCAGGATTTCCTGCAGTTTGTGCCTTTTGAGCTGGAGGGTGCCTTCACCTCCAAAGAATTCGCGGCGGCAGCACACATCCCTGTTTCCCTCGCCCAGGTAGTGCTGAATATTCTTTACCATATGGAAACGGTGGTCAGGATTGGCAAAAGGGGGCGGCTTTATCTGTATGAAGTGAAGGAAGGATAAATTTATATATACATCCTCAATCCAGCCCCACAATCCCGTCCACCGGCAGTGACATCACCACCCCCTGGGCCTTGCTCTGCATGCCGCATTTCTGCCCAATCTCCTTCATGATGGCCAGCTTATCCTCCTTCTGAGCCAGGATAATGACCACCTCCCGCTCCTCCTGCACGCTGATTTTCCAGAACTTCATGGCCTCCTGGCTTCCGATGCGCCTGCTGTGGAACACCGTGCCGCCGGAAGCGCCCATGGGCCTGGCTGCATTCATCACATCCTCGCTGTATCCCTGATTTACGATTGCCATAATCATACTATATTCATTATCTGTCATATCGGCATCCTTCCTGTCCAAAAATTTTCCGGCCTCTTCCGGCTCCAGATTCTCTATCAGCTGCACAAGATGCCCGCTGCCGCCGGACATGAGTACTGTAAACGCAATTCCGGTATTCGGCATACCAAGATGCAGTTTTTTCCGCAGTTTCTTCAGCATTTCATCCGCGAAAAATTTGGGCATCATGCTCATCAGTATATTCTTGTCCACTCCGTCCAGCCCCAGCATATCCATGACATCGCTGGTGGCAGTCCCCTGTGCATGGAAAACATACTGCATGGGGACACTCCCTTCCTTAAACAGTGCCGTCGCCTTATTTACCAACTTCGGTGTGGCAATCAGGAACAGCATCCGAAAAGCCGCTTTTTTACGATTGTCCGCCATTTATATCGTCCTCCTCAAATTCAATAATGTCATCCATAACATACGGCACTTCTGCCTCCTGTACCGCGACGCTTCCTGCCAGTTTCAGCTTGTACTGATACAGGATTCCCATCAGCTGGATGGCAATCAGGGGTGTCAGTGCCACCAGCGCCACCACGCCGAACGCATCCGTCATCAGATTGCCCCCAACGGCTTTACAGGCCCCGATACTCAGAGGAAGCAGAAACGTCGTCGTCATAGGTCCGCTGGCCACGCCGCCGGAGTCAAAGGCGATACCGACGAACATCTTGGGGACAAACCGTGATAAAATTAACGCAATAATATACCCCGGTATAATGATCCATTGAATCGGCAGTCCGGTCAGCACGCGCATCATGGACAGGCCCACACTGGCAGACACGCCCAGGGACATACTCAGATTCATGGATTTCGCGGACACGGAACCGTTGGTCACACCTTCCACCTGACGGTTCAGCACCTGAATGGCAGGCTCCGCCTTTACGATATAATAACCGATCAGCATGCCGATAGGTACCAGAAGCCACTTCCATGCCTCCGAGGCGATTTCATTCCCCAACAGGGAACCCACCGGCGCAAAGCCCACGTTCACTCCGCAGAGGAAAAGCACCAGGCCTATGTATGTATATGCAAAACCGACTGTCACACGCTTTACCTGCCTGCGCGGATAGCGATGGGTGAGCGCCTGAAAGATGACAAACACAGCCGCCACGGGAACCAGGGAGATCAGAACCTCCCTCACATAGGGCGGCATGCTGAAAAGAAATTCTTTTACCACGTCCCGGGTGGTACGCACATGGGCCACCCCTGCCGCGGAATACGCCGCCTCGCCGGAACTGAAGAACATGCCCAGAATGAGCACTGCCAGTATCGGTCCCACACTGGAAAGCGCCACCAGACCGAAGCTGTCGCTTGAAGCATTCCTGTCACCGCGGACGGATGCAAGACCTACACCCATTGCCATGATAAACGGCACCGTCATGGGACCGGTGGTCACACCGCCGGAATCAAAGGCCACTGCCAGAAAATCCCGGGAAACCAGAAATGATATTCCGATCAAAACGATATAAAGTCCGATCAATATGGTGGACAGATTGACCTGGAACAAAATACGCAGGATGGCCACTGCCAGAAAAATTCCCACCCCCACGGCCACTGTGAGAATCAGCGTCAGATTGGGAATGGACGGCACCTGTTCCGCCAGCACCTGCAGATCCGGCTCCGATATCGTAATAATCGCCCCCATGGAAAAACCGATAAGAAAGATCAACGGAATCTTCCTGGTTTTCGATATCTGCACACCGATACCTTCACCCAAAGGGGTCATGGACATCTCCGCGCCAAGCTGGAAAAAGCCCATTCCGATCACCAGCATAATCGCGCCGACTATGAACATCACCATGGTCCCCAGGTCTATGGGCACCAGCAGGATGCTCAAAAGCAGCACAATGCCCGTTATGGGCAGGACGGCGGAGAGGGATTCCAGTATCTTTTCTTTCAGTTTCTGGTTCATCAGCATCACCTCTTCTTTAAATTATTCACATTTCCTTATCATGAATGACACGGCTCCCGATGTACCAGAATCCCTGTACTGCACCGAATCCACGCCGGCTGAAGCCCCTTTCAATACAGAGGAGGCCGTCCTCTGCCATAATATGGGGAAGCTTCTGAAAACAGCTGAACTCTCTGTCATTTTCTGCCACACTCCGTTACCATGCTATTGAATTGCCGGAAAATAACTGCTGCAAACGGCGCGCATCTGCGGCTCACTCCGGCAACATACCGGAAGCTCTCCATCTCTCCCGGCGCTGCCTTCGGATAAGGCATCAGTCCGCATCTGCGCAGAATATATGCTCGTCTTGTACAGATTGGTAACTACCGGCGGTCTTGAGTATAACTGCCGGAGTACAGAAAACAGCACAAATCTATATCTTCCAGGCATCCGATACAAAATAACTCAACGCCGCCCACGTATAAAGCGGATAGAAATTGCCCCTCTCGTCACGGCCATCCCGAAGCACTCGTATCGCATCCTCCCTCGTCAGAAGAGCAAAGCCGTCAAACTGCTCGGAGCCCACCGCCCCCTCCTGGGAAAGCGCCGACAGATCTGCGTTACGTAAAACCGCACATACCAGTGCATTACTCTCGTCTGTCATTCCGGGCGTAGAGAACACCAACGGATTTACGGCGAATACCCTGTCTCCTTCCGTCACTTCCAGCCCGGTCTCCTCCTTAATTTCCCGGACTGCGGCAGAATAGACGGGGTCCTGTCCGTCCTCGTCTTCCTTATCAAGCAGTCCCGCCGGCACGCTGAGCAGATACCGTCCCACCGGATAGCGGTATTCATAGGACAGCAACAGCTTCGGCTCCTCCCCAGGCGTATCAAGAATCACAATACAGCTTACCGCATCAGGCAGCATGGTCCTGAACTCCTCGTCTGATTTGACCGCAATCAATTCCTCCATGTTCCGTCTGGTAGCGTCATAGTAATGCTTTCCCGGGGCATACTGAATGTCAGCCACTTTGACATAAGGCGAATCAAAAACCGCCTTTATGTCCTCTTTTCTTATCTGTTGATTTTCTCTCACTTTTTGTCTGCTCCTTCTTCGTCTCTCTTATCACTTACACTAAAATTTCCGCGTATCCGGCGGCTTCACTCTGCATGAAGATTTACTGCGAAAGTCCTGCCTCTTGCCTGCCGAAACCGCGCATTCAAAATGAGCTCCCCCTGCTCATTTTGCAGGACAGCCGTGTGTCAAACCGCATGTCCTTGCAGTTTGTGTGCATCCCAGTGTGTCAGGGGAGACACACGGTAAACCCCAGACTTTCATGCAAGGTGCAGCAGCCTGTTGCATGGGAATTTACTGTACGTTGACTATGTATCCTGTAACAGTCCGTTCATTTTGCCGAACTGTTACAGACGCAGCCTGTCACCTTACAGGTATTTCTCCAAATCGCTGCACAGCTTTTCCTCAATGGAAATCAGCTTCTCGCTGATATCCCTGGACTTATGGTCCGCCGTTTTGTACTGATTGAGGTATTTGTTGAGAGATTTCACCCCCATATTGCAGCCGTCCGTGATCAGGTCTGCCACGGCAGCATCGCTGCAATCCATGCTTAATTTCATATTTGTCTTCATCCATGACATGCCTTTGGCCATGAGTGTAGGATCCTTTTCTTCTGTCCCGTGGCTGATCAGCAGCGAGTGAATCTCGTTTCCCAGCTTTTCGTGGTGATTTTTGCTCTCCTGCAGCAGGTGCTTCATGTCGGTATCCCGCACACTTTCCAGTACTTCGTCAATAGTTGTCACAGCCATTTTCGTACCGGCGTCGCATTCCTGAAGCAATTTTACCGTATCCGAATTTACCATTTTTTCCTGTCGCCTGCATATTGCTTTTATATGACAGGCTTATCCTTTCATACTATTTCGAAATCACGCATCGACAACCCGTAAAGGATTAGTCTGTTGCCCCTTTTATTATCCCATTTATTTCGAATAATATGTCTTATCGGAAGCAATCCCTTTGCTTCCGATAAAAGGCGCATCCCTTTACGCCGCGTTCAACTACAGGAAGCCGCACCTGCTTCCTGTAGTATGTCTTATAGGAAGCAGTCTCTTCACGCCGCATTCAACTATGGGAAGCTGAGCACAGCCCCATGAAATCACCCGTCAGCAAAATCTGTTTTTACATCAACATATTGTCGAAAATCCGCAGTTACGCCGGGGACCTCCGCAACGGGCAATTTGACATGGAGACCCGCTCTGCCAGGCCGTCCAGACCGTTATCCCTGAGATAATCCTGCAGAATCGGCTGCGACTGCGTGGATTCCGGCCCGATAATAATTTCCGGCACCAGTTCCTCCCAGCCGATTCCGATTTTCCGGCACATGGAATCCAGTTCCAGGGGATAGTACTTCTTGATACGCTCCCTGCTGATATGGTAACAGGGCCTGATATCAAAATAATACCTCACCGCAGGAGAAACCACCAGCCGAACCTCTTTCTCTGACAGAAAAGACGGATGTTTAAAAGCCGCGGAACAACTCCAGGCATAATTCAGCGCCTTCTGAATATCCGGACTTTCCGCCGACAATTCCTCATTCCTCTTTACCAGACGGTAAAACACCCCTGTCAGATTGTGTGTGCTCATGTCCTCCTGATAGAAAACCGTCTGAAGCGACAATGCCCCCTGCGCCATTTTCTGCAGGTATTTTCCCTGAAAGGCAACGCATACGCCGCGTCCCCGATTCCCATACCGCTCCCACTGGGCCGCGTCATCCCTGTGAAGCGAAAAACACGCCGCATAGGCCGGATGGTAAAATTCCCTTTTCAGCGCCTCTTTAAATAGCTCCTTCACCTGCGCCGCCTTCCGCAAATCTCCCTCATCTTCCAGCCTCCCGGCAACTGCGTCGCACAGCCTGTTCATAAAATAGCGCATTTCCGCCGCATCATTCATATTGAGGACATTATTGACCCGAAGCCTCGCGTCGTGGAGAATTCCGTCCAACGCCTGAAAATCCGTGTAATGATAGAGTATTTCATTTTCATACGTTTTTCCGTTCATTCACATCACCAGCCATATATCCATAATTTTCTCACCAATATATAATAATACCCTGTTGTCCTCCTGTAATAAGCCTGCCCGGACATCTCACAAAAACTTCCCCATCACCTCAGACAGCTGCCCCATGTCAAGAGGCTTGGACAGATGTGCATTCATACCGCTCTCCAGCGCCTTCCTTCTATCTTCCTCAAAAGTATTTGCCGATACCGCAATGATGGGAATCTCCGCCAGATTCTTATCTTCTATCTGCCGGATAGCTCTGGTGGCCTGATAACCGTCCATCACCGGCATCTGAATATCCATCAGAATCAGATGATAGGTTCCCGGGCGGCTCTGCGTTATCTTTTCAACCGCAATTTTCCCGTCCTCCGCAGTCTCCACAAGGAATCCGGCATCCCTGAGCATCTCAGCCTCGATTTCCAGATTGATCTCATTATCGTCCACAAGCAGGATTTTTTTTGAATCCGCCGGTTCCGCAACTGCATTTCTCTCTTCCCCCAAAGCCTCCTGACACGCTTCCGGCAACCTCAGCGGAAGAGAAACCACAAACCTGCTCCCCTTCCCCACTTCGCTGCCCACATATATATTCCCGCCCATCATATCCACAAGCTTCTTCGTAATCGTCAGCCCCAGGCCGGTGCCGTGGATTCCGCTGAAAGTCGTATTCTTTTCCCTTTCAAAGGGGTCGAAGATATGCTTCAGAAATTCTTCGCTGATACCGATGCCGTTGTCTTCCACCGTAAACTCATATGCGATATAATGATCTTTCAGCGCTTCCTGCTCTGTGACGGCAACGGTAACTTTTCCGTTTTCCTTCGTGTACTTCAGCGCATTGTCCACCAGATAGGAAAGAATCTGGGCAAGCTTGTCCCTGTCTGCAGAGACAATGTCATGGCGAAGACTTGAGATATCCAGGTAAAACATAATATTCTTTTCCGCCGCCCTGAAAAATACCGTCTTCTGAATCTCCTGCATCAACTCCAGCAGGCTGCACTCGCCCTCCTCCACCCTCAGCTGAGCGGATTCCAGCCTGGATATTTCCAGCACATCATTCAGCAGATGAAGAAGCTGCTCCCCGAATACCGTTATCATATCCAGGTATTCCCCTGCTTTTTCCCTGTTGTCCAGATTCTTCCGCGCAAGGGCAGTATAGCCCATAATCGCGTTCATAGGCGTCCTGATGTCGTGGGACATATTGGAGAGAAACAGATTCTTCGCATTGTTGGCCAGATTCGCCTCGTGCAGTGTCTCCACCAGCAGCTGCTTCTGATTCATTTCCCTCCTGACTTCACTATCCGTATTCCGATAACCGAACACCACCTGGGAAACACTCTCTTCCTTCCCCACATCCACCACACGAAGCTGCATATATGTCGGTTTCCCGCCCTTTACAATACGGTAATTTATGCAAAATATTCTTTCCCCGGACAATTTCTTACGGATATATTCCGCATCGGATATCCCCGTCAGCAGTTCCCTGTCCTCCGGATATACCCAGTTCCTGATATAATCGGAATCAAATCCCGCAAAATCCCGCACATAATTCCCCTCCGGAAACTGCGTCTCAAATCGGCTTCCCACCCGATATGCCTTGATTTTGCCCCTGTTCAAATCAGCATAGAAAATCGACTCATAATCCGTGCTCAGCCCCTCGATGATTTCCAGCCTTCGGAACTGCTCCTGACGATTTTTCTCCAGCGTCTGGCTATACTCCTCCAGCTTTGTCTGAAAAATCCACTCATTCTGCCTTTTTTCTTCCAGGAAAGTCTCTTTCTCTTCCATCAGGCGGGTCTTTTTCTCTGTGGCATCTCCAGCAAAGACATAGAATACATTTCCTACCGTCTCCCCGTGAATATAATGCCCATAATCGTCAATCCAGCGTATATCACCGTCTTTCGTGATAATCCGGTATTCCACATAATCCAGATCATAAGAGCTGGCGGCAATCTGCTGCCGGATACTTTCCTCCACAGCCTCCAGATCATCCGGATGGACAATGCCCCGAAACGAATTTCCCGTCACTTTCCGGAACTCCTCCAGCGTATCACAGTTAAAAATCCGGACCATAGCCTCATTGGCATAAATGATTTCTTCATTTCCGTCCGCATGGTAGACAAAAAAACCTCCCGGCATCCTGTCTACAAAACCCTTCATGCACCGCGCCAGTTCCAGGTTCTTCCCTTCCGGCGCCGGCCCGGGCTGCGATTCCTGTATACATGTCAAATTATCCCCGTCTCTCTGAAAATATTCCAGAAAAACGATCAAATCCTCGATAATGTCGTGTTCTGCCCGATTCCGGCTGTCCATACACATATCCCCCTGTAATATCATGTACCACCTCTATCATAACACTTTTGAAAATATCTGTCATCACTTAAAAACCTAAAAAGCACACCCAAAAGCCCCTCCATCGGAACTTCATCCGACAAAGGGGCAATCTCTCTCAAAACTGTATGGGTTCCACATCCACCGTCAGAGGCTTCATCTCATATTCCGGAAAGCTGTCAAGCAATTGTTCCAGGCACTGGGTCGTATTATAAACCACATCATGAGCCAGCATGACCACTTTCTTCCTCCCCAGGGTGCTGCTCACGGCATTCTGAATCAGGGCCTCCGGCGCGGACTGCTTTACCGCATCCTCCAGGCTGGCGTTCCAGTCAAAATAGATATATCCGTTTTCGGTCATCTTTTTGATGATTTCCGCTCCGACTGTCTTATTATAAGCGTTGACGCTGCCGCCGGGAAACCGGAACAGCTTCGCCTCCACCCCCGTCACCTCGTACACCGCATCATAAGCTTTCTGAAAGTCCTCCAGATAGCTGTCCACACTTTTGTAGAGCTGTTTGTAGTCATGATTGTTGCAGTGAATGCCGATGGTATGGCCTTCTTCCACAATCCTCCGCGCTACATCCGGGTGCTTCCGCACATTTTCCCCCACCACGAAAAAAGTTGCCTTGATATTCCGTTCCTTCAGTATATCCAGCACCGCCGTCGTATTGTCGGCGGAAGGACCGTCGTCGAAAGTCAGGTACATGGTCCTGGGGTTAAAATATGTATTGATTCCCTGGGCGATTCCTTCCGCAAGCTGCTCCTGATAGTCCCCTGTGACAATGCTGCTCCTGTCGCTGCGGCTGGAGAGAAATGCGGTCTCTATCAGGCATGCCGGCATGGACGTATTCTTCAGGACGTACAGTTCCTGCTCGTTCTGAACGCCCCTGTCCACAGCCCCCGTCTTTTCCACCGCTCCCTGATGTACCAGTTCAGCCAGACGCCTGCTGCCTTCCGATTCGCCGTAATACCAGGTCTCAATCCCTTGAATGTCATCCACATCCTCCTCATACGCATTCTGATGTATACTGACAAATATGTCAGCTTTTTCCGCCTCTGCCCTCTCCACCCTCTCTTCCAGTGACACATCTGTCATGTCATCTTCCCGAAGCAGCAAAGTCTCAAATCCCATTCCCTGAAGCTTACCAGCCAGCCTGTTGGCAATCTGCATATTAATCTCGCTCTCCATTACCCCGTTCCGGCTGCAGCCTGTGTCAGTGCCGCCATGCCCCGGGTCAATGACGATAAACGGCTTCTCATGCTCCGCCGTCTCCCTCTCCAGTACCTCATTGGGCACCATGGGAACCGGTCCAAGTATTTCCTGAGACTGGCTCTCCCCTTCGATTTCTTCTACTTCCCCCGTTCCGAATATTCCGGAAGCCTCCCCCGCCTTCACAAAGTGGATTCCCCCCAGTCCCAGAAGCACTGTACAGACAAGCATTGACACCATCGCCACACGTTTCTGAAACCTCTGTTTTTTCTTTCTGCGCCTTCTTTCCATACGTGCTCTCTCTGCACGTTTTCTTTCCACACGCTGCCTTTCATAATCCATATCCGTATCATGAGGCCTGATCCTGATCAGCTCTACACCCTCTGCATCACGATTTCTGCCGTTTCTTTTGTCCATAACCCAACCCTCTTCCATATTTTTCTCCCGATCCCCCGGGCCTGTTCTTCCATCTCAGATTCCTTATCAGCCCTGCCAATATCCATATCCTTCAGCTTTCTTTCCGCCGCGCCCCCAGGCTCATAAAAGACTCTCCAGTATCCGTCTTCTACAGTATACGGGAGAGCCACATCAAAATACCATCTTTTTTGTAAACAAGTTTTATCCTTTTTCCATCAAAGTTGTATCCTGAAGACTTTTCCGGCAACGCTCCCGATGCATGCACGACAGCAGCGCCTTACCTCGATATCTTCAGATATATCTCATTAATCCCCTCATAAAACCCTATCGTCACTACAGTACTGTCGTCTTCCATCCCCGCAAAGCAGTATTTTTTAAAATACGGTGTGTTTTCGGACAGCGGATTGGCATTCTCATATTCCGACGGTGTCTCCAGTCCCATGTACTCCGCCCATGCAGCCGCAATGCCGTCCGCATCCACGGCCTCCCAGGAAGAAATTTCCGTCCTGGCGTAAAATTCATACACCTTACCCGTATCTGCGTCCACATAGGCATCCAGCAGACAGGATTCCCCTCCCGCATTCTGTACGGCGGTTCCCAAACTCACCTTCCACACCAGGACGCTGTTCCTTGGCTCCGGCACATCAATGGCAGAATACAGCACCGCCTGATAAGAGTCCTCCCGAATTTCTTCCACTTCCTCCGGCAGGATTCCCCGCTCCTTCAGTTCCCGAATGCCCTGATTGCAGAGCTCTATGCCGGAGTTCTCCGAAGTCCCCTCCGCAAATGTTTCTTTCTTGTTTGCCACAAAGGCATAGGTGCCTGTCACATCCTGAAAGTCCGCATCGGCCCTCGTCAGGGCATTCTGTTCGCTTTCCGGCCGGGTCTGGCTGTTCAGGCATTTTGACAGAATATATACCTTTTCATTGCCGCTGAGAGAGTAACGGTATCCTTCCGTCCCCATATCCGTCTCCTGGGCCTGAATCTGGTTCAGAATCCCCTTATCCCGATACCTGGCCAGCGTCTCCGGCCCCCACACCGCCAGTGCCACAATGACTGCTGCTGCCACTATTAACAGCAGACTGATTTTCTTAACCACCTTCATACTGTCTCTGCCACTTCCTGCACGTTTTTCCATCTGCCATATATACGCTTCTGTCATTTATGTTCAATATCCGTTTCGTCCGATTCTTTCTTTTCCGGCGCTTCTGCACCGCCTTCCGCTTCTCCGATACCGTCCGTACAAGGTTTCATTTCATCGCCCGCAGCCCCAGCCGCTTCATTGTCCGGTATCACAGGCTCTCCTTCAGCATCCGCCGCTTCTTCAACCCTGTCCGGAATCACGAAGCTGATGGAAGTCCCTTCCCCCACTGTGCTCTCAATGACCAGCTCGCTGTCATGAAGCCGCAGAATCTCCACACACAAAGCAAGTCCCAGTCCCGCGCCGTTTTTGCTTCGGGAACGGGATTTATCCACCATGTAGAACGCTTCCGTAACCTTTTTCAGCTCCTCCTTCGGAATGCCCACTCCGTGGTCCCTCACACAGAAAGCATATGCGTTCTCCACTCTTTTTCCCAGGACCTCCACCAGGTCTCCTTTACCGGAAGCCTTGCAGGCATTGTCCACCAGGTTCAGCAGCACGGATTTCAGAAGATTCGCCTCCGCATACACCATCCCCTCCCTGAAGGCAATCCTGAGTTTCTGTTCCGTATTTCCGGAAAACATGCTTTTCAGATAATCAAAAAGGCCTTTTGCCGCCATGGGCTGACGCTCTATTGTATCTCGCTTCGTAACAATGATATCCAACAGGCGGAAAGACATATTTTCCAGCCGTTTTCCTTCCGTATAGATATAATTTGCAGATAAAAAATGCTTCTCCTCATCCAGCTTCCGGGAGCGCAGCAAGTCCGCATAGCCGATAATGGCAGTCAGCGGTGTCTTTAATTCATGGGCAAAAGCCGCGATAAAGTCCTCCCTTGCCCTCACCTCTTCCTGAAGCTCACCTATGGTTCCTTCCAGTACATTCGCCATACTGTTAAAATCCATTGTCAGCTGCCCCAGTTCGTCATTACTAATCTGCCGGGCACGATAGCTGTAATCCCCTTCCGCCATCTTCCTGGTAGCCCGGTTCAGCAGCCGGATAGGCTTGGTCAGCCAGGTACAGATCAGGAACATCACCACTGTGCAGCACACCAGCATGGCAATGGTAATCCGCTGATACACGGAAAATCCCAACGTCCGCTCCTTAAATACCTCCGTCACATCCTCCAGTGTCTCCAGATACAGCCTTCTGTCCAGAGCATTGATGACACTTCCCGTGTGGACATAGTAATTCTCTCCCTGGGGAACCACCTGCCAAATCCGGTTTTCCTCCGTAATCTGCTGCAAAAGAGCCGTATCCTCCGGAAAGCCGTCGCTCTCATAGAGAATCTCCCGGTTTTCATTGGACAAACGCAGCCAGCGCCCGGAACCCTTTCCGCTGCTCTCCAGCTTGGAGCCAATCTGCTCCACCGCGATATCCTGAAGTACATTATATTTAGTGGGAATATTCAGCGCTGCCGTCTCAAAGGCAAAGCGCAGGATATTGCTGTCGTCCAACGCCTTGGAAACCTCTCTGTCCAGCGATGTCTGAAATACGGAATTGACAAAAAGATAACCGCTGAGCCCAAATGCAGTCGCCATGATAATAATGGTCCCCAGCAAAATCTTGTATACAAACTTCATTGTCAGATTTCCAGCCGGTAGCCTATCTTATACACTGCCACCAGGTTCTCCTCCCACCCCATTTTCCGGCGCAGTCTCTGGACATGCAGGTCCAGGGTGCGGCTGTCCGCCATATACTCGTCTCCCCACACTTTTTCGTATAAATTTTCACGAAAAAGCGCAATATTTTTATTGCTGATGAACAATAGCAACAAACCGTATTCCTTATTGGTAAGCACAACAGGTTTCCCCGCCTTTGTCACCTTCCGTGCTTCCCTGTCCACCACCACATCCCCGGCAGTCAGGATGCTCTCGGTCTTATTGTAACGCCGCAGCACTACTTCCACCCGCGCCACCAGTTCCACCACATCGAACGGCTTCACCAGATAGTCCTCCGCCCCCAGCTTCAGGCCTTTCACCCGGTCCTTCACCTCATGCTTTGCAGTGATGAAAATCACGGGCACCTTCAGAGGTCTGATATATTCCATGATATCAAACCCGTCCGCCCCCGGAAGCATGATATCCAGCAAAATCAGGTCAAAATTCTCCGTCTCGATCAGATCGATGGCCTCCAGACCGTCCTGCACCGTCTTGCACTGATACCCTGCCGCCGACAGATTGATATCAATCAAATCACAAATAGGCTTCTCGTCATCCACAATCAGTATCTTAATCATTCCTCTTTTGGCCACCCCCAATATTCCCTGATAATCTCCACCAGCCCGGCCATTGTATCCTTTTCCGTACACTGGTAACTCTTCTCGAACTCCTTATCCTCCTCGAAGCCATCCGTGCGCTGGTAATAAATATCACATTTAGTGTCAATCAGCAATTCCCCTTCAGGCCCGGCATAGCTGTATCTGGCCAGCACCACGATGTCCTTCATACCGTCCCCGTCCATATCCCGGCAGGTCATTCCCTTCAGGGCGTATAGATTGTCATAATCCTCCATGGGCTGGAAGCTCCAGACGATGCTTCCCTGAGCGTTGACCAGATAAATCATAAAAACGTCATATTCCGCCATCCGGATAATGCCCGGCACTACCTGCAGCTTCCCCTGTTTTTCAAAATCCCGGGAATAATTCTGTTCCTCAATGATCCGGAAGCCATTATCCAGCAACTCCTCCAGCGTCGTTGCCGTATACAGAATCTCCGTGGAATTGCCGTCGCGCACATAGGCGGCTATGAGCTCCGCGCTTTTATTCATGCTGAAACGATTGACTTTGTCAGAAATCCGCCAGTCCCGGTACAATTGTCCGTCCCTCTGGAAAAGCACGTCCCCTATCTTATAATTTTTGCCCGCATACTCACCCGTGTCATTCTCACAGTTGACAATCAGGATGATATCCGTCAGCCCGTCATGGTTCAAATCCTGAAACGACACTGCCGCCAGCCCCTTTACAGGCTGTTCCAGCTGATCCAGCTGCCTGTAATTCGCCTCCAGCTGGTCCGTCTTGTAGAGTACCTTTCCCTCGCTGTCGGTGATCAAAACCGCCAGACGATGGTATTCCCGATGAAGAATGGGCACAAAATTCACTTCCTCGTCCCCAAACCCCTCCAACAGTACCGGGAAACAGTGTTCCTCAATCTTTTCGTAACCGCTTTCCTCAATATCCTCCACGGTCTCTATTCCGGCGAAGCTTTCCTGATAATCCTCATATCTCTGAACCAGAAGCCCGATGGCTTCATTCTGCGCCAGAGCCTTTCCCGCCGGCAGCACCCATATACAGATACAAAGTGTAAAGAATATCAGCCTGCACTTTTTTTTCACTGGCTCCTCCTTTCCCATTCCAACTCAGCCCCAAGGGCGTACTTCCGAACGCGAGTATAAAATGCCTGAAAGTATTCCATTGTCATAAAAAAGTTAACTGTCTATCATATATGTACTGTCAGTATAATCCACTATTGCATCATTTTTGCTACAAAATTATAAACCATAGAGAACGCTATTGACAATACAAATCAATAAATTTGTGAATATCCGCTTGCTTTTGTGCCTTAGCTGTAATTGGTTAAAAAAAAGAAAGACACCTGTGGGTACAGATGTCTCTCAACGGATAGCTGTGCATTACCAATACGGTTTCCAGTCACGCTGCAGCCTGGTCAATGCCTCCATAAAGAAATAATCCCCAAATAAACAGCATTCATCCCTGCCGTTATCCTCCGGAATCACATTCCCCGGTGTACTGCAGCAATAAGTGCCATGAAGCAGTAATCCGTTGGATTCCCTGTAATCCCTGACCATATAGCCGTCATAGAGAGATTTCACGATACGTCCGGCACAGACCCTATATTTCTCCGCCTCCTCCGCCTCCAGATGCTTCGCCATCTCCAACATCCCACAGGCCGCAATCGCTGCTGCAGAAGAATCCCTGGGCCATTCGTCTCCTTCCGTGATACACAGGTCAAAGTAGGGTACCATGTCCTGAGGCAGATGTTCCATATAATATGCCGCAGCCTGCCGGAACATTTCCCTGCACTCCTCCATACCGGTATAACCATAGGAAAGCGCAGCCCCGTAAATTGCCCAGGCCTGCCCCCTGGCCCAGGCGGAATCATCGCTGTAGCCCTGTCTGGTAAAGCATTTTATCACTTCTCCCGTGTCTATATCAAACAGCGCCGCCTGGGCTGCAGAGCCGTCCCCGCGCAAAAGCAGTTTCCGGGTGGTACGGTAATGTCTTACCGCCGTTTCCCTGTACCCGGAGTCGCCGGTTATTTCGGACGCCCAGTAAAGCAGCGGAATGTTCATCAGACAGTCGATAATCGTCCGGTACTCCTCCCGGCAGTCCGGCCTGTCAAAGGATTGTATAAACTCTCCCTTCTCCCGAAACATGGAGCGCAGACTGTCCGCCGCCAGAAGCGCCGTCTCCTTCAGCTTTTCGCTCCCTGTCAGCTTATAGCCCGCCACACAGGACAAAGTATACAGAAATCCCAGATCATGACTGTCTGTGGCAATCCGTTTCCTCAGCCGTTCCCGAAAGCTGATACACTGAGCCAGCGCCGCTTTCCCGATTGCCGCATTCCCGCAGAACTCACAGGCCAGCCAAAGCTGCCCGGTCCAGAAGGCACTGGTCCATTCCGAATTATCGCACACCCCATAAAAAGACGCTTTGCTGGCGGAGGTGGGAAACTGTTTTGTATAGCTGGACAAATTGCGCCAAATCTGCCCTGTACAGACCTTCAGGCCCGCCTCCGCCTCTGCTCTCGTAATCTGCAGCATGTTTTGCCTATTTTGCATCATATTATTTTCCTTCCGGTATGTTTTCCGTGTCCTGCGGACGATTTTCATCCTCAACGCGACACATATCGTCCTTCCACGATATCCGGTATCCTTTTCCGTTATATCGAAATACCGCTGTACCCTGCTCCCTGTCCACCGCGATGTCTGAGATTTCCGGCCTGGCCTTACGGAAAGGCGCCAGTATGGTCAGGTAATCCCGCCCTACGGAAGCCTGCCCCTCATCCGTGAAACGCACTCTGACACTGGGTCTGTCAGAATCTATTCTTTCCGACAGCCTTCCCTCACACAGTTCACATTTCAAATGTCCCGCCGTCCGGATTGCCAGAGATACCTCCTCATCCGTATATACCATATCCCCTTCCTGTTTCACATGCAAGGAATCCAGGTGAAACCAGATATCCACCTTCTGACCCCTGTAATGCTCCAGGCGGTCCCATACCACCAGAAACCCTTCCCTCATCAGAATCAGCAGCCTGGAATGGATTGTAGGAAAATACGAAGTGTGAATCGCCCAAGCCGCCAGAAAGCCGTCCTCCTCCGTCACATTGCAGATACATCCGTTTTTCTCGTTCCGAAAAAGCCAACGGCTTACGTAATCATAGGGCTCCCTCTCCCCCAGAATCAGGGTATTATGCATGGTAGCCGATTTAAACAGACGTCTGTCGGCTCCCTCTCTGTAAGTGAAGCGCCCCGGGTCAATGACCAACGCTTTTCCATAAGCACAGAAGTCAAAAGAGGCCGGGTCCATGTGGGAATGGCCGTTATAACAGGGAATATGGCATCCGAAAAATACGCTCAACGCTTCTCTGCCCCAGTCTGTCCTCATCATGACCTGATCCAGCTCTTTCTGCCAGCAGACGGTAGATAGGGAAAAAGTCTGTTCGTATAAACTAACTTTGCTCCAGTCAATGCTGCCGACCTCCAGCGGATGGAGCTCACTGACGCTTCTGATCTTTTCCTCTCCCAGCAGTCCCGCCAGCACCGCAAGCCCCCCGGACTCACCAAAGGCCTTAAATGCCAGAATCGCCGGAATGACGGCTTCCTCCCGGGGATCGGAATCCCCCCACGGGACGGCTGCCCCCGTAGGCCGTGTGGCGCATAAGGCATATGTCATTCCCTTCCTGATTAACTCCCTGCATTCCCCGGGAACCGGAATCTGCAGTTCCTCCGCCGCCAGGAGCCACCTGCAGAAATACTCCATACAATTGAAATGGTACGAGGGACTGCCCTCCACCTGGCCGCCGTCGGCCGTCAGCTGCTTTTGCACACAGCGGGCAAGCTCTCTGCACGCATGAGACGCCCATTCCGGGGCATCGGGAATTTCCTTCAGCATTGCCGCCGCATGGAGAAGCCCCAGATTTTCCATAACATAATGATTATGGTCCGCCTCCGGCCACAGTAAAGGCGCAATCCGAAACAGAACCTCCCCATGCAGCCGTATACACTCCGCCACGGCAATAAATTCTTCCCAGCTCATCACACCCTCCTGAATCAGTGTCGGGACGGCATAATTCCAGGCATCGAACATCCGGATTCCTGTCTCCAGCGATCTCCAGGGTGTGGCCTTCTCTGTATTACTGAAAATCGCTTTCGCTTCGGAAGGGTCTTCTGTAAGCTCAGGGCAGGGGCATTCCCTCATCCAGTCCGTCAGTTCCAGCCGGATGCGCTCCAGATATTTTCTTTCTCCCGTGGCACAATAACACAGAATATAGTCCTTCCATTGACTGTGCCGGTTTAACCCCCACACGTACTCCTCGTCCCCCACCGGATTCTCCTTCCACAGCGGCGGATCCCCCACAAAACAGGGACGATTTTCCGTTCCGGGAAGCAGGATATAGCCCCGACACTCCTGCTCTCCCCTCTCCAGAACGGCATCCATACCGCGCCGTCCCTTCTCGTTGCCTTCTATCTGCCTGCAGAGCGGAGCCCCTTTTGCAATCCTGTCATAAGCTGCCTTCAGACATCTCTCCATATCCCTGTCGTTTTTCATCCTTTTACCCCTCCTGTCACACCCCCGATAATCTTTTCGGACAGACACAGATACAGTATGATGCATGGCAATGTTACGATTACCACTGCAGCAAACATTCCCGCCCAGTTTCCCGTATATTTCATGGAATTGATCAGGCTGTGCAATCCTATGGCTACCGGCTTTACCTTATCGGAGCCCGCCATAATCAGAGACATAAAATACTCGTTCCACACACCCAGGAAATTAAAAATACTCACTGTGGCAATGCCGCCCTTCGCCATGGGCAGCATAATCTGCCAGAAAGCCCTGACCGGTGAGCAGCCGTCTATCGCCGCCGCTTCCTCATAACTATAGGAAAGGCCCGTAAAAAAGTTATATAAGAAAATCGTGGTATACGCTATTTTTGTGCCGATGTACAAAAGAATCAGAACCACTCTGTTCGCCGCCGCGTTATTCATGACGCCCGCCCTGGCAACCAGCTGAAACAGCGGCAGAATCACCATGATGCCGGGGACTGACATGGACGCGACCAGGATAACCTGAATCAATCTGTTGCCCCGGAACCGGAAGCGGGCCAGCGCATAGGAAGCCGGAGCGCAGATTGCAATGGAGCCCACAAGCGTTACAGCCGTGTAGAGAATGGAATTGCCGAAAAATACCGAAACTTTTGATGTGGTCCACGCGCTCACATAATTTTCAAAATGAACGCCGCTGCTCATAGCAAACACATTCCCCGAGAAAATTTCCTTCGTAGTGGAAAAGCTGGCCGCCACAACCCAACTCAGCAGATAAAGCGTAAAGGCACACCATGCCCCCAGTATCAGATATCCCGGCAGATTCCGCAGCCCGTCCTTCACGGCCGAGTCAAATCGTTTATGTGGCTTTTTTCCTGTCATATATCCCTCTCCTTTACATTTCCAAATCTTCCTCTTTGATCAGCCGGTTGCACAGCATGAATACAATCACCGTACATATGCTCAAAATGATTCCCACAGCCGCCCCCATACCGGCCTGTCTGTCATCCGTAGTACCGCCCGTACCGTATATCAGGCTGTACATATAAACCGTAGGCGTTATTGTGGACAATTCCGCGCCATCGGTGGAAAAAAGCTGCGACCATGTAAAAAACCCCGCCACGCTGATCGTCCACATGGTCAGAATGGTTTTGAAGATTCCCTTTAAAAGAGGAAGCGTAATATACCTGTCGGCCTGAAGCCGGCTGGCTCCGTCAATCCTGGCCGCCTCCTTCAATTCCGGGCTGATCCGCGTAATACCGCTGAACCATATCAGCATGAAATAGCCTATCATGCCAAAGCAATACGCCACCATCATGGACATAAACTTGTGGTCCGCGTCGGTCCAGGGAGTGGATGCAAGCCCGTCCAGATGAAGCGCCGTAAAAAGCTTTTTTAGCAGGCCGAACTGGGGATTGTAGACATATTGCAGCCACATGGCCGACAGGGCAACCGCGCTGACAATGTAGGGCAGGTAGATAACCGTCTTAAAGAAGCGCTTAAACCGTATATTCCTTGTCAACATAACGGCAAAAAGCAATGACAGCGTTATGATGGCCAGACCGCCGTAAAGCCAGATTTTCCCCATATTCAGAAGAGACCTCTGAAAAAGGCTTGTATGCAGCAACTTATTGTAATTCCACAGTCCGGTGAATTTCCATTTCGACACCGGATCCGTTATCCCCTTTATATGAAAAAAGCTCATTGCTACGGTCTTGACGATGGGATAGACATTCAGCCCCAGAAAAATCAGCAGCATGGGCCCCAAAAAGATCAGCAATGTAAGCGGTTTCTGTTTTTTCATCTGCTCCTCCTTCCACACCCGCGGACCGCCTCCGTTCTCTGCCGAACGCCTTTGTCTTTAGAAGAAAAGGGCTATCAGCAACAGATAGCCCCTTCCCCCCACACTCCGCAAAGCAGCCGCCCGGCCTCAGTCAACAGCCGACATCAGCGTATCCACAAAATCTTCCGGCGTGATGGTGCCGGCATACAGTTTAATCACGTTTTCTTTCACAATCGGCTGCATATCCGCTGTACCAGTTGCGCCGTAATTCACCAGAACCTTGATATTTTCCACAGCCTCTCTGGCGGAGCTCAGCAAATCGGGCCACTCCTTGTTTGTGCTGTCCGCAGGTATTCCGTTGCAGTTCCTGGCAATCAGCAGGTCTCCTTCCCCCTTCGTCATCTTCTCGATAAAAGCGAAAGTCTCCTCTGCCATCTCCGTATTGGTGCTGATTGCAATGCCCTGGGCAGACAGATTTCCGTAGGATAAATCGTTGGCAAAGGCGCCCTCTACATTGGATTCCACACTTTCCACCTCGGGATAGGCAAAAGCGCCCCATCTGAATTCGTCTCCCACAATGGCCGATACCTCATTGGGCAGATAGGAGGCACACAGATACATTGCCGCCTGGCCGCCGCCAAACTCCACATTCTGTCCGTTGGGCCATACATTGCTGCCGATATGGGGAGAGAAATATCCTTTGGACGCCATCTCCGCAAAATCGGTCGCCGCCTTCAAAACCGCCGGATCGTCCCAGAGATTTTCATCGGAAATCTTCTTCTCCGCCTCCTCCCCCACAAGCCTGCCGATGTGCCAGTTCCACATATTAAGCGCATAGGCATCGTCCGTAGTCACGGGAATATATCCCGCATCCTTTACTTTCCGGCACACATCCAGGAACTCTTCCCAGGTCTTCGGCTTCTCCGTCACCCCTGCTTCGCCAAATATATCCTCGTTATACCAGAAGCAATAAGTATTGATCTGATAAGGAATGACCTTTAAGACGCCTTCGCTGGTCTCGCGGCTGTACTGGAGCAGAAATTCGTTGGCAGTGTCCGCATAGCCGGATTTCTCCACCAAATCCTCAATATCCAGGCAGTGGTCGCCGAATATTGCGGCGACACGCCACAGTGACTGATCAAACATATCAATGTGGATACCGGAATCCAACGCGGGAATAATCCCATCCGTAATACCGGAACGTCCTTTCCATTCTATATTCACCTTAATGCCTGTCTCCAACTCATATTCGTCCGCAATCTGCTGGATGGCAATCGCCTGAGGCTCCGTGGATTCCCACATGGACCAGTAAACAATCTCACCTCCCTTTTCCTCTTCCCCGCTGTCCGCCGTAGAGCTCTCAGAATTTTCAGATTTTTCACTTTCAGAGCTCTGAGAGCCCGCCTGCGCTTCGCCAAAGCCGCCTGCGCTGCCCGTATTCTGAGATGAGCTCCCGCTGCCATCGTCCCCGTTCGCACATCCGGCCAATAAAAACGGCACCGCAACTGCCCCGCATAGCCACCGCATTACATTCTTTGATAGTTTCATAAAATACCTCCTCTTCTTTTTGTACCACTCTGTTTATACTCAATGCCGTAACGAGCCGGCATAAGAAACGGTAAATGGCTGCCTCATGAATATAAGCTTCCGCAGAAGTTTAAATTGCTCTGTAAGATAATATCAATGGGAGTGTCGATCCGCCGCGTGGGCTCCACGTTCTTCACCACCCGCTCCACCAGAACCTGCAGGCTGGCGTATCCCTTTCTGTATGCGGACTGATCAATCACCGCCGTCATCCTTCCCTCCCTCAGCATCTGTTCCGTCATGCTGTTCAGGTCGGTTCCCACAATCGAAATCTGAGCCGTCTTCCCGGCATCCTCCGCGGCCCGGACCATCAGCTCATTATCCTGTGCCGTCAAAGCATATCCCACCACTACATCAGTCGATTCCGTAAACAGCCGCCTGTACACATGATAGACAGCCTCTTTTTCCTCTGCAGTCCTGGTATACCCTTCTGCAATCCGGATCTGCAGCTCAGGCTTTTTACTGCTGATACAGGCCCGGAAGCTTTCCAGCTTATTCACATGAATCCTGGAATCCCGGCGTCCTTCGGAAACGATAACGGTTCCCTGCCGCGGTGTGATCAGACTGATAAACTCACCGGCCACATACCCCACCGCCTTTTCGTTAGGCGGAACGCAATACAGCCCCTCCGGCTCCTCCAGCTCATCGTCTATCACAATAGTCGCAATCTTCTTGGCCACCAGCCGCTGTAACTGAAACAGCACATTGGAGCTCCGCGTATAAGAAAAAGTAATAACCCCCATGTATTCACCGTCCGTATCGGCAATCTGTTTCAAAAGCTCATACTGATGCTGCTCGTTCCTGCATACCGCTTCCTCCAGACAGACATTCAGGCCCTTTACCTCCTGCAGGCTCTTCTGAATGCCGTTCCATACATTGGAAAAATACAATCCATTGTCCTGCGGAAATACTACCGCGATACGGCAGGACCTGCGCTTGATGGATGCTGCCGCGTAATTGACCTCATAACCCATCTCCTCCGCCGTCTTCAGAATCTGTCTGCGCAGCTCTTCGCTTACGCCTCCCCTGTTCGCCAGGGCGCGGTGCACGGATGTAGAAGAAATATTCATCCTGGCCGCAATGTCCTTTATTGTGACCGTTGCCTTTTGGAAATGTGCCTGCTCTGCCATTTCTATTTATTTCCCCCTTCCTATGAATGACTCCTTTACGTAAACGTTTACTTTAACGTTTTCTCAATACTAACACGTTTCCCAAGACCTGTCAACAAGTTTTTATTATTTTATTTTTCCTGTTTTTTCCTGTCCTGCCGTCCCCCCTGCTGCTGCAGGCTTACATTTATACTCGTGGGCGCAACTATCTACCGCCCTTTTGTCTTGCATTGCGAAAGCGCTCATTTGTTATACATTTATACTGGCAAATGTTTCATCCTATCTCTCCCCTCGAAACCCGCCGGGTGTCATTCCCGTGTGCCGCCTGAACATATCATAAAAATGCTTCCTGCTGTGAAACCCTGCCTCCAGGCCCACCTCCTCCACCGTCAGCTCCGTCTCCCGAAGCAGTTTCTCGGCCTGATTGACCCGGAGAATATTCACATAATCCGTAAAGGAAACGCCAAAAGTCTCCCGAAACAGCCTGCTCAGATAGCTTGCGTTGTAAGAGCTGACCCGTGCCAGCTCCTCCAGAGTGACGGAGGCATAATGCTCCGACAGATACTCCAACAACGGCGTGATGGCATGGTGGTGCCTGATCTGGGTCTGGTGCCCGGCCTGGAACCGCAGAAGGCTCACGCAAAGCCTTTCCGCACTGCTTTGCATCATATGCTGATAGCAGATTTCCTGTCGTTCCTGTTCCAGCAGCAGATCCTCATAGATATTTTCCACCTCCAGCAGAGTCTTCCCTGTCAGATGCAGAAAAGGCATCAGTCCGTCCATGGACAGGCCGCTTTTTCCCTCCAGGAAGGCGCAGGATATGATACAGTTGTAGATCATCAGATCCTCCAGTGGGAAGTTGGCATGCACCTGGCCCGGGCGGATGACAAAAATATCGCCTTTCTTCAGGATATAATTGGTGCCCTCCAAAAAGGCCACCCCCCTGCCGCTGTACACATAGAACAGTTCCAGGAAATCCGCATGGGTATGCAGACGCTCCGGCTCGTAGGAGTCCACCAGAATTTCCGAAGGCTCCTTTCTCCCCTCCCGAATCCAGAGACTGGCAGGGCTTTTATAGCCCTTCCTCAGGAAATCCCTGCTGGCCCATACCGCATTCCCCCCACCCCATTCCGCCATATGATAATGCAGCATCTCTGCCTGCGCATTCTCCTGATGATTGTGCCGCATTTCCATCTGCGTCTTCTCCTGATTTTTCTCCTGTGCTTCCATTTGATTCTTTTCCTTTACAGTCTTACCAGCCATGCCGCCTGTACCTTCTGCATCTTCCTTAACAGCACAAACCAATCCGGCAGAAATTATACTGCAGACCGCCAGGATTTACAGTGATGCCTTCGGGAAAATACCTGGCTGGCGGTCTGCAGTCGGGTTGCACTGCAAATTCAATTGGTGTGCAGTATATACTCACGCTTTAATACATCTGCCAAATAAAATGTATTAAAGCGGGCTCTTTGTTCTGCTATCCAATTTCTAAAAAATCAATACAAAACAGTCATCTGACAACATTGTCCACAGATTAGATTGTCACTATTATATTATATATACTCGAGCTCGGAAACATTTTCGAGCAGGGAAGTGTCTCTAAATTGCAGGAACTGCTTCGCGAACCCTGTATTTGAAAGGAAATAACTGATACGAGTGTCAGTTATTTCCCGGCAATTCCATAAATGTATAACGAGTCAGCGCTTCCGCATGCATAGCAAAAGAGCAACAAGGGAATGCGCTCACGAGTATAGCAGGGATGCCTGACGAAACCTTATGTCCTTCAGACATCCCTCTGCAACCATTATAGTATAAAGCTTAACCGAATGAAAGGAGACTTTTATGGAGCTGAATTCCAAGTTACTCTACGACAAAATCATGGGATGCTGGAACGGAAAGAACATCGGCGGGGTTTTGGGCACTCCGCTGGAGGGGAAGAGGGGCGTCTTCGACCTGCAGTTCTATCTCCAGAAGGATATGGACGGCAATCCGCCCCCCAACGACGATTTAGACCTGCAGCTGGTATGGCTGGCAGCTGCGGAGAAGTACGGCCAACAGCTGACACCGGAGATTCTGGGAGAATACTGGCTCACCTTCATCATGCCCCACTGGAACGAATACGGCAGAGGAAAAGGAAACATGATTGGCGGACTGGTACCGCCCTTAAGCGGGCATGTGGAGAACGCCTACCACAACAGCTGCGGGTGTTTTATCCGCAGTGAGGTCTGGGCCTGTCTGAGTCCGGGCAATCCCGACCTGGCCGTAAAATACGCCTATCGGGACGGCGTCATCGACCACAGCGAGGACGGCCTCTACGGAGAGCTGTTCTGCGCCGCCCTGGAAAGCGCCGCTTTCGTGGAATCCGACAGGGATACTCTGGTGGATATCGGCCTGTCCTACATTCCGAAGGACTGCCTGGTAGCCCGGGCCGTGAGGCTGGCTCAGGACAGCTTCCGCCAGGGCCTGACATGGCAGGAGGCCAGGAAGCGCATGATGCAGGAGGTCCCCGGCACCTTCGGCGTCCAGCACAGCACCGATGACAATACAGAAGGCTTCCCCGTCTCCCCCGCAGGCAATGACGCCCCCAACAACATTGGCCTGATGATGATTGGTTGGCTGTACGGGGAGGATGATTTCGGCAGGAGCCTGTGCATCGCCGTAGGCTGCGGTGAGGACACGGACTGTACCGCAGGCACCCTGGGCGCTATCCTGGGAATCATCCATGGCAACAGCAGGCTGCCCCGGGAATGGCTGCACCCTATCAACGATAAAATCAACACCATCTGCATCGAAAAGACGAAGGCCCATCTGCTGGGCGGAATTCCCGGCACGGTGACGGAGCTTTCCGACAGGATTCTCCAGGATATCCCCCGATTCCTGTACCGGGATATGTGCGAGCTGCTGCCGGAGGGCGGATATCGGGTGTTCTCCCAGCCGAATCTCTTCTGCACCGCCCGGAATGTGAACTACGTGCCGGGCATAGGCGGGGTAGGGTTCTCCCATGACAGAAATCCGGTGTTCCATGAAAGCTTTGGCCCGATGACAATCCGCAAAGACCATCACATGTTCCGGCTCTACCTGGAGCATCCCCAGGGCGTGTTCTTTCAAAATGGAAAGGACCTTAAACTGCGACTCACCGTGGAAGCCACCGCGTTCAGCTGCCAGCAATGGATGAACATCAAAATATACACCCCAAACTTCCTGGCAGTGCGCCCGGGCAGGTCATTAAGCCTGCCGCTGCAAAACACCCTGCAGACGCCCTCCGTAGTGGAAATTTCCCTGGCCGCGGCAGATAATCTCTGTGACGGCATCCCTGTTGGGGAAGCCGATGTCCTGATAGAAGTATCCCTGGCCGGGCGGCACAGCTACGAAGTAATAAAGACGCGGCTGTACATTAGATGACGGCAGATATGGTCAACGCATTGACTGCACGGCGCAGTCAACAGCATCCCGAATAACATCAGCACTTAAGGAACTGTCCGAAAATAACTTGTGCAGATGACGCAGGATATACTCAAGACCTCCAGAATTTACCAAACCGCCTATGCCAAAGCTACAGCCGGCAATCCTAAGGTCACTGTTACAACAGTGACCTTACTATACAATTATATTGGAAAATGTTTTAGTCGTGAGTATAAATTCGTACAGGCAAGGGCCTCCCCCCTTCTCCGACAGCTCCAGTACCTCATCCAGGGTCAGCTGCCTGACCGGATTCTCCTCCGGCAGCGGCCCCTCCCCCTCCGGAATAATGCTGTCCCAGGAAGACAGCCAGCTGTAATCCGCCTCAAAATAGTCCCCGTCGATAACCAGATAGGTATTTCCCATATTTCCCACCTCATGGGCGGAGCCGTCCGCCAGGATGAGATACAGGAAGGTGGAGCCGCCATCCATCTCCTCGTGCTCCGCCGGAAGCGCCAATCCCGGCTGCCTGTTTTAAGCTCTCCAGCGCTGAACAAATGGCAAACACACCTTCCCTGTCTCTCTACCCTATCAGAACTTCTTTCCCACGAAACGCAAACCCATATTTTCTGATTCGCTCTGCGGGAATCCCCTTTGCCAACAGCGAAGCCTCATAGTGCATCTCCTCAATCTGGCCAAGGGCAGTCTGCACCGTATCCTCCAGAGTCTTCTCCCTTTTGGGATTATTTACCCTGAATTCAAAAATCAAATTTATTGTACAGATTCCTGATTGTCTGGCATATCTTTTTCCTTGCGTTCGAAAAACAGGTTTCCTTGACATTGGCAAAGGAAAGGCTGATGACCGGATATGTCCCCTGCAACTGTCTGTACTTATAGTTTCCGTCAGAGGATTTTTCCCCATCAGAAAATTTCTCCTGCCAGATAGCAAGCCCCTGAAACAGTTCTCCCCTGCCTGCATATTCCAGGGAGAAAAACTGCTCCAGCATGCTCATATTCAGCGTCTTGCCAAAACGCCTGGGACGGGTAATCAACGTGACCACATCCCCGTTCTCCCACCATTCCCTGATAAACCTGGTCTTGTCAATATAAAAACACCCTGACTGAATCAACTGTTCAAAGTTCTGGTGACCTATGCCTACTACCCTTGCCATGCCGCACCCTCCTTTACAGAGAAAATATACGTTTTTTCTGTTCGCTAATACGTTTCTGCGAAAATTATAACATATTTCAGGACATACGTCTATTCATTTTTCCCCTAAGCCTCTCTATACCCGCAAAATGAGAACATTACCTGCTCTCGCCCACATAGATTTTGACACGGCTCTGTATCACCGACGCCACCTCGTCCACGCTCTTCTGTCCCTGATAGAAAGCTGCCGCCTCTTCACTGATGATATTGAGGACCTCGTCTCCATCGGAATAGGACACAGGCCTGGCAGTCTCCATCAAAGACATGGTCAGGTCCACCTCTTCCTGAGTGGGAATACGGTAATCGTAGCTCCAGCCGTCGCCGTAGGAAAAACCGCCTCCCCCTCCCATGACAACAGGCTCCCCGTCCTCGTCCAGAACAATCTCTCCGTTCTCGTCCGTATAGTATTCTACCTTGACAGCCTCCTCCGCCATGGCTTTCAGCATACTCTCCCTCGTGGGAAAACCGAAAAAGCTGCCCCTCTCCAGATCCACTTCCTTTGCCAGGAAGCCTTCCAGAAACTCCCATGCTCCCTCCTTCTGCTTCGCCTTGGACAGAATGGCATAGGTCTGGGAAGCAGAAAGCATACATCCTGCGCTGCCGTCCGTGGTGGGATAACCGATATAAGCGGCATCCCCCTGGAAAACCTCATTGCACACCTGTATCTCGTTAAAGTTATACAGATTTGCCTGATAGAGAAGTACCTCTCCCCGCTGAATCTTGTTGGGCGTGGACAGATCACCCTCCTCCGGATGCACCTCGTCAGGGAAGCGTTTCACGAAATTCAGCACATTTTTAAACGCATCCGTATCGAAATAGCATTCCCCTGTGTTCCAGTCCACAAAGGAATCCGCATTATACATCATCAGATACATCATGATCTGATCCCTGGATACACTGTCGAAAAGCTGTGCGTCCGGATGGGCATCCGCATAGGCAATCAGCTCATCGATGGTCCATCCCATCTCGCTTCCCACCTCCGAAGCCTTGCCCACAACGGTCTGCAGCTGAAAGCTGTAGGGAATGCTGACCAGGGTTCCTCCCAGGGTATAGGCATCCAGTATATTCTCCAGGAAATCGGAACGCTTCAGCTTATCGCTCTTCTCCAGATAACCGTTCAGGTCCTCGAAAACCCCCTTTGCCGCCAGCTGCTTTATGTTCAGGCCGCTGAGATCCATAATGTCAGGACAATTGCCTGATGTGATGTCATTGTTTATCCGGCTGATTCCGTCCGCTACATAGGCTCTGTAAGCGTCTTCTCCCTCCCCGTTCCAATTATTGAAATCCAGATATTCCCGGATGCTGATATGATATTTGTCATTGGATTTGTTGAACCTCACCGCCTCTGCCTGAATGTTGGAGTCCCCGTAGAGCGTTCCCACCACAATAGTCTCTTTCTGGGGCACTTCACTGGCCTTTTTCTTTGTCAGCAGTGTGATTCCTTCTTCATTGGCATCCCAGTCCATGGTGACTGCAAGGATGCGCCCATCATCCAAAGCCCAGAAATTCTGTACATAACTGCCGTTGATATCGCTGTCCAGCCAGCTGAACAGCTCCTCCGCACTCTGGGTCTTTATATCGTATTCAAATACTCTGCTGCCGTCCTGCACCAGGAAATCCTTGTCGATGCCGGGTACCAGCCTGTCATTATTTCCGCTGGGGAAGTTCTCATAGGTACCCCCTGTCTTCCTGCCCTCAAAGTCAATATCCGTCAGAACATAACCGTCATTGTTGTAGTAACAGGCATATACCCTGCCGTCCTTCCCTCTGCCCATGGAACGAATCCATCCGTTTCCGCCAACATCCGGCGACACACTGCCCTGATTCCTGCCATCCTGATCAAACAGCCAGATAACGGAATCCCCTGAGACGTAAATCCTTCCCTCCTCGTCCATGGCCATGAAATCCACATAGTTGTCACTCACCAGCTCCGTCATATCTTCCGCAAATATCTGATTGCCCTGAGCGTCAAATTTGCACAGCCAGGTCTCGCGCTCGCTATAATCCTCATTATAGACATCTGCTGTCCCGTACATGCTGCCGTCCGCCGCAAAGACGGTGCGGTTCAGATTCCAGTTCTTTTCCTCCGCATAAGACAGCGGTGTCTTCGTTATACTGCCGTCCGCCAGGGAATATCTGCAAATACTCTGGGAAGATGTCTCTGCGGCTTCATCATAATCGTAGGAAAGATAAAAAAGCCCGTCCCCCGCCAGCTGCATATCATAATAGGATACATTCTCATCATCAATTGTAACATATTCCGGGACCCAGGCCCATTCCTTTTTCTCCGTCTCCTCTTCTCCGGTTTTGCCGCAGGCTGCCATGGACAGCATCATGGCCGCAGTCAGTCCCAAAGTCAGAATACGCCGGCAAACTGCCTTTTTCTTAAACATCATTTTTATACTTCCTTTCTTTTTTTCCTTTTCACATCCTCTGCAGCGCATGGCAGCATATTTCCTTCGGACACGAGCTGCAGGCAGTGAGTAAAACTACCGAACGTGTATGCCTTAGACACCACTGTTTAAGTATAGCACACTATGACTCGGAGTGCCTATTAAGATTTCATGAATTGCAGATAAAGAATTGGTATTGATACAAAATAAGGCGAAAAATGTCAGAAACTGGCACATTTTCTGCACCTACAGAATAAAATATAAGAAAAAACCTGACACCTCACAGCCATCATAATAACAAAGCCTATTTCCGGCCTCTCTGATTTACAGGCAGGCATTCATGCATTTCCAGCTACCGGGCGTTCTGTAAGCCGCCGGAAATATACGATGCCAAATCGACCGAACCGGGAACCGTCAGGCGGAAAGAAGAAACCGTCCCGGCATTTTAAGGAGGAAAACATATGGGAAATTGTTTGAAATGGGATGAACGGTACAATGTGGGAGTAGACATTATCGACAGGGAACACAAAAAGCTCTTCAGCATTCTCAACAAGCTGTATGCCTTTGGGCATAACGAAGAGAAAAGCCACTTTGCCTGCCAGGAGGCGATAAAGTACTTTAAGGATCATGCTATACAGCACTTCGCGGATGAGGAAGCCTATATGGCCTCCATAGACTACCCGGGACTTGAGGCACACAGACGCATCCACCGGGACTTCCGTGAAAGAATGCTTCCTGCCCTGGAACACGAACTGGAGATGACTCACTTTTCCGAAACCTCCATTCACCATTTTCTCGGTGTATGTGCAGGATGGCTGATGGGACATACTCTGATAGAGGATCATATGATCGTAAGCGGCGAACCGGTCCGGCACTGGGAAAAGCTATTGCCGGAAGAGGAACAGGCCGTAATGGGGCAGACCATCGCCAGCCTGCTGCACAGCATGTTCCGGCTCGATACACAATTGATCAGCAGCTGTTATACCGGAGAAAAATTCGGGGACGTTATCTGCTGCCGGCTAATCTACAGCAGCAAAGATAAAAAGAGATGGGAATTTTTCCTGCTTTTCGAAGAACAGCTGATCGGCAGCACCATCGGCAATGTCATAGACGCCAAATCGGAGTCCACTGACACGATGCTGTCCAATGTGGCGAGATATGCGGCCAGACAGCTTGTTGAACGTGTCAAACGTTATTTTTCCGCATTGCAGCAGTTTGAACTGACAAATGAGCATCTGCTGTCCTATGAACAGTTTTACAAAATGTATGAGCGGCAGAGCCTTCAGCTCAGCCTTCTGTTCGACACCGGCCATGGCTACTTTGCCTATTGCATGGCTGCTTCAGAAAGACCGCTTAGCCGGGACGGCATTTCAGCTGTCACGGAGAATGCCGTGAGCGAGCTTGAAACCCATCTGTGCTCTTTAAGCCCCTCTGCCGAAAGCGAAGCGCATCCCCGCTCCGGCAGCGCCGCCGAAGCCGCATCCACCCGGAAAAAGAAAATATTGGTGGTAGACGACTCGGACTTTATGCGAACAAGCATGATCCATTTACTGAACAGCGACTACGAAGTACAGACGGCGGATTCCGGCATGTCCGCCATCCGAAGCATTACCCTGGCCCGCCCTGACCTGATTCTGCTGGATTATGAGATGCCTGTCTGCAGCGGCAGCCAGGTATTGGAAATGATCCGCTCTGAAAAGGATCTTACAGATATTCCTGTCATCTTTCTGACCAGCAGGGTGGACAGCGCGAGTGTCAAAAAAGCGATTTCCCTCAGACCTGAAGGGTATCTTTCCAAGTCACTTTCCGCCGATTCCATCAAAAGTGAAATTGATCATTTCTTCAAAAAGAGAGAGCAAATGGCGCAGGACGCATCCGCTGCCGCTCCCACAGCCATGTGGTAAATCCGTCCGCCTCTGCGAATATTGACCTTTATCTTTTATATCGGCTGAAATTTTCACGCCCGCTCTCCACAGAGAAACCGGACTGCAGCTGTGCCGCTTCGGAGACCGTGCCCAGCTCCTCCAGGCTCGGCTGGCTGCCCTGCCGGGACAGCATCCTGAGCCGGCAGAACAGGGGGTGAAAAAAAGTGTACGCAGGGCGCCCACAGTTCCCCGGAAACGATTGGCAGCCTGCCGTCAGCGCTTTTTTGCAGTATCCAGAATCCAGTCCACTGCCGTCTCGGCGTTTGTGGGCAGGCTGCCGGGATTTTCGGCTGTCCCGGCTTCTGTGTCTTCCGTACCGGAATAAAATACATCCAGCGCATATCTGGCCAACAGGCCGGAAACACGCCCTCTCTCTATGGAATCCTCAGTTCCCAGAACAATGACTACAAGTTCATGTTCCATCGTTCCGTCATCGGCGGACAGAGACGTGACCAGACAGGCTCCGGCCTTGTTGGTGGTTCCGGTCTTCAGCCCGGTTACCTGGGGCATGTTGCGCAGGAGCGGATTGGTATTGCGCACCTCCTGTCCCAGAGATTCCAAAACAGCAGACTGTTGGGATGTAATATCCGTAATCTGCGGATAAACCTTTAACAGATAAGACACCAGCCGGAACATGTCCTCCGCGCTCATGCGGTTCTGAAGCTTTGCGGGAACAGGTGCTTCCGTGTAGACAGGCAGACCGTTGCTGTTGAAAAAAACTGCCCGGGAAAGTCCCAGTTCCGACGCTTTCCCGTTCATCCGCTCCACAAAAGCCTCCTCCGAGCCGGCTACCGCTTCCGCCAGGCACAGCGCACACTCGTTGCTAGAGGGCAGCAGGGCACCTGTCAGAAGATCCTGCACGGTGACCTGCTGCCCGGCTTCCATTGGTATCACCCCGTCGGAAGAATCGGACAGCAGCTGCACCGCTTCAGAAACCGTGACCAAATCCTCCGGGCTCAGCTCTCCTGCCGAGACAGCCTCCATGGCCAACAGGCAGGTCATCAGTTTGGAAGTGCTTGCTATGGGGAATGATGTATCGGCCTGGTAGCTGTAATAGATTTCCCCGGTGAATGCGTCCCCCGCCAGCACACTGTTGACCCCGCAGAAATAACCGTTCTCTCCGACATGGGCCCAATGCCCGTTCCGGGCATGGTGATATTCGTGTCCAGAATCATGGCCAGATCTGCAGCCATCAGGAAGCAGTCGTAACTGCCGGAAGGCAGCATTGCAATCAGGGTATAATAGGACATTGTCTCCCCGCTCACTTTAAATTCGTTTCTCCGCACAGAAGCATCCGGTATTTCATCCTCCCCCCAGGGGATATTCTCCGCCCCCACAGGCACATAGTCCTCTCCCGGGTTCAGCGCTACAGCATTTTTCGTAATCTCCAGGGAGAAGGATTTGTCCGTGTCCTTCAGAACCATGGCAATATCCCGCAGAGACAGATAAGTATTATTTGCATAGTCGCAGTCAAAAGTCTTCACGGTGTATGGAGCGCCGCCGTCAGCCTGTACCTGGCAGCTGCCCGGAATATTGAAAGCGGCGACGGCCCTGAATGAGGAAATGGAACATACCAGAACCGTACATAGAATCAGGCAATTTATTTTCCGAAGAATTGTTTTCATATGGTCTCCCTTTCTTTTTTCATATCCTCTCGGAATCTCCGGGCCATTTATACTGCGCACCGGTTGAATTTGCATTACAACCCGACTGCAGACCGCCAGTCAGGTATTTTCCCGGAGGCATCACTGTAAATCCTGGCGGTCTGCAGTATAACATGGAGCCTTTCGGCATTCATCCTTTCCGATTCCCCACCTTTCCGGGCACACACCCAATCCAGTTCCCGGATTATGCTACCAAAATTTCCGAAATTCAATTTTTCGTTTCACGCGTTATTACAGAACGCATTTACGAACACAGGCAATGCCGGAATTTATCGGCTTCTATCTCCCGAAAAAGTAATAATCCCTCCCTAAACTGACAAGACATCCAATTTCCGGGGCTGTATAAGCTTTACCGCCGGCGACTATATGTTGAGAAAAATCCGCTGTAAAACCGGAACATTGGTTATTGATTTGCCGGCTGCTTTAAAGTATACATCACGGGATAATGCTCCTCAGAGCGGCCGGAGCCGGATTCATCTGCTTCACCGGACAGAATCAGGCCGGAATCCTTCCTGATATAACTCTCCGCCTTCGTGCCGGCACAGGCCCCCGCTTTAAACTGCCTGATCAGAATACCGTCTGCCGCCTCATAATTGCCGCTGCCGTCATACCTGGCCTGCAGTTCTTCCAGGGAAGGCAGCAGGGCCGGGCCGCAGGACATCAGCCAGGATACGGTAGACATCCCGAAAGCCTCCGCCGCCAAAGCTTCCGCCGCTGACCCGTCCGCGCCGTCCCCATAGCCCGCCATGCGAAGCCTTTCCGACACAAGCACCCGAAATTCTTCCGCCAATGCCTCATAAGCCGCCTGTCTGCAGGCCTCATAACTTTCCGGCAGAACACTGCTGTAAAAGGTTCCCCCCTGACGGGAAGTCTGTTCAAAAATCAATTCCACCTGAACACTCAAATCCTGCATTCGGCTTTCCGTCTCCTCCAGCGTTACGGAGACCGCTTCTATGTCCCGAAGCCAGATATAGGCCGCCATAGCCGCCTGTTCCGTCATATCCAGTTCTGCCGTCCACTCCCCGGAAAGATTCCCGCTGTCCGCCGCGCCAAAGTGCAGATAAGCCAGCAGCGCGGTGGAAACGCCTAATATCAGAATCAACAGAATACATACGGCATGCCTCACAGTTTTTCTCATAAAATCCCCCTGCCCGCACAATATACTTTTAAGCATAGAATCATCTTCCTGACTCCGTTAGGAATTGTCTGGAAATAAATTTGCACTTTCAGGAGTGAAACACCAGTATATATGCGCCTTTCCGTGTGGAATCCTGCAAATTTATTTCGTGACACTTCCTTATGTACTATGGAAAACGAAAGATATACTCACAAATATAAGGTATCGTATTTCAGGCAAATTGTCAATGACGACGGCAGCTGCCCCTTCCGGTCTGCAATCATTTTATATGAGTACCCGTTCTCCAAATCCATAAAAGACATTCGGGACCTCCCACGGAAAACGGAACTGGAAAAACTACACGAAACCTGTGCACTCCATTGAATAACCGAAATCTTAATGTTATACTAAAGGCAGACATGCTTATAAAAGACAGTTTCTGTAACTAAGATATACTTTTATAGCAGAAAGCAGACTTTCTATTGTCATGAACAGGAGAAGTATCCAAATGAAAAAAGACCTGACCCGGGGAAGCGTGACCAAAAACATGCTTCTGTTTGCAGCCCCCATGATTCTGGGGAACCTTCTGCAGCAGTTTTACAATATTGCCGACACGTTAATCGTAGGACAGTTTCTGGGGCCGGACGCCCTGGCGGCAGTGGGTTCCGCCTACACTCTGATGACCTTCCTGACTTCCATCCTCATCGGTATGTGTATGGGAAGCGGTGCCCTGTTTTCCTATTATTTCGGAAAAAAGGAAGAGAAGAAGATGATGGACAGCATGCAGTTGTCCTTTCTGCTCACAGGCGGCGTCACCGTCCTGCTGAACCTGCTGGTCATGGTGCTGCGACGCCCCATTCTCCGCATTCTGCATGTTCCGGAAGAACTGATGGAAATGATGCACACTTACGTATGGATTATTTTCCTGGGGATTTTCTTCGTATTTCTGTACAATTACTTTGCCTATCTGCTCCGGGCGGTGGGCAATTCCGTGGTGCCGCTGTATTTTCTGGGAAGCACTGCCCTGCTGAATATAGTGCTTGACTTATGTTTCGTGACGGTGTGCAGATGGGGAATTGCCGGAGCCGCGGCAGCCACCGTGATTGCTCAGGCAGTGTCCGGTCTGGGGCTGATGGCATATACCTGGATGAAGGAGCCTCAGCTTCGTTTTGACATGCATTCTTTCACACCGGAAAAAGGCTCCGCTGCCGAAATCCTCCGCTTTGCCTTTTCCTCGTCCATACAGCAGTCGGTGATGAACTTCGGCATCCTGATGATACAGGGACTGGTGAACAGCTTTGGCGCGGAGGTGATGGCTGCTTTCGCCGCAGCTGTAAAGATTGATTCCTTTGCCTATATGCCGGCCCAGGAATTCGGCAATGCGTTCTCCCTCTTCATCTCCCAGAATTACGGTGCCGGACAAAAAAAGCGGGTGCGGGAGGGTATGCGGAGTGCCGTCAGGGTATCCATGCTTTTTTGTATATTCGTATCCGTTCTGGTATTTCTGTCTGCCCCATACCTGATGCTGCTCTTCATCAGCCCGGAGGAAGCAGGAATCATTGCCATCGGTGCAGGGTATCTGCGGATAGAAGGTGCATTTTACTGCGGAATCGGTATTCTGTTTCTGTTATACGGATATTACCGGGGAATCAACCGGCCTGAAATGTCGCTGGTGCTCACTGTCATCTCCCTGGGAACCAGGGTTGCGCTGGCTTACATACTGGCACCTGTTCCTCAGATCGGAGTGGTCGGCATCTGGAGTGCCATTCCTATTGGATGGATTCTTGCGGATGTGACGGGGATTTTGTATTTGAGGCGGGCGGAAGGGGTTGCCGCAAACTGACTGCCATATGTAAATCGGACAAGTGATTATGCAATATATTCAATAGTCCCGTAAATCATGATATATGCCTTCAGCGTATGCGGTCCTGCCCCGAATTCTATATATCATAAAATACTGATGGCACCGAAAATTTTCTTGAAATAAAAAGGACAGCCATGGGGTGACTGTCCTTTTCAGAGAAGGTATTTCTTATGGGGTATAGCAAAAAACTATATAATGTATTGGGGGTTACGAGTATTATAATACCATTTAAACCCCAATCTGGCTATTCTCAAAAATAACAAAATTGACAAAAAATCATTTTCTTTTTTGTGCATTCTGCCCATGTCATAGAAATCAAGTACAGCTTCCATAATCAAATACCGCGCAAAGAGCGCCCTCTTTGACATATCATGTCCTGCATGAAGCGCTCAAAGCCTATTGCAGAAGTTCATCAAACGTGCTGACACCGTCTTTCTGCGCCAATCCATCCGCCGCAAAAAGCGCTTCGAACTCTTCCCGCCCTATCTTCTCCTTCTGCAGCAGCAGCCGGGCACAGGTATGAAGCACATTTTCCTTCTCAAGGATTATGCTTCTGGCTTTTTCATAACATTCGTCGATAATCGCCTTCACTTCTCTGTCAATCTCGCCGGCTATGGACTCGCTGTGGCTCTTTGTATGAGCCAAATCACGACCAATGAACACTTCGTCGTCATCATCGTCATAGCAGATTACGCCGATATTTTCCGACATACCGAAACGGGTCACCATCCGGCGGGCCACCTTGGTGGCCTTCTTGATATCGCTGGAAGCGCCCGTAGTGATATCCTTGAAAATAATCTCCTCCGCGATCCTTCCGCCCAGGGAAACCATGATATGCTGCAGCATCTGCCCTTTGGTCATGAACATTTCATCCTTCTCCGGCAGCGGCATGGTATAGCCCGCGGCGCCTGCTCCCGTGGGAATGATGGAAACGGTATAGACAGGCCCCACATCCGGCAGCACATGGAACAGTATGGCATGCCCTGCCTCATGATAAGCCGTAATCCGCTTCTCCTTGTCGGAAATGACTCTGCTCTTCTTCTCCGCACCGATACCCACCTTGACGAAGGCCTTCCTGATATCTTCCTGTACCACAAAGCCCTTTCCCTGCTTCGCGGCATTGATGGCCGCTTCGTTCATCAGGTTCTCCAAATCCGCGCCCGTAAAGCCGGCTGTGGTCTGTGCCACCTGCTTCAGGTCCACATCCTCGGCCAGAGGCTTGTTTTTGGAATGCACCTTCAGGATATCCTCTCTTCCGCTGACATCCGGCGTGCCTACCGCCACCTTTCTGTCGAAACGTCCGGGACGCAGGATTGCGGGGTCCAGAATATCCACCCTGTTGGTGGCCGCCATGACGATAATGCCCTCATTGACCCCGAAGCCGTCCATCTCCACCAACAGCTGGTTCAGTGTCTGCTCACGCTCGTCATGACCGCCGCCCATACCGGTGCCGCGCCGCCTCGCCACTGCATCAATCTCGTCGATAAATACGATACACGGTGAATTTTTCTTTGCTTCTTCGAACAAATCCCGTACGCGGGAAGCGCCCACACCCACAAACATTTCCACGAAATCGGAACCGGATATACTGAAGAAAGGAACTCCCGCTTCTCCTGCCACCGCCTTGGCCAGCAGCGTCTTACCCGTTCCGGGCGGGCCCTCCAGCAGAACGCCCTTGGGGATCCTGGCGCCCACTTTCGTGTACTTTCCGGGCTCCCTCAGGAAGTCAACGATTTCTTCCAGCTCCTCTTTCTCTTCTCTCAGACCCGCTACCTGTTCAAAAGTAATATTCTTATCACCCATGGACAGTCTGGCGCGGCTCTTGCCGAAATTCATCATCTTGCCGTTGTTTCCCCCGGCGTTCTGGGCATTGACCATCATAAACAGGAACACACCCACGGCCAGCACGATCAGCATGGGAACCAGAGTGGTCAATACCCAGCCTTCCCTGGGCACATCCCGCACCAGCGGGTCAAACCCATAGGAGCGCACCAATGCCTCCGCCTCCCCGATATCCGTCACATACAGCTTCATGTCGACGCCGTTTACCAGTTCCACCCTCAGATATCCCGTGGGGACCTCGCTGTTGGGATTGACAATGACTTCCTGGACTCTTCCGGCTTCCATGTCACTGATGAACTCCTCCCGGGTGTAATCATCATCCGCCCCGTTCAAAGTCGCCAGCACCGCCACTCCCATCAGCAGCAGGATGATAAAAAGAAAATATGAATTAAAACCTCTACTGTTCTGCCTCAACTTGCAAGCCTCCTATTTATATTCACGTTCAAAAGCATTTGCCAAACATCCCGAATGCCGCCCCGCATATTTCGCCCTCAGCCTTGAAATTCCACCACTCCGATATAGGGCAGATTACGGTATCTCTGATCGTAATCCAGTCCATATCCCACCACAAATTCGTCTGGAATCTGAAATCCCGTATAGTCTACATCCACATCCACAACCCGTCTCTCCGGCTTGTCAAGCAGCGTACACAGGCGCAGAGACTCCGGCCCTCTCGCCCAGAGCATCTCCAGCAGATAGCTGAGCGTCCTGCCGCTGTCCACGATATCCTCCACCACAAGCACATCCTTACCCTTGATGGGTTCATCCAGGTCTTTTACAATCTTGACTACACCGCCGGATGTGGTGCCGCTTCCGTAGCTGGACACCGCCATGAAGTCCAGTGATACCGGCACCGTAATCCGTTTTGCAAGCTCACACATGAAAAAGCTTCCGCCCTTCAGCACGCAGATCAGATGCACTTCTTTTCCCGCGTAATCCTTGCTGATCTGGTCCCCAATCATCTGAATCTTCGCATCTACTTCCTCTTCCGTCAAAAGTACCTTAATGCTCTCCGCCATCTTTCTCCTCCGTTTCTTTATCTTCGCAGAATTCCGCCCCCAAAAGCTTCACTTGCAATATTCGTTCCGTATCTCCATCCACTTTAAAAGCCTCGCTGATCCGCCAGCCTGTCAGCCAAAGCACATGGCTGCCGGCGGCCAACAGCGGTATCTCATCCCGAATCTGCCTCGGAATCTTTTCCGTTACCATGTATTTTTTTACGGATTTTCGTATTTTATTTCCTGTTTTGTCCGCTATTGTGAGATAGTCTCCCTGACATCGGGACCGAATCACTACACATTCTTTTATTTTATCATAATCAAACCATTTCGTATACCGTTTTATGGGAACTTCCTGACCTTTTTTTATAAAAATTCCCGTAAATTCTATTTTTCCCCAGTCTCCCAACTCGTAAACAGAGGGTGCCTGAAATATTTCATTTCCTAAAGCGACAGCCAGAGGCTGCTCCCGCCAGGTACCGCCGCCGGCTGTATTTCCTGAAATTTCGATATCCCCTTTAGCGGCCCTCCTTTGCGGCAGTTCGTTCTCCGGTGACGCAACTCCTGCTGCGGGCTGCCGTCTTCCGGCATTCCCCCCGGGCAGCTTCTCTCCCCCACCTTCCGCTGCAGAGTACTTTCCCGAAAAAAGCCCCCCTTCCATGCGCTCCAAATATACGCTTCCGTACTGTCTCCGTGCCGTGATTCCAAACGGAAGACTGACGCTCCTGTTCCCCTCTTTTTCAAACAGCTCCAGCGTATCCGCCACATGCACCGCCGAAATGTCTTTCCCTGTGGGCGATAATCCGTTTAACAGCTTCAGCAGAATTCGCTTCCGCAATACCGTATGATTCCGATTAAAATACGCTATATCTATTCGAAATCCCCCTTTATCCGCCGGATTTCTCTCCACATTCAGCATGCGGCTCACATCCGGCTCTCCTGTCCGGAGCCTGCCGGCCGTATTCAGGCATCTCTCCATCTGCATCGTACGGCTTACATCCGGCTCTCCTGTCCCGCCCATGTCCTCTCCTGCTGCCTCACAGAAACCGCAGCCCCTGTTCTCCGCTTCCCGTTTTCCCTGCTGGCAGACTGCATCCATGCCTCTGGCGGTCTCTTCTGCCCTGTTGCCGCCCGGAAAGGGTACATTTCCGCTTCTCTTCTCCGAAATGGCCTCCACGCACTTCGCAAAAGCTTCCCGCGTCCGGATTTCAAGATAATCCTCCGTCTCCCGCAGCAGCTCCGCAGTCCGCCCCATATGCTCCACGGCTCCGGATGCCACCGACTCCTCCGCATAGGGCAGAATATGATGCCGGATTCGATTGCGCCTGTAATCATCCCCCTCATTCGTGATGTCGCGGCACCATTTGGCGGAAACGCTCCTCAGATACGCTTCCACTTCCCGCCGCTCCAGGCACAGAATGGGCCTTATAATATCTCCCCGCACCGGCGCGATTCCGCTTAATCCCTGCAGGCCGCTTCCCCGGAACAGATGGAACAGCATGGTCTCCGCATTATCGTTGCTGTTGTGCGCCACCGCAATCCTGGCTCCGCCAAGGCGCTCCGCCGTCCTGAAAAATGCATCATACCGTACCCGCCGTCCCGCATCTTCCTCCGAGTATCCTTCCCGTGACGCCAGCTCCCTCACATTCTCCTCCACCAGAAAAAAGGAAATTCCCCTCTCCCGGCACAGTTCTTCCACAAACCGGGCATCCTCCCCGGCCTCCCTGCGTATGCCATGATTGACATGCACCACCGCCAGGGACAGCGGGACCCGCTTTGCATACTCCGACAGCAACAGAAAAAGGCAGACCGAGTCCGCCCCTCCTGATACACCCACAACCACCCTGTCATGGGCTTTCAGCATACGATGTTCCTCCATGTATGCGAATACCTTTTTCCTGATGGTAAAGTTATCCCTGACAGCCTTACCATCCAGAACCTTATCATCAACAATTTTATCCTTAACAGTCTCATTTATGACATTCGTGTCGGTTTTTCCTCTGATATCCATGACCTTATGTTATCTCAAAAACCTGTAAAAGTCAACCATTGTGCGTTAATCGTTAAATTCACCGTAAAATTCAGTTACTGTTCACTCGGCCGCCGAGAGGCGTTTTCATGCGCACTTTCCACGAGAATCCCGAGATTGCGGGCGCCAAAATGAGCGCACTCAGCCTCGATACCTGATTGTGCTTCCCGAAATACCACGAGCCTGTATACCTGAAAAAATCTGAAACATGACGTTTTCGCAGGAATTTTTTATGCCGGAGTACGCCTCGCAAAAAATCCTTCACGGCCTCACGTCTCCCAGATTCCGATTACTCCGATGGTCATGTCATCATAAATATGCCCCCCGCTGGCATGAATGGCAATCTGCAGCAGCCTGTCCGACAATTCCCCCGGATTGTGCTCCTGCAGCCCGGCAATGATACTCATAATGGTATTTTCATAATCCTCCCCGCCGAAGGCATCCACCACCCCGTCCGAAACCATAATCAGATAATCCCCGTCCTGCAGCTGCCGATACAGCGGCTGGGCCTCCACCTGTCCGAAGATTCCCAACGGCAGATTTCCCGTCATCAGCTGTTCCACCTCCTGACCGCGCTTCAGAAAAGTAGCTGCGCCTCCAATCTTCCTCATCTGGCAGCTTCCCTGATACAAATCGATATCGCAGATGTCCAGAGTGGGATGGTTCGCATCTTCCCCTGATGCAAACAAAGCTGTATTTACCATATTGACAGCAGTGTCGGTTCCATATCCCGCCTCCAGCATTTTTTCCATCAGGTCCAGAACCCGCTCGCTGTCTCTGCCCGCTTTCTCTCCGGAGCCCGTGCCGTCGGACAGCATCACCGTCACTCTTCCTTTCTCCGCCTCCACCACCGCGTAATTATCCCCGGAGATGTCCTCTCCCTCTTTCACTGCCCTGGAAAAACCCGTCAGCACCAGAAAAGCAGCCTCTTCCTCCAGAACAAAGCTCTGAGGCGCCGTCTCCACCACACTGGGGCTAGTCACGGAAGGCGCCAGCCGCCTGTCCAGCAATACGGATATCATGTCGGCCGCATCCTCCACAGACACTTTCGCCCCCCTGCGCGTATACATAGTCAGCACAATCGCCTGTCTGCCGTCGTCCCTCGGCAGATAACAGGCGCCTTCCACCTCAATGCCCTCCTCCGACAGCGCCTGTGTCAGACGCCTCCTCTTCTTTCCTTCCATGGGCCAGAAAACCAGTACCTCGCTGGCTGCCTCTGTCATAATCTTCGCCATTTCCGTCAGATGCCCGCTGATAACCTGCCTGTTCTCCCATAGTCTCCTCTCCATCAGGACGGTTTCCCGGCTCTCCTGTTCCGGCTCAAATTCTTCATCATAACTCCTTGCCAATTCATAAAAGCTGTCCGCATAACTTAACAGCCTGCGCCTGCACAGATCAGACACCTGTGCCGTCTGCAGCTCCTTTTCCTCCCCTTTGCGTCTCATCACGCCAAAGCACCCCTTTCCGCTGCCATCTCTTGCACAGCAGTACCATTATAGAAACGGATAAAAACTTTTTTTGTCAAAAACGCGTTGCTCTCCCCCTAAAGTTTTGCGACAAAAAAAGCGGAAGCCTCATGCTCCCGCCTAATCCTTCTCTTTAAAAAGAATCTCATCTTCATAAACCAGTCCCAGTTTCTCTCTGGCCACATTTTCAATATAACCCTTGGTCTGGACTTCCTTGCCAAAATTCGCTATCTCCTGTTGGCGTCTCAATTCCGCCTCAATCTGTGCTTCCAGAGATGCCGCTTCCGCTGCCTTCACATCAATCTTGCGCCGCAGCTGAAGGCTCCCCATCTGTACCAGGATCAAAATCAGTACTACTACCAGCGTCACCAGAAACATACTGAAACGATTCTGTACCCTCTTACGGTACGCAACACGTTTTCTTCTCGCCATACTCAGTCTCCATTCTTGTCTCAGCCCGAATTTCGGACACAAACTCAAACTTCCATATAAAATATTTCCACCTGTGCGGTTGCAATCCAATGGCTTGTCTGCATGCAGGCTATTGCAATGCAGACGAGCCATTGGATTAGCAGCCCACTTCCAAATGAGCAAAAGGCGGCTGCAGATGCAGAAGCGCGCAAACGCGAGTTTTACGAATGCAGGAGTGGGTTGAATGCTTGAATGAGCATCCAACCGCACAGATGGAAATATTTCATGCGTACCCGTTGAGCCATCTCATACCTTCATATTTATTTTAAGCACTTTCAGAAAATACGTCAACCTGTTTTTCAGGAACCTCTTCTGTCTCCCCATCAGGTGCTTCGTTCCTCTCCTGACTTTCCTGCCGGCCAGGCCCACTGGTCTGAACAGCCACCTCAGTATCCTGCCGACTCCTTTCAGCAGCTTACTCAGCCCCAGGGATACATATTTTACAAACAGCCTGCTGAACAGCTTTTTATATAGAAACATCCCTGCCATGGCACCGGTGACGGCGAACCACCGCAGTGTCCCGTTACTCTCATGGTACATCAGCAGGAAAACTTCCGCACCGCAATAAGTCCAGAATGCCAGATCCTCCACGGCAACCCAGAAACCGCCATGAGGAATTACCCTCCGGATGATCCGCAGGATATCATACACAAAGAGGATAAATGCACCCATGATCAGGGAATGCAGCAGGAACTGATTTTCGCTTACCACACTCACCGGAACAGCCTGCTCAGCAGTGATTCGTTTTTATGCCCTGCGCTCGCCACATCGGAATATGTAAAGCTGTCAATCTTGCCGTCTATATCCACCTCACCCTTTTCCAGGGTCAGCCTGCTGACATGGAGGTCGTCTCCCTTGATCATCAGCATCCCCTGCTCTGTCTCCAGCAGGATTTCATGGATATCGAAAGAAAGCACATCGTTCACACCGTTCACCGTGCAGTTTCTCCGATTCGTCATTACCACCTTATGTACACGGGAACTCCCGCTTAAGTCTTCCATAGGCCCCTCCATCCCTGAAGCCGCAGTGCAGCCTCACTCAAGTTTTTATATCACCTTGAATCAGTATATGAAGGAATTGCGCCAAAAAGACCTTCCGCGATGTAATTCCCGGTGTACAAGGCGCTCATAGCATATAATGCCCCCCTGAAGCACAGCACTTCAACGAGTACAGGACGCTCCCGAAGCACAGCGCTCTCCTACAAATAACGGAAGAGCTCCTTCGCCTCATCCTTTTTCACAGTCTCCTGCACATCAAGCACTTCCACCTTTACTTCCTTATTTCCAAAGGAAATGGTGATGATATCTCCCTGCTTCACCTCGGCGGAAGCTTTCGCAACCCTGTCGTTGATCATCACGCGCCCGCCGTCACAGGCCTCATTTGCCACAGTGCGGCGCTTGATCAGCCTGGATACTTTCAGGTACTTGTCCAATCTCATAACACAACCTCCCCGGACAGCGCCTCACAGCTGTCCGCTCCGTACCGGACAGCAAATGTCCCGTGCGAAAAATCATCCTTGCCGTCCCCATAGAGACGGAAAACCCGGTGGCTGTTCTTCGGTACCTTGAAACGCGGAACACACACCGGGCTTTTTATACTTTGTATTTCTCAGGAACTGATTACAAAATCAGCCATTTCCTTATGAACTGATGACACCTTATTCGTTCACCATGTCCTTTAAAGCCTTGCCGGCCTTAAACTTGGGAGCCTTGGACGCTTCGATTTGTATCGTCTCTTTCGTCTGAGGATTCCTTCCCTCCCTGGCTGCCCTCTCAGATACCTCAAAGGTACCGAAACCTACCAGCTGGACTTTCCCGCCCTTCTTCAATTCGTCAGCAACAACATCCGTGAAGGCTTTCAGCGCTTTCTCGGCATCTTTCCTGGAGATTCCAGCCTGGTCAGCCATGGCAACGATTAATTCTGTCTTGTTCATATTGCTCCTCCTATATGAGTCTTCATTTTTGTACATTTCATTTCCAAGATTTCTCTCTGAAACGTCTATAAATATTTATATATGGTTTTCACTTGTTTGTCAAGGAATTTTTCCAGACACGCCGCAAAAATACGCAGTTTTATACGATTCGCCGCCCCGTAACCCTGACAGCCGTTCCAAAACAGCCCTGACAGAGATTTCACACACGTTCTCCCCGCATATTTCTGCCAGTAAAGTGCCCGGATACGCTTTATAACTGCAGCCTGCGGAAAACAGCATCAGTTTGTATCGGATGCCGGCTCCGGGCTCGGCGTGGGTGTTGGTGTGGCTGTCGGCTCGGGCGTGGGTGTTGGTGTGGCTGTCGGCCCGGGCGTGGATGTTGGTGCGGCTGTCGGCCCGGGCGTGGGGGACGGCTCAGGCGTGGGCGTGGGCGAAGCGCCCGCATCCGGCGTCGGACTTGCGGTTTCCTCCTCCGAACCATATTTCAGCAAATCTGCAAAGGAGTAGGACATATCCTTTTCCGCACCGTCAATCTGCAATGTATAGCTTCTGGTCTCATATCCCTTTTTCCGCAGTATAAGCACATGCGTGCCTTCCTCTTTCCTGAAGCTGCAGGGTGAAATGCCTACATAGTGCCCGTCCAGATACACCTCCGCCCCTTCCGGCGCATTGATGTATACTTTATAGTAATCCGTAATGGGATCCGGTGTGGCTGTGGCATCCGGGTCCGTACTGCTCTCCTCTTCCTCGATAGCCGTTTCCACGGCTTCCATCACAATATCAAAGCTTGCGGATTCCTGTGCCACGCGGATATATTGTGTAATGGACTGATAGCCGTCCGCGCGCACGATCATCTGATGAAGCCCGTATTCCAGCGTAACCGGGCCGGAAGCATCCGCCGCCTCGCCGTCAATATAGAGCTGGGCATCGGAAGGCGTCAGAGAAAACAGCACCATCCCTGTCTGAGGCTCCGGTATTTCCAGGTCTCCGATATCCAGCACAGACTCCTTATTTCGGGCGATTTCCACATTTTTAATGCCGCCGCCCCCTCGGTTGGTGATATTGACCTGATAGCTTCCCTCCGGCACCAGGAGCAGCATATCCTCCGTTATCCGCTGTATCATAGCCTCGCCTACCTCAATCCATCCGCCCACAAATTTCTCACCGTTCACCAGGCGCAGATACCCATGCCCCCTTTCCACACGGACACTGAGAACCTGACTGCCTATCCCCTGAAAACTCAGTATATCTGCAGCATTCAAATCCATCAGCTCAATGTTTTTGCCCTCGGACAGATACTGGGTATTGGAAGTCAGCTTGTAGGTCTCCTCCCCGATGGTCACCTCTCCCCTCGCCGTATCGAACGCATACCATGCCACATCGGGATAAGTCCAGCTTTGAGCAGACAGCTGCATGGTAACCAGATGCTTTTTCGATTTCAGAAATGTGATATCCACGATATCGCCCTTCTGAATCTGGCTGACGGAAACCGCTCCGCCGTACTTGTCATACAGCTTGGTGGTACCGTCCATGGACAGGGTGTATCTGCGCCCCAGGTCCAGATTCAGAAACGTTACCAGGTTCTCTTTCTCATCCCGCTCCACCAGAATCGCGGTATCCGCGGAATCAAAACTCTCCGGGCCGGTAACCACAAAGCCCGTATCAATCTGTTCCGGCACAGGCGACGGTGTGGGCCTGCCTCCATTCCACGGGAATGACAGCGCACAGCCCGATAATAAAAATGCTGTTATCATTAGGGCAAAAACTGATGCATACACGCTTCTTTTCTTTTTTTCGTTCTTTCTAACTCTCTTTATCATACATCGCTCTCCGTATTTTTCTTTTGCGCATCCATGCATTCTGTTTCTGTTATAACTGCCTCTTCCTTCTCCGCACCGGCCGAAATACCGCTTCTTGATATATGCGCGGCAGGTTGTTGTCATAACATGCCATCCCTGTCTCTTCTTAATTTTATCCCGATATGTTCCTGTTTCTATGGGCAGCAGTCTTACGCCCATATGGGCCATACACATTCATACCCTTCAGCGCAGTTGGCTGACATCCCGAAATACTTCATCCAGGAAATGCTGCTTTTCCTTCTCCTGCGCCATGACTTTTTCCAATTTTTCCTGATTTTTGCCCGGAATCCACGACTTTCCGGAATTATAGTAGAAATTGGCTATCTTCCAGAATTTTTCCGGATAAGCCAGACGGTAATACAGGTCAATCTGGCTGTGTGCGCTGATGGGGTGCTCCTTTTCATAAACCTCCAGCAATTCCGCCCCCAGCGATACAGACCAGTTTTCCTTCTCCAGAAGCTTTCTCAGCAGCAGGTACAGGTCCCTGACAGGGTTATCACGCTGATACTTCTCAAAGTTGACCAGAAACCAGCCGCCGCTGCCCTGAAGGATATTGTGATACTGATAATCTCCATGGCAGAAACGCACCGTTCCTCCATCCGCAGTACTCTCCTCGTTTTTCCTGACAGTTATGTCACTTCCCGTACCATCCACGGACACCGTCCCCTGCCCGCCCTCCGCCGGCAGGTCAGCATATTCCTTCCATTCCTCCGTCACCTCCAAAGCCTGTTCCAGAAAACCGTCCAGGGCCTTTCGCAGATTCAGCTCAAACCAGGACTTCTGCTTCTTCTGCTGCAGATAATTCCGCACCCTTTTCAGCTCTCTGTTCCTCTTGTCATAATCCTTTTCCGCCGAAAAAGCCTCCGGAAGGCCGGGCACATCCGAGGACAGTGTCATATTCTCATGAAGTCTGGCCAGAAGCCGTACCGCCTCCACACATTCCCCTCTGTCATGAATGTTACATTCCCTGCCGTCCTGCCATGTCTTCAGCACGTACTTTATGCCGTCGTTATCCCTGACAAACAACGCGCCTTCCCTGTCCGGCACGATCATCTCCGCCTGCACCAGGCCCGCCTCCGCCACCTGCTTCAGCAATCTGTCCTGCAGCGCTATCCGCTCCTGGCTCCCTGCATATTCTTTCAAAATCAGGCATCCCCGATTGGTCTCACACAGAATCGCACCCCTGCCTTTTCTGGTGCGAAGCACCTCGATCTCATATTGTTCCAGTAACTCAACTGCCCTGTCATTCACTTCCGGCCCCTCCTGATTCGGTTTCTTGCCCGCACTGTCCCCAGTCCGGTTTATAACCTATCATATGAGAGGATTCCTGAAAGTATGTTACTGCTTTCATCTATCTTTTCAAGCGCTCCGCCTCTTCCAGCAGCTGCTTTCTGGTATTCCGCTCCGGCTCCTCCAACACCAGCTCAAGAAGCTTCTGAAGGGTTTCCCCCAGGGCTTTGCCCGGTTTCCACCCCGCAGCAATCAGGTCGGAGCCGTCTACCGCCAGGTCCTTTAAAGAGACACATTCCTGCTTTTCCAGTATCTCCTCATAAAGTTTCTGCCATCTGTCCAGATTTTCCAGCTTCTCCTGCCGCTGATAATCGCTCTGAGCCATGATATCGGCGCGCCTTACGGCAAGCAGCCCGGGGAAAGCGTCCGCACCGATTTTGTTCAGCGCCCTTCGGACTTTTCCTTTATCCGCCCGGATTCCGTTTCCGTAATCATGGTACAAAACCAGCCTGCATACCCTGTGAATGGTATCATTGTCAAATTTCAGCCGCTGCAGGATTGTTTTTGCCATATCCGCGCTGACTGCCGCATGTCCGTGAAAATGAGTGATGCCATCCTCGTCCACGGTCAGGACAGCCGGCTTTCCCATGTCGTGAAACAGCATGGCGAGACGCAGCACTCTGTCAGCCTCTGTCTCGCTCAGGGAATGCAGAATATGCTCTCCCACACTGCAGCAATGATGGGGATGATTCTGCGCCGTCTCCATGCATTTATCAAATTCCGGCAGGAACACCCTTGTGACACCATTGTCATATGCGGTTCTGAGATACTCCGGATGAGGTGACACCAATAACTTTACCAGCTCCACCTGAATCCGCTCCCCGCTGATTTTGTTCAGAGTGGGTGCCATCTGGCGGATTGCCGCAAGAGTCTCCGCTTCAATCCCATAGCCCAGCTGGGCCGAAAAACGGATTGCCCTCAGGATGCGCAGCGCATCTTCCTGAAAACGTTCCTCAGGCTTCCCCACACAGCGGATAATCCCCGCTTCCAGGTCCTCCATACCGCCAAACAAATCCACCAGCCCTTCCCGGTCATTGTAGGCCATGGCATTGATGGTCAGATCCCTGCGCTTTAAATCCTCCTCCAGGTCAGATGTAAATGTAACCGTCTTCGGATGCCTGCCATCCTCATATTCTCCGTCAAGACGGTAAGTTGTCACTTCAAAGCCTTCCTTATCCAGCATGACAGTCACCGTCCCATGCTGCAGTCCTGTGTCGATGGTTCTGGGGAAAAGCTCTTTCACCTGTTCCGGCTTCGCTGATGTGGTAATATCCCAGTCTTCCGGCTGCCTGCGCAGGATGCAGTCCCGCACGCATCCGCCTACCGCATAAGCCTCAAATCCGGCGTTTTCAAGCGTATTTATAATATATTGTCCCTTTTGCGGCATCCTTATCCTGATATCATGCTTCATACTGCCACCTTAATTCCTTTTCTGCCCCCCGGCTGCGGCCTGAATTCCCGTCCTGCATAATCCGCCTCTTAAGCTTCACATAGAGTCAGCCCTTCCACATATACTCACGTCCAAAAACACTCGCCGACGCAAATGCATAACGAATACTCGCTTCCGCAATATATTTTTCATCACAAAATCATGCCTTTAATATACTCAAATGAACCGCCGGATGACCTGCACCAGTCCGTCCTCATCATTGCCGGCAGTCACATAATCCGCGGCTTCTTTTACCGGAGGCTGAGCATTTCCCATTGCCACCCCCACACCGGCATAACGGAGCATTGAGATGTCATTAAACCCGTCCCCGCAGCAGACCACATCCTCCCGGTTTATGCCGATGTTATCCGTCAGCCTTGCCAGAGAATCCCCCTTATCCACATCCTTCGGCACGATTTCAATGAAAAATGCTTCGGACCGGTAGACAGAGGCCCGGGAGCCGCAGATTTCCTGTAATTTCTTTTCCAGCACGGCTGCCTTTTCACCATCCGCCGTCATAAAACATTTGTAAATGTCAAAATCCACATCATCCGCAAACCGCTCCGCTTCCCTCACCGGCATCCCGTTGATACGCGCCTCCAGCGCCACATAAGCATCAGGGGAAAAGGCCGAAATCACCGTATCTTCGGAATGGGTGGCAAGCCCGCAGCCATGCTCTGCCGCAAAGTCATACAGATCCGGAAGCAACTCCAGCGGCAGCGCCTTCTGAAAAATCACTTTCCCTGTGCGGTAATCCAGCACCCTGGCACCGTTGTGGGACAACAGATAGCCCCCGTATCGCTTCAGTTCAAGCTCATCCGCATAACGCCGCATTCCATAGGCCGGACGGCCCGAAGCCAGGACGACTTTATGCCCTCGTTCCAGAATGTTTTGAATGGCCGCTTTTGTGGCCGGTGTGATTTCTTTCTTTGAATTCGTCAGGGTTCCGTCTATATCCAGTACCAGTGCTTTTGTCTTCATGCATTCCTCTCTCAGGTACGAATTATTCCGTCACTGTTTTCTGCCGCCTCACATGACGGCCCTGTCATAAAAAGGCGGCGGAAAATACACCGCCGCCTTCCACGCTTTATTGATAATCCATAAGAACTGCGCAGCGCACCCCAATTCATCTGCCGGGCCCTACAGGCTGCCTTACCGCCGGATACAACATCAGCCTTCAGAATCCGCCTCGCCTTCGGAGGACTCTGCCGGATCGGAACCTTCACCATCCTCAGAACCCGCCTCAGACGAATCGGAATCATCACCGCCCTCCGAGTCCGCAGAAGCACTTTCGGCTTCCGCAGCTGCGCTGGCGGCTGCTTCCTCGGCACGGATGTCAATATACCGCAGATTGCCCTTAGGGTCCTGCACATCTATATTTTCCGCAAAAGCCGCCATGTATTCGGAAACTTTCTGATTCAGCAGAGTATTCCTGATGCTCTGGATCCATTCGGCATCATTGTCGCCCACATAGTACACCACATAAGTATATTGGTCGGACTCCGGAGAAATGACAGTCGTGTCACCCTCTGCGCGGCCGCTGTCTTTCAGCCACTCCGCCAGTTCCTCAGGCACATCGGAAGTCAGTGCCCCTTCCAGCAGACCGCCCTCAACAGATGTAACTTCCGGGTCATTGTACTTGTCACAGATTTCCGCAAAGCTTTCCTCAGTGGCAGCGCCTGCTTTCCACTCATCCAGAATAGCCTGCCCGTTATCCTCCGCAGTCAGCGTCACGCGAATATCCACAGAAGGCGTCTCGTCCAGATAACGGCCCTCAAATCCCACCACATAATATCTGTGGTTTGTGGAATCTTCAATCACAGTCGTATCCCCCTGCTTTCTCTCCTCATCAAACAGCCAGTCGCCGATCAGGTAGCTGACTGCCGACTTCTTTGCATTGGTAACCAACTCACTGTCTGCCTGAAGCGTACTCTCAAGCCTGTCCGCCTCCGCCTTTGCTTTTTCCATAGCTGCCTCAATCTCGGCTTCTGAAGGCTGATAAGCCTCTTCCTCTCCGTCGGCTCCATCCTCCCCATCGCCTTCCGCTTCGTCCTCTTCCGGCTCCACAGGGTCTGCCAGCTCCGTCGGCTCCGTGGGCAGCTCGGCATCTACTGTCTCACTGTAGTAGTCAACCGAATCATATGTTCCCTTGTTCTCGTCATAGTAACTCTGAATCTCTTCCATGGAAGGCGTAAGCCTGTCCGCAACTGCCTCGCTGTAAGCGCTGATGTAAAAGCTGTTCTCAAGATACGGCTTCACCCTGCTTTCCGTAGCATAAGGCCCGTAGAGCTGTTTCACGTAATTTTTCACAGTGCTCCCGGCTCCGGAAGCCGCATCCTTCAGCGCTTCCTGAAACTCCTGATAATCCTCGGCTACATCATAGGCAAAGCCTTCTGCCTTTGCCTCCTTCTCCAGCCCCTTGTTGCGGGCAATATTCTGCACCGCCAGCTCATCAAAGTAATCTCCCCATGTAAGCGTATCGGAATACATCTGCGAATCCAGGTCACTGCTCATATCCAGTCCGAAATAGCTCAGATAAGCGCCATACTGGTTCAGATAGCTGGTACGGGCCATATTATAGTTGAAATCAAACTCAACCCTCGATATCTTCTCTCCGTTTACAGTTGCATATGTCCCGTTGACAGTCAGATAATTTCTGATGGGAAAAGAAGCGACGATGCACACCAGGGCGACCACCACCGCAATCCCGATGATACGGCTGATCTTCTCTTCTCTGGCAGCCTTTTCCTTCTGCTCCTTCCTCCGCTGCATTTTCAGGTCATATTTCGTAACTACCTTCTCTGGTTCCTGCCCGGTATTCTGTGTTTCTTTATTAGGCATGATATAAATTTCTCCCTTCCCTGATTTTCACTGTCCGGCGCAGACGGCGTCCTGTATGTGCCTGTCATGCGGATAAGCTCGCCGCTTACCGGGTTTGTACGCCATATTTGTGGCAAGTATATATTTTACAGCATTTTTTGCAAAATGGGAAGCTATTTCACATATTTTTCAAGTTTTTCCACAATATTTTTGATACAGCCGGGCTCAAAAGGACTCATGAGCCCCACTTCCTTCACCATATTGGTAAAGAAATCCGATGCGGAAAGCCTGCACAGCTTCAGATAACTCTCCCAGGCGGTATCGAAATCCTCATCCATTTTCACCTTATACTGCAGCGCGCAGGACTGTGCCAGGCTGTAGTCGATATAGTAAAAAGGAGAATTATAAATATGCTGCTGTTTCTGCCAGAAGCCGCCCTTCCCCATAAACTCATCATCGCCGTAATCCTGGTGAGGCCTGTACTCATGCTCCAGCTTCAGCCATGCCGCATGCCTCTCGGACGGTGTCATATCAGGATTTGCGTACACGATATGCTGGAACTCGTCCACCATGCACCCATAGGGAATGAATGCCGCGGAATCCTCCAGATGCATCTCGATATAGTCCTGAGCCCTGTCGCCGAAGAAGAGCTCCATCCATTTCTGGGTGAAAAATTCCATGGACATGGAGTGGATTTCCGCCGTCTCCATGGTAATGTCGGAATGCTCCCGGATGGGGTCCCTGCCGGACAAATACCCCTGGAACGCATGCCCGCATTCATGGGTTATGACATCCACGTCACCGCTGGTACCGTTAAAATTGGCAAACACAAAAGGAGAATGGTAAACCGGCATATATGTCATATATCCGCCTGCCCGCTTTGTCTTCCGCCCCAGGACATCAAAAAGCTCATTCTCCATCATAAAGTCATAGAATTCCTTCGTCTCCGGAGACAGCTCACTGTACATCTTCTGCCCTGCTGCCAGAATCTCGTCAGGCGTGCCGAAAGGCACCGGATTTCCCTCTTTAAAATAAACGGCGGCATCCATATAGGTCAGCTTGTCCAGCCCCAGCCTCTGCCTTCTGCGGTCATGCAGCTTCTCGGCAAAGGGAACAAAGTATTTTTTGATCTGGCTGCGGAAAGACTCCACCTCCTCCTTGCCATAGCAGTTTCTGTTCATCCGGTAATAGCCAAGCTCCAGATAATTCTCATAGCCGAGCTCACGGGCCTGAGCAGTGCGGTTCTTTACCAGCTTGTCATATATTTCATCCAGCTTCTCCGCATTTGCCGCAAAAAACGCACTCTGTTTTTTATGCGCAGCCTCCCTGACACTTCTGTCAGAATGAATCAGGTAGGGTCGCATCAGTGACAGATTCAAAACCTTGCCGTCAAATTCAATCTTCGCCCCGGCAATCAGCTTATTGTACTCCGTAGTCAGGGCATTCTCTTCCTGCATCAGGGGAATCAGCTTCTCATCCATGGCCTTCCTTGACAGCTCCATATTTTTGAATGCCACAGGCCCTATTTTCTCCTCCAGGTACGCGCGCCAGGGAGAGTCATACAGCTTCTTCTCATACTCCAGCACCAGATTATAAAAAACAGGCCGCTTTTCATTGTAATAATCATGCTCTTTGCTGTAGAACTCATCCGTGGTGTCCACATCATAGCGGATATGGGCTATGGTCATCTGCGTGTGGACCTGGTCGGTCAGCTCATAATACTTCTGATGTACCTGAAACTGCTCCTCTCCGCCGGAAGCATTCTCAAACTCTTCCATCAGCGCCCTCATATCCTTTTCCACCTGCTCGAAATCAACACGCTGATACGGCATGTCCCTAAACTTCATATCATAATCCTCTCTTCTGCGCTTCTTATCTTTCTTATATTTATGCGCTTTTGCTTTATTGTACCCGATTCTGCCTTTTCTGTAAATATTCAGATTGCAAAACATTCGGACGTCCATTCCCTCCTCCCGTCTGCAAATTCTTAATTTTTTATAAACACGTATACAAATGTTATTTTGAATGCCTGTAGGCTTATTTTCAACTTGAAATCAAAAGAATCCGGTGGTAATATATTATCAGTATTTTACATAAATTTTATAAAATGCGGAGGAAAAAAGAAATGTTTGAAGAACTGAAAAAAAAGATTTTGAAAAGCTCTCTGCTGTGGTCCATCATCCTGATCGTCGCAGGACTGGGATTAGCCGGCTGGAACGCCATGGATGCCTTCTATGCTGCCACCGGCTATGTGGATTTCGCGACGTTGGAGCCGGATCAGATCAAGAGCCAGCTGGTGGATGCCAATGTGAAGGAAAGCTTCGGCTGCTATCTGGAAGCCTATGAGCGCAATACCAAGACCAACCAGACAAGGACTACAGACCTGTATTACATCATCCTGACCGGCGATGAGAATTCTGCCGACTGGCGCTATATGTCCGTAAAAGTTCCCGCACAGTACGAGAGCAGGCTGGACGACATCACTGAGGATACCTACAACGGAATACTTTCCGACCCTCTCCTGCTGAGCGGTAAGATTAAAAAACTGGATGCTGAGGAGACTTCCTATTTCAAAAGCTTTTTCAGGGAACAGGGATTTACGGACGAAGAAATTGAGGAGGAGACCCTCCCTTATTGTATTGATGTATTTGCCAGCAAAGCAAGCATGAGCAGTGTCTATATCGCACTTTTTGTTCTCGGTGCCATCCTGCTTATCTTCGGCATCTTCCGGATTGCAAAGGTAGCCGGCGGAAGCTCTCTGAAGAAGTTGCGCAAAGACATCTCTGCGGCCGGTTACTCCGAGTCCATGATTGATTCCGATTACCGCAACGCCAAGTCCTTTGATAAGAAAGGTACTCTGAAGATGGGCCGTCTGATGACCTACTATATCTCCGGCTCCGATGCCAGAGCCATCCCCAACAGCAAGATCATGTGGGCTTACCAGAATACCGTTACCCACCGTACCAACGGCGTTAAGACCGGAACCACTTACAATGTGATGCTCTTTGACGAAATCACTCCCAAGGGCCACACCTTCCCGGTCGCTAATGAATCCATCGCCCAGGATATGCTGACTCTGGTCAATACCACACTTCCCTGGGTTGTTGTCGGATATTCCGACGAGTTGAAGAAGCTTTACAATAAGAACCGTTCTCAGTTCCTGCAGCTGCGCTACAACACCTGCGAGCACACTGCCGTAGAGCCTTCGAATTCGCCTGCTGAGGATTCACCGGTTGGCGGTCAGCCGTAAAATGGAAATTGTTTTTTAACATATAAAAACGGGGCTGTTTCGCATGTTTCTGTGAGGCAGCCCCTGCTTTATTCTTTCACGTCCCGGATACCCTGCTGCCTGCTGCGAAGCGGTTCATTACGTCCGATATTTTCCTGCACCGCGAGTCCGCTGCACCGCATTCAGCGATGAAGAGCTGTGCCCGCTTCCTATAATATAGTCCTGTTATCCGATGTTTATATGCTTTGACGCACTTCCATGCCGTCCTCACAGCACTCGTACCGAGAATCGTGCTGTCGTCTGCCCTGCCTCCCCTGCCGCAGAAACCTCCCACTGAAGCAGCCATACATCTCTGTTAATCCCGCTGTGGTCACTGAACTCCTGACGGCTGCAGTCAATTGCTACTGCTTCGCCTTCCACCGCAATCACACATCCATTCCCGGCCCCCTGTATCCGTATGGTATTGCCCTCTATTTCCGGCTTCCACCGGGTGACCAGATTCTCCCTGACAGATTTCAGCCGCTCCGTCATTTGAAAGCAATCCTCCACCTGCAGTGTCCCGTCTGCCGCATTCCAGTCCAGGGTACGGACCAGGGATTTCAGTTCCGGATTGGCATATGCCCCGGCGAAGCTGATTCTCGTCTTTCCCAAACCGTCCGTCTCAAAGCCGTCACATCCGTATTCTTCCCCGGCAAGCTGTTCTTTCCCGTCGATAATCGGAACATTGTGGCCCAGGGAGCGACAGCACAGATAGCCGTAACGTTTTTCCGAAAAATAATCTCTTGTATATTCGCCGCATCCCAAATCCGCCAACAGAAAGTCCGCTCCGTTTAAATAAAAGAAACTACCTGTGTCATTGTGGTTGTGCGGCTCACCGTTATGACCGCCCTTTGCCGCCATACCGGCTCCGTTTGCGCTCCGGCATATGGTCCACTGGGCATCCGGAAGGACGACCTGCGCGGCTGAAGCGCCGCTTTCTGCCGGTAACGGCCCTCCCCCGCATGCTTCCGCCCACGAGGGCTTCGCTCCGACCTCCGGTGACGCCTTTGTCTTGCCAGCCGAAACCGCTTCCGCCGCCTCCGTGAAAGCCGCCTTCATGTACTCCTTCGTCCAGACCAGATTGCGATACAGCCCCATCCATCGGTAACAATTGTCATCATTCAGTCCGGCAGCCCGCTCCACAGCCGGAATCCCGGCTCCCGGATACTTCATTGCCAGATAGCAGGTCAGTCCCGGCCGGAAAGTATCATCCGTAAAACCGTCTGCAAAACTCACCGTCTTACCGCTCCGAAAATAGCACTTTGCCTGAAAAGCCGCTATTTTTGCCAACTTCTCATTCCGGAACAAATCCCTCTTTCCTGCCGTAAAGTCATACATCTGCGCCGCAAACCCGGCAAAATAAGTCATGCCATATGTAAAATACCCCAGTCCCTCCAGACAGGTACCATCCTCCGCAAAGCTTTTGAGATAATAATTTTCCAGAGAATAGCAGATTCTCTCCAGAAGCGCATCCAGCTCTTCCGGCCTGTCACGCATCAGATAAATGGCCGCGCTTCCCACACTGCCCCCGCATACGGCACACCAGTTGCTGGCACCGTACTCCCAGTGTCCGTAAGGCGCCTCTGACGCGGCAAAAGGCTCCAGCACCCGGCGCATCACCTCACACCGCACAGTATCCGCCACCTCCGGTGCAAGCGCATCCTGAAGCAGAGAAACGATTTCAGCCAGGGCCTGTCCCGTTTCCGCCGCAAACAAATCTACGCAAATCCGCCAGTTCTTGTCCGCCTTACGATTTACATGGGCAGGAAGCGCCCAGCATTCCTCACTGCAGATATCCTTCAATATCTCTTCCAGTTTCCGGATGTCCCTTTCCTCCCCGTCCAGAATCACCTTCAGCCCGAATACGGCAAGAAACTTCCGCCGCATAAAGTATACCCCTTCGTAAGTCAGACGGTTTCCCGTATTTTCGTAGATTGCGAACAGTTCTTCCGTAATCACGGGCATGGGTTCTGCCCGCAGTATATCCGCTTCCCTCCGAATGCTTTCGCAATAATCCTCATAAAATTTCTCTAATGCCCTCAACATATCTGTCTCCTTTATTGTATCCCTGTCTCCATATCTCCGCAATGCACCCGCCCGAAATACACGCACTGTTCCCGGCTTCTCCCTGCGATACGCCGCACTGCGCACCTGATATCCGCCTCACTTTGCTTTAGTCATAACACATGTCGCTTATTTCCTTCCCCCTATAAGTATACCATCCTCTTCCTGCTTTCGCCATATTGCCTTTCCTTTTCTTTTTTGGATATTGCTGCCCACAACACGGCAAAGGACATTGTAGAGCTGAGAGGCCTGAAGGCGAATCTGGTATCCGTCAATGTGGAAAAACTGGTACAGGACGGCTACCTGGACAGAAAGTCTTTCCCGGGTGACCGCCGGAAGACCATCCTGACCTGCACCGAAAAGGCACAGCCAATTATCGAAAAGGGACGCCGGCTTCAGAATTCTTTTTATGAAGACATTTTCAAAGATGTGGATACGGCGTCCCGGGAAAATTTTTATCACGTAATGGAAATGATGGAACATAATCTGAATGATATCCTGAAAGGAAGCGAATGATATGGAATGGCTATTAATGATTGCAGTTACATTTTTTGCCGGAATGGGTGCAGGGTTGGGGACAGGCTTCGCCGGAATGAGCGCAGCGGCTGTAATAAGCCCCATGCTGATTACATTCCTGGATATGGACCCTTACCTGGCAGTGGGAATCGCCCTCTCCTCCGACGTACTGGTCAGCGCAGTATCGGCATACACTTACGGGAAAAATAAAAACCTGGATATCAAAAACGGGCTGATCATGATGTGCAGCGTCCTGGCCTTCACCGTTGTGGGCAGTTATATCGCCAGCCTGCTTCCGCCCACCACCATGGGAACCTTTTCCGTGTTTATGACTTTCCTGCTGGGCATTAAGTTTATCGTAAAACCGGTTATGACCACCAAGGAAACCATGCAGAATACCTCCGCGAAGAAGCGCGCCGTGCACTCTGTCATATGCGGCGTAATGATCGGTTTTATCTGCGGTTTCGTAGGTGCCGGCGGCATGATGATGCTGCTGATCCTCACCACGGTTCTGGGGTACGAACTGAAAACCGCCGTGGGAACCAGCGTATTTATCATGACCTTTACCGCCCTGACAGGAGCAGTCTCCCACTTTGCCATCGGCAGCCTGCCCGGCTGGCCGGTGTGGATCCTGTGTATTGTATTCACATTCCTGTGGGCCAGAATTGCCGCCGTTTTTGCCAACAAGGCGGAACCCAAGACGCTAAACCGTGCTACAGGTGTGGTACTTGTAGTACTGGGGGCAGTCATTATGTTGTTCACATTCCTCAAGTAACTGGCGGAATACTAACAAAAACCCTCAATCTCACAGGTATGCTGCCGCGTCTTTTTATCATAGGCAATACCCACCAGCAAAATCTCACCTGCGTAACCTTTCAGCGCCTGAGGATACTGCCTGTCCTTAATCTGGGAAATTGCGGTCTTCACACTTTTATTCCATTTCAGCTCCACCACGATAACCGGATAGTTGGGGTATTCGGGGAGCGGAAGGTATACAATATCCGCAACCCCCTTCCCCCCGGGAACTCACGGATCGGCCTGTGGTAATACGTAAAGGCAGACAGCATGGCAATGGTAATTGTGCAGGAAAGCGAATTTTCATCATTGTATTCGATACTGGAAATAAAATCATTGTGTACGCTCTCAGCCAAATCCCCAACCTGCCCTGCCTCTTTTTCCAGTACGGCATGAAGCAATTTCTCCGACAGCTTCATAAACTGCACAAGCCGGCCATTTCTACTCTGCCTCACTGACTTATAGAAAACTGCCTGAATCTCCTTATTCGGAATATAAGCTTCCCGGCTTTTGCCGTCATCACTTATCTGCTATTTGTACTGCAACTTCAACCGGTGCGCAGTATATATTGCACGTCGAGTAGATTTGCAGTCATGTATTATAACGAAAGGCCGCCAGTAATGTTCTTGCCAGCCTCACTTCCTCCAGACTTTCGTACCTCTCTCCTCACCTTCACATCACAGCTCCACAAACACCGTATCATAAGGCGCTATGGACACCGTCCGTACTCCCGCTTCGGTAGGAATAGACGCAGCCTGCTCCCTGTCGCTGTTGTTGATGATAACCAGCTTCCTGCTCTCGGGATAGTAAGCACATTCCGTATATAAATTATCGGTCATATACAAGCCGCTCATTCCCTCGCCGCCTGCGTATCGAATCAGCTGATAGAGCATGCGGGTATTCTCCAGATTCACCCGGAAGGAGGCCAGATAAATTCCTTTCCCTTTTCCGAAATCATTCACACATACCAACGGTCTGTCCTCCCCGCCGGAGACTCCGTTTCCAACCGTTTTTCCCGTCTCACCTTCACCTGCGGCCAGCAGCACTCTCGCCTTTCCGTCGGTCAGATATAAATGCTCCTTCGCACTGACCGATGCGCCAGCCGGCAGAATTCCCTCTTTGTCTTCCGGAGTAAACTGCCACCTCCCATGGCACACCCTCGCCCCGGTATCCTTGTCAATCCCCAACACATGCGCCATACGGAAATACGTATCGTATCCTTCCACCGCAGAGGGCTCATTCACACCGATAAACGTGCCGCCCTCATGTACCCATTTCGTCAGCATGGTGACCGCTTCGTCATCCTTCCAGTTCTCACCGCCGCTCCAGGCGCTTCCCCCCCGGCCCGCATTGATAACTACATCCACATCTGCAAGAGCCCCATCCTTCACATCCTCGAAAGAAATGAATTTCACATCCACCGGCAGGCCGGAGAGCGCTTCGTTGATGTGAATCAGGTCATGCATATAAGTCTCATGGAAATGCCCCGACAACGTCCAGGAGCGCAGCGCCCCCCAGCTGTGAAGGACAGCCACCTTTGTCCTGATCGTATAAGGCTTTCCCGCATCGTGGAAGGAACGGATGAGCCGGAACTCATCGGACACCTTCTCAATATAATCACAGAAATCCGGATAATTTTCCACCAGATGCAGATAGCCGCCCAGGCCTATCCTGTCAATTTTCGCCCGAAGCAGCGCCCTGCGCACACTGTTCCAGTATTTCTTCGCATCCAGAGTGGGGTCTCCGCCCTCCGCAAAAGTAGGCGCGCCGCCCAATCCGACAGGGAACAGGTACGGATGCAGCCGCAATTCGTGAGTGGGCACATCCACACCCGCGCAAAGCCTTGCCTCATAGCCGGAGAATACACACTTAATCAGACCGTCAAAGCCGAATTCCTGGAACCTTCCATTATAAGGCTCCACGCCTACCCAGCTGTCATCATAGAACACATAGGCCTTCTTGCCGTACTCATGCACCATATTAATGAGCTTCTTCCCGAAGGAAATCACGAAATCATTGATAAACTCCATCCAGTCAGCTTTCCGTCCCGTGCCGGGCATATGGGTCACATGAAGCTGTCCCTTGTTGATAAAATCCTCTGCCGTCATGCGGTAGCCGTACTTCTTCTCAAACTCATCCAGTGCCAGAGCGCTGACTGTATAGTCATAGGAGCCCCAGTCAGAGAAAAGATTTCGGTTGCGCTCACTGCTGCCCCAAATCCATACAAAATTATAGAACATGGAAGTAAAACGCACCACCGTGGTATCGGGATGAGTCTCGCACCAGTTTTTCATCCAGCCCAGCAGATATTCCTGGGTCTCCGGGTATCTGGGATCAATCTGCAGCAGATGCTCCTTGTCCCAGTTGTTGGTGGTATGGTTGTACATGGAAATCTCCTCCCAGATACGATAAGCCAGGAAGCTCACCGTATATTTATGGAAGGGTACCGCATTTTTTACGGTTACCGTACCCGCTTTTCTATCGTAATCCCAGTTATCAGGATTCAGTTTCTGATTGGTTGTCCTGTCGTAAACTTCCCAGTACTTAAATGCTGCTGCCGTGTCGTTTATTTCAAACTGCTCTGCAAAAAAGCTTTCCATCAGCTCTATGGCCAGCGTTTCACCTTCTGCCACCGCAGGCGGCGTGCAGAGGAATGTCTGCTGAAGCTTATCCCTGTTTTGATTTGCCCACTCGTTATGGTCACGTATGATGCAGATGGTGGAGTAGATGCCGTACCCGGCATGGACGATTTCGTCGGACAAAACTGTGCCGTCGCTGTCCCGGATTACATCCGCACCCCATTTTTCCGCCATTTTCAATGTAAGTTGTTCATATCCGGATTCCCCCGGAAGCGTGAAGCCGCCGCTTTGTTTCGCCATATCGTTCTCTCCATTCTCATTCGAAACCGCTTACCTCAATTGCCGTTTTATACTCGTGAGCGCATTCATTTGCCCTGTTTCTGTTCAACATAACAGAATCAACAGGCCAGGGCAACTGTTTCCGGTCGTGAGTATATGTTACATCCGGCAAATTTCGGAAAGCCTGCTTCCTTTCTCACTATATCCCCAGTTTCCTGCAGATTGCCACAGCTTCCCCCCGGGTGATTACCCGGTCGGGTCTCTCGCTGCCATCTGCTGCAATCAAGCGCAGCGCACAGGCTGCCCGCACATAAGGTTTTGTAAATGTTCTGCACTTTTCATCGTACACGTATATACTGTTGTCCGTATCTCCGTTCATATCAGGAAGCTTTCTCCGGCTCTTATAGCCATTGACCGCAAATACCAGAAACTCCTCCAATGTCACAGGACGCAGCGGGAAGAATTTTCCGTCCTCCACCAGCCCCGGGTCAATCATGCCGTTCTGGTAAGCGCATTCCACCGTTCCCGCATACCACTCATGCCCCACCACATCGCTGAACATGTCGTTATACACATTGGTAGGGAAAAACCTGGCCGTCTTAATCACCATATCCAGCGCCGATGCCCTGTCTGCCGGCTCCGACAGTTTATCCACGTCGGAAAGCGCCTCTGTCTCCTCCGGACTTGACACATTTACATATATTGCCGGCTTCTCCAGGGGAAGAATCCGCTCCGCGGGATGCCATGCTCCGAAACCGTCAGTCACCTGCTCCGCCAGAAAACGATACTCCGGCTCCTTCCTTGCACCTAATACGGCCGCAGCCTCCTCAGCCACCAACCCGGCCATGAAATAAGCGCCGTAATCATTGCTGTGAGTATAATCCCCCGGAAAGAAATAAGCTTTGGAGCCCTCCAGCCCGGTCTTCACAATAAAGTCCATGCTCCGCCGATGCAGGTCAAGAACCGGCACATTCTCCTGTTCTCCCACGCGGATACAGGTCTGTGCGTATTCCTCCAGCAAATCATTATAGCTTCCGTCGTTCCCTTTCCAGGTATTCCTTGCAATGGGTGTCACCAGTACCGGATATACGCCCCTGTCTCTGCACTCGCTGATATAACGGAGAAGATTGCTTTTATACCCCTCCTCTGCCTTCAGAGCCTCCAGCTTCTGGTCATTATGGGCAAACTGAATGAACAGATAATCGCCCGGACGGATATATTTTTCCACAATCCCATAGTGTCCCTCTTCCCGGAAACTGGCGGTAGTCAGTCCGGAATGAGCATGATTGGAAACCGCTGTCTTCCCGTTCAGATAACCCGAAATCATCTGTCCCCAGCCGGAATAACTGGTTCCCGGAGCGTAAGGATAGTCTGCGCTCTGGTCCGTCACCGTGGAATCCCCTGCAATGAACAGAGTGGGACAGTCCGACTCTTCTACCACTATCTCACTGAGCCTGGGCTTCTCCGCCAGAACGGTGATATCCAGAGATTTGTCCGTGTAAGCCTCCGTAAGCCCCCGGGGGATAATATCACATACATTCACGGTCATCATGTATACAAAATCCTCTGCCGGGCCCACGGACGCCCTGACCGTACCACGGTACCCCAGCCTCCTGCGTCCGGTAAATATCAGCACATCCTCCATGGACTCCTGCGTTCGAATCTTCACCGTCACTCTGTAGTTCCCCTGGCGGGGCACATCCAGTTTGAAGGAAAGAGGGATTCTCCTGTGTTCCCCCTGAAACTTCGCCCCGGCAGCCTCTTCCAATGCCGCGACCGCCTTATCGGAATCCAGAAAGCATCCGCCCCCGTCTTCCTCTACATGAGACAGTTCCTCATTCTGATACCAGTATACCGTATCAAATGCTGAATTCAGCTCCGGCAGGCGCAGGCGCTCCTGCTCCCGCCTGTTTTTCTCGATTACGAATCCGTAGCCTTTATCCGGACGATATAAGTCATCTGACCGGACATGAATCTCTTCCCCGCACTGCCTTTCCTCTACGGTCCGAATTTCTCCGCTCTGTCCCTCCTCAAATTCCCCGAACACATATTTCCTGTAAAACATATTAAAGCGCTCCGTCCTTCTCTATTGTATCGGAAACCAGCAACGTGGAGAAGAATGCCAGCATAAGCCCCTGGCCCCATCCCTGAATCCAGTCCCTGGAAATACCTCTGTAGCCTTCCTTATCCCGCATAACCGCCGTTCCGGCAGACACGTTCATCACCTTGCCGTCCTCGCTGACATTGTCCAGCAGTCCCTTGACAGACTTGTTGATATATTTGGAATGCAGCGGATTGCCTCTGGTCAGCATGGCTGCGGCAATTCCGGCGGAAGCTGAAATCTCCTCGTAGGACTCCGGGTCATCCAGCACGGTTCTCCACAGTCCGTTTTCCGTCTGTACGGTCTTCAGCGCCGCCAGCTGCTCGTTCAGTGAGCCTGCCACATCCATGTATTTCGGATACAGATAGCATTCCGGAAGGACGCCGCCCACCTGGGACATGGTAAACGCCGCCCATGCATTGGCTCTGCCCCAGTAAATCCCGGACATATGGTCTCCTGCAATATTGTCATAACCATGATAATAAAATCCGCTGCTGGGATTCTGCAGATATTTGATATGCCAGTAATACTGATTCAGGGCATCATTGATCATATCCTCGTCCTTGTTCATAACCCCCACCCGCAGCAGCAGGAATGCAGCCATAAACAGGGTATCGCACCATGCCTGCTCCGGAAAATCGTTATTGGCAGACACCGTATGCTGCAGCACATGGTCCGCAAACCGAAGCGCATCGTTGGATATGTAAGCAATCTTGCTCATAAGGATGTCATAGTACTTCTTATCATCTGTAGCCTTGTACAGGGTGATCAGGCAATGTCCCATGGCGCAGGCATTCACGGTCCACACTCTGGGCAGCCCCAGGTCAATGAGTTCGTCAACTCTGTCCTTCAGCAGATTCAGGTACTCTTCTTTTCCCGTTTTCTCATAAGCCTCGCTGATGCCGTAATACGCCACCCCGCAGGGCCAGTCCCAGGTCAGATCCATATTCATGGTTTTCCTGACAATCTTGTCGATCACCTCTTCGATTTGTTTCTTGTCATACTCCAGTCGCAGCATACATCCCTCCATTTCCTGCTGCCAAAGCGTCATCTTCCTTCGGCAGCATTGTAACAAGCGCATTCTATTACGCCATAGTCAGTTACAGGATTCACAAAGCAGTTCCTTCAATCTGTTTTCACATCCTGTCTCGCCATTCGGCCTGTATATAATTACCATTTTAATCTTTTCCGGTTATAACAGCAACTATCATTTTATTTTTATGATAAGAAATTCATCTGTCGAGTAGATGTGGGGATTACTCCCCACACCCCTCTACGGAACCGGACGTGCGGCTTTCCCGCATCCGGCTCTTCGTAAGACTAATTGTCTATACGTCTCTGTGTACGTATGATATTCTTCTACAGAACTTTTCTCCACCAGTTTTCCGTCACTGAGTACGGTAGTAGTTTATCCGTAGAATATCGCCTTACGCAACTGCCTTCCCCCTAATGGCATTACCCATTAGCTTTGGTACTATGCAGTTGTCCGACTGCCTGTATTATTTCATCTTCCTTCGTTAGTTGTCCGATATACCGTTTTCTTTGGATTTATATTTCCATGTTTACGGATAATACAGGCTCTCCCCAGTTGACGTAATGTCATTGTGTGGCATGGCTGACTTCAAACCCCGCAGTGCTGTGTGAAATCTCACCATAACGATAAACCCACATGTTGCCTTCCACTTTCCTAACAGTGTCGGCGCACTGGTTATCCGACCTTTCGTGGCTAAAATGCCTTTTGACCCTGCCACCTTGCTTCCCTTGCTTTGCCTACGGTATTGCTACCGCATGCTCTGGGTTGCTACTGATGATGTGGTTAGTATCTTACCAGACGGGATTTCCACCCGCTAAACATTACGCCCTTGCTGGGCGCACTAGGAACTGTCGGAAAATAACTGCTGCAATTTGTTTAGGCAGTTATTAGCAGACATTTCCTTACGCATATGCACCCGTCTCCGTCTGCCCCGAAATTTTCTTCCTGCTACAAAACAGCCTCCCAGCTAATGCCGGGAGGCTGTCACATTTCGGAACATACCCATAGTACATCACTGTGGATAAAATGAATCCATTATCTGAAAATTACTCCTGTCTGGAACTTAAGCCATCCTGATATGCCTGCAGTCTTTCCTGGGTAACCGCTTCGTATCCGGCATCCGCATATCTCTGAGCGGCTTCCTCATACTTGGCATCAAACTCTTCAGGATCGCACATTACCAGCTGGTCACGCAGCTCTGCATACAGTGTCAGCAGTGTTCCCTGATACTCTGCTACAGAAGGAAGCTCGGTAGCAAACATACAGTCGGTAGGTACCCAGCCCTTCTCCCATGCCTGTACCTGGTTATAGTAGTTCTGAATGATATCGTCTGTAAAGTCCTCAGGAAGTCCCTTCGGGGAAGCTGCCTTGATCATGTCTTCAATGGTACCGGCATTCCTTGCCTCAATTGTTACACACCAGTAGTCCTTGTTGTTGCTGAAGCCCTGCTTGTTATCGCCGGCGTAATCACCTACAGACTCGGGAAGGTTGCTGTCATTATAGGTAAAGTTATCGTTCTCATAACCCCACTGCATAACGAACAGATTTTCCTCCTGGGTCATCCACTCCATGTACATCATGGCAGCCTTAATCTCATCCTCGGCAGCCTGAGAGGAGAAACCGATCATCATACCGAAAGGATTGTTGGAACGGAATGCGGGAACCGTGCCGTATGCTGTGTCAGCCTCAAGGCTCTGTACACCTACTACCAGATGCGCATCCGGATTGGTCTGATAGAAAGAGGTCAGCCATGCAATATCAGCCGCAATATAATCGCTGTACTGATAGGTCTCTCCGTTGATGAAGTTTGCCTTCGCGGTCTCTGCATCGATGGTGTAATACTCCGGATTGGTAATTCCCAGATTATAGTTCTCGTTCTGCTCTTTCAGCAGTCTCTTGTTGGGCTCCCATCCCAGAGAAGGAATCGCGTAATCGCCGTACATTGCCCACTCTTCCTCATTGGTGGGATACTCTCTGAATGCATAGTTCTGGTCGACACCGGCTGTACCTGTGGTCATGGCGCCTCCGCCGGGATGAGCGGCAAGGCCTGCATCCTGGATCTTCTTCATGGCATCCAGATACTCTTCGCGGGTTGCGGGAACATGGTCATATCCGACCTCCTCCAGCCAGTCCATACGATACCAGGTCATGAAAGTATAGTTGGTATTGTAATAAGGTCTCTCGGCCAGTACGAAATAGGTCTCGTCGTTCATTGTGGTGTACTTGATCTGGTCAAGGTCTACCATTCTCTGATAATAGGTAGGCGCAATCTGCTTGAACTGCTCCATATCATAGGTGGTCAGCATACCGTCAGCAACCCACTGTGCCAGCTTCGGATAGTCATACTCCATCAGAATAGTAGGAAGATTCTGGTCAGCCGCCAGCAGATTGTAGGACTCCAGAACTGCGGTACGGGTAATGGGCACAAACTCAACGGTAATATTGTACTTGTCACCGAAGTTCTCCTGAATCCAGCCTTCCCATACATTGTCTCCTGTACCGATGGCAGGAACACCTTCCTGTCCTCTGTCATATACGGGAATCTTCAGCGTAACGTTCTCGGCAAAAGCGGTATAGCCATCAATACCTGCCGTGCCGGCATCTGTCCCGCTGTTTTCCTCTCCACCGGCTTCCTCAGAGCTGTTTTCCTCGGAACTGCTTTCCTCGGAACTGCTCTCTTCTGCGCTGCTCTGCTCCGTGCTCTCAGAGCCTGTAGAGCCTTCACTGCTGTTGGAAGCGGGCTCGCTGCCGCATCCTGTCAGAGTTCCCATTGCCATGGTGCCTGCCAGCGCCACAGCCAGAACCTTTTGAAGATAATTCTTCTTCATAAAAATGTCCTCCTTTATAAAATATGTATAATTTAGTAACCCACATAAGTGGAAAACTACCTGATGAAAATTAACCCTTTACAGCTCCAACCATAACGCCTTTCACAAAATATTTCTGAAGGAAAGGATAAATACAGATGATGGGGATGGTAACCACCATGATAGCTGCTGCCTGCAATACTTCCGGAGTACTGGTCACCGCTGCCGCCTCGGACAGAGATATCGTCTGAGCCTCTGCTGCGGAAGATACCATCTGGGACAGCTTGTACTGAGCCATCTTCAGAGTATCTGTCCTGATATAGTAAATATTGTCCGCATAAGAGTTCCACCGGCCTACCGCATAGAACAGGGACAATGTAGCAATCACGGGCTTGGACAGGGGCAGTACGATCCTGGTCAGAATCTGCAGATTGGTGGCACCGTCCAGGAATGCCGACTCCTCCAGACTCTCCGGAATACTGGTCTGCAGGGAAGTCTTCATAATCAGCATGTTGTAAGGCGAATAAATCAAAGGAAGAATCAATACCCACATGGTATCCAGCATATTCAGGCTGCTGAACAGCAGATAGGTAGGAATCAGTCCGGCTCCAAAGTACATGGGGAACATCAGCAGGAAGGTGAAGAATGTTTTCCCCTTCAGCCGCTTCTTGGAAAGCGGATACGCCGCGCAGGTACATACTACCATTCCCAATACGGTAAAAAGAAAAGTCACAAACACGCTGTAAATCATGGCATAGGTCAGGCCGCCGTCCTTGAAAATGGAGACATAGGCATCGAAATTGATTCCCTTCGGAAGAAATGCAATCTGCTTTGCCACCACGTATGTATTACCGGAAATGGACTTGGATGCCAGATGGATAAAGGGCATGATACAGGTCAGGCACAGCAGGATAATCACTGCCATCATGACGAAATCGCTGACACGGAACTTATTTATGGCTCTGCTGCCGTCACTGGTGACTTCAGCGCCGCGTACTACTTCTTCTTTTTTCTTTGCCATCTTCCGCACCTCCTATAATAATCCGTCTTCGCCAAGCTTCTTGGCTACTTTATCCGCCAAAAGCACCAACACCAATCCCACCACAGACTGGAACAGGTTTACTGCCGTAGACATACTGTAGCGGCCGTTCTGCAAGCCCTTGTCATATATGTAAATAGCCAGCTGGTACTGGAAGTCTCTTACCTGTGTATTTCCAAATTCTCTCAGACGCTCCAGATTGCTTCCCATCACACGTCCCAGATTCATAATCAGCAGTGTTACTACTGTACTCTTGATACCCGGAAGGGTGATATGCCACATTCTCTTCCACCGGTTGGCTCCGTCAATCATGGCCGCCTCGTACAGCTCGCCGCTGATGCCGGTGATGGCCGCCAGGTAGATGATGGTGCCCCAGCCCATGCCCTGCCATACGCCTACCAGCAGGTATGTCACTGCCCAATGATACTTCTCTGTCAGGAAAGGAATTCCCTTCTCGATAATGCCCGCATTCATCATTGCGATGTTCACAAGACCTGTCTCGGGGCGGAACATGGTGTAAGCTACGGAACCGATGATAACCCAGGAAAGGAAGTGCGGCAGATACAGAATGGTCTGCGTCACTTTCTTAAACTTCTGATAACGCAGCTCATTCAGCATCAATGCCAGGATAATCGGCATGGGAAATCCCACAATCAGATCCAACAGGTTAAATACGATAGAACTCTTCAATGCACGGACGAAGTCCGCATCCTTGAACACCTTTGCAAAAGTTGCCCATCCTACCCATTCGCTGCCGGCATATCCTTTGGCAGGCTTGTAATCCATAAAGACCAGCCTCATGCCCGGATAGGCGGCATAGTTGAAAATAAATACCATTGCCAGGGGAAACAGCAGCAGCAGATATAGCTGCCAGTCTCTCTTCAGTGCATTTTTCCAAGTGGTTTTGGTCTGGACCGCCACTTTGGCATCCTTGCTTTTTGCCATACTTAACCTCCTCTGAAATCTGTTGTTCCGTTATTTTGTACATTTTCTGTAACTTATTGCATTAATTATCGTACAATCCGTTTTCTTTTTCCAATCAATATATATTGAAAACCATGCAAAAACGACCATAATTCTCAGGGCTAAATAGACAGTATTTTTCTTTTGTTACAGATTTTCAGTACAATCACTGTTGAAAATACCCTGATTTCCTGCAAATTTTCAGATTGTTTTAGTATTTTTACCTCATTTCTCTACCGGGAATATGCATGGACAAGGTTCTTTTTTCACACAGACAAGTCCTGAATGCTTTAAACAGGGATAAGTTTGAATGCTGCGATACTGATGCATCACCATAATGCGACCTAAAGGGAGTTGGCTGAGACTTCATAATAAAACTGCGGAAGCGCCGAAAAAAACGCTCCCGCATTGAGAATAGAATCTATACTCACGGTTCAAAACATTTGTGAATCTGAATGTATAACCAGTGAGCGCTTCTGTAATACAGGACAGAAGCTGCAAGTAAATGTGCTCACAAGAATAATCTTACGTATAATACTGAGCCTGCGTATTCCACAATTCCCGATACAGGCACACACTTTTCCGGTTGATTTTATTCTGTCAGTCTGGTACTATAGAAGAAACGAATCTACCAAATATGACAGAAGCTTTTTATGGAAAGTGCAACAAAATATATACAAAGGAGATTGCAATGGCCAAGTCAAAGAATTCCGTCACAGAATACCGCAATTATTACCTTCCCATGAATTTTCCGGTGCTGCTGCTCTCAGGCGAGCACTGGAGAATTTCCGATGTCCCCAGCGGACGGCAGCATTTTCATAACTGCCTGGAAATCGGCATCTGCCATTCGGACAGCGGATACATGGAATTTTTCGGTGAACCCTTTCCCTTCAAAGCGGGGGATGTAACCGTAGTTCCCAAGAACGTACCCCATACCACCTACAGCACGCCCGGCACCCGAAGCCATTGGACTTACATCTTTCTGGATTCCCGGGAACTGTTCCGGCATCTCCTGCCTCCTGCATGGGAAAAATTCGGAATCTATTCCCATGCCTTCCAGGACTATCATCTGATTTTCAGCCGCGACAAGTATCCCAATATCCACACTCTGGCCACTGCCGCCGTCCAGGAACTGGAAGAACAGAAATTCGGATATCAGCTCAGCGTTACAGGGCTGCTCCTCTCCCTTTATATTGAAGTGCTCAGAATCCAGCTTTCCAAATACAATGATACTGCCGCCTCCAGGGCTTCAGACCGAAGAAAGGACACAAAGCAGGAAGCCGACTATGCCCTGGTCATCGCCCCTGCTTTAGATTACATAGAGAAAAATTATATGCAGCAGTTCAGTATAGATTTTCTGGCTGATTTGTGTCATTGGAGCCCCACCCACTTCCGCAGAGTCTTTCGGGAAATCATGGGGATGTCTCCCCTGGATTTCGTGAACAATACCAGAATTTCCAGGGCCTGCAACCTGCTGCGCAGCACAAATGATTCCATACTGAATATCTCCGAGTCAGTGGGATTCTGCTCCCTGTCCAGCTTCAACCGTGCTTTTTCTAAAATCATGAAATACCCCCCCGGGATTTCCGAAAGCAGATTAAGCAATCTGACAAAAATGCGGAAAGCCAGACTATCCTGGAATACTCCGGATGGATGTACCCTGAAAAATAACCTGTTCCCCATCTTCCGGCAGCGAAACAGCATGCCCCCAGCCAGCAGGAGCTGCTTATCCTGCCGGAAAATCACCTGTCCTTTCATCTTCCGGCAGGATACTGCGGCTACAGGAAAAAGCAGAGGCATCCCGACAGCATGAAAACGGGAAAGGTTCTGATTTATTCTCATCACTTTCCAGGTGGGGAAACAGCGTCATGGGCACATCCAGATACTGGTACAGCGTCATCTCATTGGCCGCCAGCTGAAGCAGCATCGCCCCGAAGCCATAAAGCTGTTCCTCGTCCCTGTTCTGGTCAAAGGGCGGAAATCTGCGTCCGGTCTTCAGCACCTCAGCTTCCTCCCGCTGCCCGATATCAATGGCCAGGGCTCTGTTCATGATAATCTTTCCCAGCAGTTCCAGAATCTGGTTATAGTTACGTGTGATAAACTGTACCCCTTTCAGTGACACTGCCTCGGATTCCTCCAGCCGTCCGGCCATGCACAGATACCTCCCCAGGTAGAATGCTGCCGTTGCATATAGTGTGCCGATAACAGATGTATGCAGATATCCTTTTTCCAGATGGCTGAGCACAAAAGAGACCAGACGGATGGGAATTTCTGCCTTATCCTCCAGTTTCCGCCTCTTATCTTTCCAGTAACAGGCTGTAGAGATATAAATAATCGACCACAACTCTGTAGTACTGTAATATTCATACTGCTCCATATTGTCCAGTGTAAACTCAGGTTTGGTGACAAGAATGGAGCGGATGGCAAGCTCGCGGGCTTTATCGAATTCCTTGTCCAGATTCTGCAGAATATGTGCCTGCTTTCCCATGAGATACTGCCTCGGCTCGCCGGAAGAATAGAACGAATATTCCTTCTCCAGTTCTGCAATGTAAGCCCTGGCCTTCTCAAATTCCGACTCTCCCAGAAGCCGCTCCAGTTCAAACCGGTGCAGGGTATACTGTTCGTTCTCCACATTATCCAATGTCGTAAAAAACAGGCTGGGATCCGCCCCCAAACGATGGAACAGCCTGGAAATAATCTCCGGTGACGGATTCTTCTTGCCGTTCTCTATCTTAGAGATATACTCCACCGTACAGGTTCCCTCTGCAAGCTGCTTCTGGCTGAAGCCTCTGCTCTTCCTCAACCCCCGGAGAATAGCGCCGATGTTATAAATTCCCCATTCCCTGTCACTCCCTTTCTGCCTTTCTCCTAAAATAAGTTTACCTGAATTATTCATTTTGTCAATTGAACAAAGAGTTCAATGCAAAACAATTCGTGTACTGCAAGATACCATTGATGCAGAATTTTCTTCTTTTCCGATTTTTGTGATATCATAATAATCAGGCGGCAGCTATCTGCAAAGCCCCCGGTTGAACCGAAGGTTCAATACCATATTTGATTTGGAAACGATATATTAAGAACAAAAAAGCAAGGAGGGCGGCGTATGAAATATTTATTTGAAACGGAACATTTTTTAATCAGAAAAAAAATGGACAAAAACAATCCGCACGCCCTGCTGGTTGAATTTCGCTCTACAGGCACCCCTGTCGGAGAAGTAATGATAAAAGCTCCTGCAGACTCTTCTCTGGCCGAAGTCTCCTGTCACTTTTACAAAGGCGTTTACAAAGGCTTTCAGAAAAGCCGTTTTGAAGCGGAAATTGTCAACACAATAAATGCACTGCTTTGATTTTCCGAAATTCCCTTACCATTCGACCTTGTTTCTTTCGAAAGGACAAGTTATAATAGAACTTAGATAATAGAATCTGCTCTTGATTCTATTATAGAATTGCCCCAAAAGCAAAATTCTATAAAGCCTGTGCCCGGAAGCACAGAAACGAGGTATCTATGAAAAAATGGAAAAAAAGCGAAATTGTATTTCTTATTTTAATGACTGTCATTATCATAGCCGCTGCCTGCGTGCTGTTTTTTATCTTTCGGGAATATCACACCGGCAGCGATACCTATGAATCACTGCAGTCCTATGTATTTCTTCCGGAAGGAACCCCGGAGCCGCCATCTGACGCGTCTTCCGAAACCGAATCCGGCACGCAGCCTTCGCAGGCCTCCCCTTCACCGGATTCCGCCGGTGAATTTTATCTGGCAGCGCCGCCTGTTGTGGATTTCGACTCTCTGCGGGCCATAAACCCTGACTGTATCGGCTGGATATACAGTCCGAACACCTCCATCAATTATCCGATTGCCCAGGGGACGGACAATTCCTATTACCTGGATCATATGTACAACGGAGCAGCAAATGCCTGCGGCGCTATTTTCATGGATTACTTAAATCAGAATGATTTTACTGACCACAACAGTATCCTCTACGGACACCATATGAAAAACGGCTCCATGTTCGCCGGTCTTGCAGACTATGCACAGCAGGACTACTATGATGCCCACCCCGCTCTCTGGATCATTACTCCCGGCGAGGCTCATCGGGTAAATCTTTTTGCGGGATTTGTGACCGATGCCGAAAGCGATGTCTGGCAGGTCAGCTTCGCAAATGATGATGACTTTCAGAAATGGCTGGACAGCGTATGCCGGAAATCCTATTTCAAAAGCGACATAGTCCCTACCGTAAATGACCATATCGTAACGCTTGCAACCTGCAGCTATGAAACAGCCACTTCCAGGTTCGTGGTGATGGGAATCATGGAATAACCAATGCAGCAGGGCAGCGTTCCCACAATTCATCACTCCCTAAGATACACTTTCGTCAAAGACAGGAAAAACCGGCACAATATGAATCACTGTGCCGGTTTTCTGTTCTCCAGGTTTTCCCTGTACAACTTACTTATTAATATTATTTTGCTTTACGGCGACGCTTTATTACAACTGCCGCGCCGATACCTGCCATCGCTATAACAAGTACACAGCCCACGGCAATACCGTCCATGTGGTCACCAATCTTGGGCGCATTGGTCTGCTGCGCCTGTCCCGACGAGCCGGAAGCGTTATTGTCGGAATTGCCGCCGTTAGAGCCGCCGTTTCCGCCATTATCCGGTGTGGATGTGGGCTCCTGTGTAGGCGCAGGCGTTTCCGTAGTTCCGGGTTCCTGCGTAGGCGCGGGTGTTTCCGTGGTTCCAGGCTCCTGCGTAGGCACAGGTGTTCCGGGCTCCTGCGTAGGCATTCCGGGTTCCTGTGTAGGTATGGGCGTTCCGGGCTCCTGCGTAGGCTCAGTCACAGTCTCATCCAGATATGCGATTGCATAATAAGAGAACTTATCTGTCTTAAACCTCAGGGTTCCTGCTTTCTCATCATACACCACCTTTTCCAACACATCACATACACCTTCATGCTCACGAATGATAATGTATGTTCTCTTCACAGCCGCATTCGTGTTGATGAGTTCTTCGGGAAGCTTAACCTCCAACTCCACTTCATCCTTGCCCAGAGTCTTCACCTTTCTGGGATCCTTGTCGCCCACAATCAGGAACAGGGAGATATCCATGTACAACCCTATATTATATTTCCCGGCTGCTTCTTCCATCTTCGCCGCAATTCCCTTTTCTTTTACACTCTCGGCAGCATCTTTGATCTGCAGCACCAGTTCAAAATTCGCGCCATCATTTATTGCAGCTTTTTCATCATCATCCAAAATATTATTGTCTGGATCAGTCAAAATATTTTTCAACTTACCTGCATCCGTTACAAACCCGGTGTCAGGTGCCACGTCATCCTTATCTACGCTGGGCTTAAACTCTCCCGGCTTCGTTGTATAGCTGATCTTCGGCGTAGGCAGTTCCATCGCCAGAACCTGCTCCTTATTATCCTCGCCCAGATAGAACCCTAAATGAGGCGGCTGATTGTAAGCCGTATTCTGGTTTGCAACAGCGTTGCGGTATACAGGATCCTGCATCAGGGTATAAATCGCATACTCTGTCTCGTAACCAGTCATGTAAATACGAAGCTCCGTATCATCCGAAGCACCGACCATGAACTCCTCACGCCAGTCACCGAACAGGTCGGCTGACAGGCTGGGCGTATTCTTGGTGGAATTGTTCGTATGTGTCCCCCCGAACACTTCCATGGTATTCAGTACATTATTTTCCCAGTCATACTTATAAACCGTCTGGTCTGTTCCGCCCGTTCCGTTATTCCTGCCGTCTGCAAGCTCGCTTAACAGATCGCCGTCCCAGTACACTCTCCAGTTGGTGGAGAAGTTTGAAGGAGGCACGCTCGCCTGCACCTGGCCCAGCATATTGTAGATTGTGCCCGTAGGGCCGCCCTCGTTATTCGGAGTATTTATCCAATACTCAAAGCCCGCGTTCGGCGTAATATTTGCGGCAACACCGCGTCCAATATCCGCAGGCTCCCTGTAAATCCCGTTGATACGGCTGCCGTTTGCCGCATTGGAAAGCGTGCCGTTCAACGTAGAACCCGCCTCCTCGGAAGGCGTAAATACATACAGCTGAGTGGGGTTGTTCGGGTTCATGACTGACAGGTGAATCGTGTCGGAATGGCCCTGCTCATCCTGCCCGTCAATGCCGTCCTTACACCATAATACGGTACCGTCATGATCTATGGCCAGTGCGCCGATTACTATCTCATCGAAGCCGTCCTGATCCATATCTCCGGTTGACACATTGTGATTGCCTCTGCCGGCATATCTCGTTCCGTTTTCTGCAATAAAGTTCCATTCCAGCTGCAGTTTACCATTTCTCAGGGTATAGGCCGCGATAGTAGTTCTGTTATAATATCCTCTGTTCAGCAGCACTGCCGGAATCGTCTCCGTACAGCCTGCATCATTCTGAGTCTTCGGCAGATAAGCAAGAGCAATGTTAAATCTCGATGCTCTGTTGCCCCAGTTATCTCCATAATCCTCAAAATCATCTACCTGATTCACATAATCAATCGTATCGATTTCTTCTCCGGTCAGACCATTGAATACGGTAACATACTCATTGCTGTCCACACCCACATGTCCTGTGGAAGCGATATTCGTTCCGGGAACCACGCTCTTGTCACCGATGTAAGAGACTATGGTGCTCTCGTCCGTCATGTCAAACAGTCCGTCTTTATTCGGCTTATAGCTGACAGTTCCGTCAGAAGTCTTAATGAAGAACTCTGCCTTTCCGTCCTCGTCCATATCATAGAGCATGAACTGGTTCCAGTGTGCACCGGAAGGCATCTCCAGACCCATATTCAGTCTCCACAGAGGAGTGCCGTCCATCTCGTAGAAGTCGAAGATGGTAGGCGCGGAAGGTCCGTCCTGCTTTCCCGAGTCAAAGGCGTCTGAAGGATACCACTTGATTACAAATTCATACTGTCCGTCGCCATCCACATCTGCCACACCGGCATCGTTGATGCTGTAAGCAGCCAGATTACCCTGGATATCAGGCTGAGGTTCCGGCTTCTGAAGCTTTATGGACAGGTAATTGTCTGCCAGGGCTTCCGTAGCCTCGCTTACAGTCGTTACGCCGTTCTGAATGATCTCCACCGAATACTTGTCTCCCGGCTTACCATCCTTATCCAGGTAGTTGGTCTTCGTGGTAATCGGCGTGGATGTAATCTTAACACCGTTGCGCAGTACATTGAACTGTACCCCTTTTCCGTACTCTTCCACAAACAGTCTCCAGGATACCAGGATTCCGGAACCGGTATTTACAGCTGACACGCCGCGGTCCAGATATTCCATGGAACGTACATATCCGTTGTAATTATTGCCCGGGGTTTCAAAATAGCTGACCCTGTAGTATACATCATATACATAACCTGAGTCTGCGCTGTGCTGTTCATTCGGAGTGATCAGGGCTTTATCAACCACAAATCTTCCCTCGGTATCCTCTGCAAGGTTCGCGCCATATACATAGATGCCTTCTTTTTCCGCGTCAAATGCACGGATAGCATTCCACTCTCCTACCGGTGCATCATACAGGATATCCCCTGTGTTCAGAATAACCGTTGCTTCCTTCGGCAGTTCATCCTTGCTCCAGCCCTCACCGTACTCCAGTTCCAGGGTAGGCGGATTATTCACGCTGGATACATAAGGCTTCTCGGTATAATTCATAGTGAAAGATGCATTCAGCTTAAAGTAATTGGTGTAGTTTCCTGTCACCAGCGGTGCCGTCCAGACATAAGCGCCTTCCTTTTCCGGATCAAATGTCGGTTCAGATGTCCAGTCACCTACTTTAATATCTACGGTTTTTTTGTTCCCGAGAACTGCCGTAACCGTCTCGGGGAACTTGTAGTTCGAATACAGTTCCTTTGTCATGTTGATATTTGCCGGATTTCTTACCGACACGATATCATTCTCATCAAACTTATCATAATCTACATAAATATTGTCCAGTGCATTTTCAGAATTATTGCATCCTTTCGGCTTACGCATTACAAGGACGGAAAGCCCGTTTGCATCAGGCGATATCGGAATCCCTGATTTCGTAAACGCAACCTTTGAATCCTCTTTGGATGTCACTGTGAGATCCGCAGTATGGTTAATATAATCAAAGGCAACCTTGACCGTAAACCATTTTCCAATCGCCCCTACTCCAGTACTCTCTGCGTTCTTTTCCGCAATCACACCCTCGAAAGCATCATCAATCACACTCGTATTATTGGCGTCCGATGCTGTATAGTACTTGATTGCACCGCTGCTGTCCACATAAACCGTAAAGTAATTCTGCTTTGCTGCCGGAGACATGAACAGCAAATCTGCATGCCCGCCGCCAACCTTAACAGGCATCCAGTCAAACTCCATGGTTGCTCCCTTTACGATATCTGCAGAAAGATCTAATCTGGATCCCCGTGGGTTATTATTCGTCACTTTTCCATAGAGATAAAGATTTCCGTCCGCCTCTTCCTTTATCGAAAATTCGTATCCGCCCGTACCGGAGTCTTTATCTACATCCTTGCCCCATACATCCCAGTCGATTTCCTTAAAGGTAAACTCGTTCTCATAGTCATGTTCAGACACATAGGAACCGTAATAGTTCATGGTATAGGAGACCTTGAGATTCCTGTGGTTGCGGTTATTTTCCGTTGCGGCAATATCCGCTGTCCAGACGTAAGACCCCTTGGTATCCACATCAAACTCCGGCTCGCATGTCCAGGAACCCGCATCCAGCGAAACCGTGATTACTCTGCCGTTTACCAGAAGAGCAGATACCTTGTCCGGATGCTGATAAGAACCGCTCTCCCACTGCTGCTTTGTCACGATTACAGGCTGAGGCATGACTACGGAATTGATATCCGTATCCAGGAAATCGGACCTGTAATTCATCTCGTAACTTACCTGCAGATTCAGAGGATTGGTGATGCTTCCATCCTCCGGCAGCTTAACATCTGCAGTCCAGGTGTAGCTTCCCCAGTCGTCCGCAACAAAGGTTTTGTCCGGTGTCCATGAATTTGCATCAATATCCAAAGTCGCTTCGGTTCCGTTGGACAGAACAGCTGTTACTTTGCTGTAATGAGCAAAACCTGCTTCATGATCTGCCTTGGTGGCCGTAACAGCTTCCAACTCACCTAATGATGCAATGTGCGGCGCTCTCTGGATGGCGCCTGCGTTGGTGTAGTTCATTGAAAAGTCGCCGATACCCATGTTCACGGTATATGTTTTTCCAGAGCCATTTCCTCCTGCCATATTCAGCATCAGGGTATCTACCTTGGTTGCCGCCGCATTGACATCAGCAGTTATGTATTCCTCACCGTCAATAAATATAGTTGCTTTCAAGATACTGAAATCCACACTGACTACCACATTATGCGCCGCTGCAGTCGTTAATGTCTTACTCGGAATTTTTGTGGGAGCCGTTCCCTGCACAGAGTAGTATACTGCTTCCGTTTCAGCAGTTCCACGAGCCTCTCCCATGTAGACAGACACAACTTCCACATCACCACTCTTCAAAGTGATTCCGGGTGTTCCTTTCCTGCTGTCAGATGTCAGCGATGTAGTGTACCATTTAAAGGATACTGTAGCCGTGCCCATATCCGGCAGTTCACCTAAAGATTTCGCTGCTGTCCTGGTGGCATATTTCTCGCCGTTCATCGCAAGATATTTGCTTCCGCCCGCTTCTGCAACGCTCAGCTTGCTTTCGCTTACCAGACTGCCGCTCCATCCGTCCAGTGTCCCGCAGTCCACCGTAACGGTTCCTTCCGCTGCTTCCTGCTCGGTCCAGCTCATGAAGAAGTCATCAATGCCCATATTAACGGAAGGTTTAGTTCCTTCTGTTATCATGGTTAAGCCACTGGCATGTGTAGTGGTAGACAGAAAATCTACATCTGTTACAGCATCCTCACCATCCAGTTTGACAGCCAGCTTATGTGCTGTAAAATCAAAAGAAAGTTCCACTGTATGCGTTGTATTTACATCAATCTTCTTTCCTGTATCAACTTTATTCTCAGAACCGTAAACCGTATAATACAACGGAGTTGTATTCTGCTTACCCGTCTCTTCACGAATATCATTCAGAAACAACGTTACAATTTCATTTGTTCCGTCTGTAATGCGGATACCGGCATATCCCTCATTGCTTGTGCTTGAAAAAGTCGTTGTATACCATTTAAATGATATCGTTGCACTTCCCATCTCGGGTGCATCCGCTATCAGCTCCTTCGATGTCGTTCTTGCCGCTTCTGTAGTAGTCAGCTTAAGATACTTATTTCCGGTTTCATCTTCTACAACCCCTAAAGTACCTTTGCCGGGAACCTCCATCCCCCAGGTATCTGTCACTGACTCGAAATCCTCAGCAATAAAGTTCCCTTCCAAGGCATCGCCGCTACTGACAGTAGCAGTACTGCTATAAACACCCATTGCCGCCGAACTATCGTCATCAGCCGCTAAATCCTCAGCTGCTTCGCTGTCATCATCTGCCACATCCGTTTCGCTGCTGCTCTCCGTTGCTGCAGCATCCTGCACGCTGTTACTTTCTGAGGCAGCGTCTTCCGCACTGCCGCCCTCCGCTCCTGCAGCCTCTCCCGTACCGCCAGCATCCTCACCAGATTCCGCCACAGCACTCTCCTGGGAAGGAGCAATTCCTCCAACGTCCAACTCACCGCTTGCGCTTACACCTATGACAGGCGTTACGGCAAGGCAGGCGGCTATATCACAAAGATAGGCGAAAACCATTTTGGACTTTTACCATAAGT
>CAJUJN010000002.1:76660-153939 GCA_910586775.1 uncultured Acetatifactor sp. | reverse complement strand
TATGTCTTATCGGAAGCAATCCCTTTGCTTCCGATAAAAGGCGCATCCCTTTGCGCCGCGTTCAACTACAGGAAGCCGCACCTGCTTCCTGTAGTATGTCTTATCGGAAGCAATCCCTTTGCTTCCGATAAAAGGCGCATCCCTTTGCGCCGCGTTCAACTACAGGAAGCCGCACCTGCTTCCGGTAATAATTCCTTCGCATTGATTGTGCCTGAAAAGGGCAGGAAAGGAGATACAAATGAAAATATATACATGTTTCCCGGAGGGGAAAGCAAAAGCGCTCACTATGAGCTATGATGACGGGAGGCTCCAGGATGAGCGGTTGGTGGAAATTTTTAATAAATACGGAATCAGAGGAACTTTTAATCTCAATTACGGTTTGATGGACGGGGATGAGAATCGCATTCAGAAAGAGCATGTAAGGGAACTGTATCAGAATCATGAGGTGGCAACGCACTGCCTGACCCATCCTACCATTGCCCGCTGTCCCCTGGTGGAGGTAGCGGGAGAAATCCTGGAGGACAGGAAGGGCCTGGAGAGCCTGACCGGCGGACTGGTCCGGGGACATGCTTATCCCAACGGCTCCTACAGCGAGGAAATCAAGCAGCTGTTCCGCCAGCTGGGGATTGCCTATGCCAGGGTGGTGGAGACGAAGGCTGATTACGAACTGCCCGCAGACCCGCTGGAGTGGCATCCCACCTGCCATCACAATGACCCGGAACTGATGAAGAAGGCGGAATTTTTCGCAGGATTTGCAAAGCGGCAGTATCTGAAGCTTATGTATGTGTGGGGGCACAGTTATGAGTTTGACGACAGGAACAATTGGGAGGTAATCGAAGAATTCTGTAAGTACATGGGCGGCAGAGAGGATATCTGGTACGCCACGAACATCGAAGTCATCGATTATATGGATGCGGCAAAGCGCCTGAAATTCTCCGGGGACAATGAGACTGTATACAATCCAAGTGCTGCCAGTGTGTGGCTGCAGGTGGATGACCGCAGGAGTGTGGAAGTGAAGGGCGGCGCGATGGTTTCACTGAGAGCCTGATTGCCGGACAGAGCGCAGATTTTTTGAAGGAGGTCTGCGGTACTGGAATCAGCAGACCTTCAGCTGCCGCCTCAGAGGATTTACGGCCGCATTTCTTAGCGGACGGAAATCCTCTGCTATGAGTGGGGGGAGGTGGAGGTCTGCGGTACTGGAATCAGCAGACCTCCAGCTGCCGCCTCAGAGGATTTACGGCCGCATTTCTTAGCGGACGGAAATCCTCTGCTATGAGTGGGGGGAGGTGGAGGTCTGCGGTACTGGAATAGGAGGCGAAACATATGCAGAAATATATTATGGCACTGGATCAGGGGACAACCAGCTCCCGCTGTATTTTATTCGATAAAACAGGAAATATTCACTCCATGTCACAGAAGGAGTTCACCCAGATTTACCCTCAGCCCGGCTGGGTGGAGCATAATCCCAAGGAAATCTGGTCATCCCAGCTGGCAGTTGTCACGGAGTGCATGGCTCTGACCGGGGTAAGCGCGGAACAGATTGCCGCCATCGGTATCACCAATCAGAGGGAGACTACAATCCTGTGGGATAAAAATACAGGGGAGCCTGTGTACAATGCCATTGTGTGGCAGTGCCGCCGTACATCGGACATGATAGAGGAATTAAAAAAAGACGGTTTTGACCTGAGAATACGGGAGAAAACAGGATTGGTGCCGGATGCATATTTCAGCGCGTCCAAGATTGCATGGATACTGCAAAATGTTCCCGGCGCGCAAGAAAAAGCGGAAAAAGGTGAACTTTTATTCGGTACGGTGGATACCTGGCTGATCTGGAACCTGACAAAGGGAGCTGTGCATGTGACGGATTACACCAATGCCTCCAGAACCATGCTGTATGATATCCACAGGCTGTGCTGGGATGAGGAGATCATGGAGCGGTTCGGGATACCCGCAGGTATTCTTCCCAAGGTGTGTCCTTCCAGCCATGTGTTCGGGCATACGGCCCATTCCGTTCTCGGCGGGAAGATTCCCATTGCCGGTGCCGCCGGAGACCAGCAGGCGGCGTTGTTCGGCCAGTGCTGCTTTGAAAAGGGCGAGGTGAAAAATACTTACGGGACAGGCTGTTTTCTGCTGATGAATACGGGAGCAGACGCTATTGCGTCCAAATCCGGACTCTTAACCACGATTGCCGCCGGGACTTCCGAAAAACCGGAATATGCGCTGGAAGGCAGTGTGTTTGTGGCGGGAGCGAGCATACAGTGGCTGAGGGACAGTATGCGGATGATCAAGGATGCGCCGCGGTCCCAGAGATACTGCGAGGCTGTGGAGGACACGGCCGGGGTATACATTGTGCCCGCGTTTGCGGGTATGGGAGCGCCTTACTGGAATCAGTACGCCAGGGGTACTGTGGTCGGACTGACCAGGGGCTGCACCAAGGAGCATTTTATCCGTGCCACGCTGGAGTCCATAGCCTATCAGACCGCAGATGTGCTGCATGCCATGGAACATGACAGCGGTATCCGGTTAAAAAGCCTGAAAGTGGACGGAGGCGCCAGCGCCAATGATTTCCTGATGCAGTTCCAGGCGGATATTGTGGACACGCAGGTTCACAGACCGGAATGCATTGAGACTACGGCGTTAGGCGCGGCTTACCTGGCGGGGCTTGCCGTGGGTTACTGGAAGGACAGGGAGGAAATCCGGGCGAACTGGCAGATTGGCAGAGTGTTTGAAACCGTAATGGAAGACGGGAAGCGGCAGGCGCTTTTGAAGGGGTGGAAGCGGGCTGTGAAATGTGCTCTTGCGTGGGCAGAAGAGGAATAAGGACAATGACTGAAAAGGAAATTTATCTGGCAGGCGGATGTTACTGGGGCGTGGAGAAGTATGTCTCGCAGATTAAGGGTGTGATATCCACAAAAGCAGGATTTGCAAATGGAAATACGGAGTCGCCCTCTTATGAGCAGGTGCGGTATGAGAATACAGGGCATGCGGAGACGGTGAAAGTGATTTATGATGCCGAACAGCTTCCGCTGGCGGTTTTATTGAAATTATTTTACAGGATCATCGACCCGGTTCTGCTGAATCGGCAGGGAGGGGATGTAGGGCATCAGTATCGCACTGGGGTGTACTATAAAGACGATGAAGATGCTTCCATAGTAAAAGAATCCCTTCAGGAGCTGCAGCGGCAGACCGTGGGGAAAGTGGTGGTGGAAGCATGTCCGCTGCGGAATTTTTATGAAGCCGAGGAGTACCATCAGAAATATCTGGACAAGAATCCCGGGGGATATTGTCATGTGCCTTTGGAGGAAATTCTGTGGGTTGCGGGGATTGACCCTATGAAGATGTGACAGTATAATGATTAATAATATCCCTTTTCGGAATTGTGTGCCCATGTAAAACGAACTTATAAATATGCATTGTAAGTAGCAAGTAAATATTTTATAATCAAGTATATAAATCGGACTTTATTAAGGGGTTGAAATTGGATATTGGCATGAAAACACTACATTGGGAACACTTTTCCGGAAAGGGAGTTAATAATACAGGGAGGATAGTTACTTATGTTGGTTCAAAAGTATAAAGATATGCTGTCAGGGAAGTCTGTCATCAGAGAGTTGTCGGAATTTGCCACGGCTCGGGGACAGGAGATCGGATATGAGAATGTGTTTGACTACAGCCTGGGAAATCCGTCGGTGCCGGTTCCCAAAGAGTTTACGGATGCCATGGTTCAGATGCTGTCTGAGATGGGCACGAATGCGCTTCATGGATACAGCCCCAGCCTTGGCATTACCAGTGTCCGGGAGGCGGTGGCGGCTTCTCTGGAGCGGCGGTTCGGACTGCCTTACCGAAAAGAGCATATCTTCATGGCGGTGGGCGCAGCGGGAGCGCTTGCCCATGCGTTCCGGCTGGTGACGGAGCCGGGGGATGAGATTCTGACGTTTGCGCCTTATTTTCCGGAATACGGCCCTTATGTGAACCTGACAGGCGCAGTGCTGAAGGTGGTGCCGCCGGATACGGAAACCTTCCAGATTCATTTTGAAAAATTCGAGGAAATGCTTACGGAGAAGGTGATGGCGGTGCTGATCAATACGCCCAACAATCCTTCCGGCGTGGTGTATTCCGCGGAGACGCTACAGAGGCTGGCAGATATATTGCGCAGGAAGTCTCAGGAATACGGGCATACCATCTATCTGATCTCCGACGAGCCTTACCGTGAGATTGTGTTTGAGGGAGTGGATGCGCCATGTGTGTCGGCTTTTTATGACAATAGTATCATGTGTTATTCTTTTTCAAAGTCCCTGTCTATTCCGGGAGAGCGCATCGGCTATGTGGCGGTGAATCCGAACTGTAAGGATTCGGAAACCATGGTGAATATGTGCGGTCAGATTTCCAGGGGTATCGGTCATAACTGTCCGCCCTCCATAATACAGCTGGCGGTGGCGAAGGTACTGGATAAGACTGCGGATCTGGGCGTATATGAGACAAATATGCAGCTGCTTTATCAGGAACTGACAGAGCTTGGCTTTACCTGCGTGAAGCCCGGGGGGACTTTCTATATCTTCCCTAAAGCATTGGAGGAGGATGCAAAGGAATTCTGCCGGAAGGCGCTGAAGTATGATCTGGTACTGGTGCCGGGGGATACTTTCGGAGCGCCGGGATATTTCCGCATGGCATACTGCATTGACACGGAGAAGGTGAAGCGTTCCCTGGCGGCGTTGCGCAGATTTGTGAAGGAGAACTATGCATAATCTGGATTTATTCACATTGAAACGCAGAAGTTTGAATTTTTTCCGTTTACCTGTGGGTACATGGAAAAGGGGCTGTGAGGGTTATGGCAGGAATCAGCATTCTGCATGTCGCTGTGGGATAGTGATATAAGCCGCGGAAGCGGCGTTCTGGTATAGGAAAGGTGGGATTGTTATGTATCAGGCAGGACTCATACTGGAAGGCGGCGGAATGAAGGGCGTCTACACCGCCGGAGTGATAGATTTTTTTCTGGATAAAGGGATTGAATTTTCCAGTGTGTACGGGGTGTCCGCAGGGGCATGCAGCATGTGCAGTTATCTCTCAAAGCAGCGAAGGCGGGCTTTTGATGTCTGTGTCGATTATCTGGGTGACAAAAATTACTGCAGTATCTGGAGTCTCCTGACCACCGGGGATTTGTTTAATGCGGAGATGAATTACCACCTGGTTCCGGAATACCTGAATCCCTATGATTATGAGGCATTCAGGCAGTATAAAGGAAAAGCATACAGCGTGGCCACAGATATCGTCAGCGGTAAGCCGGTATATTTCCGGATACGGGATGTGAAGAAGGATATCATCAAAATCCGGGCGTCGGCTTCTCTGCCGTTGGTGTCAAGAAATGTAAAGATTGACGGAGGGCTGTACCTGGACGGAGGTTTAAGCGACTCCATTCCCATACGGAAATCCGTAATGGACGGGAACAGAAAGAATGTAATTGTCATGACAAAGGAGACCGGTTTTGTGCGGAAGCAGGCGGGAAGGCTTATGTGTCTGCTGACGCGCTTGTGGTACTGGCGTTATCCCAAGGTGGCGGAACTGACGGCAAAGCGTTATCTGAGTTATAACGAAGAGCTTGCGTACATTGAGAGGCTGCGCAAAAGCGGGAAAGTGTTTGTGATCCGCCCCAGGAAGCCCAGCGGTGTAAGTCGGGTGGAGAAGGATGCGGAGAAGCTGAAGAAGCTGTATCGTCAGGGATACAGAGACGCGAAGGTTTCCTACAGGGAACTGAAAGCGTTTCTGGAGAAGCTGGAGAAGTAGAGACAGCAGCGGGGATCCAAAAGAACCATAGATTATGTTAGGAGAGGGCAATACCTCATGAGATATCAGATCAGACATGCGCTGGTACAGTACGGCGCAGATACCATATTGGAAGATGTAAATTTTGAAATCCGCGACAATGAGAAAATCGCGGTAATAGGGCGGAACGGCTGCGGCAAGACCACTTTGCTGAAACTGATTAACGGAGATATTCATATGAACAATCTGGACAGCGACGAGGAATGCGGCATTACCATGGCCGGAAAGCAGAGTATCGGCTTTCTGCACCAGATCAGCTTTCCCGACGGCGAAATCTCCGTGGAGGAGGAGATCAGGAAAGTGTTTGCCCCCATTTTTGCCTGTGAATCCAGGATGAAGGAGATTGAGGGACAGCTGCAGTCCGGCCAGGATGCCGGGCTGTTCCATGAATATGACAATCTCCAGAAACAGATGGAAGCGCTCAGGGGCTATACCTGGCGGCAGGATATGGAGATCATGTTCCAGCGCTTCGGCTTTGCCCTGGCGGATCTGGAGCGCCCCATCGGGAGTTTTTCCGGAGGACAGCAGACCAAGGTGGCGTTTATCAAGCTGCTTTTAAGCCGCCCGGACATCATGCTCCTGGACGAGCCTACCAACCACCTGGATCTGCCTACCATTGAGTGGCTGGAAGGATACCTGAAAAATTACGACAAATCCGTAGTCATCGTTTCCCACGACAGGATGTTCCTGGACAAGGTCATCGATGTGACTTACGAGATAGAATATCACGGCATCAAACGATACCCGGGCAATTACACCGCCTTCCTGGCGCAGAAGGAAGCGGCTCTGGCCAAGCAGGAAAAGGATTACGAGGCCCAGCAGAAGGAGATACAGCGCCTCACGGAATGGATTGAAAAGTGGAAGAATACGCCTTCAAAAGTGGCGGCAACCAGGTCCAAGCGCATGGTAATCGAACATATGGTGAAGATAGAGAAGCCCCGGCGTTTTGATACAAGGGCGTTTCATGCGCTGTTTGAGCCCAGGCTGGAAAGCTATACGGATGTGGTGACGGCAAAAAATTTGAGTATCGGCTATGATACAGAGCTTTCAAAGGTTTCTTTCACCCTGCGTAAGAAGGAGAGGCTGGCTATCATCGGGGAGAACGGGATCGGTAAGTCCACTTTGCTGAAGACGTTGACCGGACTGGTTAAGCCGCTGGGCGGAAGTTTTTCTTTCGGGCCGAATGTGGAGTGGGGCTATTTCGACCAGCAGGCAGCGGTGTCGGGCTATGTGGAGCCGGAACAGACGGTTCTGGAGAATTTCTGGGAAGAATATCCCCGCCTGCAGAGAGAGCAGGTGCGCAGCGCATTGGGCAGTTTCCTCTTCTCTCAGGAAGATGTGGAGAAGAAGATGGGACAGCTGTCCGGCGGCGAGCGGGTGCGGCTTGCCCTGTGCAAGATGTTCCAGACCAGGCCAAACCTGCTGATTCTGGACGAGCCTACCAACCATATGGACATCATCGGCAAGGAAACGCTGGAACAGATGCTGGCGGCATTTTCCGGGACGGTGCTGTTCGTGTCCCATGACAGATATTTTATCCGGCAGATTGCCACGGGGATACTGGAGTTTGAAGGCAATGATGTCGTACAGTATCCCTGCGCTTATGAGGATTATCTGCATGAGAAAGAGAAGCGGCTGGCGCGGCTGGGCGGTGCAGCGGCCGGAGGAAGCAGGAGCGCCGGAGGAAAAGGCAGTGCAGGGGGGAACGGCGGTATTGGCGCAGGAAAAGGGACAGGCGGAAAAGGCAGTATCGGAGGAAGCAGTGCCGGCGGAGAGAGCGGCGCAGGCGGGATTGGCGGTTCCGGAGGAGAAAACAGAACCGGTACGGGAATACCCACAATATCCGATGTCTTCGACAAGAAAACCTATTACAGCCCCGGAAAGATAAAATCCCGCCTGACGAGACAGCGGGAAAAATATGAGGGGCAGATTGCCCAAAGCGAAGAACGCACGGCGGAACTGAAGCTGCAGATGATGGACCCGGCGCTTGCTTCTGATTATGAGAAGCTGATGGAGCTGCAGGCGCAGCTGGACGAGGAAGAGCAGAACCAGGAGTCGCTGCTGGAGCGCCTGCTGGAGACGGAGACGGCGTTGGAGGAGCTGGAGGGGAATTGATGAATAGGCGGGAAATAACAGATAGTCAAAGCCGGGGTTATGCAGTTGGTGTAATTGGATGTGGTACAGAACGTAAAAATCATCTGGTTAGAAATGGAATAATGGGTCCCCGGATTCGTCTATAAAAATGCTAAGCTCTTTCAATAATTTGTCACATCAGCAGCGTTTGTAAAAAATGGCGGGGAACTTCCCGGAATTTCATATTCAGAACCAGATTCAGCATTTCATGATTGCTCCAGACCATATCTTTTCCGCTGTTCATGTTTGCAATCATACCTCTGTTGACTGTAACGAACCGTTCCCGGGGAAGGCGCCGGCAGACATTTCCCAGAGAATCCCGCTCCTTGTACAGGATGCCGTCTAGGCAGTGGAATATGGTGTACTTTTTCTCCTTTGTCAGGTACAGGATACGGTTTATCTAAAGCATTTTCAAAAGCATACTCCGCAAAGATCTCCGGCCAGCTGGCCGTTTTCGAAGACTTCAGCACTGGCGGCACAGCCTTCTTTAATAACAATATATGCTGAAAAAAGTTTTTTTGCCAAATACCGAAATAACAAGAAGTTTCCAGTGCTCTGAAGTACAACTGCAAATATGTAAATACATAATTGAATCATAATATAATGTCTTTACAAACAAAAGGCATGATGTTATACTACCGTCATACAGCATGAGAGAATCCTGCACAACCGGCGAAAACGCTTGTATGCACGATGGAGAATTTCGGTACCGTCTGCGATAATACGAAGATATAGATGTGATTAATAAATTTGATGCAGAAAACACTTGCAAAACAGAAAAAAATAAAGTATACAGAGAGTAGGAGGAAGTACAGGTACGGAACCGGAAACAAAGCTCACCTGCACCCGGAGGATTTTCGGATGTGCCGCCCGGCGGCCGGAAATTCTCTGCCGTGAGTGGGTGCCGGTGGGGCTGATGTGGATATAGAGCAGGCTAATACAATAAAGCCCGGGGTAGAAGATTATAATGAAGCTTAAAGCAGGACAGGAGGTCGTAATGGAACTCAAATTATGGTATGACAAACCGGCAGAGAAATGGACAGAGGCGCTGCCGCTTGGAAACGGCCGCATAGGTGCGATGGTGTACGGCGGCGTAAGGGAGGAGAAGATTTGCTTCAATGAAGACACTCTGTGGTCGGGGTATCCCCATGACAAAAACGAGCCGGAGCGGTATGTTTATTTCAGACAGGCCAGGGAGCTGGCCCGTGAGCATCGCTATAAAGAGACGCAGCAGCTGCTGGAGGAGAATTTTACAGGTGAATTCACGGAAAGCTATATGCCAATGGGGGATATGCATCTGAAGATGAGCCATGGAGAGGGCAGCGGCTACCGGCGGGAACTGGATATGAGGACCGGTGTACATCGGGTGTATTACCAGGCGGACGGATACGGATATACAAGAACTGCATTTCTGTCTTATCCGGCGCAGGTATTCGTAATGCGGCTGCAGTCGGAGCAGGCGGGCGGATTGGCTTTTGAGCTTACTTTTGACAGTCAGCTGAAATATACTGTTGCCGGCCGGGAAGAAAATCTGGAAATAAGTGGATTATGTCCGTCTCATGCGGACCCCCATTACCTTGGAACTGCGAATGCGATAGTTTATTCCTCTAAAAAGGAAGAGACAGGAATCCGTTACTTTTCGCTGATTCATGTGGATACAGAGGATGGTATCGTGGAGAGTACAGACGGGGAAATCAAGGTGTCAAACGCCACGGAGGCTGTGGTGTATCTGGGTGTTCGGAGTAACTTCGCGGGCATTGACGCCATCCCGGAGACTGCGGGAAAGCCTTACGAGGAACCCTGCCGCCAGGATGTGGAAGAGGCTGTGAAAAAGGGCGTTGCAGCGCTGCTTTCGGAGCATGAGAAGGATTTTACTTCTTATTTTGACAGGGTATCTCTGTATCTGGGGGAGGATGAAAATGCCGGTATCTCCACTTATGAGAGGCTGAGAAAATTCCGTGATACCGGGGAAGACCACTGGCTGCCGGTGTATCTGTTTCAGTTTGGCAGATACCTGGCCATTTCAGCCTCCCGCCCCGGAAGCCAGCCTATGAACCTGCAGGGAATCTGGAATGACTCCACCCTTCCGCCCTGGAGCAGCAATTATACCATCAATATCAATACGGAAATGAACTACTGGCCTGTGTTTGCCTGCAATCTGGCGGAGATGAATGAGCCCATGGTGGACCTGATTCGGGGAATCAGCGTAAAGGGCAGGGGGACCGCCGAAAGATACTATCAGGCACCGGGATTTGTCTCCCATCACAATACGGACCTGTGGCGCTCCGCTAATCCCGTGGGCGGGAAACGGAAAGGCTGCGGATGCTGGGCATACTGGCCCATGTCTTCCGGATGGTTGTGCGAACATTTATATACGCAATATGAGTATACACTGGAAAGGGAATTTCTGGAGCAGACAGCTTATCCCATTATGAAGGAGGCTGCATTGTTCTATCTGGCGGTTCTGGAAGAAGAGAACGGGTACCTTGCATTCAGCCCTTCTACTTCACCGGAAAATTCCTTCCTGTGGGATGGGGAAGGGGTGGCGGTATGCAGAACCACAGCCATGACCATGACTATTATTCGGGAGCTTTTTGAAAACTGCCGGAAAGCCGGAACGATTCTGGGGATTTGCGATGAATTCCAGGAAAGTATCAAAGCGGCACTGGACAAACTGGAGCCCCTCCGTATCGGGGAAGACGGCAGACTGTTGGAATGGAATGAGGAACTGGCGGAAGCGGAACCCGGGCACAGGCATCTGTCCCATCTGTACGGATTGTTCCCCGCTGACCTGATCACGCCGGAGAAGACGCCCGAACTTGCGGAAGCCTGCAGAAAGTCCCTCCTGGCAAGAGGTTTTGAGGGCACGGGATGGAGCCTTGGATGGAAAGTGAATCTCTGGGCGCGCCTGAAAGACGGAGACAATGCCCTGCGCCTGATCAGGAGCCAGCTACATCTGGCGGAAGGTAACCAGTCGGGAACCTGTCCTAATTTTTTCGGAAGCCATCCTCCGTTTCAGATAGACGGAAATTTCGGAGTGGCTTCCGGCATTGCTGAAATGCTGCTGCAGAACCGGGAGGGCGAGATTTTACTGCTTCCTGCATTGCCTGCGGAATGGAGCGAAGGAAGCGTGTCCGGATTGTGCGCTAAAGGCGGCGTCAAGGTGGATATGTCCTGGAAGGAGAGGCGGCTGACTGATGTGAAGCTGCGGTTTGCCAGAGATACCGCCGTAGTTTTGCGCTGTGAGGACGGCGCTTTGGACAAAGAGGGAACGCTTAAGATAGAAGGAAAGGCCGGAGAAACCTGGCAGGGTATATGGAAAGACGGCTGTATGTGTCTGGAAGAAGTTTGATATGGCAATCAAAACCCCTGCTCAGGAAAACATAAGTACACTAAGTGCATTTTCGAAAAACAATTCCGGCATCGTTCTGGAAAAAGGAAGCCAGGAGCGGACATCCCGTATCTTGCATCGGGGTGGTTCATTAACAGTGATAAGAGGAGACATTATGGGCAGCAGAATTAAAGATGTATACATTGTACACCATTCCCACACAGATATCGGTTACACCGATTTACAGGAGCAGATAGTCTATAACCAGGTAAATAATATACGAAATGTCGTATCCATAATTAAAAATGGCTGCGAAACCGGCAGCCAGGAGAAGGATTTCAAATGGAACTGTGAGACTTACTTCTGTGTGGAGCAGTTCTTAAAAAGCGCTTCCGAAGTGGAAAAGGCGGACTTTTTCGAGTTGGTACGGAAGGGGAATATAGGCATTTCTGCAACCTACTTAAACGGCACAGACCTGACGGACGTGAGTATGCTGAACCGAAAGACATCGGAAATGCAGGAAATTTTCACGGCGCATCAGTGGCCGGTGAAGGTGGCCATGAACGCGGATATCAACGGGATTTCCCTGGGAGCAAGGGATGTGCTGCTCAACAACGGCGTGGAATTTTTATTCACAAATATCCACACCCACCACGGCATGTATCCCCTGTACCAGAACCAGACGCCCTATTTCTGGGAAAACGAAGCGGGAAAGCGGCTGTTGGTGTGGAGCGGGGAGCATTATAACCTGGGCAACGCGTTGGGCATCGTTTTCAATAAAAATGTAAATTACATGACGGAGAGTTATTTTGGCAGAGGCGGGACTGATGAGGCTTCCGGTGTGCAGCAGAGCAGGAAGAAGGACTGCAGCGGGGCGGATAAGTCTGTGAGGGCGCGGCAGAGTGAGTAGCAGGACAGCAGCGTCGTATATGCGGTTCCGGATGCTGCCCTGGAGTCACTGCGTGATAAGCTGGGGAGCAGCATTGCGGAATATGAGGAGAGCGGTTATCCGTATGATTTCTATATTACCAGCGTCAGCGGCGTGTTCTCCGACAATGCACCTGCAAATCCTGCCGTTATCGCTACGGTGAATGCTTTTAACCGGCGTTTCGGAGAGGAGGTAGCCTTACATATGGTGACACTGCAGGAATTGTACGACCTGATCCGGGAAAAGACGGCAGATGCGCCGGTATACCGTGGAGCAATGAACGACTGGTGGGGCAACGGCGTGGGAAGCACCCCTTACGCGGTGAAGCATTATAAGGAAGCACTGCGCCTTTCCCATCTCTGTGACCGCCTGGAGGAGAAGACCGGGGTGCGGAACGAGGCTCTTGCGGAAGAAGGGGCCCGCAATGCCCTGCTGTATGCGGAGCATACCTGGGGACATTCCGCCACCATCACCAACCCTTACGATACCATGGTGACGAACCTGGATATCCGCAAGACCAGCTATGCCGCCAGGGCTCATGAGGCAGCGACCATGCGGAAAAACGAACAGTGCCATCTGTTGGGAGACATTCTGCGCTATTACAATGACAGCGGCGAGGTGAAAATTGTCTCCACGAGCAGCAGGAAAGGCGTGTTCCCGGTAGAATTTTATGTGGAAACCGGCAGGCTTCCGGCCGTAAAGGTGACAGATAAAATGACCGGGGAGGAACTGAAGGTGCAGCTTTCTTCTCATCCAAGGGGAGTATTGATCAGTTTTCTGGCGGAGTTTGAACCCGGGGAAGAGAAACTCTTTGCCTATGAGGAAGTGCCTGCACCAGAACAGGGGCTGTATACCCGTACCGCGTGGATAGGGTCCGAGAGAGTACGGGATATCGTAAATGATTATGATAGAGAATCCTATAAGCTTCCTTACGGGCTGGAGAACGACTGGTTCCGGATTTCCTGGAAGGTGGGGGAGGGCATTACCTCTTTTTATAACAAAAAGTCGGCAACGGAGATGCTGAAGCCGGGAAGAGGAGAAGGGGATTCTCTGGAAAATTTCTTTACTCCTGTTTATGAAAATACGGAAATACGTAAAGGTGTCTATGCGGAACGCGCCCGGTTGGGGCGGAATATAAGAGGGCTGCATGCGGAGCAGTATCAGGGAGATTTGAAGGATATCCTGATTCTGGACCATGGTCCGGTGTTTGACAGGACCGAACTGGTCTTTGACCTGGAGGGAACCCGGCACAGCAGCGTTATTATCAAAATGTACAGACAGCTGCCAAGGATAGAGTTCACTTACCGGATTGCAAAGACCTTAAGCGAGGATATCGAAAGCATTTACCTGCCCCTGTCCCTGAACCTGCCGGGCAGCGAGCTGCACATCCACAACGGCGGCGTGGCTATGCGCCCCGGCATTGACCAGATTCCGGGCAGTAATATGGAATATTATATTGCGGATGAGGGGCTTCTTTACCAGAACGGAAATGAAGGCATCCTGATCAATACCCTCGACACCCCGCTGCTGTACATGGGAGAGATGGAGAGCCACCCCATCCTGCTGTGCAATACGACAGAGAGCGGACATCCTGTGAAAGAACATGGCATGGAGAGCGGACATTCTGTGAAAGAGCATGGCATAGGGAGCGGACATTCTGTGAAAGAACATGGCATGGGGAGCGTACATTCTGCGGAAGAGCACGGCATAGGGGATGGGCGTTCTGTGGAGGAACGCATTATAGAAGAAAATAATCGCCGCCCCATATACAGTTGGATTATGAACAATACCTGGGAAACCAATTTCAAGATGGACCTGTCCGGCTTCGGAGAATTCCGCTACATGTTGGAACTGCAGGAAGGTACTTTGGAAGAGAACCTGACAAGACTGTCAGAAAATGATCTGGGGATGGTAAGCTTTATCACTGGTTGAGGATGAAGCGTTCCGGGCAGTCAGTACTATGGTAAACGCCATAATTACCTTTACTTTGCCTGAAATCCATACTCGTGAGCGCATTCATTTGCCGCATTGCCGAGACGGCATCACCGTAAAGCGTCAAAGCGGTTGACCGGGTGACAAACAGGATTGAAAATAAGGGCAGATAACTCGTGACTAAGAAATAGTGTAGTTGCTGAGAGGTTATTTTACAGGAACTTACAGGAGGATATGAAAAATGGAGAAATACAAAGACCCGTCGCTTCCCATAGAGGAGCGTGTGGCAGACCTGCTTTCCAGAATGACACTGGATGAAAAAATCAGGCAGACGGACCAGTTTTACACCAACGATTTCTCGAAAAAGACACCGGAGGGAAGAGTGGAGGAAATCCGGTGGGATGTGTTGGAAGAGTCCATGCAGGGCATGAGTGTGGGCAGTGTCCAGTTCCGATCGGCATCCCCTAAAATTGCGAATGAATTACAACGGTATGCCGTAGAGAGAACCAGGCTGGGTATTCCTTTCCTTTTCAGCGAGGAGGCTCTTCACGGTCTTCTGGACAGCCATGCCACATGTTTTCCCCAACAGATAGGTCTGGCGGGAACCTTTGAGCCGGAGCTGGGAAGGCAGATGGGGCATGGAATCGCGGCGGAGGCCAGGGCCTGCGGTGTCCATGAGACTTTCAGCCCTGTCATGGACCTGACCTGGGACCCCCGTTACGGCAGAGCGGAGGAAGCCTTCGGGGAAGACACTTTTCTGGGCGGGGAGTTTGCCAGGGAAATCGTGAAAGGAATGCAGGGGGAGGATTTGAAGCGTCCGGACACTGTGGCGGCGGAACCCAAGCATTACTGCGGCTACGGGACTCCTGTGGGGGGATTGAACTGTGCGCCTGCGGCCATGGGGAGGCATGACGTGTTTGCCTGGGCGCTGCCTGTGTTCGAGCAGGCTTTTGTGGAGGGCGGTGCCTGGAATACCATGTGCTCCTATACCGCCATAGACGGACAGCCTGTGGCATCGGACCGTGAACTGCTGACGGATGTGCTGCGGGGACAGTATCATATGCCCGGCTTTGTCCGCTCGGATATGACTGCAGTAGCACGATTGAGGGGCAGCCATTATACGGCAAAGGACAATAACGATGCCATCCGTCAGGGACTGGAGGCAGGTGTGGACCTGCAGCTTTATGATTTTACGCATGAGGAATGGACGGAGGGTATCCGCCATCTGGTGGAGAGCGGAGAGATGGCGGAGGAAGTGCTGGACCAGGCATGCGGACGAGTGCTGAAGCTGAAGTTTGCACTGGGGCTTTTTGAGAATCCTTATATGGACGAAAGCCTCCATGAGAAGACCGTGAACTGTGAGGCGCATCAGGAGATTGCCCTGAATATCGCCAGAAAGTCAATTTGTCTTCTGAAAAACGAGAAAAAGCTGCTTCCCCTGTCCGATGCCCATAAAACCATTGCTGTAGTGGGACCGGGGGCCAACGAGCCTGCCCTGGGAGATTACAGTACGAACTATGAGGCATCCCATATGATAACGGTTCTGGACGGCATCCGGCAGATGGCCGGGGAAGACAGGACGGTATTGTATGAAAAGGGCTGCAGTTACCTGGGTGAGAAAGTGATTCCTTTCCATCCGGGCTGGTTTACAGATGAGAATGGGGAAAGAGGGCTTACCGCACGTTATTATAATAACTGGGATATGAGCGGAGAGCCTGTTGTGAGCCGGACAGACCATATGGTTAACTTCAACTGGATTTACGCCAAGCCGCATCCTGACGTAAATGCGGACTGTTTCTCGGTGGTATGGACGGGAAAGCTAAAGCCCCATGAAGGTTTTCAGGGCTGTATCGCCGTTCCCGGACAGGACAGCATGCGTTTCTATGTGGACGGGAAGCTGCTGATTGATGCCTGGAATCAGGAGAGAGGCGGGCATGTTGCTGACGGACGTGAAAGCTGGCACTGCCCGGCAGGAGTTTCCGGAGACGCAGATTGCCGGGAAAAGATTTCAGTCAGTGGAGAATACAGGGCAAGAATTTGCGTAAGCAGGGACAGCCGAAGAGAAACTGTCGAAAATGCAGACGGATATTCGGATGCTGCCGGAAAATACGATGCAGAAGATTGGTTGGCAGGAAAGCAGAAAAAGCGGAATTCTGAAGCGGATGCAATCGGCGATTCCAGAATGGCAGATTTTACATTCGAATCCGGCAGAGAATATGACATCCGCCTGGAATTCTGCAACGATGCAAGAGGTGCAAGGGTAGTTCTGGGTTATAACAAAGGCAGAGAGGACTGGCATCCCGCTCTGGATATTGTGAAGAAAGCAGATATTGCGGTGGTCTGTCTGGGGGATAACGGGGAGACCAGCGGCGAGAATCTGGATAGAACGGACCTGACACTGCCCGGAAAACAACAGGAGTTTCTGAAGGAAATCGCCGCCACAGGAACGCCGGCAGTGCTGGTGCTGCAAAACGGCAGGCCGCTGGCCCTGACATGGGAGGAAGCGCACATTCCGGCAATTCTGGAATGCTGGTTCCCGGGAGAGAAGGGCGGAAGGGCTGTTGCGGAGGTCCTTTTTGGCAAAATCGCTCCTTCCGGCAGGCTGCCCATGTCCTTTCCCAGAGCCGTGGGACAGGTTCCCTGTAATTACAACCGTCTGCCCGGCGGCGGATGGCGCTATGTGGAAATGGACTGGAATCCGCTGTATCCCTTCGGCTATGGACTGACCTACACTCATTTTGCCTACAGCGACTTGAAAGTGGAGGGAGACGGCCTGTCCGCGGCGGAGGTGGAAAACGGCGCGGAAGTGAAGGTTTCCTTTACCGTGACCAACACAGGCAGCTGTTTCGGTGAGGAGACGGCGCAATTGTATTTGAGGGACATGGTTTCCAGTACGGTAAAGCCAAAGAAGGCTCTGGCAGGCTTTGAAAAGGTAGCCCTGAATCCCGGTGAGAGCCGGAGAGTGGAACTGGCTGTGGGCCGCAGGCAGATGCGCACCCTGAATCAAAGGTTTGAATGGCATGTGGAGCCGGGAGAATTCCGGGTCATGGTGGGCGATAATTCAGCCGATATCCTGCTTAAAGGGCGCTATGAGATAAAGGAGAATGAGATTGCAATGAGATCGCAGTGAGACCGGTGAGATCGTAGAATGAGATTGCAGGAAATCAGTCTCGACTTTTGAAGGATTATATGGTATGAGGCGGCTGAGGGTACTTATGTGGCAGCATCAAGAATGAAATGCGCAGACGACAGCAGACCTTACAGTTTACATATACAGTTCCGGAACTGTGATTCTCTGAAAGCCGTGGTTTTGCAATTGCTTGAGCATGATGTAAAATGATAAATACAGAATCGGCACCGGCTGGAGACAGCGGGTGCCGATTTGCGGGATTAAGGAAGATATGCTGATTCCGCTTATCTGTCTGCGAACTGATTTTGAACCGGAAAAGACAATTAGGAGTATAAGTGTATTCGATATTACGACTGCCGTTACAGAACTGACGGGCGTCGATGCAAATGTGGAATGGGAAGGGAAGAGTCTGCTGTGTTAAAAAAACTTACATCCGAAAAAGAGATGAGATTCTTATGCCTGCTTTGCTGTATGGCTTATTTTATGAGTTATCTTACAAGGTTGAATTATGCGGCCTGTATGGTGGAACTCCAACAGGTTTTGGGGACAGGCAAAAGCATTGCCGGGCTGCCTGTGACCATGTGCTTTTTAAGTTATGGAGCGGGGCAGCTGGTCTGCGGATTTCTGGGCGATAAACTCAGCCCCAGGGGGATGATTTTTGCCGGGCTGGCGGGGAGTGCCAGCTGTAACCTTCTGGTAGCGGCGTGTCCCAGGATGGAAGTGATTATTCCCGTATGGTGCGTCAACGGATTTTTCCAGTCCATGCTCTGGCCGCCTATGGTGCGCATTATGGCGGAGATGCTGTCGGATAAATGGTACCGGCAGAGCTGCGTGCTGGTGTCCATGGCTTCGGCCCTGGCGACGATAGCGATTTATGTGCTTGCGCCTGTGTGCATCCAGGTGTCCGGGTGGGAAGGAGTCTTTATCCTGCCGGGGATATTGGGGATACTGGCAGCAGTTCTCTGGATTGTGAATACCCGGAGACTGGGGAAGGCTGAGGATGTAAGGGATGGCTTGGAAGAGCAGAGAGAAAACACACTGCAAAACGGTGATGCATATGAGACACAGGCGGAACCAGGCCGCCGGAAAAAGGCTGCCTTCCTGCAGCTTTTTGCGGAGGCTCCTCTGCTCCTCATCCTGCTGGCCATTATCCTCCAGGGTACGCTGCGGGACGGAATGACCACCTGGATGCCGGTGTACATGAACGAAGTTTTCGGCATGAGCAGCGCGAAATCCATTCTGTCGGCCGCGGCGCTGCCTGTTTTCGGAGTGTTCAGCACACTGTTTGCGTCCATGCTTTTAAGCCGCCTGAAAAATGAAGTATTTACCGCGGCGCTGCTGTTTGGGGCAGGCATGGCTGCCGGAATTGTCATGCTGCCGTTTTATGACGGATTTCCGGCGGTATGCATCCTGATGATGACTCTGATCACAGGATGCATGCATGGAGTGAATCTGATGCTGATCAGCCGTGTGCCGGGGCATTTCACCGGGTTCGGCAAGGTTTCCGCAGTGTCAGGCATCCTGAATGCGGCTACGTATATCGGCAGTTCCCTGTCCACCTACGGCTTCGGCGCTGTGGCGGACAGGGCCGGATGGCGGACAGTAGTCCTGCTCTGGGCGGCTGTTGCCCTTCTGGGCCTGGCGCTGATGCTGCTGGCCAGGAAGAAATGGGGGCGGTTTTGCGGAAAGTACAGACAGGGATAGGCCTGTGGCTGCTGCAGGAAAAACATCAAAATCTGCAACAAAAACATAAAAATATACAATATGTACAAGATATATTGAAAAAACCTCCGTATTTTATAGAATAGATACAAAGAGATAAATAAAATACGGAGGTTAAAATATGTTGGATTTTACGAAGATACCGGTGATAGACACACACGCTCACCCGTTTACGGCTTCCAGGGAAAAGGAAGATTACGCCCACAGTTATGCCATGTGCATATACAAAGGTCTTGATAATTACAAATATCAGACATCCTACCACATGGCATTGCGCGAGCTGAGGCGGCTGTTCCGGCTTCCGGACGACACGCCGGCGGAGGAGGTTGTCAGAACACGTCACGCCAGGGCAAAAGCGGGCTACAATGAATTTGTAAAGTTTCTCTATGAGGATGCCGGCATTGAAGCGATTCTCTGTGACTTTGGCTATCCGATTATAGGAGCCGGGCTGTCGGAGGAAGAGTTCCGTGCATTTTACGAGGCTGCTGAGGGGGCTTGTGAAGTGTATGATATGATACGGATCGAAATCGCCTGTGACAGATATCTGTACCGCGATAACCTGAGTTTCAACGAAATGAAAAAAGCCTTTGACAGGTACGTGGAAGAGCATATCAAAAAGAGAAAGACCATATGCATGAAATCTGTGGTGGGCTATTACACAGGCCTGAAGTGGGAGCCGGTCACACATGACGAGGCCGAGAAGAATTATAACGAACATTACCTTGGATACTTTCATCCGAAGAGAAGAGATAAGAAATTCCGGGATTACATGGTCTATCATGGACTGGAGCTGTGTGTGAAGCATGGGATGAAGTTTCAGATGCACACCGGTGCCGGGGACCCGCCCAAATGTGATATGCGGCTGATTAATCCCAATGATCTGTATGAGCTTATCAATACGGATATGGCAAAACAGGTAAATTTTGTGGTGGTTCACGGAGGCTTCCCGTACAACTATGAGGCTGCTTTTCTGGCAGCCAGTTACCCGCATGTATACATAGATATCTCATCCACGCAGAATTATGCAGGAAGGGCACAGGAAGAGCAGTTCAGACATATTCTGGATGTGTGTCCCCACAATAAGATTATGTTCGGAGCGGACGGCGGCGGACTGGTGGATGCTTCCTGGTATGCCGCCTGCTACTTCAAGAGATATATGGCGGATATTCTGGCAGAGTATGTGGAGAAAAAGTATTTTTCGGAAAGCTATGCACAGGAAATCGGCGAGATGATCCTGTATAAAAACGCAAAAAGAATTTACGGAATCTGAGCAAAAACACTCCTTTTTGGTAAGAATGAAGATATGAAAATCTTATCAGAAAGGAGTATTTTGCATTGCCGGAAATCTTTATATGTGGCGCAGGGAAATCCGCAGGAAAGGGAAAATACATCATATGCAGAGAAAATTTATCGTAAGGCAGCTCTACACCCTGGCATGTATGCTCTACACGGTGCATGTGCTTATTTTTGTGATCTGTTCCGAGATTACGACATTTCATTTTGTTCTGTACCAGAGCCGAAAGTATATTACGGTGGATACGATTATTACCCAGAATCTGATTCCGAAACTGATATTCGGAACGGTGCTGATCGTCCTGGGAATTTTTTGCTATGTTTTTTATCTGTCGGTCCTGAGGGAAAATACGCTTCTGATTGTGGTGCGTTTTCTGTTTTACAGCGCCGGTTTGATCAGCTGTCTGTGGGAATATGAGACAATGTTTTATATCAGCCGCCCTTCTCGTCTCATGTGGATCAGGTGGAGTGATATTCTGTTTGTTCTGCTGAACTATACGTTTTTGGAATTGCTGCGGACTGAGAGCAGATTGTTTCATCTGGAACGGCTCTTCCGGATTTTGCGGTTTGGTACGGCAGGAGCTATCATCGTAATGTATTTTTCATCCACAAAGACAAACCTGAAGCTGGATATTCTGTATGCGGCGGTCTTATGGACAGTCTGCATTATTTATATTGTCATGATGTCCAAAAACAGGGAAAAATTTGTTTATGCGGCTTTTTTTACAGAGTATGTTTTTGCAACGTATCTCTTCTTTGGAATGCGGACAAGTGACAATCTCTTCCGGGACAGGCATAAAATACTGTTGCTTGCGTATTTTCTTCTTTTTTCCGCGGTGGTGGTGTATCTGTATTATTACAGGAAATTTCATCTGCGCATGTGCCTGAGCAAGGATGTAAACCAGAAGGTGAAATTTGCAAATAAATACAAATATGAGATTACAAACAAGCTGATTGAAGCGGTGGAAAATCCGATTCACCTGATCGAAGGGCTGAATGAGATTCTGGCCGAAAGTGATTTCGGGGAGATAAAAAACAAGGACGATATCCTGGATTCCATGAATCATGAGATTGTCAGGATAAAAAAGTCACTGGCTTATATGAAGAATAACGGCCTGTTGGTGGAAAATGCCTGCAATATTGAGAAGGTCAAAGTGAGTATCAACCTGATCATAAGGCAGGTGACGGAAGCGCTGGAGGGAGATCCTCTGTATTCGGGAAAGTGTGTATTCTGCAATCAGGCCTGTCAGGATACTTTTATCAGCTGTGACCCTTATGACCTGACAGAGGCGCTGATTAATATTGTGAAGGAGTTGTTGGCGGTAAGGATGCCTGACAGCCAGGCCTTTATTATGGCCGGGAATGGAGCTGACGGCAGCATTCGGATGGAACTGAAGGTTCCTTACCGCCAGGAGGAGCGGCAGAGGGTGGCACAGCTGTACCGGCTGTTCAGAAACAAGGCGTTTCAGCAGAATACACATAATGAGGAAAATATATATCTGATTTCGGCGAGAAATATTGTTTTACTGCATTACGGCAGCTTTGAAATCGAGAGGGACGGCAGAGTGCTCATATTGAAATGCAGCTTTCCTGAATACAGGAGAGAGGAAGGGGAAGGCAACGCTGCAGGAACGGTCAGCATAGGGGGAAAATCTCCTGATGCGGGGGAGGAAGACAGGATTATCGTGCTGATCAGCAATAAGGCAGAGCAGATTACATTGATTTCTTCCTATCTGTCGATGGAGCAGTTTCATCTGCAGGTGTTCAGTACCGGTGCGGAAGCCGTGGATTACCTGAATAAGACGCCGAATGTAGTCCTGGTGCTGATAGGTGAGGTGTTCTTTAATATGACGTATTTTGAGATCAGCGGCGAGATTCGGAAAAATTTTTCACTGGCACAGCTGTCGGTGGTGCTGATCAGCAGTAAAAAGGCGCACTATATTAACGACAGTAAGCTGCAGTGTTTTAACGATATACTGGAGGAGCCGCTGAGCCGGCATCAGTTTCTGCTGAAAGTCTATGGCGCGGTGCGTCTGCAGCAGTCGGAGGAGGAATTGCTGAAATACAGGGCAGATTTCCTGCAGAGCCAGATGAATCCCCACTTTGTATTCAATACCATAAGCACGATCATGCCCCTGTGTCTGAACCGCCCCATGGAAGCTTATTCGCTGTTGGAATATTTTGCGGAATACCTGAGAGGAAATCTGTATGCGGGAAATCTGCATACCCATGTGGCGCTTCATCGGGAAGTGGATTTGATTGACGCTTTCCTGAATATTGAGAAAGTGCGTTTTAAAGGAACCATTGAATCGTCAATACGTATTGAGTATGACGAAAATGCGCCCGTTCTTCCGCTGTTGATTGAGCCGTTGGTGGAAAACTGTGTGGTACATGCAAGAGTGCCCGGAGAAGTGCTGCATATTGAGGTGAGCATAACGGGAACTGACGGAGGCATGTTCGTGACAGTGAAGGACGACGGCGCAGGGATGAGCCGGGAGCTGACAGAGGAAATCTGTCAGATGCATAATACAAATTCGTTTGGGCTGACAAATGTGATTAAAAGGCTGAGGTTATATTACCAGGAGGAGCTGGCAATCGTAAGCGAAGCCGGTAAGGGAACAGAGATATCATTTCGGATTCCTGACAAGACAGGTTACGGAAAGTATCTGCAGGAAAAGCATCCGAAACTGTAAGAAAAACATCAAAACATACAACATATACAAGAAGTGTTGAGAAAATATGTATTTTTTATAAAATATATACAAAGAGACAGGGAGGAAGGATAAAGTGAAACGATTATTTTACTCAGACGGAAAACCGTTTTTTACCATCGGCGGTCAGGCCAGAAACTCCAGCTCACAATCTGCGGAAATGATGAAGAAGGTCTGGCGGGCAGTTGAGGCGATGGGGCTGAATACGTTGGCGGCACCGGTTTACTGGGAAATGCTGGAACCGGAGGAAGGCGTTTTTGATTATACACAGATAGACCTTCTGCTGGACGGAGCGAGGGCGCATGGCGTAAAACTGGTAATACTGTGGTTCGGGACCTGGAAAAACGGCGCTTCCCAGTACGTGCCGGCATGGGTGAAGACACAGCCGGAACGGTTCGTATGGGCGGAGTCCATCCAGCACAACCTGGTCAGGTCGCTTTCTCCGCACTGCATGGAGACGAGAGAGGCGGACAAGAAGGCTTATTGTAAAATGATGCAGTATCTGAAGGATGCGGGGGCAGAGGATGTGCTTCTGGGCGTTCAGGCGGAAAACGAGCCTGGTATCCTGGGAACGCCGCGGGATTATTCGGAGACGGGCGAAGCCGCTTTTCGGTCGGAGGTTCCCGGCCGTATCATGGAATGGCTCAGGGCCGCGGCGGAATGTCCCGTGAAGGAAATCTGGAGGGAAAACGGTTCCCGGACAGGCGGAATCTGGAGAGAAGTGTTCGGCTTCCATGCGGAAGAAACCTGTACCGCATATGCCCTGGCAGCTTATATCAACGATATAGCGGGAGCGGGAAAGGAAATTTACGATATTCCGGTGTACGTCAATGTCTGGCTCGGAGAGATGTACAACCGGGTGCCCGGGCTTGATTATCCGTCCGGAGGAGCTGTCAGCCGTATGGTGGATATGTGGAAATATCTGTCGGGCAATATCGATGCAATCTGTCCGGATGTCTATTTCGCGGATTACAGGACTTACTTTGACATAGTGAAACAATACAGCAGAGAGGACAATATTCTGTATATCCCCGAGTCGTCCGCAAATCATATGAATGCCATGAATACGCTGAATGCCATGGCGGAGTACGGGCTGAGTGGAATTCATTTCTTCGGGGTGGATGATGCGGTGACTAATGACGGTGTTCTGCGGGAGGATTACAGGGAATACAGGGGCCTGGTATCCGTGCTGACGGCAATGAAACCCATGATCGAGGCATATCAGGGGACTGACAGGTTCTTCGTTGTGACACAGTATGAGGGGAGTGCCTCCCAGTATCTGGATTTCGGCGATTTCTGCGGAAGGGCGGTGCATTATCTGCCGGATGGAGATTACCGTTGGGAACCTCACCGGGGAACGGATACATATCACAGAGATGACAGCGGCACTTTCCGGAAGCTGGCAAAGGGGATTATCGTCTATCTGGGAGAGGGCGAGTTTTACATGGCAGGGGAGGGGTTCAGTCTGAATCTGCTGCGCAAGGCTTCCGTCAGGGAGATGACAGGAGGCGTTCTGGCTTCACAATTTCAAAACGGACGTCATCAGCGGTATCTGAAGGTAGAAGAAGGCCATTTTGACGATAGGGGACAGTATGTTGCGGACAGAATCCGGACTGGCGACGAATGTGATACCGGCGTCTGGATGGATGCGGATATCGGAGTCGTACATTTGAAGATACAGATGTAGACAACATGACACTGTATCCTGGAAGCTTAAGGGAAGGAGATGTGGATGAGATTGAAGGGTAGAAAAATAACCGCCAGGACGACGGCAAAGTATGTATTTCTGATTCCGGGACTGTGTTTTTTTGCTTTTGCCATCATGGTACCTTTCTTTATGGGAATTCATATCGCATTTACGGACTGGAACGGAATTACGAAAGATTATAACTATGTGGGATTCCGCAATTTTGCTGTGGCGCTGGGAGACAGGCAGTTATGGGAGCCGGTTGTTATCACTCTGGAATTTGCGCTTTACGGCGTCATTGGGAATACGCTGCTCTCCCTGGGACTGGCGCTGCTGGTCAACAACAGGATGGGGAAGCTTACAACGGCGGCCAGGACAGTGTTTTATATTCCCTGCTGTTTCAGCGCGGTTTTGACGGCTTTTCTGTGGAAATTTGTATATAAGGAAATCGTGACGGCAGTGTTCGGAATAAAAAATCCGTTGGGAATGCCCAAATGGGTGGTTATCTGTATCGTGGTCATGCAGCTGTGGAATACCTGCGGCATCAATATGCTGGTTTACCTCTCGGGGCTGAAGAATATCCCTCTGGACCTCTATGAGGCAGCCGTTATGGATGGTGCGTCGGTTATCCAGAAGTTTCGGTATATCACATTGCCCATGCTGACACCGTCCTTTACGGTGTGTGTGACGCTGGCGCTGACGAATTTCATGAAGACGTTCGCACTGCCGCTTGCAAGCACGGGCGGAGGGCCTGCCGGCGCCTCCAGAACCATATCCATCTATATCTATGAGAATCTGTACAGATATAATAAAGCCGGCTACGGAGAGGCGATTTCAGTGATGTTCGTTGTCTTTCTGGTGATTTTGTCGACGGCAGTGCAATCTTTCTTTAGAAAGAGGGAAGTGGAGATTTGATGAGAAGAAGGAAGTATACACAGAGAAAACAGATAAAAAGAGGCCTTTGGTGTTTGCTGACGCTTTTTGTGATGTGTGTTTTTTTCTACCCGATTTACACGGCGGTTATCACTTCGCTGAAGACAAATCAGGAGATATCCAGATCGGTGACGGCGCTGCCCCAGAGACTCGGATTTGAAAATTACAGGGATGCCATGGAACGGAGCGACTTTATGCGTTCGCTCATCAATACCTGCATTGTTACGTTTCCTTCCGTGGCGCTGATCGTGCTCTGCAGCTCCATGGGGGCATACAGCATAGCCAGAAATGCAAAACAGTACCGGATGTTCGGCTGGCTGGACAGGATTTACCTGTCTTCGCTGATGCTTCCGTTTCAGATTATGATGGTTCCGATCTATAAGATCTACAAGACGTTGGGGCTGCAGAATTCCCTGTTCGGGATGGTGCTGATTCTGACGGGAACCAGTATTGCCTACGCGACTTTTATGTATGTCGGATTTATAAAATCCGTCCCCAGGGAGATGGAAGAAGCGGCGGAAATGGACGGGTGCGGACCGTATAAGGTATTTTTTCAGATTGTGCTTCCTCTGTTGAAGCCGGTTACGGCCACCGTGGCGGCACTTCATGTATTATGGCTCTGGAATGATTTCAATATTGCGCTGATCATTCTGCAGAAGGAACAGGTGAGGACATTAACTGTCAAGCAGTTTTACTTTTTCAGTCAGTATACCACTGAGTATGGGATGGCATTTGCGTCGGCAATCTTATGTATGATACCGGTGCTGGTTTTCTTCCTTTTTGCCCAGAAGTATTTGATAGAAGGGGTATCTGCGGGAGCGGTTAAAAATTAAACAATATTTACAAGGAGGTTTTCTATGAAGAAGAAACATTTAACAAGAGTACTGGCACTGGGGCTCGCAGCGCTTATGCTGACCGGATGCGGCGCGGCGCCTTCCGAACAGGGTTCATCTGCGGAAAACCGCGGAGAGAGTACACAGGAGAGCTCTCAGGAAGAGGCACAGAAAGAGGCAGGGGAAAACTCACAGGAAGCAGAGAGCGGAGAGAAAGTGGAGATTACCTTTTTCCATCATTTTGCGGAGGAGGGCATGCAGAACTGGATTGCAGACAGAAATGCGGCGTTTATGGATAAGTACCCGAATATTATCGTAAACCAGGAGATTATTTCTGCGGATGCTTATTCCCAGACCATCCAGACAAAGATTGCTTCTGATGACGCGCCGATGATCATGGTGGCAAATACAGGCAAGAGTTTCCTGGTGAAATTCTCGGGAGCAGGGCATCTGGCTGACCTGACCGGGCTTGAGGGACTTGAAAATATCAATGAAAAGATCCTTCCCGACGGTCAGGTGGACGGAAAACAATATGGCGTTACCATTGACCAGAATGCCTTTGGCGTTTTCTATAATAAGGATATGTTTGCCGAATACGGACTGGAGATTCCGAAGACACTCTCAGAGATGGATGCGGTCTGCGCTAAACTGGAAGAAAACGGAGTACAGCCTTTTGTGACCGGTTACGGCCAGCTGTGGGTTGTGGGTGCCACGCTGAAAATCTATGAAGATATTCTCTGCGGGCCGGAGTGGTATACACAGCATGAGAGTCTGGAGGCTTCTTTCTCTGGTGACGAGAAATATGCGCAGGTTATGGACCTCTTCATGCGTTACAAGAAATACTGGGAGGATGATGCTTTTGGAACCGACAGCGAAGACGCTTACGATGCCATAGCAAACGGGGAGGCTGCCATGACGATTAACGGCACATGGATGGTGGATGCCATAGAGCAGAGAAATCCGGACTTTAATCTTGGATTTTTCCCCATGCCCATGTCAGAGGAGCCTTCCGGCGCTATCGTGGACCTGGTTCCGGGAAGCCCGCTCTGTGTATACAATACGGATGACGAGGCGAAGCTGGACGCGGCGAAGAAGTACATTTCTTTCCTGCTCACAGAGGAATCCTGCAATGCATATGCCACCATGGCAAAGAAGCTGTCCACCTGTCCTACGGTAGATTTTTCCTTCTCCAAATGCCTTCAGGAGGTAGTGGATATTCCGGCTGACAGACAATACAGCATGGCGGGGCATGAACGCTTTACCGATCAGTATAATACGCTTCAGAATGAGTTGGTGCAGAAGCATGCAATGATGGATACTTTTGACTTCGAGGCGCTGACGGCTGAACTGGACAGTGCATTTACGACGGCTGTCAAGTAAGGGATTTTGGAGGAATCGTATCATTTCTTCATGTGACAGTGCTCGGTGAACCGGATACTGCCGTATATAGAGCGGCAGTGTCCGGATGAAGAGTGGCAGACTGCAGGAAACGGATGAGGCAGGCCTGTGACGGGACGTCCGGATATGACAATGAATAGTTGGGAAAGGAGCAGGGTTGCAGCGACAACCCTTTGTTTATATATTATGAAGATATATGTGGCAAATGACAGGCGGTATGAGAAAATGAAATACAATCATGTGGGCAGAAGCGGGTTAAAATTCCCGGCAGTATCTTTCGGGTTCTGGCATAATTTCGGGAACAACGGAAATTATGACAATATGAAAGAACTGTGTCATACGGCTTTTGATGCCGGTATTACGCAGTTTGACCTGGCAAACAATTACGGGCCGCCCTATGGGATGGCGGAAACCAACCTGGGACGTATCTTGAAAGAAGACTTTCAGCCCTACAGGGACGAACTGGTCATTACTTCAAAGGCGGGGTATGATATGTGGGCAGGCCCTTACGGAGACTGGGGCAGCAGAAAATATCTGACAGCCAGTCTGGACCAGTCACTGAAGCGGCTTGAACTGGAGTATGTGGATATATTCTATCATCACAGGATGGACCCGGAGACGCCTCTGGAAGAGACCATGGAGGCACTGGCGCAGATTGTAAGAAGTGGAAAAGCACTGTATGCAGGAATCTCCAATTATGATAAAATAAATACAGAAAAGGCAATTTCGATCATGAAGGAACTGCACTGTCCCCTGATTGTCAATCAGAGAAGGTACTCTGTCTTTGACCGTGCCATTGAGGAGGACGGCGTAAAACGTTTCTGCAGGGAAAACGGCATGGGAATCATCGCATTCAGCCCTCTGGCGCAGGGGCTTCTGACGGACAAGTATCTGCACGGGATTCCTGCGGACAGCAGGATTGCCAGGGACGTCAGGTATATCAACAGAGATGCGCTTACTCCGGAACGCATTTCGCAGATCAGGAAGCTGAATGAAATTGCGGGGGAAAGAGGCCAGACGCTTGCGGAGATGGCGCTTTCCTGGATTTTGAAGGACGGGGATGTGTGTTCCGTGCTGATTGGGGCCTCAAAACCGGAGCAGATATTGGAAAATGTGAAAATTGTAGAGAATACTTCCTTTACGGAGGAGGAACTGCGCCATATTGATGAAATCTGCAGACAGGGGGAATGACGGATAAAGGATACAGGGAGTGTTTACAGTTGTTTTGATAGAGAAAGCGGGTGAGTGCTATGCGTGTGGCGATACTTGACGACGAACCATTAATACTGGAGCAGTTGAAATATATCTTGAACCAGTTTCCGGAGATAGAACTTGTGTGGGAATCTACCAGCTCTCTGGATACGTTGGGGCATCTGGATGAGATTACGCCTGATATCATTTTCTCGGATATCTCCATGCCGGAATTAAACGGGTTGGAATTTGCGGAGCGTGTATGGGAGAAGGACAGCGACATCCGGATTGCGTTTATCACGGCGTACGGCGACTATGCGATAGAGGCTTACCGCGTCAACACGATAGATTACATTACAAAACCTGTCACAACCCAGAAGATCAGGAGGACTCTGGAGAAGATTAACAAGCTGGGCATGCCTGTAGTAAGGCAGGGGACAGATGAAACACTGGACTGTATCATAGGAAGAAAGGGTGAGAAATATTATATCGTAAAGCCGGAGGAGGGCTGTTTTATCAAGGTGGTGGCCAGGGATGTATTTCTGGTCACAGCGAAGGACACCTACCAGCTGAACCACACCATCGGCTACTGGGAAAACCGCCTGAAACAGAGCGGCTGGCTCCGCTGTCACAAAAGCTATGTGGTAAATATCTATCAGATCAAGGAAATCTATCCCATGTTCAACAGTACCTTTAATGTCAGGACGAGGGGCTGCGATGAGGAAATCCCCATCAGCAGGACTTATGTGAAGATGGTGAAGAGCGTGCTGGGGATGTAGGCGGCAGCAGGGCGAGGCGTTTTCGTGGGCACTTTGCATGATAATCCCGGATTTTCAGGTATGATTTTAAAATTTCAGACAAATTGCAATTGACGAACAGGGGAAAGATGTGATATAGTACAAGCGTATGGAAAACAGAGAGACAGAGTCTTCCATGCAAATATTTTGGCAACTGTGTTGCCTTATTGATTGAGTTAAAAGCTCAAATTTTATAAGTTGGTGACTATAAACCGGTGCTGATGCACATCTAACTTGTGAAACGGTCAATAAGAGTAGTAAAAGTAAAATATTTGCTATATAGACTCTAAAAACCATATATCTGTTGCTTTCATACCGTGCGTCAGGAAGGCTGCCGGCGGCAGAAGTGAAAAGGGATGACAGAGATTTTAAAGCAAGTGATGGAAGTGTCACTTGCTTTTTTGTATATGAAGAGGCGCCCTGTGTGAGGCGGGACAAAGCCGACAGGTACTCCGGGCGTGAGCTGGGAACGGCATTCGCGGCTGATTACATGGGACAAAACAGGGCTGATATCTGCCTTGCAGGAAATTGCGTCAATGGACAGAAAGACAGTGACGGGGGAGTTGCCCCAGGCTGCGGATACAGTAACAGAGCGCAGGCGGCAGAACTGCCGGCCGGCATGCAGGACGAAGACAGGGACGGCAGGGCCGTATCCGGACCGTCGGGAAACACGGATAAAGGAGAAATCATGAGTGAAAAACTTGCCTTGTATGGCTTTAACAATTTAACCAAGTCCCTGAGCTTCAATATCTATGATGTGTGTTACGCCAAAACCCAACGGGAGCAGAAAGACTATATCGCCTATATTGATCAACAGTATAATTCCGAACGGTTAACCAAACTCCTGGTGGATGTGACGAATATGATCGGGGCCAGGGTGCTGAATATTTCCAGTCAGGACTACGAGCCTCAGGGGAGTTCGGTGACCATTCTGATTGCGGACGAAAGTAAGGTGCCCATGGGGGACACCACCGTGGCGCATCTGGATAAAAGCCATATTACCGTTCATACTTATCCGGAATACCATCCGGATACCTGCCTGGCAACCTTCCGGGTAGATATCGACGTGGCTACCTGCGGGGAGATTACGCCCCTGTCCACCCTGGACCATCTCATCGGTTCCTTTGATTCCGATATCATCACCATGGATTACCGGGTCAGAGGCTTTACCAGGGCTGTCAGCGGGGAGAAGCTTTTTATGGATCACAGGATGACTTCCATACAGGATTATATCAACGCGGATACTTTGAAAAGGTATGATGCGGTGGATATCAATGTGTACCAGGCGAATATTTTCCATACGAAGATGCTGATCAAGGAGATTGACCTGCAAAACTATCTGTTCAACAGCGATGTCTATGAATTGCCGCCCAAACTGCGACTGGAGATTATGGATAATCTCAGAAGAGAAATGATAGAGATATTCAGCGGAAGGAATATTTATTGATTCTCTGGCTGGAATTGCTTGAAACATAACCGTCAGATGGCGGAGCGTGTATGTGTGCAGAGCATGGAGTACAGGTGTCATGTGGTTAGAAATTGTAAAGAGAGTGCAGCCTGCGGTTCATGGCTCAGGATTCGGAGAAGCAGTTGTCGGATAAGAATATGGTATCTGCGGTGGCCGGGGGATAATATGACAGAAAGGAAGGCATGAAAATGGGCCGTTTCAATCAGGCAAAAGCGCCGATTTACGAGGCGCTGGAGGAATTCCGGCAGGAGCGGATTGTGCCCTTTGACGTGCCGGGACATAAGCGGGGCCGGGGCAATCCGGAACTGGTGGGGCTGTTGGGGCAGCAGTGCGTGGGAATCGACGTGAATTCCATGAAGTGCCTGGACAACCTTTGTCACCCTGTGTCGGTAATACGGGAGGCGGAGGAGATGGCGGCGGAGGCCTTTGGAGCCGCCTATGCGTTTCTGATGGTGGGCGGAACCACATCTTCCGTGCAGAGTATGGTTTTAAGTGTCTGCAAAAAAGGGGACAAGATCATTCTGCCCAGAAATGTCCACAGAAGTGTCATTAATGCCCTGGTCTTAAACGGCGCCATTCCCATCTATGTGAATCCGGACATGGACAGCAGATTGGGGATTGCCCTGGGGATGAAGGTATCCCAGGTAGAGCGGGCGATTCTGGAGCATCCTGACGCCACTGCGGTTCTGGTCAACAATCCTACCTATTACGGAATCTGCTCTGATCTGAGAAGCATTGTCCGCATGGCCCATGCTCATAAAATGAAAGTGTTGGTGGACGAGGCCCACGGAACCCATTTTTATTTCGGGGATAAAATGCCCCTGTCAGCCATGGAGGCGGGCGCGGATATGGCGGCTGTCAGCATGCACAAATCGGGGGGAAGCCTGACCCAGAGCTCGTTTCTGCTGACAGGCGTGTCGATGAATCCCGGCTATGTGAGGCAGATTATCAATCTGACTCAGACTACGAGTGCATCTTACCTGCTGCTTGCCAGCCTGGATATCTCCAGACGGAATCTTGCCCTGCGGGGAAAGCAGGAATTTGCCAAAGTGACGGCGCTGGCGGAATATGCCAGAGGGGAAATCAACCGGATTGAAGGTTATTATGCCTATACTTCGGAGTTGGTCAACGGGGACAGCATATTCGATTTTGACAAGACGAAGCTGACCGTAAATACATTAGGGATAGGACTGGCGGGAATCGAGGTCTATGACCTGCTTCGGGATGAGTACGATATCCAGATGGAACTGGGAGATATCGCCAATGTGCTGGCCTATATTTCCATCGGTGACAGAGAGCGGGATATGGAACGCCTGATCGGCGCACTGGTAGAAATTAAACGAAAGTACAGACAGAATAACACAGGGATGTTCACTCAGGAATATATAGAGCCCAGGGTGGCAGTTTCTCCTCAGAGCGCTTTTTATGCGGAGAAGGAGTCCCTGCCTTTGATGGAGACGAAAGGGCGTATCTGCAGCGAGTTCGTCATGTGTTACCCGCCGGGAATCCCCATCCTGGCCCCCGGGGAAGAGATTACGGAAGAGGTTCTGGAATATATCGTCTACGCAAAGGAAAAAGGCTGTTCCATGACAGGGCCGGAGGATCCCGGAATCGGGCGGCTGAATGTGCTGCGGGAGCATTGGTTGGGCCGGGATATGTGAATACAATTTTCTAACAGAGACAGGAGGTATGTATATGGATTTATGGTTTTCGGAATTGCACACACCAAACGTAAAGCTATCCATCAGGGTAGATAAGCAGCTGTACAGCGGTGAAAGCGAGCTGCAGAGGATCGATGTATTTGAATCCCCGGAGTTCGGGCGTTTTCTGGCACTGGATGGCTATATTATGCTGACGGAAAAGGACGAATTTATATACCATGAGATGATAGTCCACGTGCCTATGGCGGTGCATCCCCATGTGGAGCGGGTTCTGGTGATCGGAGCCGGGGACGGCGGTGTGGTTCGGGAACTCGCCAAATATCCGGAGATAGAGTATATCGACCTGGTGGAGATCGATAAACAGGTCATTCAGGTGTGCAGAGACTATCTGCCCCAGACCGCCTGCAGGCTGGACGACGAGAGAGTGTACATTCATTATGAAGACGGCTTGAAGTTTGTTCGTTCACGGGAAAACGAATATGATCTGATCATTGTGGACTCCACGGACCCATTCGGCCCGGGGGAGGGACTGTTTACCAAGGAATTTTACGGGAACTGTTTTAAAGCGCTGCGGGAGGACGGCATCATGGTGAATCAGCATGAAAGCCCCTTCTATGAGGCGGATGCCACTGCCTGTATGCGGGCTCATAAGCGCATTGTGGAGAGTTTTCCCATCAGCCGCGTGTATCAGGCCCATATCCCCACCTATCCGTCCGGCCACTGGCTGTTCGGATTTGCGTCAAAAAAGTATCATCCCGTAAGGGATATGGACGTGCAGAGGTGGATGGAGCGGGGACTGGAGACCCGGTATTATACCCCGAAGCTTCATGCCGGGGCATTCTGCCTGCCGGCTTACGTGGAGAAGCTATTGCGCAAAGTGGAGATACATGGCTAAGAAGTTCCGCATATGTCTGGCGCTGTGGGGAAGCTGTTGTATGGTAAGGGAGGTTTTGAGGGAGAGGAACGTCTTATGGGAATGACCAGGTCTTTTTATTTTATCGCAAATACGGGATTTTCGAGAGAGCGGATCAGGGAGGTGCTTTCTGCATCTTTTACAGAAGGGGCATCGTTTATAGGGCAGGAATCAGCAGAACTTTCCCGGAAACTGGAGGAAATGCGAGAGAGGCCGGACAGAGGAGACGGGCTGGAGGAATATATAAATATGGCGATTCGAATAGGAATGGCAGGCAATATTGAACCTGTGGTGGCTTATCGGGAGGGTGTCAGGCTGCTTCCCTGTTTTGATATCAATCTCTGCGAGGGATATACGGCCTCCAGCCGGGACAATGCCATGTTGTCGCGAACCTTTGAGGCACCGGTGCTGTCGTTTTCCGTGATGGACAGTGATATCCTGTCTGTTTCCTGCAGCGATGCGCAGAAGGGCGTAGAGATTGACTGCGTCAGGGCGAATATCCCGGGGATGGAAGAGGAAATGTGTGACATGGAAATCTACAGGACGGATTTTCCTTCTTTTCTGCTGGAATATTGTAGTGAGGGAGAACGGGGAAAACTGCGCGAGATATGGGAATCGAGAGAGTATGTCCTGGCGGAGGAGAAAATGGAGGATATCGGCAGGCTGATTGGTGCGGAGTTTATGTATGGCTGGGATGATAATCCGGAGGGATATGAAGTGTTGGAGGGATAGACTGTTGCTGTCACGGATATGGTTTGGCTCCTGATATGCCTTGCAGTAACTGCGATGCCTGGATTAACGTCCCCGAATATCGGGCAGGACAGTAAAATAAAGAACCAATTGAGCTGATACCCGGATAGGGAATATGAATATCAGCGGTATGGAGGAAGGAAATGGCAAAAATACTGATTATCGGCTGCGGCGGCGTTGCTTCCGTGGCAATCCAGAAGTGTGCGAAAAGGGCGGATGTGTTTTCGGAAATCTGCATTGCCAGCCGCACGGTGTCGAAATGTGATGCGCTGAAGGAGAAGCTGGAGGGTGCCACGGAGGCGAAAATCACCACCGCGAAAGTGGATGCGGACAATGTGGAGGAGTTGATCGCCCTAATCAGGAAGGAGCGGCCGAAAGCCGTGCTGAACCTGGCGCTTCCCTATCAGGATCTGACCATTATGGATGCATGTCTGGCCTGCGGGGTAGATTATATCGATACGGCTAATTATGAGGCGGAGGACACGGAGGATCCTGCATGGCGCGCTGTGTACGAGAAACGGTGCAAGAAAGAAGGGTTTACCGCATATTTTGACTATTCCTGGCAGTGGGCTTACAGGGAGCGCTTTGAGAAAGCGGGAATCACGGCTCTTCTGGGCAGCGGTTTTGACCCGGGGGTGACCAGTGTCTTCTCGGCGTATGCTTTAAAACATTATTTCGATGAGATTCATTACATTGATATTATGGACTGCAATGGGGGTGATCACGGCTATCCCTTTGCCACCAATTTCAATCCGGAGATCAATCTCAGGGAGGTTTCCGCCAACGGCTCTTACTGGGAGGATGGCCATTGGGTGGAGACGAAGCCCATGGAAATCAGGCGGGAGTATGATTTTGCCCAGGTCGGGAAGAAGGATATGTACCTGCTGCACCATGAGGAAATCGAATCCCTGGCGAAGAATATCCCGGGCGTTAAGCGCATCCGTTTTTTCATGACCTTTGGGCAGAGTTATCTGACTCACATGAAATGTCTGGAAAATGTGGGGATGCTGCGCACGGCTCCGGTGATGTTTGAGGGAAGGGAGATTGTTCCCATCCAGTTTCTGAAAGCCTTGCTGCCGGACCCGGCATCCCTTGGACCCCGCACGGTGGGCAAGACCAATATCGGATGCATTTTCACGGGAGTGAAGGACGGAAAGGAGAAATCCGTCTATATCTACAATGTGTGTGACCACCAGGAATGTTATAAGGAACTGGGCTCCCAGGCTATTTCCTATACCACCGGCGTCCCTGCCATGATCGGTGCCATGCTGGTGATGAACGGTACCTGGAAGAAGCCGGGGGTGTTCAATGTGGAAGAATTTGACCCGGATCCCTACATGGATGCTTTGAATCAGTATGGCCTGCCCTGGGTAGTGGAGGAGAATCCGGTGCTGATTGATTGATTCTTTCGGAAGAGACGGTATTTCAGCAGGCAGAGGTGCGGGAATACGGGATTGCGGATCCGGAAAACAGGATGATTCGCGTGATGCTTCAGGCGGACAACGGTATCTTTCGGACCCGCAATTCAATCAGGAATTGTTTTAGGCATTTTCTGTTTTCGGGCAGGCTCAATATGTCTGCAGGTGTTGCTTCTGCTATTTTTATCTCTATAGTTGGAAATAGAGAATTCCTTTTACATTCTTGCCCTGGCATCAGGATTGCGTACCGCCAGCTTCACATCTTTGCTGCGGCCGAGGTCATATAATTTTTCTGACAGAGAGCTCAGGTTTACTTCGCCGTTTATTTCGCCGCGTTCTTCCAGTTGATTGAGATATTCACACATCATAACTTTTTCTCCTTTCTGATTGTTTTCACCAAGTTGTTTGGTCGGTTCCGTTTCATTTTCTATGACGTACTGGAGGAGGATTGTGCCTTCTTCCGTCAGATATCTGCTGGCATTGCAGAACTGATTATGAGACTTTTTGCCTTTCTAAAAGAACAGGACAACATAATATTTCTGGAAGTTTTCGAAAAAACTTGCAAAAAATGAATTAAAATGATATTATAATGATATCAGACAGAAATGATTCAGTCGCGGCTGTACACAGAGCAAGGCAGGAGGAAACAGACAATGCTTGAAATCAAAAATCTTACAAAAACCTACAAAGGCGGCAAGACTGCCGTGGACAATCTGTCACTGACGGTACAGGCAGGGGATATATACGGCTTCATCGGACAAAACGGTGCAGGGAAGACCACTGCCATAAAGGCGGTGGTGGGGATTCACGATTATGATCAGGGGGAGATACTGGTGGACGGAAAAAACGTGCATACCCAGCCCCTTGCCTGTAAAAAGATTATGGCCTACATTCCGGATAATCCGGATATTTACGAATACCTTACCGGTATCCAGTATCTGAATTTCATTGCGGATATCTATCAGGTGTCACGCAGCGACCGGGAGGCGCGCATCCGGCAGGAGGCGGGGGCGTTCGGCATCTATTCTGCCCTGGGGGATTTGGTGTCTACGTATTCTCACGGTATGCGGCAGAAGCTTGCCATAATTGGGGCGCTGCTCCATGAGCCGAAACTGCTGATCTTGGATGAGCCTTTCGTAGGGCTGGATCCGGAGGCAGCGTTGATATTAAAAGAAAGAATGCGTGCCCTGTGCGAAAAAGGAAGCGCGATCTTCTTCTCCACCCATGTGCTGGAGGTGGCGGAAAAGCTTTGTAACCGTATCGCCGTAATTTCTCGGGGAAAGCTGATCGTGGAGGGCGATACGAAGGAGCTGACCGGAGATAAATCCCTGGAGGATGTGTTTATGGAGGTGATTCATCATGATGAGACAGATTAGGCTGCTGACGATAGTTTCCCTACAGGGAATGTTCGGGCTGAATGAAATCCGGCATACAAAGGACAGGGGCAAGAAGGTCAGGTATTGCCTTATGGGATTTTTGTGGCTGATGCTGATTGTACTGTTGGCGGGATATGTGGGCGTCATGAGTATGGGACTGGTCATGACGGGGATGGGGCGTCTGGTTCCGGCCGTACTGGCCATGAGTGTATCTCTGGTGGTCCTGTTTTTTACCATATTGAAGGCCGGTCCTGTGCTGTTCGACTGGAAAGCCTATGAGAAGCAGATTGTTATGCCGGTGAATGTTCGTGCCATTATAGTCAGCCGATTCCTGACCATGTATATTACAAATATGCTGCTGGGACTGCTGGTGCTGTTGCCGGGTATGACGGTGTATGGGGTAATGGAACGGCCGGGGATTCTGTTTTACCTGTATGGTATTGCGGCCGGGATTTTCCTGCCCCTTCTTCCGCTGACGGCGGCTTCGGTGTTGGGGGCGTCGATTGCGGGCATCAGCAGCCGGTGGAGGTACAAGAATCTGGTATCCATAGTGCTGACCATGGTTTTGGTATGCGCGATCATGGCGGGCAGTATGGGGATGAGCGGGATGGAAGAGAGTGAGCTGAACGCCATGGTGCAGCAGATGGCCGAATTGATGGAAGGGCAGATTTACAGAGCCTATCCTCCGGCTGTTTGGATAACGGATGCCATGATACTGGGGGAGCCTGTGAAACTGCTGTTGTTTCTGGCAGTGTCCATTGGCATATTTATTCTCTTTCTGGAAATTTTAAGCCGATTTTACGTTAATATCTGTATGCTGTTAAGCGCACGGGAGACAAAGGGCGATTACCGGATGAAGGAACTGCGGGAAAAATCCGTTCTGGGAACTATGGTGGAGCGGGAATTGCGGCACTATTTTTCCTCTTCCATATATGTGGTCAATACTATGATGGGAGAGCTGCTGATGGTACTGTTGGCGGGGGCGGTTCTGTTTATGGACATGGAGACAGTGGAGGCAATGCTTGGGCTTCCGGGCGTAGTCGGAAAGGCGCTTCCAATCCTGATGGGTTTCCTGCCGGTTATGATGCCGCTGACTGCATGTTCTATTTCCATGGAGGGAAAACAGTGGTGGATGCTGCAGACGATGCCGGTTACAAGGAAAGATATGATACGGAGCAAGGTGGCGGCACAGCTGTTGGTGGCATTGCCATTTTATCTGGTTTCGGAGATACTGCTGTTCCTGGCACTGCGTCCTGGATGGGCTGAGGGAGTAAGCCTTCTGGCGGTACCGGCGGTTTATATTATCTTTGGTGCCCGGGCAGGCCTGGCAGTGAATGAACTCATGCCTCTGCTTGACTGGGAGAGTGAGGTCAGGGTGGTAAAGCAGAGCGCCTCAACCATGGTGACCATGCTGGTGGGGATGGCTACGGCGATTGTCCCTATAGTGGTGCTGGTGGCGGTACCGGGGATTTCGGTTTACGGGGTGTATCTGGTGACGGTTGTTCTGTTGTCGGCGGCGACATTTGCGATGAATCTGGGCAATGGGAAACGCATGCATTATGTATGAAGCCGTGATGTATTGAATCATAAATGTGCAGACGTAATGCTATACTATTGATACTTGCGTTCTAAAACATTTTCCGGATGAAGCGTATAATGAGTGAGCGCTGCTGCAATGTAGAACGGAAAGCGGCAAATGATTGCGCTCCGGAGTATAATAATGGCGGGAAAACATTGGACTGCAGATGGAAACAGGCCTGAGAATGGTGCATGGGAAGCTGTCAAACAGTGAATATAGTATTATGAGCGATATAAAAGGCATTGCTGTTCATTCAGGGAAAAATTGCAGCAACGGTCAGCCAAATTACCCCATGGCTTTCCCAGGGTGATGACACGATATAGTTTATGTGCCTGTGTCAGGATTGCTTCTTTATGAGAATTGCACCAAGATAACTGGTTGGACAGGAGGTTCTTGTATGCGATATCCTGCGCAGAATCGGTACTGGTAACTCGGAGTTCAACTTTGGTCAGACAGGCGGAAGGAACAGGAATCATATTGTTAAAATTGATCGCACCCCATGTTCCGTGATTGATTTTCAGGAAATCCAACTGATTTTTCATCTGCAGGTGCTTGGGTTTAGGCGAAGACAAAGGAGCGAAATAGTTAACATTATTTATGGTAAAAACGATTCCGACGAATGGACGTGTGGACTTATGTTCCATGGTGTAGGGGACACGGGGATCGGTTTTCCGTAAAAAATCGCAATAAGCAGAATCAACTAAATAAAATGAGAGGTTCATGATGCCTCCTGTAAGATGTATGATAGAAGAGGACCCGGCTTTTCAGCTGAGTCCCTTTGCTTTTTCAGTTCCCACTTCAGGTTGGTAGGGTACACCGCTTTTTTGGCTCCCACTTCAGGTTGGTAGGGTACACCGCTTTTTTGGTTCCCACTTCAGGTTGGTAGGGTACACCGCTTTTTGAGCACTTTGACTCTATATCAGTATTATACGAAAGACCTGGAATTATGTCAATGTATTTTTGTTTTTCAGCCGGATTGCATTTTGGGAATCAATGTGATAAGATAGCGCATGACAGGTTTGGAGTTGCATTTCACATTCGGGGTGACTGGTTTTGAATCGGAATAAAAATGCGTTTATCAACGGAATACGAGACGGGATTCCCATTGCGCTGGGCTACTTTGCGGTAGCCTTTTCACTGGGCATCGTGGCGAAAAAGGCGGGCTTAAATCCCTTTCAGGGCTTTCTGTCCGGTATACTGAATCATGCGTCAGCGGGGGAATATGCGGAATTTACCGTGATTATGGCAAATGCACCTTATTTTGAGATGGTATTCGTTATCATGGTTACTAATATACGGTATCTTCTTATGAGCTGCGCGTTGAGTCAGAAATTTGATGCGGATACACATTACGGTCACCGCATTCTGGTCGGTTTTGGGATAACGGACGAAATCTTCGGCATCAGTGTAGGGAAGCCGGGTGTACTGAATCCTTTTTACAGTTACGGTGCTATGGTGATAGCGCTGCCAGGGTGGTCCCTTGGGACGGCCTTCGGAGTGATAGCGGGGAATATCCTGCCGGTTTCTGTGGTCAGTGCGCTGAGCGTGGCATTGTACGGCATGTTTGTGGCGATTATCATTCCTGCCGCGAAAACCAGCAGGGTTGTGGGTGGTGTGATTCTTGTAAGCTTTATGGCAAGCTTCGCGGTATCCAGGATTCCCTTGTTTGACGGACTGTCCGACAGTATGAAGATAAGTCTTCTGACAGTGGTGATTGCCGGGATTGCGGCGATTCTGTTTCCGCTGAAGGATACAGGGGAGCATGAGGATAAGGCAGAAGGTGGTGCGCAATGAAAATTGCCGGGAATCTGTATCAGTTATTTGCGGATATTTTCTGATGACAGGACCGGGCGGCCGTGGGGCGTATGGAAGGACTCCGGGGACGGCAGAGTCTGCAGTGGCCGATAACAAGTTGAAAGGAGACGGAGCATGACACATAATATTTATCTCTATATATTGGTAGCGGCGGCAGTATCCTTTTTAATCCGCGTTCTGCCGTTAAGTTTAATACGGAGAAAAATTAAAAATCCATTTATCAGATCGTTTCTGTACTATGTACCTTATGTGACACTGGCAGTGATGACATTTCCGGCGATTATTACGGCACCGCAGATTCCGGTTGCCGGAATCCTGGCGCTTATCGTGGGGGTGCTGGCTGCGTGGAAGGGCGTCAATATGGTAGGAATTGCGGCGCTCTGCTGCGGTGTGGTTTTTGTCTGTGAGACAGTGGCGGCGTATCTGGTCAGGTGAAGCAGCAAATAAGTCTTTTCAGGCTTTCTTTCATTTTTTATACAACTATTATACAAAGATTTTATAATTCCTTAAGCCCGAAGTCAAACTTTGGACACATTTTTTGGGTATCATGGATTCATAAACAAAGGAGCTGTTGAGTTCTTTCGAAGTTGTGACAGGGTTCTGTCAGCTCCGGCTACCAGCAACACTGCATAAGGAAATGCTACGCAGTTCAAGGGAATGCTACGCAGTTCCTAAGCAGTTTTACATAAATTTTTTCTTCATGTTTTCTTTTATTTTACTCCCTTCCTTTTATTCAGGAGCCTTTCGGGGCTCCTGTTTTGTGGTGGAAATCCAGGGGGAGGGGCAGAGGGAACGACGGTAAAGGATAGAATATTCCATGAGCACAGCCCGAACATGGCAGGATGGCAATCGGTGTTTCGTGCCTGGGATATGCTCACATTATCTATGACAGGCGCCCTTTGAAATCCGCATAGCCGAACTGTTTTATGATACGGCATTTGCCGTCTTTTTCGCGCAGCGCGATGGCGGGCAGGGGCATTCCGTTAAAGGTATTGTTTTTTACCATGGAGTAGATGGCCATATCCTCAAATATCAGCCGGTCACCTTCCGACAGCGGTTTATCAAAAGAATAATCCCCGATGATATCTCCTGCCAGACAGGTTGGGCCGCCCAGGCGGTAAGTATATGTCTTCTCGCCGGGGTGGCCGCTGCCCAGCAGGGGCGGACGGTAAGGCATCTCCAGCACATCCGGCATATGGCAGGCAGCCGAGGAATCCAGGACGGCGATGTCAATTCCGTTGTGAAGGGTTTCCAACACCGTTGTAACAAGGAATCCGGCGTTCAGGGCAACTGCTTCTCCGGGCTCCAGATATACAGTCAGGCCGTATTTTTCCTGCATTTTTCCGATACAGCGCTCCAGCCTGGGAAAACAATAGCCCGGCCGGGTTATGTGGTGTCCGCCGCCGAAATTGATCCATTTCATGTGCGGCAGATACTGTCCGAAATTTTCTTCTACGGCGCTCAGGGTCCGTTCCAGAGCATCGGAATCCTGTTCGCAGAGCGTGTGGAAGTGGAGGCCGTCCAACATGGAAAAGAGGTTGTTTTCAGGGGCTGTTTCCAATACCATATCAAAATTGTCCTTCGTCACACCCAGCCTGGAGCCGGGGGCACAGGGGTCATAGATGGCATGTCCTTCCTGGGTGGAGCATTCAGGATTTATGCGCAGTCCGATGCTTTTTCCGGCCGCTTTTGCCCGAAAACCGAACTTTTCCACCTGTTTCCAGGAATTGAATACGATATGATCACAATATTGTAATATTTCACCAAAATCTGCTTCCCGATAAGCGGGGGAGAAAATATGGTTTTCCGGCTTTCTGCCCTCTGCGGCTGCCGGCCGTACCATTTCCTCTGCACACAGCCGGGCTTCATACAGGCCGCTGGCTGTGGCACCGCTCAGGAATTTTCCGATCAGAGGGTACAGTATATACATGGAAAAGGCTTTCTGAGCCAGCAGGATACGGGCACCGGTCCGGTTTGCGACAGCTTCTAGAGTCTTTAGATTTTTTTCTATAAGGGCTTCATCTACCACATAGCATGGGGTCGGGAGTTCAGTATATTTCATAATCAGGCCTTTCTGTCCGTTTGGAGGGATATCGTCTGTTTGAGTTGGAAAATTGGATTCAACCTGTCTGTTCTTTCACAATAGTATCATGCTCTGTCGGGCTTTGGCAAGGGATTCCGCATACAAAAGGATGAAAACAGATTTTATGGTTACTGTTCGCTCGGTGCCATCGCGAGGCGTTTTCGTGCGCACCTTGCACGAATAATCCCAGGCAATCATTCGATTGCTTTGATTGCGGGCGCCAAAATGAGCGCACTCGGTTCATTTTATGTGCTGTGATAAAGAAGTGCCTGCGGCGGATGGAGGCCTGGGAGCAGCATTTGATTTACCTTGCAAAAGGCAGCCTTTATTGATATAATGACACTGTTTTTCAGTATACACTATGGCGTATATAAATGAGATTTATGGAGAAATGGATACGGGCAGGAGTTGCCGACGGACTGCTGAGGCGGTGTAAGGATTGGAGGCAGGATGCAGGCGCCCACTGGTCATACATTAACATTGGCGAGTGTTTTTGCCGGGAGTATAGACAGCAGAGAGAGGGGATGTGTATGAGGATTATAAAGGATTCCGTGCCGGCGGCGGACGGATTCCGCATGCCGGCGGAATACGAGCGGCATGAGGGGTGCATTATGATATTTCCGGAGCGTTCGGACTCCTGGCAGTACGGCGGTTATGCGGCGAGAAAAGCTTTTGCGCTGATTGCCGAGGCCATTGCCGGGTCTGAGCGGGTGACGGTATGCGCAGGCGCACTGCAGTATGACAATGCCAGGGCGCTGCTGCCGGCTCATATCCGGGTGGTGGAAATGTCTTCGAATGATGCGTGGGCCAGGGACTATGCCCCCACCTTTGTAAAAAATGACAATGGTGTCATACGTGGGATTGACTGGGGATTTAATGCATGGGGCGGGCTTTATGACGGGTTGTACTTTCCCTGGGATAAGGATGATCAGATGGCCAGGAAGCTTTGTGATCTGTTGGAAAAGGATGTTTATTACAAGCGGGATTTTATTCTGGAGGGCGGTTCCATTCATGTGGACGGGGAGGGAACCTGCATGGTTACGGAATGCTGTCTGCTGAGCCGGGGGCGCAATCCCGGGCTGACAAGGGAAGAGATTGAGCGGAATCTCCGAAACTATCTGAATGTATCCAAAATTCTCTGGCTGCCCTGGGGGATTTACAACGATGAGACCAACGGCCATGTGGACAATATCTGTGCGTTTACTTCGCCGGGGGAAGTGGTGCTGGCATGGACGGAGGATACGGAGGATGTGCAGTATGCCATGTCCAGGGCGTGCCTGGAATACCTGGAGAGTGTAACGGATGCCGGGGGGAGGCGGCTGAAAGTGCATAAGCTGCCCCTGCCGAAGCCGGTGACAATAACGGAAGAAGAATGCCGGGGGCTGGACATCTGCCGGGATGAGCCGACCCGCATGCCCGGGGAGAGGCTGGCAGCTTCCTATGTAAATTTTTATATAGCAAACCGCAGCGTCGTGATGCCGGGATTCGGAGATCCGGCTGACGCAGAGGCGAAGGCAATCCTGCAGAAGCTGTTTCCGGACAGGGAAGTGATACAGGTTTACGCCAGGGACATTCTGATCGGCGGAGGAAATATCCACTGTATTACACAGCAGATCCCGCAGAGCGGGAGATGACAAGCCGGAATTATACTCGCGGGCGCATTCGTTTTCCGGTGCTCTGTTCTGCAATACAGATGCGCTCAGTTAGAGATCAAAGGAGAGAAAAATGGAATCCTGTACCAATACGAAAGGACAGATAACCGTAGCGGCAGTGCAGATGTACTGCAACCGTTCCCGGAAAGAAAATCTGGAAGCGGCGGAAAAACGGGTCAGGGAGGCGGCGGAAAAAGGGGCTCAGGTGATTCTTCTGCCGGAGCTTTTTGAGACCTGGTATTTCTGCCAGGAGAGGAATTATGATTCCTATAAGCTTGCCATGCCTGCGGAGGAGAATCCTGCGGTCCGGCGGCTTTGCAAGGTGGCGGAGGAACTGAAGGTGGTCCTGCCTGTCAGCTTTTTTGAGCGGGAGGGGAACGTGACTTACAATTCCGTGGCGGTGATTGATGCGGATGGCCGCGTTTTAGGAGTATACCGTAAGACACATATACCGGATGACCATTTTTACCAGGAGAAATTTTATTTTACGCCGGGGGATACCGGATTCAGAGTGTGGGACACTGCTTACGGGAAAATCGGCGTGGGCATCTGCTGGGACCAGTGGTTTCCCGAGAGTGCCAGATGTATGGCGCTTTCCGGGGCGCAGCTTCTGCTTTATCCCACGGCCATCGGCTCCGAGCCGATTATCGGATGCGACAGCATGCCGCACTGGCGGCGCTGTATGCAGGGACATGCCGCTGCAAATGTGGTGCCTGTTATAGCGGCTAACCGCATCGGTGAGGAGCGGGCGGAGCCTTCCCGTGAAAATAACGGGCAGTCCTCCGCTCTGACATTCTACGGCTCCTCCTTCATTACGGATGAGACAGGGGAAATAGTGAAGGATGCAGGCAGAGCGGATGAACAGGTGCTTCTTCATACGTTTGACCTGGATGCGATTGAGGAGATGCGCTTCAGCTGGGGGCTTTTCCGGGACAGGCGGCCGGAAATGTACCGGAAAATCAGTGAAACGGCCGCGGACAGGCATCGGAAATAATGGCTGCCCAGACTTTCAGGCAGGGTGGAGCAGCCCGTTGCATGAAAGTCTGGGAGTTTACTGTACCATTTTAGCGTTGGGGTAAATGCGCTCCATTCTCTCATCCGGAAAATGAGAGTCCAGAAATGCCTCCAGGGGAGTGACGGCGCGGGCATTGTCGGAAGCGGCTGAAATGCCCCCACCCGGAACGGTCTCGTCCAGCATTCCGTTTCCTGCCGGAGTTTCCTTCGGCATTTCCGCTGGTACTTCTCCGTCTGCGGCAGTATCCTGGATTGCTGTCTGCATGCCGTCGGCAGACAGCACTGTATTCCTCTCCGTATACCGTGCCAAAGCCAGCGACGACAGAATCATGTTAAATATCATAAACACAATCAGGCAGTTACACACAAGCTTTCCCGCCTTCGGGGGAATTTTCTCTACCAGGCCGGACAGCAGGGGATAAATCATTTTCAGCCACACAACCGCGGCTATCCCCCAGAAGAAGCAGTACAGCAGGTTAATGCGCCCGCCCAGGTTAAAGGCGAATCCGCTGTAGTCCCAGAATACGGTTCCGAAAACCAGTTCCGTAAATACGCTGCAGACATACTCGTAGGCGCCGCCCAGAAAAGTGCCCGCCATAAATATGTACCTGTCGCTTTTGTTGCGGTATCGGTACAGGAAAAGTGTCAGCAGCGCGCAGCCCAGTCCCCACACGATGCTGAAAGGGCCGTAGACCACGCTGCTGCGGCTCATCAGGATTCCGGTGGTCAGGAGACAGAAGATGGTTTCCGTAATGTCCCCCAGGAATGCGCCGATGAAAAACAGGGATACCAGTTTATAGAAGCTGCAGCCTTCCGCGAATACCCTGTTCTTTTCTGCGGCCTGTTCTGAACGGACTTTTATATCCGCAGCCAGCGTGTCTGTGCTGAGGGAAGGAAAGGACTTCTGCATACGCTTCTGCACGCCCGCTGTCAGCCGGTTTTCCAGTAACCGGGAAGTATGCTGCATTTCGGCGGAAAGCTGGGCAAACTGTCTGGCGGTGACTTTCATATTCAGGACAGCCATGGCGGTAGTGATGAAATCCAGGGCAAAAAGGCCGACGGCGGTCCACTGTACGGCCAGGGTCACGGGGCGGGGAATGAGCCGGAAGAATCCGCATAACAGGGGATTTGTGACCAACATGGTCAATAAAGCCAGCGCTCCCCACAGCAGGCAGTAACGCGCGCAGATATAGCCGCTTAAGTTGAATCTGATATCCGAGTAATCCCAGAGTTTTTTACGGAATATTTTCTCCATGGCCATGCCTGTGGCATATTCCAGTACGGAGGCCAGCAGCATGCCGCCCAGAAACAGGAAGAAAGGCTCCCCGGTCAGTTCCGGCAGGAAGATGCCAAACAGGACGGAGCCGAAGCCGTAGATGGGACACAGAGGGCTGTTCACGAAGCCGCGGTTTACAAATTTTCTGCGGCGGACGGCGGCGCAGCATACTTCGATGCACCATCCGGCGAAGGAATAGAGAAAGAACAGCCAGACAAAGTCGGTCAGGGTGTAGAGCATTGTGTTGTACCTCGTTTCATGTGAATATGGTTTTGATTACATAGTGTTAGTCAACATATGTGTTGGCGCAGTCAGAAAGTGCCATAAACACAGCATCCTGATATGGATAAAATCCAGCGGCCAACACAGTTATTGACTAATATTTATTTTATCATAAGTGGTGGGAATAAACTACTTATTTTGGAGCGGTTCCTGTTATTTGTTTAGACAAAAGCCCACTTTCTCAGCGGCAGTTTTTGGGGTAATTTCAGGAACAATTACAGGGATCATTATAGGGATGTATGCATTGCGGTGTTGCTGATGTGCCGATCCTGGCCGGTATTCATGTTGGGAGCGGAGGTTTTCCGGAGAATCCGAATGAACGGTTGTGAAATGTTTATTTCTATGTTAAAGTTATCATAGCAGTTCGGGGCGGCGGTTTTCCGGCCAGGAGGGCATGGCGTGCGCTGGAGACAGGCTGCGGTGGTCTTTTGCCCGGAACACAGGGCAGATAAAGCGGCAGGTTGTCAGGCATGGGACAGAAAGAAAGGGAAGCATTGTGGATGGAACCGGGATCAAATCTATTGTCATAGCAGAAATCCGTGAATTAGCGCGCAGGCATCAGGTGGAAAAGATAATCCTGTTCGGCTCCAGAGCGCGGGGCGACTATAAACGCACGAGCGATATCGATTTGGCGGTCAGCGGCGGGGATATTGCGAGATTTGCGCTGGATGTGGAAGAGGAGACTTCAACGTTGCTTAAGTATGATATCGTAAGCCTCAATCTGCCTGTGCAGGAGGATTTGATGGCTTCAATTGAGAGGGAAGGGAGGGTTTTGTATGAGAAAATATGAGAATTTTTGTGCTGCCCTGGACAATCTCATGGATATCGGACATTATCATGAGCCCTATGACAATGTGACAATGACCGGGTTGGTCGGGCTGTATGAGATATGTTTCGAACAGGCATGGAAAATGATGAAGGAGATATTGGAGCAGCATGGCTATGAAGGAGCCGCCACCGGGTCACCAAAACAAATTATTAAAACCGCATTTCAGGCATCCATGATCGTAGATGAGGATGTATGGCTGGCGGCGCTGCAGGCGAGGAATAATGTGGCTCATTCTTATAATAAGGCGGTTGCCCTGGATATTATACAGCAGACGCGGGAGGAATTCTGCGGGATGTTCCAGGGATTGAAGGAAACTGTGGAGAGGGAGTGGCTGTAGCCGCCTTAGCCACGGGAAAAGGAAATATCGGAAGATTGGTTCAGGGTAAAACGGAAAAATGTACATATCATAAAAGGAGGATACCATGGCAGTATTATCATTGAAAGTAGTAGACAGGAACGGCAATACAATCTGTGTAAACAGCGGGGAGGATTTTGTGGACCTGGTGTGCATGCACAGCTATGAAGAGGGCGACATCATTGAACTTGCGGTCTCTGAGAAGAACATTTATCTGAATCTGCAGGTAGACGATGCTCTGGGCAGTGCGTTTGTGTATGTCACGGATAATGTAATCTATCAGATTCCTTTCGGAGAGAAGCGGGTCAGCTATTCTCCCAAGGTATTTTCGGGGGACAAACATTATCTCTATGCGGAGGTGGCGAGACGGGATGAGATAGAAAGCTACCGCAATCTGGCGCTGAATCCTGCGGACCAGCACAGGGAGGTGCCCTGTTTCCCTCATGCGTCCGCCAATGTGGAGACCAGGGGAGAGGCTGTATTTGCGGCGAAGAATGCCATAGACGGTGTGCGGGCAAATCTGTCCCACGGTGTGTGGCCCTATGCTTCCTGGGGGATCAACAGGCAGGATGATGCCGCCATGAAGGTGGATTTCGGCAGGAAAATCAGGACGGACAAGGTGGTGCTCTATACCCGTGCCGATTTTCCGCATGACAACTGGTGGACTCAGGTGACTTTGAAGTTTTCCGACGGAAGCGAGATGGATTTCCCGCTGGAGAAGTCTGTGCGGGGGCATGTGCTGACATTTCCGGAGAAGGAGATTACATGGCTGGAGCTTTGTAATCTGATTAAGGCGGATGACCCTTCACCGTTCCCGGCGCTGAGCCAGGTTGAGGTGTACGGAAGAAATGTCCTGTGATACGTTTTTCATCAATTCCGCGATGGTCACATTGTCAATCACCTGGCTGATGGCTTCCTGAAGCTTTTTCCATACGGGAAGGGTCTCGCAGGTCTCGCAGCGTCCGCAAACCTCCGCGTCCTCCTCAAGACAGGATACGGGAGCCATGGAGCCTTCCGTCAGGCGCAGAATCATGCCCACGGTATATTCTTCGGGAGCCTTTGCCAGGCGGTAGCCGCCCTGGGCTCCGCGGACGCTTTTCACATAGCCTGCTTTGTTGAGGACGGAGATGATCTGCTCCAGGTATTTTTCGGAGATGCCCTGCCTGGCGGCGATGTCTTTTACCTTAATGCACTGGCCTGTATTGTGCAGAGCCAGGTCCAGCATAACCCTGGTAGCGTATCTGCCTTTCGTTGAAATCTTCATGGAGACCTTCCTTTCCTACTATACAAATGGGAATATTATGAATTGATGTTACTACCGGAGAGGACTTTTGTCAAGTACGGCTCTGTATCTGACGCGTCCATCCGGCGCATCTGTTGTCTCTGGCGCATCTGTTGTCTCTGGCGCATCTGTTGTCTCTGGCGTATCTGGCACATCTGACACAACAGTAACAGCGTGGCGTCATGCCGGACAGAGAAAGAGTCGCCGCACCGCTCTTTTCACAGATTTGGTGAGACCACTCTTTCTCTTATGCAAATTGCCTGTTCAGGCGATTGATACTGCATGTCAATGAAATTTGCTGTAAACCTCATGGATCGGACCGCGCCACCTCGCATAAATGCAAGGCGATAACGGAAATTGCCTGGGGGTTTACCGTGTGTCTGCCTTGACACACTGGGATGTCCACAAACCCGTAAGGCGTGTCGCCTTTGGGAAGCAGGTTTGGCGCACGGCGGTCCTGAGTATACATACTACATACGTATTTCCGATCAGATACATTCATCCCTTTGTACATTACGGTTCAATATACTTCCCGGCCACATAGAAGACTCCATCCGTCAGCGGCCTGTCGGCATCAGGCTTTCGCAGGGCGCCCCGGCGGATCAGTTCGTCCGTCACATAGCCCACAAGCTGGAACAGATATGTGGATACCCACTGGTTAATCTGGTCCTCCAGACGGGCGGGAACAAATTTTGCAAAATTTTTCCGGACGGCAGCAATCCATCTGGCGAGCAGATCATCAAGATGCGTGTCCTCGAACTCAAACAGAGAGACGAATTCTTCGAACTGGGCTTCGGTGAAACAGGCGAAGTTCAGTCGATAGCAGTTGTCTGATTTCGCAAGAAGGTTCGCCCGGATGAGGCTGGCGGCATCCTCGTCAGACAGGGCGCTGCTTTCCACGATGCCGTCTATGCTGTTCTGCGGAATGCCGTTTGCGCACAGCCAGCGTGTTCCTCTGTTGTGGTAGACGTCGGCGTCAAAATATTTGGCTATCCAGTAGTAATAGATATGGGACGGAATTTCGTACCGACTCCCGCTGTCGTCGCCGGCCGCATTGCATCCGGTATTATACTCCGCAGTGTTTTCATTTTCATCGATGGTTTCTTCTACGCAAAACCATCCGTATCCGCCGTCCTTTCGGGGAGGGTAGGGACCGTTTTCCAGTTCCAGCCGGTGATTTTTCAGACAATTGATTCTCCGCCTTAAAATATACGGAATACAAATATATCCCAGCCGTTCCAGGCCGAAATCATGACCATAAAAGCCAAGGCCGTTTACCGGAGCAGCCTTATCCCGCAGCAGAGCCTCAAATCTGTCTGCGATTTCCGCCACTAAAGGAGCGGAGATGTCTTCGGTGTCCTTTCTGTCCTGTAACCGGAATACAATAAAATTGGCGGCGTATTTGCTGCCGATTTTGCAGATTGCGTCCCCGTATTCAAGGCGGGGAAGCTCATCCTCGATGTACATTGCCGGAATTCCCGTGCTGATGCTGATTTCCTCCACGCTCAGCGGTTTTTCATAGGCCGCCTGGCAGATGGCCCGGGCGATCTGGGTATGCAGATACCGGTCGGTAGCCACGTTGCCGTTGCAGCAGGTTGTGTTCCAGTTGATCCTTCTATAAACTTTATCCATATGATTTTCTCCTATCCGTTCTCTGATTTTGCGGCGTCCCACATTCAGGCGCCATTTGACAGTGGTTTCAGGCAGCGCATATTTCTTTGACAACATCCGGACAGACATCCCGCCGAGATAATAGTCAATAAAAATATTCCTGTATTCGGAGGAAAGAGTATGAAGATAACGAAATACCGTTTGGAATTCCTGCTCCGTGGAAGCTTCATCTATGTCGCGGTCGTCAATGCTGCTGTCTGCAATATTGTACAATATCTCGTCATCTGTCAGGAGCGCCCGGGCCTTGGCGCGGTTGTCCAGAAATCTGGCATAGCGGTTATGGGCAATGCGCCAGACCCAGGCGTCGAGAGATTCTATTTTGTATTTTTTCATCCCGTCAAGAATGTAGCAGATGATCTCGCCGGACAAGTCTTCCGCGTCGTACCGGCTGCTCAGCCGCTTGCAGCAAAAGCGGAATATGGGTTCGATGTAAGGCAGGATTGTCTCTTCGTTCAAGTGTGTTCCTCCTGTTTGGGTTCTGTATTTATTCCCGTCAGCGCCAGGTATGGGCAGGTTCCTGCCTCAACGCGGAATCTGCAAATGTCTGGGGCATGGAGACGGGCAAATACTGTTTTCGGTTTTCTGGTTGTTTGTCTGCCGTTTACTGTTTCACGGTCGTCCGCCCAGTGCCAGGAGGCGGAGAACTTCCGGTTTTGGAAAATATATCCGTAAGTTCTCCGGGTACCGGGAGCGTCTTCCGTGTTTTGGTTTTGCAGCTGCCCGGGGCTGCATTCAGTTTGTCAATGGCATTTTGTTATTGTTTCAAAGGCAGTAATCATGATTACACCTTTTAAGTGCTGCAGACAGGATTTGGATAGGTGTTTTTCGGAAATTTTTTATGGGCGAAAAATGGTGTCCCCTCAGACCGCACGGTCAGGCTGGCGGCGCAAAGGGCTGCGCTTTATATCGGAAGCGAAGAGATTGCTTCCGATAAGACATACTATAGGAAGCAAGTGCAGCTACCCATAGTTGAATGCGGCGCGAAGAGACGCGCCTTTTATCGGAAGCGAAAAGATTGCTTCCGATAAGACATATTAGCATCAACAGGGCGGTCTGGCAAGGAGGTTTCGGATTTTCCGATATACGTTACATTGCCATCAGCATAAATGCGATGATACCGCCCAGGGCATAGATGCCGTTGATAACTACACAGAGTTTCATCAGGGTATGCTGTATCTTCAACTTAAAGTATACAACGGCAGTGAAAATGCCGCTGATGATCATGAACGCCGCATAGCAGGATATCATGATTTCTGCCACAGGGGACTCCAGAGCCCAGGGGAAGCTGCGCAGAGGAAGGATTGTCCAGGGGATGAACAGCATCAGGGTGCAGAGGATGGTAAAAACGGTGGTTTTGGTGTTATTATTTTTCATAATGAGCCTCCAATCTGGTTTTGTAGAAGTAATTCATAGCAGGTATTGTTTTTAGTGTTATACTCGCGCTCAGAAACGTTTGCCAGCATAAATGTATAACGAGTGAGCGCTTCCGCGACACAGGACAGAAGAGCGGTAAAGGAAAGCGCTCACGAGTAACCGATCATTGCGTTGGTTTCTGAATCGGGTCTGCTGTGATCATGAAGTTCCATAATGTCAGGCGCGAAACGGCAGCAACGGCAGAATTTTGCGGCACCGCATCTCAGTCATGTTTTTCGGCCGCACCGTACATCAGGCAGGCCAGCAGCAGACAGATCACGGTGATAACGATTCCCGCAGGCAGCAGCGGAATAAGCTGTATATGGGAGTCATAGATTTCCGGGGCAACCCGCCCGTACTCCGTCATCAGCATATAAAAAGGATAGTCGAAAGGATACCAGCACCAGAATTTCGTGTTCAGCATCAGTACCGAGGGGACAACGGATGCCAACCCCAGGCCTGCCGAGAAAATGGGAGTCCGGATCAGGACACTGAGCATCCAGAACACAGCCGCCATGGGCAGGGCAGCCAGGTAAATCAACGCGGCAATCCGGCATACATAAGAAAAAGGAAGTACGAAATCATACTCATACAGCCTGGAAGCGAGCGCGGCTGCCCCATAGTAAGCCGCTACGGACAATATCAGCTGTACCACTGTTAAAAGTACTGTCACCAGGAATTTTGCAAGGCACAATCTCACGGAGCTGACAGGCAGGGACAGACTCTTCACAAGTCCCCGGTGAGACAGTTCCGTCTGATGAAGCAGCACGCTGCAGATGACCAGTGTGGCGGGAATCATGAACCATGCCATACCCATGTAGCCCTGGATAAAGAAATTGTATTCCGGCGCCACATTGTACTCGGTCATGATGAAATTTATGTCCGCGTTCAGGGCGGAGGGCAGCCACATCATGACTGCGGGAATCAGTAGAATCCAAAAGATTTTGGAGCGGCGGATTTTCAGCAGCTCCACACCAAACAAAGCGGGAAGGCCCGGAGTTGGTTTCCTCAGATTTGCCTTTTCAAAATCCGCATTTGAAGTGTCTGCCTTAATAAAGTCCTGTTTCCTGGGATTTGCTTCCTCAAAATTCAAATTCAATCTATTAGATTTCATTGAAAATACCTCCGTAATTTCGTATATATCATTTCTGCCGCATAAAACAGTACGACTTCCGCCGCAGCGATGGACAGCAGACGCCAGGCCTCCCCTGAGGAAAACTGGTGCAGCATCCGGTAGGGCGCGGCGAAGGGAATGACTGCCATGACAAAATTCCCGAAGCGCAGCATGGAGGAAAAAAACACCAGTATCACTCCCGTTCCCAGACACATCCACAGATTCCTGCACAGGGAGGAGAGGAAGAGCATGGCTGCGGCAGTGGGGAGAAGCAGCGCCAGCTCAAAGCCCATGCCTTTCAGCAGGGTTCTGCCCAGGTCCGGAATCTCCGGAAAATAGCGGGTACAGCAGAAGAGCAGCGACAGAGTTTCCAGGCATATCGGCAGCAGGCAGGAGCAGAACAGGATGCAGAGCTTTCCCGGAAATAAGCCGGAAGCTTTCATGGGCAGGGTTTCCGCCCGCTGGAAGCCGTTCTCCGCGTATTCCGTGTGGTACAGGATACAGGCGCCGCATACCAGCAGAAGGATGTTCAGCTGTGCCATAAGCTGCCAGTTAGCGTCCATCAGGATGGAGAAGGGGCTTCCTGACTGGGTGACGTATCTTTCTGAACGGACTGCCATATTCAGGACAGGAACCAGGCCTGCCAGCAGACCGCCGCCCAGGAAGGCGGGGACGTAGCCTGTGCGCTTCAGTTTTTTGGTTTCCAGGGCGGACAGGCGGATGGTATTTGCTGCTGCAGTCATATGCGTTCACCTCGATTCCGATTGTCGTCATCTATCATTGCCAGGAAAGTTTCTTCCAGATTGAAGGTGGGAAGTCCCGCAGCCTGAGCGGATTTTTCCAGTTCCTCCAACGTTCCCTCAAACAGCAGCCTGCCATGGTTCAGGATGCCGATGTCGTCGGCCATCAGCTCTACCTCCGGCAGCAGGTGGGAGGACACCAGAACGGTACAGTCGTACTTTTCCGGCAGGGAGCGGACCAGAGTGCGGATTTCATGGATGCCCACCGGGTCCAGGCCGTTTGTGGGTTCATCCAGGATCAGAATGGGCGGGTGTCCGATCAGCGCTCCGGCCAGTCCCAGCCGCTGCTTCATACCCAGAGAATATTTTTTTGCCAGCCGTTTTTTATATTGTGTCAGTCCTACCAGTTCCAGTGCGTCGGCTACGGCGGACCTGGGCAGCCCTAAGATGCGGCGGATGATCTCCAGATTTTCCTCCCCGGTCAGGTTTCCGTAGAAGGCCGGGGCTTCGATGAAGGAGCCGATATCCCTTAGAATGGAAATTCTGTCTTTTGGATATGTTTTTCCTTCAATTTGGAAAAATCCCTCCGTAGGGCTGGTCAGGCCCAGGAACATTTTCATGGTGGTGGACTTGCCTGCGCCGTTGGGGCCCAGGAAGCCGTAGACGCTGCCTTTGCGGATGTGGAGATTTAAGTTGGATACGGCGGTGAAGTCGCCGTAGGTTTTGGTGAGATTTTTGGTCTCTATAATGTTGGTGCTGCTCATTTGGGTGTCCCTCTCTTTCTTTTTTGTTTAGGAATTGTCGGAAAATAACCGCTACAATTTATTTAGGAAAAAGCCCAGAAATACAATAAAAATTGCTGCAAACTTGTAGCGGTTATTTGTAGACACTTCCTTGGTATGCCGAAGATGGTTTTGCGGGGGGTTCGTGAACCCTGTAACAAAAAGTATATTGTCTTCAGTTTACGGCAACCTTTCCGCAACCTTACAGTTACCTTACATTTTCCGGCGGATAACCTGCCTTGGCATGAGGAATTTGCTCTTAAGATTGAAAAAGTAAAGGAAACTTCAAGCTTTTGCCAGACTTTAGAAGTTTATTTATATCAGATGATTTGCCGGCTGGAAGGGAAACGGATTGTCATTTTTATGGACTTAATGTATTGACGTTTTTATCGAAGGCACCCATGAAAATGATTGAAATCCAGGGATAAAATGTGTATACTATATTCAGAACGCAGCCAGTTATTGTAATGTCAACCGGAAGATCTGATGAAATGAAAGTGGATCTGAAACTGGAATTGGCATATGAGAGCGGTTTAAGGAGTGATACCATATGCGGAAATTAAAAGTATATTTAGATACATCTGTTATTAGTCACCTGATGCAGGAGGATGTACCAGAGAAAATGGCAGATACAAGACAATTATGGGAAATGTTTCAGGCTGGAAAATATGATGTGTATTTATCTACGGTGACATTAAGGGAAATACAGAGGTGTCCGGAGCCAAAGAAAACGCAGCTTATAGGCTATTTGAACGAGATACGCTTTACAATTCTGGATATAACGGAGGATATCACTGCAGTTGCAAATAAAATGATTGAAATGGGAATACTGACACAAAAGAGTTTTGATGATTGCCAGCATATAGGGGCAGCGGTTATAAACGAATGTGATTGTATTATTTCATGGAACTTTAAGCATATTGTAAATGTAAAAACAATCAGAGGTGTAAGGGCAATTACAAATTTAGAAGGATATAAGATGATTGAGATATGGAATCCTTCTGTGCTATTGGAAAGTGAGGGATAATTATGATTGCTGAACTTGATATCAGCCCGGATTTCACGGTGGAAGATATTCATAAAATTCGAGAGTATCATTATGAACTTACCAAAGATATGACAACACAGGAAAAAATTAATTTTTATAATGAAGGCGGAAGAGCTTTTTTAAAGGAAATGGAAGAAAGAAAGCTGCAGAAAGCATAGTGAAAATGTACAAGGGGATATGTCAGATGACATATAATGGTAAAGGCGGGTATTTGACCGGGATTGAGACAAACAGAAATACCGATCAGAAGCGGCAATATGAGCTGTTGGTTCTTGACGTTATCTTTCTGGCGGAAGGTAAAGACGCTGTGAATCAGGAAATAAGGAGTATGTCTGTTTTGGACACGACTCCTTATTTTATTGTTTTCCGCAACCTTACAGTTACCTTACATTTTCCGGCGAATATAGGCATGAACGCGGAAACGTGGTATGATGGAAATGTGATATGAGCTGTTCAGCGATGCTGCCGGGGATATCAGAAATTATAAAAACGTTGCAGTATAATTACAGAAGGCGGCAGAATGGAGAAAAGATGGAAAAGACAGAATACGATTACCTGAAACAAAAGAAAATACTCCTGGCAGACGATGAAGAGCAGCTGCGTGACATGGTGGTGTCCATCCTGGCGCAGGAAGGGTATACCCGGGTCCGGACGGCAGGAAGCGTAGGGGAGGCTCTGAGGGCTGCGGAGGAATGGAAGCCGGAATTTGCCATTCTCGACGTAATGCTGCCGGACGGGGACGGCTTTGCCCTGTTGGAGAAAATGCGGGAACTGGCGGATATTCCGGTATTGTTTCTGACGGCGAGGGGAGAGGAGGAGGATAAGTTCCGGGGTTTCGGCCTGGGAGCGGACGATTATGTGGTGAAGCCTTTCCTGCCGAAAGAACTGTTGTTCCGCATCGCGGCGGTGCTGAGACGTTCTTATAAGGAAGAAACCCCCAGAGTGCGGCTGGCAGCCTGCGAAATTGACTTTGCCAGGGCGGAGGTGCTGCGGGGAGAGCAGCATCTGCCGCTGACCGCCAAGGAATTTGAGCTGCTGAGCGTCCTCTACCGCAATGCGGGCCGCATTGTCACGATAGACGGGCTCTGCGAAGCCGCCTGGGGTGACAATCCTTACGGTTATGAGAATTCCCTGATGGCGCATATTAGAAGAATTCGTGAAAAAATAGAGGAAAATCCGTCAAAACCTGTATCTCTGCTGACCGTGAAGGGGCTTGGATATAAGCTGGTATTGCGGAAGTAAGGAAGTGTCCATAAATAACCGCTGCGAGCTTAAAGCCGTTTCCTTTGTATTTATGGGCTTTTTCCTGAAGAAGCTGCAGCAGTTATTTTCCGGCAATTCCCATGATGAAACAAAATAGTTACCGGACAGGAGAAATAGAACTGATATGAAAAAAACACTGCGCCTGATAAAGCGTTTTTTATTATTGGTCACCATCATTATACCCGTCCTGTTTGCTTTGAACCTGGCTTTATTTGTTGCCTTCACCTGGCGGGAGAGAAGCGGCAACGGAGGCTGGGAAGCAGCCAGAGAACTGGGCAGAGAGCTTTTAACAGACGATGGCGGCAATCTGTATCTGTCAGAAACAGGCGAACAGATTTTAACGGAATACCGTGCATGGGGGATTCTGGTGGAGGACGGCACCGGGGATGTAATCTGGCACAGCGACAATCTGCCGGAGGAAATCCCGCTGCACTGTTCCGCGGCGGAGATATCCTGGTATACCAGAGGTTATATCGAGGATTATCCCACCACGGTGGGAGCCAGAGGGGATGACCTGGTGATTCTGGGACATCCGAAAGATGCGTACTGGAAGCTGATGTGGAATACCTTCGACTACCATTCCATTGCGGAACTGCCGAAAATGCTTCTGAGTTTCCTGGGGATGAACGGCGTTCTGATTTTTCTGATCTATATGATACTGGCCACCCGTATCCTGCATTCGGTAAAGCCTGTGGTGGAGGGCATGGAGACGCTGCCCGCGGAGGAAGTCTATATTCGGGAGCGGGGTTTTCTGGCGGAAGTGGCTGCGGCGGTAAACCGGGTGAGCGAGAAACTGCGCGCTCAGGAGCGGGCTTTGCGGAAAAAGGAAGATGCCAGGGCAGGCTGGATATCCGGGGTGTCTCATGACATCCGCACGCCTCTGTCCATGGTGATGGGATATGCCGCAGAGATGGAGGAGGACACCGCACTGCCGGAGGAAGCCAGGAAAAAAGCCAGGGTCATCCGCCTTCAGAGCCAGAAGATGAAAAATCTGGTAGGCGACTTAAACCTTGCTTCCAAACTGGAGTATCGGATGCAGCCCGTAAAAAAGGAAACGCTGAACCTGACAGCCGTTTTGCGTCAGGCTGCCGCGGATTTTATGAATTTGGATCCGGAAGGCAGGTATCCGGTCAGCTTTCAATATGACGGAAATGCGAACAGATGTATACTTCAGGGCGATAAAGAATTGCTGCTTCGGGCAGTTTACAATGTGCTGAACAATTCACAGCTGCATAATCCGCAGGGCTGCAATATCAGCATGCAGCTGCAGGCGGAAGCGCAGACGGCATATATTCGAATTGAAGACGACGGCGTGGGCATCAGTGACGAACAACTGAAAAAACTGATGGATACGCCTCATTATATGATGGGAAGCGGAAGCGGACTGCAGCGCCATGGGCTGGGGCTGCTGATTGTGCGCCAGATTGCCGCTGCCCATGGGGGACAGGCGCGAATCGGCCATGGGCGCAGCGGCGGGTTTCTGGTGGAAATTATTTTGGATCTCCCTTTACGGAATTGTGTTCCCGATGCATAATTTTTCTGATGATGTTACATCTCCGGAACCTGCATACCGGTGTCTGCCGTCTCGGACAGCGGAACCCTGCGGCGACAAGGCCCCGTTGTAGATACACAAAGCCATTTCCAGCTTCAGTGTGTCCATTAATTCTCTGTTTCCCGAGTCTTTCCGGTAGATTTGGACATTCCCAATACCTCCGGCTCCCGCCCGGACAGGGAAGTCCGGCTTTTGTCCGTCCGGTCCCTCGTATCTCAGCTGCAGCATTTCCGCCTTGGTGCAGCTTCCGGACACCTTCACCACCGCCCTTTTATTCTGGGCCAGAATATGCCAGACATATCGTTTCCCGGTCTCCTTTGTCTCCCATTTGCAGCGCGTAAATTCGAAATCCTCGCCCATATAAGTCAGCTGCAGCATAAGCCTTGGCTTCAGAGGAAACAGCAGGAATCTGGGGCAGAGCCCGTTCACGGCCAGAACGGAATGCCGCAGCTCCTGACCGCAGCGCTGGCTGGCAAGTTTTCCGCAGGCGAATTGAAACCAGGGCTTGTTAAAGCACCGTCCCCAGTGTTTGTCCGCATAGCCATAGCTTGTCTCGGGAAGAATTTCGTAGTGTACCCCGTCCAGATTGACATTACCGTAAAAAAAGCTGCGGATGCCCTCGCCGTGCCAGAAGCTGTCAAGCATATTCAGAGCCTGAAAAAATTTTCCACTCCATTTTCCCGTGTGACATGTGACGGCTTTTTGTATATTTACATCCCATTCCATAAATCCGCTGTCCGTCATGTAAGAGCGGCGTCTGGCTTCCTCCGGGGTGACTTCCACAAAGCCGGTGAGCCTGTCCTCACTGTAAAAGCAGCGTCCGGCCCGGCAATGGGCCTCCGGGTCGCCTTCCAGCTGCATGATCAGAGGATTGCCCGTGGCCTGCAGGGCGGAAACGGGATAAAAGGCATGCAGCTGCCGGCCGTCGTTTCCCTCCGCATCGGGAAAAACGCCGGCCTTTACCATTACATAAGAAGGCTTCAGCCCCTGCTTTTTGGAATGGGGATGTTGTCCCAGAATGGGCCTGCTGCCGCCTCTCCTGGGATTGACGATAAAAAATTCCACGAAAAAAGTACGGGTTTCTCCGGTTTCCGGCTGTGTCCCGGAAAAGGAATGCCACCACCGCATGTAGCCCTTTTTTGCCAGAGAGCGCCGGAGCATATTCGCATTTCTTGCCAGATCAGACAGGTTCATTCTTCATCCCGTTTCTTTGTCTTTTGGAAAACTGTATAAAATGAAAGAAAATCGTGCAATTTTACACAATGTCTCCGCATTTGATCATCTCAACATTTTGTAGCAAATAATGATATTATAATACTATATATTGAAAAAGACAAGAGTACCCGAAAGTGTTTTCGAATATTTCAAATAAATTTTAAAGCAGAACGCTGCGTTTTCACCGTACCGTAAGGAAAAGTGACCGTCTGCCTGGAAATATCTGGAAATCTTCATCAACAATATTGACAATTTTTTTCGTCCAAGATTATTAAAAATGACAATTTACAAAATAATTGATATAGTGTATATTCCTGATTGGATGAAATCAGATGTATACATCGGTACAATGATTGCATCTAAAATGTATCAGGATACGGTCCTGAAGAAAGGTGAGAATAGGGTGGTTTATATGCAGCAGGTATTTGTGAAATTTGATGATGTAGATCAGGTAAGGAATTTTGTGAATGCAGTGAGCACGGTGGAAGCGAACTTCGAACTTGGCTCAGGCAGACGGGTTGTGGATCCGAAATCGATTCTGGGTGTCTTTGCGCTGGATCTGGCAAGGCCGCAGCGGCTGGTGTGTGATTCGGACGATTCTGCGATGCTGGACAAAATCAGCCCTTACCTGCTCCAGGGAACGGCGTGCTGAAACTGTACGCCAGAAGGGAGTATTAGCGGCTTCCTGCCGGTGGGGCAGTGAAGCCGTGCTGAACCAAATCAGGCGCATGCCGCCTGTTTCATGTGCAACAGGACAGAACTTTACTCTGGTTTCTCCGTATCAGGAACCGGCGCAGGCCAGGTGTGCATCGGAGATGGAAAGCCGGAGTCTCCAGCTTGGATTATCATAGTATGCGCTCCGGTATTCGCCGGGCGTATTTCCCGTATAGAGTTTTCAAAAAATAAAAATAATCATTGAAGCCCGTCTGTATGGAGTTCGTGCAAATTGCGCACGAAAACACCTGGCGCTGTCACCTGTGAACAGTAACCTTATACTTTTTATTGAAACCTTTTACTCACAGACAGTTTACAAAAGAAAAAATATGGTATATGATAAAACAAAAAACTGAAATCCATATCATATTGAAAAGGAAGCATAATGCAGATGGAAGGCTATATGGGAAAAGGAGAGGCTATGGAAACAGGAGTGAAGAAAGGACAGAAAGACAGAAAGGCTTGGAAAGAACAGACAGGAACAGCCGCCCGGAAGAAGCTTGAGGAGACAGAAAAATTCCAGGAGCGCCTGAACAGGCACCACGATGAACTGCGTTGGCTTTACATGGAACTATATGAAAACGATTCCATGTTTGCAGAACTGTTGGAGAACATGAAAGCATTCTGGCTGGAGCGGAATGAAGCGCTGAAAACCCGGGATGAGAGCCGGGAGGCTGATTCGGGATGGTACAGACAGAACGATATGCTTGGCATGATGCTCTACATCGACAATTTTGCCGGGAACATGAAGGGCGTGGAGTCCAGGCTGGATTACATCGAGAAGTGTAATGTGAATTACATCCATCTGATGCCTTTTCTGGATACCCCGGAAGGGCGTTCCGACGGCGGCTATGCGGTATCGGATTTCCGGAAGGTGCAGGAGAAGCTGGGGACAATGGAGGATCTGGAGGACCTGACGGCAGCCTGCCACGATAAGGGGATTAACGTGTGCATGGACTTTGTCATGAACCATACTTCCGAGGACCATGAGTGGGCGAAAAAGGCCCGCCGGGGGGACGGGGAATACATGAGCCGCTATTTCTTTTACGACAATGCCTACCTGCCCTCCCTGTACGAGAAGACGGTTCCCCAGGTGTTCCCCACCACTGCACCGGGGAATTTTACATGGCTGCCGGATGCGGGACATTTCGTCATGACCAGCTTCTATCCCTATCAGTGGGACCTGAATTACAGGAATCCCCGGGTTTTCAACGAAATGATGTACAATTTTCTCTATCTGACCAATAAGGGAATCGATATTGTCCGTATTGATGCGGTGCCCTATATATGGAAAGAACTGAACACACAGTGTCGCAACCTTCCGCAGGTACACACGATTGTGCGCATGATGCGCATGATTTCCGAGATTGTATGCCCGGGAGTGCTCCTGTTGGGGGAGGTGGTCATGGAGCCTGAAAAGGTAGTGCCCTACTTCGGGACCGTGGAGAAGCCGGAGTGTCATATGCTGTACAATGTGACTACCATGGCGACCACCTGGCATACGGTGGCGACGCGGGACGTTAAACTGCTCAAAAAACAGCTTGATATCGTTAATTTGCTGCCGAAGGATTATGTGTTCCTGAATTATCTGCGCTGTCATGACGATATCGGCTGGGGGCTTGATTACGGGACTCTGGAGACGGAGGGCATCGGGGAGCGCTCTCATAAAAAGTACCTGAATGACTATTTCCAGGGCTATGCCGGGGACAGCAACAGCCGGGGTGAGCTCTACAATGCGGACCCGGTTACCGGAGATGCCAGGTTCTGCGGAACCACTGCCTCCATGTGCGGTATTGAGAAAGCCGGATTTGAACAGGACGAGGCGGCTATGGAGCGCGCTGTCCGGTTGGATGTGATGCTTCATGCATATATGTTCATGCAGTCGGGCATCCCGGTATTGTACAGCGGAGACGAGATTGGCCAGGTCAACGACTACAGCTATAAGGACAATCCGCTGAAGGCGGCGGATTCCAGATATATCCACAGGGGAGCCATGAACTGGGCGCAGGCGGCGAATATTGCCGATGGAGACACGGTGGTGGGAAAGCTGTTCGGGAAGCTGGGGCAGCTGGAGCGGATTCGGAAGCGGGAGAAGGCGTTCGTGTCCGGCGCGGATACCTGGACGGTGGAGACCTGGGACAGTTCCGTACTGTGCATCGGAAGATATTACGAGGGCGAGAAAATATACGGACTGTTCAATTTCAGCGAGTTCGACAAGACTGCCTGGATCAATGAGACGGACGGGGATTATGTGGAGCTGATTTCCGGGCGGGAAATGAAGGCCTGCGGGGTTGATATTCCGGCGTATGGATTCTATTATCTGAAAAAGATATAAATGCAGCGGAAGGAAAATTATTTTACATATTGCAGTTTCTGCCCTGAAAATGTTATACTGGAAATGGCTTGAACAAGCTTGGGAAGACATTCTGAGAGAAAATAAGAAGGAGGAGGGTTTATGTACGAATTATTCGGGTCAGCAGTCAACATTGTGTTTTATGTGCTGGCAGCAATCGTAATTGTCAGTGCAATCATCAAGATTGTTAAGTCCAAGAAGGATAATGGCAAAGATGAAGACAAAAAGGGATGAGAATTTATCAGGCGTCGCGTCCGGGGCAGATTATGCCAGGGATGCGGCGCTGTTTTTGGGTGGATGCATTTTGGCCGGCGGCACAGCAGATGAAGACAGTCAGGGTGAGATAAGGAATCCGGCTGGTGCGGGGCGTCGGGGAGGCTTGTGAAAGAAGAAAAAGCAGAAAACTATAAAATCGGATATACATAAGATAGAAATATGAAACGGGAACAGGAGATCTGGTATGGATGATAACATGTCAAATGAAAACCTGCAGTTTGCTACGCAGGAACAGTTACAGGGTTCGCAAAGCGGCTCCGGTAACATGCATATGAGTTGGTCGGCGCGGACAATAGGCGCCATGCTACTGGGAAATATTTTGTATGCGCTGACGGTGAAGCTGTTTTTGCTTCCGGCCAATCTGGCCAGCGGAGGGGCCACGGGTATCGCTTTGGCGGCGCATTATGCGACAGGACTGTCAGTTTCTGGCATCCTGCTGCTTGTGAATGTGAGTATGCTGGTGGTGGGCTTTTTTGCCCTGGGGAAATCGTTTGTGGTGACTACGCTGCTCAGCACCTTCCTGATTCCTGCGGCGCTGGAGGTGTTTGACAAAGGGCTGGGAGATTTTGTGCTGACCCGGGACATTCTGCTGTGCACCCTGTTTGCGGGGCTTGGAGTGGGAATTTCTCTGGGAATCGTCATTCGTACGGGGGCATCCACCGGCGGCATGGATATTCCGCCGCTGGTTTTGTACAAATATTTCCGGATTCCGGTTTCAGTCAGCCTGTATGCCTTTGACGTGCTGATTCTGCTTCTGCAGGTGCCTCTGCATCCGGCGGAAAACATTCTGTACGGCATCCTGTTTGTGATGGTTTCAGCCATTGCCCTGGACAAGACGATGATGATCGGGACCACCCAGACGGAGGTAAAAATCATCAGCAGCAAGTCTGCGGAATTGCGTGATGCCATATTGAAACAGCTTGACCGGGGCGTGACTCTTCTGGATGCGGAAGGCGGGTATCTGCATGACAAGAGGCAGATGATTTTCAGTGTCATCTCCAACCGGGAGCTCTTCAGGCTGGAGAAAATCGTCCATGGCATTGACCCGGCCAGCTTTATGGTGATTACGAGGGTCAGCGAGGTGAAGGGGAGAGGCTTTACCATGGATAAGCAAGTGCTGTAAGACAGCCATGAAAAGCGGATTTTTATAAACGATATGAGGCGGCAGCGTAAAGGGCAGATAACAGGGGGCTGTCGGGAAATAACTGCATTCCCACAATATGTATTGTGATATATCGGAAATCACAGTTATATATTGTGAACGAATGCCGTTTCCCGACAGTCTCCTGTAATTTATACTCACGATTGAAAACATTTGCCAACGTAAATGTACAACGAGCGAGTGCATCTGTATTGTAGAACAGAAAACTGGAAAATGAATGCGCCCGCAAGTATATATTCACGAACTAAAGCATTTGCCGCATGAAATGTATAACGGGTGAGCGCTGCTGTAATGCGGAATGGAAGGCGGCAAACGATTGTGCTCACGGGTTTATTTTGGAAAAATCTCAGTTAAGGTAAATATTCTCTAAAGATTTGTTAAAGATATAAAAAAACGTATTGAGACGTTTTCATTTTTTTGATATAGTCATATTCGTAGCCTGGGAGCGGCGGAAAACAGATGCATGTTTCGGTGAAGCCGCAGGCAGGACGGAGGGCAACATGGGAAAAATACGAAAAAAAATACTTAATCTGATTCCGGATTACGGCGTGATGCCGCTGCTCATTGCCGTTGTGCTTAACTTTTCGGTGTACGGCGGAGCCAGGGTGATAGCGGGGGACTGGAAGCATCATAATATTGAGGGGCCGCTGGATGGCCTGATTCCTTTTGTGCCGTTTACGGTGGTCATCTACCTGGGATGTTATCTGTTCTGGATTGTCAATTATATCCTGATTGCCAGACAGGGAAAAAAAGAGGTGTGTCAGTTTTTTGCGGCGGATTTTATATCCAGGCTGGTCTGCCTGGCCTGCTATCTCATATATCCGACTACAAATATCCGTCCGGTTGTGGAGGCGGAAGGCTTCTGGAACCAGGTGATGATATTCCTGTATCGGGTGGATGCGGCGGATAATCTGTTTCCCTCCATCCACTGCCTGGTAAGCTGGTTTTGCTTTGCGGGGCTGAGAAAGAGCAATGTGCCGCGCTGGTACAGGAACGCTTCCTGTGTGATGGCACTGTTGGTCTGCATTTCCACGCTGACCACGAAGCAGCATGTCATAATAGACGTGGCGGGCGGTGTGGCTCTTGCGGAAATCTGCCTGTGGATTGCGAAAAAGCCAAGGGTCTGGAAGACTTATGAGAAGCTTCTGGATGAAATCGACGGAAAGCTTCTGCTGGAAGGAGGAAGCGCCTAGTGCAGTCGAAAGGGAAAGTCATAGGCAACGGCATTTTTCTGGCTGTGGTTTTTATGCTGACAATCTACGGCGTGTTTCACGGGGAGGACCTGGGGGCGATGATGGAGGCCATCCGGGATGTGGAGAAGTGGAAGCTGATTCCCGGAGCGGCGTTGGTGTTCTTCTTTATCTGGGGAGAATCCATTATCCTCTGGTATATGATGCGTTCCTTCGGGATTCGCCTGAAGAAGCGCATCTGCTTCCTGTTTTCTTCCGTGGGTTTTTTCTTCAGCTGTATTACACCTTCCGCCAGCGGCGGGCAGCCCATGCAGATTTATTATATGAAGAAAGAAAAAATTCCCATCCCTGTTGCCACGGTGATTCTGATGGTTGTAACCATTACATATAAATTGGTATTGGTTGTAATCGGCGTGGGGGTCTTCGTGTTCGGGAGAGGATTCCGGGAACGGTATCTGGGGGAGGTGCTTCCGGTATTTTATCTGGGGGTGGCGCTGAACGTGTTCTGCGTGACATTTATGACCGTTCTGGTATTCCATCCGGTTCTGGCGGAAATCATTCTTACCAGGGGAATGCGATGGCTGGAGAAACTGCGTTTTCTGCGGCATAAGGAAGAGCGTACAGAGAAGCTTCGGAAAGCTATGGAGGTGTACCGTGAGACCGCCTCTTATCTGGAAGCGCATAAAAAAGTGATTCTGGGAGTGATACTGATCACTTTTATACAGAGGTTTGCGCTGTTTGCGGTTACATGGGTGGTATATCTGTCGCTTGGACTGACCGGCACAGCCATGTGGGATGTGGTGATGCTTCAGGCAGTGGTATCCGTCTCGGTGGATATGTTGCCGCTGCCCGGGGGAATGGGAATAAGCGAGGCTCTGTTTCTGCGGATGTTCCCGTCGGTTTTCGGGGAGATGCTTCTGCCGGCAATGGTTCTCTCCAGGGGGCTGGGGTATTACAGCCAGCTGCTGATCAGCGCAGTGTTTACTGCGGTAGCACAAGTGTATTACATGCTGAGGCATAAATAAAGGGGCAGGAGTGTGTTTCCTGCCGGTGTTCTGCGGAGGGCAGCCGGAACCTTTGCAGATTTGAACACTGTTTACCATTGTTTTGAATATTGTTATGAAAATTGTTTTGAAAACAGGGTTTTTGGTGGACAATTATTTTGTTGTGTTATACAATAAGAAATACAGGCAGTGCATCCACAGTAAAACTCCAGACTTTCATGCACGGTGGAGCAGTCAGCTGCATGGAGGTTTACTGTGAATTGAGGAGGGATTTCTGTGATAGGATTTTATGATTATACTGTAATATTGACCTATATCAGTTTTATTTCGGGTGTGGCGGGCCTTTTTTCCGCATCCACAATGCATTTGCGATGGGCGATATTCTTCCTTGCGTTTTCGGGCCTGTGTGACATGTTTGACGGCAAGATCGCCAGGACGAAGAAAAACCGTACAGAGGACGAAAAAGCTTTCGGGATCCAGATAGATTCCCTGTGTGATATTGTCTGCTTTGGCGTGCTTCCTGTCATGATCTGCTATAAGATGGGCATGGACCATATCTACAGCATGCTGATCCTGGCTCTGTACGGGCTGGCGGGACTGATACGTCTGGGGTATTTTAACGTCATGGAGGCGAAGCGTCAGGTACAGGAAGAGGGAGCGAGGAAATATTACCAGGGACTGCCTATTACATCCATGGCCATTGCACTGCCCATACTGTTCGTGGCTTCGCCGCTGTTCCCGAGCCATTTTGCTTTTATAGTGGTTCTTCATATAGCTGTGGCGCTGGTTGGCTTTTTGTTTATATTTGATTTCAAGCTGAGGAAACCTTCTGTCAAACAGGTGTTCCTGATTGTGGCGTTGGTGACTGCTGCGGTGGCAGTGATTGTCTTTGCGTGGCGCGGATGGTGGAGTCTGATGCAAAACAGAAGCTGAGCGGACCGGAATGATATGGATTTCACTCTCTGAACAGCCGCTGCAGACCATTTCGGCGGCAGAATCCGCAGAGAGCAGGGATGTACAGAAGGAAGCGGCGGCCGTGCAGAATGACAGGCGGCAGGTGTTTTGTCTGGGAATTGTCTGCAGACATTTCTGTAGGAATTGCCTGTAGATATTTCCTTATGAAAGGGGAAGGAGGATAATATGAATCTGATTGCAGACAGGAAAGGAAACATTTCGGAGGAAAATTCTCTTCAGGATTGTCTTCTGGAAAAATTGTACGGCAATGCGGCGGGAAGGCTTCTGCTGAAACCGCTTGTCTCTCCGCTTTTTTCGAGGGCAGGGGGGGCTTTTCTGGACTCCGGGCTTTCCCGGTTTCTGATTCGGCACTTTATATGCAGTCATGCCATCGACATGTGGGATTATCAGCCCAGGGAGTATGCGTCTTTCAATGACTTCTTTACCAGAAGGCTGGCGGAGGGGGCAAGAAAGGTGGATTTCACGCCGGAAGTCCTGGTCAGTCCCTGTGACGGCAGGCTCAGTGTCCATGAAATCAACGACAGCTGTGTCTTCAGTGTAAAGCATACGCCCTATACGCTGGAGAGCCTTCTGAAGGACAGAAAGCTGGCGGCGGAATATGCAGGAGGATATGTGTGGCTGTTCCGCCTGTGCGTGGACGACTATCATCGCTATATCTATGCGGACGGCGGCGATATCCTGAAATTTATGAAGATTCCCGGCGTACTGCACACGGTGAACCCCGTGGCCAACGAACAGTTTTCCGTCTATAAGGAGAATACCAGGGAATATTGTATCCTGAAATCGGATAACTTCGGCGTCATGATACAGATGGAAGTAGGCGCAATGATGGTGGGAAGGATTGTCAACCATCCCAGAGGAAGCATTGTGCGCAGGGGCTGGGAGAAAGGGCGATTTGCTTTCGGCGGCTCCACGGTAATCCTGGTTACCCGGAAAGGCGCGGTATGTCCGGATGCGGATATTCTGCGGAATTCCGGACAGGGGATTGAGACGAAGGTGCGGCTGGGAGAACGTGTGGGGAAAGCCTGAGGCAGCGTGGATGTGACTGGAACCTTATCAGTGGGAAAGGCTGCCGGAAGAGCCGATTCATGTTGCTGTTCACGGCGCTGCCGTCCACAGCAACGAAAATTATCGTGCTTACTGCGGTGCCGGCCCGGTGGAGTTTCGGACGATCAGGGTGGCGCGCAGCAGGATGGATCCGATGGATACCTGGTTCAGCAGGCAGGAAAGGGCATAGTAACCACACTTCCCGATACCGGTCCGGTTCTGGCGGATGGTAGTCAGGGAGGGCAGAGTGTAAGCGGTCATGGGCAGATCGTCAAAACCCACGATGCTTATGTCTTCGGGAACCCGGATGCCTCTGTCTTTGCATTCCGTGATGGCGGAGATGGCGCGGATGTCGTGAGAGAACAGTATGGCGGTGACGCCTTCGTCCAACAGCTTCGGGATATACTTCCGTGTGGAATCGTTTACGTAATAGCCCAGTCCGATGTAATTTTCGTTTATCTCCAGATTAAATTTGTCCATGGCATTGAGATAGGCATTGTATCTGGCCTTCAGGATGTAAGACTCCAGAGGGCCGGATATGAGGCCTATTTTTTTATGTCCCAGTGAGGTCAGATGCTTTACGGCCAGCTCGAAGCCCTCCTGGCTGTCGCAGCCCACAGAGGCGATGCAGGGATTTTCCTTGACATAATTGTCATACAGGACGGTGGGAACCCTGGAAGTGCGTAGCTCATGAATCCAGGGGTCCAGAAGGGTCAGCCCCAGGATAAAGGAAGCCTGGTACCCATGCTCCATCATGAATACGCCATAGGGGATGCCGCGCTGAAATTCCATATCTATGGGGATGATGTCCACCGTCCAGCCTTCCGGTTCCGCCATCTGCTTGAAACCCAGGACAATGTCGTGCCCGAACTGGTTGGGGGTCTGAAAATCCATGTTTTCCACCAGGATGCACAGGGCTTTCCGTTCTTTCTGCTGGCGTCTGTTGACATAGCCCAGCTCCACAGCCGCCTCCAGTATCTTCTTGCGCATTTCCTCGCTGACATCCCTGGCATTGTTCAGTCCTTTGGAAACGGTGCTTTTGGATATTCCCAGCTTTTCTGCGATATCGTTTATCGTGGCCATGAGCAGCCCTCCCCCTGAAATTTTGTGAAAAATTACAATAATTTCCTTCCCTGATAATATGATTATAACAAGTAGAAAATAAAAAAACAAGCCTGTCCCCGAAACTTCATGCTAAAATGACGTGGGCAGAGGAAAAGATGCGGCTCATTCTCCAAATGGTTGAAAATGGCAGAAAAGCTTGATAAAGTACCGGTTTTTCCATTCTTTCAGTTATCTGGCAAAAACGGAAGGAAACGAAACGTTTCCGAGAAAGTTTCGGTGAAAAGTTTCGGGAATAATTTCGAAATTAGGTGCAAATTGCATAATTATGTGCAAAAAACCTCTAATTTGACGCAAAAACTGCACAAAATCGGGGTTGACGCAATTCTAAAAATATGATATTTTCATTTTAACGAAATTTAAAGAAACAATAAAAAATTTCTAAAAGGAGGATTTTCAAATGAAAAAGAAAAAGATTTGCGCAATGTTTCTGACGATGGCAATGGCAGCCACGCTTCTGGCAGGCTGCGGTAATGATGCCGGTTCCGGCGACGGTTCTTCCCAGGGCGGCGAGGCTCAGGGCAGCTCTTCCCAGGGCAGCTCTTCCCAGGGCAGCGAGGCTCAGGGCGGAGAATCCGAAAACGCGTCAGGGGGGGGCAGCTTCCGGTGAGACACAGGATGTAGCCCTGAAGGTATGGTGCCCTCAGAACCAGATTGACACCGGAACCATGTCCCAGATGCAGGAAGCATTCGCGGCAGCGCATCCGGAGTACAACATCACCTGGACCACCGAGGTGGTAGGTGAGGACAAGTGCCAGGATGAGGTGCTGAAGGACGTGGGCAATGCAGCAGACGTATTCCTGTTCTCCAATGACCAGCTTCCTCAGCTGGTAGAAGCAGGCGCCATCGCTCAGCTGGGCGGCGACACCGAGGCTATGGTGAAGAACGACATGTCGGAATCCGTTGCGGATACCGTTATGATCGATGGAAAGGTTTACGGAATTCCCTTCACCCACAATACTTTCTTCATGTACTATGACAAAACGCTCCTGGATGAGTCCGACATTACATCCCTGGAGAAGATTATGGCAAAAGAGACAGCTGACGATGTATACAACTATTACTTCGAGTCCGCAGGCGGCTGGAAACTGGGCTGCTACTATTACGGGGCAGGCTGCAGCATCTTCGGGCCTGACGGAAGCGATCTGTCGGCAGGCGTGGACTGGAACAATGAAACAGGTCTGGCAGTTACAAACTACCTTATCGACCTGATCAACAATCCCAAATGTGCTTTTGACGGCGAGATTACCGTCAGCGAGCTGATTGAGAGCCACAGACTGGGCGCATGGTTTGACGGAAGCTGGAATTATCAGCTGTATCATGATGCGTTGGGCGACGACCTTGGAATGGCTGTCATCCCCACCTTCAATCCCGACGGCACGGATCATCAGCTGTTAGGCTTCTACGGCTCCAAGGCAATCGGCGTAAACGCACAGTCCCAAAATATGGTTGCGGCAGTTCAGTTTGCTGCATTTATCGGCAATGAGGAGAATCAGATTCTGCGCTATGAACTGTCTCAGCAGGTTCCGGCTAACAAAGCGGCAGGCTCCAGTGAGAAAGTTATGGCAGATCCTCTGGCAACCGTGCTTGTAAACGAGTCCAACATGGCCAGTGTGGCACAGCCCGTGAACAGTGTTTTCAGTGCAAGATACTGGTCCTATGCGGGAGCCATCCCCACCGAGATCAGAAGCGGCGAGATTACAAAGGACAATGCCCAGGAAAAACTGGATGCGTTTGTGGCAGCTATGACTGCTGAATAAGACTCTTCCGTTTATATTGTTACATATACAGTGGAGCGGTTCCGGAATATGCCAATACTGTAAACTTTTCGTAGTATGCCTTATCGGAAGCAATCTTTTGGCTTCCGATAAAAGGCGCATCTCTTTGCGCCGCATTCAACTACAGGAAGCTGTACCTGCTTCCTATAGTATGTCTTATCGGAAGCAATCTTTTCGCTTCCGATAGTATAGAATCACAAGAACCACAGCGGCATATCCGATACCGTTTCCGCTGTGCCTGAAAGCAATGGGGAAGCCTGCGGTGTTTCCCCATTGTTCCCAAATTCAACTAATCCAGATCAGTCCATATTAAATTTAACAACAGCAATCGCCCTTCCGTTGCCCCATAGGATTTGCAGACGTATGCCCATGCGGCTGAAAATGCTATGCTCAGGCCAGGCAGTGAAAGGGCGGATGCGGAACTTAAAACAGCATCTGTCCGCACAGTGCCCCACAGGATTTGCAGACGCACGCCCATGCGGCTGAAAATGCTATGCCGGTTTTGGACAGTGGGGGCGGATGCGGAACTAAAATAAGGAGGTTTCCGATGGGACTTTTCAAGAAAAAAACATCGCTGAAATATGATAAGCCCAGGGACGAGAGCATATCACAGGTATTCAAAAAAGGCGATACCATGACCAGGCTTTCCTTCTTTGTTTTCGGACTTGGCAATATTGTAAATAAACAGGTTGTCAGGGGCGTAATCTTTCTGGCGTTGGAGATTCTGTATTTTGTTTATATGATCATTTTTGGCATCGGCGCCCTGGGCGATTTTATCACCCTGGGTACCGTAGAACAGGGGCAGGTATACAACGAGGCTCTGGGAATTTACGAGTATTCGCTGGGAGATAATTCCATGCTCTGCCTGCTCTACGGCGTAATTACCCTGGTGCTGACTGCGGGTATCATTTTCCTTGCATGCATGTCCGGCAAGAGCGCCTACTGCACTCAGGTACGCAGGGCGAAGGGGCAGCATATTCCCACTTTCCGGGATGACATCAGATCCCTGTTTGAAGAGAATCTGCATGCTTTCCTGCTGGCGCTGCCCATTATCGGAATTCTTGTCTTTACCATCGTGCCTCTGGTATTCATGATTCTGATTGCGTTTACCAGCTATGACCATGAGCATCAGCCCCCCGGAACCCTGTTTTCATGGGTGGGACTGGCGAACTTTAAATCCCTGATTGCATCCAGCAGCTCCCTTGCCACCACATTCTGGCCGGTGCTGGGATGGACGCTGATCTGGGCGGTATCGGCCACGGTGTCCTGCTACATCCTGGGACTGCTGCTGGCGCTTCTGATCAACCGTAAAGGTACCAGGGCCAAGGGTTTCTGGAGATTCATGTTCGTGCTGTCCGTGGCAGTGCCCCAGTTCGTCACATTGCTGACCATGAGGACCATTTTCAATGCAAACGGTCCGGTGAATGTACTTTTACGGGAGTTCGGCTTCATCGGAGCCACCGATTCCATTCCCTTCTTTACGGACCCGCTGCTGGCGAAGATTACCATTATCTGTATCAATATCTGGATCGGTGTGCCTTTTACCATGCTGTCCACTACGGGTATCCTGCAGAATATTCCGGCGGATCTGTATGAAGCTGCGAAGATTGACGGAGCCAGCGCCCCGGTTATCTTCCGGAAGATTACCCTTCCCTACATGCTGTTCGTCATGACGCCCAACCTGATCACCTCCTTCACGGGAAATATCAATAACTTCAACGTGATTTTCCTGCTGTCGGGCGGCGGACCGGACTCCCTGGAATATTACTACGCAGGCAAGACGGATCTGTTGGTAACATGGCTGTACAAACTGACCATCACCCAGAAGGACTACAACCTGGGCGCGGTTATCGGTATTCTGGTGTTTATTATCCTTGCAACTCTGTCACTGTTAACCTACCACCGTACAGGTGCCTACAAAGATGAGGGGGCGTTCCAATAATGAAAGCAAAAAGAATGATTACCAACGCGGCGTGTTATGTTTTGCTGACAATCCTGAGCATTATCTGGGTATTGCCGATTTTGTTCGTCATCCTTACCTCATTCCGCGAGGAGGGCGGCTCCTACAAGACCTATATCTGGCCCAAGGGGTTTACCCTGAATAATTACAAGGAACTGATCATGGGTGTCAACAGCAAGATTTCCGGCGGTACCAATATCGACTTCACCAGATGGTTCTTTAATACCCTGGTGATTGCCATTTTCAGTACCCTGCTGTCCGCATTCTTCGTGCTGTGCGTATCCTATGTCATGAGCCGCCTGCGCTTTAAGATGCGCAAGAATTTCATGAACATTGCCATGATACTGGGAATGTTCCCGGGCTTCATGTCCATGATTGCGGTGTATTACATCCTGAAAGGTCTGGGACTGCTGGAGACAGGTGCCCTGAAGCAGCTGTCGCTGATACTGGTGTATTCGGGAGGCGCGGGACTTGGCTTCTATATGGCCAAGGGCTTCTTCGATACCATATCCCGGTCTATTGACGAAGCGGCTTATATTGACGGAGCTACCAAATGGGATACATTTATCAAGATTACCATACCGCTGTCCAAACCCATTATTACCTATACTTTGCTGACATCCTTCATGGGTCCCTGGGTGGATTACATTTTCGCGAAGGTTATCATGGGCAACGACACGAAGTACTATACCATCGCCATCGGTCTGTGGACCATGCTGGAGAAGGAGTATGTGGACTACTATTACACCCAGTTCTACGCGGGCTGTGTCCTGATTTCCATTCCCATTGCCCTGGTGTTCCTGCTGTCCCAGAGATGTTATGTGGAAGGCGTGGCCGGAGCCGTGAAAGGCTGATGAATGCATGTGCGCGCTGTCTGCGCAGTTCATGGAATGTTCGTGCCGGTGTGACAGGCCGGGGCCAAACCGGTTTGTCCTGTGCGCGGACCGCTCAATATGCATAAGGAAGTGTCTACAAATAACTGCTGCAAGTATATGGCAATTTTTATTGTATTTCCGGGCTTTTGCCTGAAGCAATTGCAGCAGTTATTTTCCGACAATTCCTAAATAGAATGTATGTATTCTATAATGTATGCGCATAATGCTGTAGTGAGCGCCGTGAACAGCAACGCAAAAGTTACTGTTCACCCGGTGCCTCCGCGAGGCGTTTTCGTGTGCAATTTGCACGAAAATCCCGAGACGCAGAATGATAAATACAATATGACGGCCGGGTGTTTGGCTTGACAGTTATATATGGAATGATGTAAAATAAATCAAGATGCTGCTGCAGATACCTTTCATATTGTATTGCAGCGGCATTTTTAGTAGGAGAGGTAGCGTGAATAAGAGTATAGCTGAAAATATGGCTTTTTTCGCCAGTGAGGAGTTTGACAGGAAATTTCGATATGACGGCAAAGACCTGGGTGCATGCTGCACAGATGGGAGGACGGTGTTCAAAGTCTGGAGCCCGTTTGCGGAAAGAATAGAATTGCGCCTGTATAAAGACGGAATTACAGAAGAGTCTTATCTCAGAAGGCAGATGCAGGCGGATGAAAAGGGCGTATGGAAGCTTGAATTTCCGGAAAATCTGCACGGCATAAACTACGATTACACGGTTCGGATAGACGGAAAAGATACCCGCACTGCGGATCCTTATGCGACAGGCTGTAACTGCAATGGCGGCAGAAGCATGGTAGTCGATTTGTCCAGAACCAACCCGCCGGGATTTGAAGCGGACAGGGCACCGGAGGATTGCGGGGAGCGGATTATCTATGAATTGCATATCAAGGATTTTTCCTATGATGCGGAGAGCGGTATCCCCGGGGAGTACAGAGGGAAATATAAGGCTTTTACCGTGAAAGGGACGGGCGGAACTTATCCCACCTGTGTGGAATATCTGAAAAGACTGGGTATCACCCATGTGCATCTGCTTCCTTTTTTTGACTACGGCTCTGTAGATGAAGCCGGAGACGAAAGACAGTTTAACTGGGGCTATGACCCGGTGAATTATAATGTGCCGGAGGGCTCTTATGCCACGGATGCGAATGACGGCGTAGTCAGGATAAGGGAGTGCAAGGAGATGATTCAGGCCTTGCATGAGAACGGTATACGGGTTATCATGGATGTGGTTTACAATCATACTCACCAGGCCGATTCCTGGCTGCAGCGGATGGTGCCGGGATACTACTACCGCTACAGGGAGGACGGCAGCCTGGCCAATGGTTCCGCCTGCGGGAATGACATTGCCGCAGGGCGCTCCATGGTGGATAATTATATTGCGGACTCCGTGATGTACTGGGCAAAAGAATACCATATGGACGGATTTCGCTTTGATCTGATGGGGCTGCTCACGGTGGAGCTGATGAACCGGATCAGGGCGGAGCTGGATGCGGAATTCGGCCCGGGAGAGAAGCTGCTGTACGGAGAACCCTGGAGCGCCGACGATTCCCCTATGGAAAAAGGAACCCGAGCGGCTCAGAAAGGGAATGCGGGATACCTGAACGAGGGTATCGGGATTTTCAGCGACGATACCAGGGACGTGATCAAGGGAAGCGTTTTCTATGCCGGGGAGCCGGGCTTTGTCAACGGAGGTTCCGGGCTGGAGACGGCTGTCCTTCACGCGGTGACCGGATGGAAGAACGGGGGCGCCTGTTTCAAGCCGAAAAGCTGCGGGCAGATTATCAATTATGTCTCCGCCCATGACAATTTTACCCTCTGGGATAAGCTGGTACTGTCCATGCACCGGGAAAAAGCTGATTTCGACAGAAAATATGATGATGTGCTTGCCGCCAACAAGCTTGCCGCATTTATCTATTTTACCTGCCAGGGGAATCTCTTCCTTCAGGCGGGGGAGGAATTCGGGCGGACGAAACTGGGAGAGGACAACAGTTATTGTTCTTCACCGGAGCTCAATATGCTCAGGTGGAACCGGACAGTGGAGTACGGGGACCTGGTTTCGTACTACAAAGGGCTGATACGGCTCCGCAAGCAGCTGCCAGGCCTGTGTGATAAATCGGCTGCGGCTGCGAAACGTATCCTGGACGGAAGGGTTCAGGGCGACGGCGTGGTATCCTTCCAGGTGGATAACAGGGATATACAGCCTTCGCAGTGGGATGAGCTGTTGGTTGTTTATAATGCGTCAGACCGGGAATACACGGTCAGCCTGCCGGAGCCGGACACTGCAGCGGAGGGGAGCCGGGCGGAATCGGACAGTGCAGTGACACGGAGCCGGGCGGAATCGGACAGCGCAGCGATGCGGAGCCGGGCGGAATCGGACAGTGCAGTGACACGGAGCCGGGCGGAATCGGACAG
>CAJUJN010000002.1:0-76560 GCA_910586775.1 uncultured Acetatifactor sp. | reverse complement strand
CAGTGCAGTGACACGGAGCCGGGCGGAATCGGACAGCGCAGCGATGCGGAGCCGGACGGGGGCGGATGATGCAGAGTATGCCGGTGCGGAAACCGGTCTGAAGAAACAGAATGCAGGACAGGACAATTCAGAAAAACGCACCTTTATACGATATAATTTACAGATGATGGGGACGGAAGACGTTTCCGGCCGGCAGCCCGAAACCTGGGAAGTGCTGGCGGACGGAAAAGAGGCGGACTGCCGGAAACCGGCGGAGATTACGGAAGGCGGTATCCGGGTGGCGCCTCACAGCGGTTTGCTGCTGGGGAGGCGGACAGTGTATACTGCGCACCGGTTGAATTTGCAGTAAAACCCGACTGCAGACCGCCAGCCGGGTATTTTCCCGGAGGCATCACTGTAAATCCTGGTGGTCTGCAGTATAGGAGGCGGCAGAGAGGTCTTTGCCATGGAAAGCAGACTGTAAACGCATGGACGGAACTTAAAAAATGTAAAAAACTACAGGAAACAGGGGGTATCGGTATGAAGAGAGCAAGCGGGATACTGCTTCCCATTGCAAGCCTGCCGTCAAAGTACGGCATTGGGTGCTTCTCCAAAGAAGCATATGATTTTATTGACAGACTGAAGGAGGCGGGACAGAGCTACTGGCAGATTCTGCCGTTATCCCCCACCAGCTACGGGGATTCGCCCTATCAGTCCTTTTCCTCATTTGCGGGGAATCCGTACTTTATCGACCTGGAGGCTCTGATTGAGGAGGGCGTATTGACGGAGGACGAGTGCGATGCCTGCGATTTCGGGGACAATCCAGGGAAGGTTGACTACGGTAAAATGTATGAGCAGCGTTTCCCTCTGCTGCATCTGGCCTATGAGCGCAGCGATATTGCCCGGAATCCGGATTTTGTCCGCTTTACCCGGGAGAATGCCTTCTGGCTGGAGGATTACGCGCTGTTTATGGCGGTGAAAAAGCGTTTTGACGGGGCTGCCTGGGAGGAATGGGCAGAGGATATCCGGAAGCGCTGGTCCAATGCTCTTGATTATTACAGAAGAGAGTGCTATTTTGATATCGAGTTTTATAAATATCTACAGTTCAAGTTCCATGAACAGTGGAAGAAATTAAAGGCTTATGCCAATGAGAACGGAATCGAGTTTATCGGGGATATTCCCATCTATGTGGCATTTGACTCGGCGGATGCGTGGGCCAGTCCGGAGATGTTCCAGTTTGACGCGGATTCCAGGCCTACGGCTGTGGCCGGGTGCCCGCCGGATGCGTTCTCGGCCACAGGGCAGCTGTGGGGGAATCCGCTCTATAAATGGGATTATCACCGGCAGACCGGTTTCCGGTGGTGGTGCCAGCGCCTGGAGCACTGCTTCAGGCTGTACGATGTAGTGCGGATTGACCATTTCCGCGGTTTCGATGAATATTACAGCATTCCCTACGGGGCGGAGACTGCCGTAAACGGCCATTGGGAGAAAGGTCCCGGGATGGAGCTGTTCCGGGTGCTTCAGAATCGTTTCGGAAAAGAGGGAATCATTGCGGAGGATTTGGGCTTCCTGACAGATACCGTGGTGAAGCTTCTGGAGGACAGCGGATATCCCGGCATGAAGGTCTTGGAGTTTGCCTTTGACCCCCGGGAGGAGACAGACTATCTGCCGCACAGCTATGATCGGAATTGCGTTGTATACACGGGGACCCATGACAATGAGACACTGGTACAGTGGTATAAGGGGCTGGATGAGGAGAGCAAAGCCTTTGCCATGGAATACATGAACAATGCAGGTACGCCGGATGAGGAAAAATACTGGGATTTCGTGCGCCTGGCGATGATGAGCTCCGCCAATACCTGTATTACGCCGCTGCAGGATTATCTGGGACTGGATAAGGAAGCGCGGATCAATAAGCCCTCCACCCTTGGCGGTAACTGGGAATGGCGTATGGATGCAGACATGCTGTCAGAGGAGATGGTGGAGAAGATTTACCGGCTCACCCGGATCAGCAGCAGGCTTCCGGAAGAGGAGGCAAACAGGCTGAAGGAGGAGCAGACGAAGCGGCTGAAAGCGGCGCTGGAAGAGAAGGAGAAGCTCGAAGCGTCAAAGGAGAAAGCTGCTGCAGAAGCAGGAGAGGCCGGCAAGGAGAAGGCGGCTGCAAAAGCAGGAGAGGCCGGTAAGGAGAAGGCGGCTGCAAAAGCAGGAGAGGCCGGTAAGGAGAAAACTGCTGCAGGAGCAGAAGCGGCCGGTAAGGAGAAGGCGGCTGCAGGAGCAGGAGAGACCGGTAAGAAGAAAGCGGCTGCAAAATCCGAAAACGGGAGCCGCAGCGGGTTGCCCGGTTGTTAAGAGTATGGTTGATATGGAGGAACGCAGATGAAATTTGTATACGGAAAACAGGATTGGAAGACATTTGAGCGAGGCGAGGAGAACTGCTTTCTGATGACGAATGGCCTGGGGGGTTTTTCGTCCCTGACCATGATTGGCTCCTGCAGCAGGAACGACCATGCGGTTTTGATGGCCTGTCTGCATTCTCCCAACCATCGTTATAACATGATTCACAGGCTGGAGGAGATCATCCGCATCGGCGGAGAGACGATTCATATTTCCAGCCAGGATGATGCGGATGTCTCTTTCAGGGAAGAAGGCTATCTCTATCAGACTGCATTTACATATGAAGATTATCCCCGGTGGACCTATCTGGTCAAAGGCGTGGAGGTGGTGCGGACCATGGCCCTGATGCAGGGGGAAAATACCGTGGGAATCTCCTATGAGATCCGGAATTATTCCGGGGAGGAGATTACGCTTGAGGTGAACCCGCATCTGCAGTTTGTTCCCAAGGGACATCAGCTCTCCAAGGAGCAGAAATTTACGATTGAAGACGGACTGATTACGTCCAACGGGCAGTGGCTGCGTGTGAAAACCGATGGTACACTTCGGGAACGGCCGCTTGTGTTCTGCGACGGCCATCATTATGCATATGATGTCTGCGATGGAAGAAGAGAAACAGGAACCACGGCAGTCAACCACTGCATCTCCTGCAAGGTAGCGCCGGGTGGGCATGAGACACTCCATATAGTATACGGAAACAAGGCAAAACTTCCCGATATGGAGGAAATCCTGGCGGATATGCGGCAGCACAGGAATGCGATCAGGAAACGGGCAGGGTTTCAGAATGAGACAGCCCGGACGCTTTCCGCATCTGCCCACCAGTTTATCTCTTATCGCGCTTCCACGGCGAAGCAAACTATCCTGGCGGGATTTCCCTTTTTCGAAGACTGGGGAAGGGATACCATGATCGCCATGCTGGGGTGCTGCCTGGCGGTGAAGCAGTATGATACGGCAGAGAGCATTCTTCAAACATTTATGACCTATTGCAAAAAGGGGCTGATGCCGAATCTGTTCCCGGAAGGAAAAGAATCGCCGGGATATAATACGGTGGACGCATCGCTGCTGTTTATCCTTACCGTCTACGAGTATTATAGGAAGACAGGGGACAGCGTTTTCGTGAAAAGCGCCTATCAGACCATGTCGGAGATCATTGACTGGTATCAGAAAGGTACGGATTACGGTATTCATATGGACGAGGACGGCCTGATCATGGCAGGGCGCGATTATGACCAGGTCACCTGGATGGATGTGCGGGTGGGAGAGATTCTGCCCACACCCAGGCATGGCAAGCCTGTGGAAATTAATGCCTACTGGTATAATGCCCTGTGCATTATGGAAGAGTTTAGGGCATTTTATCCGGAGGACGAACGGGAATACGGGAAACTGGCAGAGAAGGTGAAAGAGAGCTTCGGGCAGAAATTCTGGAATGAGAAGGCCGGCTGCCTGAAGGATGTGCTGTCCGGGACGAAGGCGGATAACCAGATTCGTTGCAACCAGATCTGGGCGGTGTCACTTCCCTTTTCCGTGCTGGAGCCGGAGCGTGAGAGGCAGGTTGTGGAAGCGGTGTTCCGCAAGCTTTATACCCCTTACGGACTGAGGACCCTGGACCCGGCGGATGAGGAGTTCCATCCCACATACGGAGGACCCCAGCTGGAGCGGGATCTGGCGTATCACCAGGGGACGGTGTGGGTGTTCCCTCTGGGGGGTTATTATCTGGCTTATCTGAAAGTGAACGGATATTCGGAGGAAGCCCGGCGCCATGTGGAAAAGCAGCTTGAAAGCATAGAGGCGGCTCTGTGGGAAGGCTGTATCGGACAGCTTCCGGAGATATATGATGGAGGAAACCCCACTTCCTCCAGAGGGTGTTTTGCCCAAGCATGGAGTGTGGGGGAGATCCTGAGAGTGTATGATACTTTGAGGATGCTGGACGAGCAGGACGCAGCGGCGGAAGAGACAGAGTAAAAGAGGATGGATAGAGGTAGGCGGCAGGCCCCTGACTTTGCAGAAGCGATCCACTCGTTATATATTATAGCTGGTAAATGTTTCTTGAGCGTGAGTATAAATTAATGTTGGGCAATATGCGGAGCCTCGGGGCCTGCAAGAGACAGCTTTGAGTCGGTCCGGAAAGGGAACAGGGGAAATGTATCACAATTATGTCTTCGATTTTTACGGAACATTGGCGGATATCCGCACAGACGAGGAAAATCCATATTTATGGAAGAAAATGAGTGAAATTTATTCCGCTCTGGGAGCCTCTTACGAGCCGGAGGAGTTAAAGCATATGTTCCGGGTTCTGGAGATGCAGGAATGTGAGCGGATCGGTACGGAGGATGCGGAGCCGGATCTGACGAAGGTGTTTGCGCTTCTTTATGAGGAAAAAAAGATTCCCTGCGACGCGGTACAGGCAAAGATGACGGCAGTGACATTCCGGGCGCTGTCCAGGGAATTTCTGCGGGTATACGACGGAGTCAGGGAACTGTTGGAGGAATTAAAATTACGTGGAAAGCGTGTTTTTTTACTTTCCAATGCTCAGACGGATTTCACCAGGCCGGAGATAGAGATGCTGGGGCTTACCCCTTATTTTGACGCTATTTTTATCTCATCGGAACAGAGATGTAAGAAGCCGTCACCGGCATTCTTTGAAAAATTGCTGAAACAGTACGGTTTGAAGCCGTCGGAGAGCATCATGATCGGCAATGACGAGAGCGCGGATATTGCCGGGGCGAAGCAGGCGGGGATGGACTCGCTGTATATCCACACTGCGATTTCCCCGGAGGAATACGGCAGGGTGGAGCCTACTTATCGTGTCATGGACGGCGATTTCCGTAGGATACGAGGGCTTGTCCTGAAGTAGGGGCGCGGACGGAGCGTTAGCCAGAGTTTCGTTGTAGTTTGCTGCAAGTTTCATTGACGTGTATAAATTGGGAGAATAAATTATGCGGTTAGGAAATCTCATCAATTATGAAATCAAAAACCAGACGGCTGTCCTGGAGTTCCAGGGCGGCGAAGCGCAGGTGGAAGTATTGACGCCTGCCATCATCAATGTATACCAGGGAAAGCCGGAAGAACGCATTCCCTCCAAGGCAATTGAGGGAGAGAAGTCCGTTCCGGTGGACATCCGCACGGAGAAAAAAGAAGACGGGCTGTGGATTCAGACAGGGGAAGTGTCCGTGAGAGTCAGCGACGGCTTTTATGTGGATTTTTTTGATAAATACGGGGCGGAAACCTGCGCGGACTTTCGCGGGGAGCGCAGACAGCTGCAGAGAGTCAGCGACGAATTTTTAAGGCTCCTGGAAGAGGAAGGGCATCAGTCTTCTCTGACGGGAAGGCGGGAGTGCGCCTTTGACGTGGTGAAAAAAATGGATCGGTCCTCCCATTTTTACGGTCTGGGCGACAAAACCGGATTTATGGATAAACGTCATTATGATTACGAAATGTGGAACACGGACAATCCGGATCCCCAGATGGACAATTTTAAGGCTTTATACAAGTCCATCCCTTTTTTCATTACTCTGACGGACAGCCATGTATACGGTATTTTTATGGACAATACCTATAAGAGTTATTTCAATATGGGACAGGAATCGGAGGAATACTACTGGTTCGGCGCCGAGGGCGGGAAGCTGGATTATTACTATATCGCCGGCGGCTCCATGGCGGAGGTGCTGGAAGGGTACACTTACCTGACCGGAAGGTGTCCGCTGCCCCAGAGATGGACGCTTGGCTACCATCAGTCCAGGTGGGGCTATATGACCCTTGAGGATGTGGAGGAGATCGCGTCCGGCATGCGTGAAAACGACATTCCCTGCGATGTGATCCATTTCGACATTGACTACATGCAGGATTACAAGGTATTTACCTGGAATCAGGAGCGCTACCGCAATGACCCGGACGCTTTCCTGCGGCAGCTGGCGGAAAAGGGATTCAAGGTAGTGACCATCAATGACCCGGGCGTGAAGAAGGAAGAAGGCTATTACGTATATGAAGAGGGTGTGGAGAACGGCTTCTTTGCCAAGACGCCTGAGGGCGAGACCTATATTAACGCTGTCTGGCCCGGGGATGCGGCATTTCCGGATTTCGGCAATCCGGCGGTAAGGCAGTGGTGGGGCGATAAGCAGCAGTTTCTCCTGGACAGAGGCGTCAGGGGCATCTGGAACGATATGAACGAGCCGGCCAGTTTCCGGGGGCCGCTGCCGGAGGATGTGGTATTCACGGATGAAGACCGTCAGTCCACCCATGCGGAAATGCACAATGTCTATGGGCATTACATGGCAAAGGCCACCTATGAAGGCCTGAAAAAGCTGGACGGACGCAGGCCCTTTGTCATTACCAGGGCATGTTATGCGGGGACGCAGAAATACGCCACTGCCTGGACCGGGGACAATCACAGCCTCTGGGCGCATCTGCAGATGGCGATTCCCCAGCTTTGCAATCTGGGGCTGTCCGGCATGCCTTTTGTAGGCACTGATATCGGAGGCTTCGGCTCGGATACCACGCCGGAGCTTCTGGCGCGGTGGATACAGGTGGGCTGCTTCTCACCGCTGTTCCGCAATCATGCGGCGCTGGGAACCAGGAGGCAGGAGCCGTGGCAGTTCGGAACTGAGATCACGGACATCTACCGGAAGTATGTAAAGCTGCGCTATCACTGGATTCCGTATTTTTACGATCTGTTTTACGAAGAGGAGAAGACAGGAGCGCCGGTTATGCGCCCGTTGGTTTTCCATTATGAGAAGGACAAGAATGCCAGACAGTGCAATGACGAGTTCATGCTGGGCAGCCGGATCCTGGCGGCGCCGGTGGTGTCTCAGGGCATGAAGCGGCGCATGGTGTACCTGCCGGAAGGGGTATGGTATGATTACTGGAACGGAGAGAAGGTTACCGGGCCTGCCTGGATCATGCGGGAAGCGCCGTTGGATACCTGTCCTGTTTATGTGAAGGCCGGAAGTATCATCCCGACCATGGAACCGCAGTCCTATGTGGGAGAGAAGCCGCTGGATACATTGATTCTGGAGGTTTATCCAGGGGAGGGAAGCAGCGAGCACTATCTGGACAACGGGGCGGACTTTGCCTACAGGGACGGGAAGTATCATCAGTACCGCTTTACGGTTCAGGAGGACGGCACGGTAGCCGGAGAAATCGTCCATGCCGGGTATGAGAAGCCCTATGAGCGGATTGTGGTGCGGAGGTTTGGCTGCGAGGACATTGATTTGCATATTTGATGACAGAGATATGGTTTATTCTAAAAGGTCTGTAAGGTTTATTTAAAAAAGTTTATTTTAAAAAAGTTTGGTTATACTTGAAATTGTCGGATTTATATGTTACAATAAACACCGGCGAACAGAAAAACAGCATTTCCAGTTCAACCCAAATGAAAAGCCAGAGAGGTGCTGCTCTCTGGCTTTTTAGTGCTATTGCCCTTTAGGGTTGGGCGAAACCAGGCCAGTTACCGCTATTTTTGTTTGCCGTCCAGCCATTTGCAGATTATGTGGGTAACCACTCCTGCCACGACAGCAATAAGAAAAGCTATCAGCATTTCCATATTCAACTCCCCCTTCCTGTTACCAGTATCGGGGCGGTAACAAATCTATTATATCATTCTATTCAGCTTCTGAAAACAAGCATTTGCTATTTTTCGAAAAAAAGTAACGTAAAACAATGAAAAGATTCACCTATCCATATTAAATTTGCGGGCACTTTCATAGTGTAATCATGATTGCGGTATTATAGTTGGAAGTATAAAAAGCGTATTTGCCGGAAATAAATTGCTCGCTTACGGCTTGTGAACAAAGCGGGGATTTATTACGGCGGTTATATGAGACGGGAGAAAAGTGTATGGACGAGAAGGGCGTTATTCGCTATATAGAACCGGTTTTCCGGTTCTGCCACCATCGCCTGGACAACTGGCATGACGCCGAGGATCTGGCGGGAGAGATTTTGCTGCATATACTGGACGGCATCGGAAAATACCAGATTGAATCGCTGGAAGCCTGGGTGTGGCGGATTGCGCACAACCGCTATGCCCGATTTATCAACGCCAGGAATAAGCGGCAGTCCATTCTCTCCGGACAGGAGCTGTACGAGGTTGCGGAGGAATGCCTGCAGGTGGAAGAGCCGTCCGTGGAAGAGGAATATGAGCCGGTATTCCGCTGCCTCCATACCCTTTCTTCTGAGTACAGGGATATTTTTGTGGATTATTATATCGGGGAAATGTCGGTAAAACAGCTGGCACAGAAATATGCCCTGCCGGAAACCACAATCAAATGGCGCCTGAACGTAGGGCGCAGCAGAATTCGGGAAAGGATAGGGACAGAGCAAATGGATAAAGTGTATCAGAGGATTAACTGGAATACGTACGGGTGCAACGGCTCGATGGATTCCCATCGGTATCTGCACAGCCAGATTGCCAGGGCCATCTGCAAGGCAGCTTATGAGAAGCCGCTGACAGTGGAAGAAATCAGCATGTGTACGGGAATTCCCACGATTTATATTGAGGACGTGCTCCCGGAACTTGAATATGGAGATGCTATTCGGAAAAACGGAAATAAATATGCGACAGATTTCATTGTTTTCCGGCTGAAGGACCGTGCCGATACCGAGGCAGTGCAGGAGCCGATGGTGAGGGCCATTGCCGATCACTATGAGAGACTGCTCTGGCAGGAGAGGGATCTTGGGGAAATCGGTTTTTACGGATGTGATTTCGGTATGGAGAGGCTGGGGTATATTCTGATTCCTTATCTGATCAGACAGAAGCTGGAAGCGTTGAAGAATCATCGTCTGCATCTTTCCAGCGGAAACTTTCCACCCAGAAAGGACGGCGGGCATGGGTGGTTTATCGTTACGGAGTCCGGGGATGCAAATGAGGAGCCGGGAAAGTACAGTACCGGCTGCAATGTCAATGGCACCGGAGAAGGACATATGTATTTTTACTGGGTCAATCGCTTTTATGACCGCCGGGTGTACCGCAGCGGCGGGACCGCATGGCTTGCAGAACAGGGAATCCCGCAGAAATGTCCGGGCGGCACCGTACCGGAGGGACTGATTGCCGAAGAGGATATGGCGCGGCTGGTGCAAAATCACCTGGTCAGGAAAGCGGACGGAGGGTATGTGCTGAATTTTGCCTGCTTTACCCGGAAGCAGTTTGATGAGTTCTGTGCCCCGTACAAAGCGGAGGATGAGAAGCTGGATGCCATGCTCTGTGACTGGATTCTTTCCGTGAGGAAAAGCTTTGAAAGCTTTGTGCCCACGCGCCTTCATGGGCAGATTAATCAGTGGATATCTGTCTATTGCGGAGAACTGATCGGGCATGTGGCGGAGGAGCTGATACGCCGGGGGAGACTGGAGAGGCCGGAAGGCCAACCTTTTGCAGACGGTGTGTTTTATGTAGAGGGGGAGTTTATGCTGGTATAGCATGCGAACCTGCCTGATATGTCTGAGGTGCTGTGGGAGATTTCCTGCTCTTCCAAAAAAGAACCTGCAACTGCCGGTTGACAAATTTCCAAGCGCACTTGCTGGTTGTCAACCGGCATTTCTGTTATGATTAGCATGTGAAATGACATGGCGTTGCAAGCCAGCGGACTGAGCGGAACATTACAAGATGCCTTATCGGAAGCAATTTTTTCGTTTCCGACAGAAGACATGGTAATGCGGGTATTGCATTGTGACGTGTGTGTCATAGTACATGACAATTATGTCATAAAAGGCGCAGAAGCGCAGAAAGGGCAAGCCGTGCCTGTGAAACCATCCGGCATGATGGGAAGTGAAATGAAATAAGGGCGGCAGGGAAAAGATATGATGCTATCGGAAAAAATCATGACACTGAGGAAAAAGAAGGGCTGGTCCCAGGAAGAACTGGCGGAGAAGCTGGACATATCCAGGCAGTCCGTCTCAAAATGGGAGAGCGCGTCGTCTCTCCCGGACATTGATAAAATTATCCAGCTGAGCCATATATTTGGCGTCACTACGGACTGGCTGCTGAAGGATGAGGAAGAGGCCGAGGTGGTTCCCCGGGAGGAAGAATATGAGGAAGCGGATGTGAAGGTGGTCTCCATGGAAGAAGCGGGGCGCTTTATCGACCTGGAAAGAAAGCTGGCAATCCCCAGGGCTTTGGCCACGGCGCTCTGCGTCCTTTCACCCATCCCGCTGATTTTGCTGAGCGGGATAAGTGAGTTTGGCAATATGGCAATCACAGAGGATATGGCAGGGGGCGTGGGTGTAACGGTCTTGCTTATTCTTGTGGCAATCGGTGTGGCAGTGTTGGCGTTTTCGGAAAACCGTTTGGAAAAGTATGAATATATAGAAAAAGAAATCATTACGCTTCAATACGGTGTGAAAGGAATGGCATCGAAGAAGAAGGAGGAATTTTCAGGAATTTATAATCTGTGCATTACATCCGGGACCGTGCTCTGTATTTTGGGAGTGGTGCCGTTGATGATGATGGCGGCGTTTTCCGTGGCGGATATCGTCTATATATATGGCGTGTGTATTCTGCTTGCGGTGGTTTCCGTGGCAGTCCTTATGTTCGTGTGGGCAGGCTGCATAAGGGGAAGCTACGATAAACTGCTTCAGGAAGGAGATTATACAGCGGAGAAAAAGGCGGTTGAACGGAAAACTTCCTTTTTCCCGGGGGCGTACTGGTGCCTGGTGGTGGCTGTATTTCTGGCATGGGGATTTCGCGGGGATTCCTGGAAGACAGCCGGGATGGTATGGCCGGTGGCAGCGCTGATTTTTGTGGTGATACAATGTGTTTTGAAAGCAATCGTAGAGGCCAGGCAGAGGAAATCATAAGCGAGAGAATCGTAATGCGAAAGACAGGAATCGAGGGAAATCTTATGCCTGGAAGTTCATTTCCTGCAGCGTGTCTATGAGCTGGCCGACGGTGCAGCGGTTGTCCGGCTTCCTCTCCAGGTACCTGCAGACGATGAGGGAGATGAAGCAAATCAATTTCCCTTTTCCCGGAATTGCATTTCTCCCGGTCTGCTGTCTTATAAAGTTCTTGACAATGCAGGAAAGCGTGTTATACTGTATGCATAAAGCATATTATTTTCTTGAACACAGTGATATGAAATTCAATCCATCTAAATCTCATTCAGAAACTCTATGCTTTGACACCCTTAATCATATTTGCAAGGCAGGAGTTTGCTGTATGACTGCGTGGAGGAGCCGGATCTGCTATATGAGGACGGAGCCAGGACAATATTTCTGTATACAAACGGAACGGAAGGAATACCGCCGGAGGCGCTGCGGCAGCTTGCGCGGTATATGGAACACTCTACAGCGGAAAATGTAAAGTCTGAAGAGCTGGCAAGGCTGCATGAGATGGTGATGAATATCAAATCAGACAGGGAAGTGGGGCTGGCGTATATGAAAGCTTATGAAGCCGAGAAACGTATTCGAAAGAAAGAGCAGAGGGAAAGGCGGAAGGAAAAGCAGAAGGAAAGATAGAGGATATTGTGGAGTTGCTGAAAGAAATCGGCATGATCGGAGAATCTGGAGAAGCGGCTTTGGGGGCAGAAAGATCTGGAAATATTGCGTAAGTGGTACAAACTGGCGGCGCGTTCCGGGAGTATAGAGGAGTTTGAGCGTTTGACTTCCAAATCTGAATTTCTCTGTGAAGCAGTCAGGTCAGGGGAAAGAGCCGGAGAAAAGGAACGGGGAGAAAAGGAACAGGGAGGACATGAGTTATGAATTCAGACACAGATGATCAGAAAAGAAAAGTTGTGGTACCATTAGAGCTGATTTGTGATGCCATAGATATGGCAAATGATGAGTGGCAGCAGTATCTTGATATTGAGGAGATGGAAGTAGTCAGTCTTCCGGAATATCCTTTTGGGGGAGAATACGATGCGGAGGATCAGGAACTGGCGGATTTGATAGAGGAGGGGTGGCTGACCCGTTTTTTCCGGCTGCCGTCCAGGTTCGATATCGATGAGTACCATATTATGGAGGAATTCGTCTGGAGCCTTCCCGAGGGAAGGGCGCAGGATACCCTGGAAGGTGCAATCCGTGGAAAAGGCGCATTCCGCAGGTTTAAGGATGGCGTACACAGATTGGGCATTGAAGAGGACTGGTATGCTTTTGAGGATGCCCTGCATCGTAAAACTGCAATAGAGTGGTGTGAGAGCCACGGTTTCGGATACAGCGGTAACGGAGCAGAGGAGGAAGCTGCGGTAAAAGGGACACAGGATGAAAATACCCGGCCGGGTGAGGGGCAAGACCGGGAAACTGCAGTAAAAGAAACGCAAAATGAAAAAGCCAGGCCAGGTGAGGCACAACATCGGAATACAGCTGGAAACAAAGCAGGAAACCAGGTACAGAAGGAAGTAGCCGGGGCGGCAGAGTCAGAAACCGGCGATGAAGAAAGCCTGGCCTGGGAAGAAATCAGCACGGAGCACATTGTCCGGGACGAATGGATTGATTTCAGGCGTTCAGCCTACAGGTTCCCGGACGGGAGTGTATTTGAGCCATATTACAGCTACAGCCGGAGAGACTACGTGGTTGTCGTCGCGACGGACGAAGAGGGTAACTATCTCTGCGTCAGGCAGTTCCGCCAGGGGATAAAGGAAGTGACCACGGAATTCCCGGCAGGCGGCATAGAACGCACGGACGGCAGAGAATATGGTACGGAGCGCGGTCAGGCAGGAGCGGAGGACTCGCTGGAGGCGGCGAAGAGAGAACTGCTGGAAGAGACCGGCTACGAATCGGAGCAGTGGCGGCATCTGCTTACCGTGCCTTCCAATGCCACCATAGCAGACAATTACGCCTACATTTTTGCGGCGGAGAATTGCCGCAAGTCGGGCGGCCAGAAGCTGGACGAGACAGAATTTCTGAATGTCAGGAAATATACCCGGGCGCAGATTGAGGAGATGATATCCCGGGGCAAATTCCAGCAGGCGGTTCATATTATGGCATGGCTGCTGGCACAGAGAAAATAGAAACTGCGATATCCGCACGTGACATGGGATTACGTCCAAAATGCACAAGGTAATCTTCAGCAATTCCTGACCCGGACAAGCCGGAACCGAAATGATATGTGCAGGAAATGGTTGATGAGCGCAGGACGGAGCCGAAACATGTATGAACATATAGCATCCCTGTTTGATGCTGTTATTGATTAAGGTCTTGCGTGTCAGACGGAAAATAAAGGAATATCCGTAATGTATTGCCGTCAAGTTTTGCCGAGGCATTGCCGCCCATCCTCTTCATGAGTTCTTTTACAATAAACAGCCCCAGCCCGGAGGAAGCTTTCCTTCGGGCGGTGTCGGCTTTATAAAACAGATCGAACATCTGCTCCGGATCCGGTGTGCTGTTTTCCGGCACGGAATTTTCGAAGATCAGGCACCCATGCGCTCCGGCTTCCCGGGGCATGGCTTTATCTGGTGCGGTGTTCCGGCAGGGCTTCTCTTTTTGCGGCTCTGGCTCACTATAAATGATCCGTTGAGTGATCGTCAGATTGCCTGTGCCGTGGATCAGCGCATTCTGCAGCAGATTCAGGAAAATACGCCGCAAAGCATCCTCGTCTGCCGGAACCCGGAAGCTTTCGGATTCGAACCGTACCTCAGGCTCTATATTCTGCTCCTCAAATCTTGTGTAGAGACTCAGCAGGCAGTCGCTCAGCAATGGCAGTACCTGTATCTGTTTCATATTCTCATCGGAAAAAGCGAAATTCTCATTTGAAAGCTTTGTATACAGAAACAGTTTTTCCAGCATATCTGCCAGTTCCTCCAGTCTGCGGCCAGCGACTGACAGATAGTGGTCTCTTTTGCCGGCATCGTCGCATTCCCGGGCAAGCTGCAGATAGCCGGAGGCTCCGGTGAGAGGTGTGCGGATATCGTGAGCCAGGTTTGTGATATTCTGTTTCAGCTGCTTTTCCGCCCGCTCATACTGGATATGACTCCGGTCTTTGGCGGCGAGGATTCGGTTCAGGCTTCGGCATAACCGCAGCAGGGATTTCTGCCGGGTGCCCGTAGTCAGTTCCATATGGCTGCCCCGTTCGATTTCCTCCAGCTGACGGCAGAGGGAGCGGATATCCGCGCAGAGCCCTGCCAGGGTTATGGCCAGGATGATACAGGCGATGGACAGCAGGATTGGCAGGATGTGCATGTTGGTTTCGCTCCTCTCTGTGACAGTTTTCCGGTTCGGAAACAATGCTGCCGAAAAGACGTATCGTAATATCCGGCGATTTGCGGATATATCAGGAACTGCCGTTAAATGTCCTTCCTGGTAAGGACGGCGGCTGACGCGGCGGCGTACAGTGCCAGGAAAATGGCTCCTACGGCGTAGCCCTTCAGATCTGCCATTCCGCTGTAGGCGGACGGCGCGTAAGTCTGATTATAGTAAAGCGTATAGGAAACCCATTGGTTCAGCCCGAACAGTCCGGTGATGTAGCCGAAAAGAGTTACCAGGATTCCGATGCTTAACACCGAAGCGGCCAGAACGCCTGAGGCAGTGCTTCGGGTGAAAGTGCAGATCAGGAGGAACAATGCTGCAAAGCCCATGGTGATGACAAATATATGGCCCAGGTAGAAAAGGAAATCCGCGGCAGGGGCAGCGGGCACCAGGTTATGAAACAGTACATTCAGCAGCAGGCAGAAGCCGAGGCATATTGCCAGGTAACAGAGATCCAGGATTGCCGCTGCAATGAGCTTGCTGGCGATATACATCCATCTCCTTCGGTGCAGGGATATGATATTTTTCATAAAGCCGCTGCTGTAATCCGAGCAGAAGAAAAGGACGATGACGATTCCGAAAATAAAGACATATGCACCGCCGTCCATTCCGATTTCGCGGAACATAAGCAGAGTATTATAACCCTCCAGCAGGGAGACTTTTTCTCCTGATATCGCCACATGGAAGCCTTCGTCTTCTGTGTCCGCAATTTCGGCGGTCATTCCAAGCCTGGCAGCCGTTTCCTGCCCTTCCGGGGTATCTATCAGCCAGACCATCCAGAAACATAAAAGCGATGCTGCCATCAGAGAAGCCAGGCAGATATAGACAGATTTGCTTCTGACCAGCCGGTATAAATCCATTCGCAATAAATTAAACATATTCTTATTCTCCTATTTTCGTTCTGCATGTGTCTCCGCCAAGTGCCAATGTATGGCAGAACAATTTCTATCCGGGTGCATGCCTCCAATTTGTTCCAGGCATTTGGGCAGGTACATGCTGATTTAATTTCTGTATCTGTCCTGTCCGATACCATGCATGGCAGCGCAATGTCTGTCTGAAGTGCAAGCTTATAGCATTTTTTATTGTATTTCCAGGCTTTTTCCGAAACAAGCTTTGTCAGTTATTTTCCGACAATTTCGTAGGGGAATTATGGCGTTTGCTATTAGCCGGACAGATGCTGTTTTCTTCTTCTTTATTTATGAGTGCTGTCCATGTGTGCCAGGAAATAATCTTCCAGGTCCATGTGGTGGAAACCGGAAGAATAAACCTGCACACCGTTTTCAATGAGAAGATGGTTTAAACCGGAGCCTTCTTTTAGCCCATACAGCCGGATGTTTGTATTATCGCAGACTTCTGTCCGTACTTCCGGCATATTCTCTGTGATTAACGGCAAAGCATGCTTTACATCGTTCACTTCTATCTGGAAATAGTCGGCGCATTTCTGCTCCAGCTCATCTCGTGTCAGCTGCTCCACCAGTTTTCCCTCTTTGATAATCCCGTAATGGGTAGAGAACTTGCTGAGCTCTCCCAGGATATGGGAACTGATAATAAATGTTTTTCCACCTTCGTTTAGACGCTGAATCAACAGCCGGATTTCACGGACACCTTCCGGGTCCAATCCGTTGATGGGCTCATCCAGAATCAACAGGTCCGGATTTCCCAGAAGAGCCAGGGCAATCCCCAGGCGCTGCCGCATTCCCATGGAAAACAGTTTTACTTTTTTATTTCCGGTGTTGTTCATTCCGGTGGCTTCCAGTACGCTGTCCACGGCATTCATATCGGCCAGGCCCATGCATTTTGCCTGCATGATGGCATTCTGTCTTGCGGTCATATGAGGGTATAAGCCTGCAGATTCGATCAGACAGCCTACCCGCCTTGCGGCGATAGGGTCGCCTGCGTTTTTTCCGAATAGCCGGATTTCGCCTTCCGAGGGTTTTGCCAGTCCGCACAGCATCTTCAGGGTGGTGGATTTTCCGGCTCCGTTTCGGCCGATGAAGCCGTATATGGCCCCCTCATAAACCTTCATATCCAGATGGCTGACGGCTGCTTTTCCCTTATAGGTTTTGGTCAGGGATATTGTTTCCACAGCCAGTGTGTGTTGCGTCTTTGTGCTTTTTCCCATTACATATCCTTCTCCTTTCTTATGTTGGAACCTATTGCTTCCCTGTTGCTGTGAAAGTATTGAATCTTGCAAAACCGCATGCCCAAAGGCGACATGCCTTGCAGCCAAGCCTGTCTTATAGGCTTTTTGCATGGGGGTTACCATACAGAATGCTTAGCAACGGTTCCGGACGGCTTGGGAGACAGCCCGGAACCGTGTTTTGAGCGGTTCTCAACGTAAGGAGCTTCTGGGCGTCTGCCGTAGCTTTGTTATGTGAATATTCTAGCGTCAGAGGTTTTAAAAAACGCTCAGAAAAGTTTAAGAAAGGTTAAAGTTTATCGTTTGGAATGCTGGAGCGTTTCCGTAAAGGGGTGTTGAATGCAGCTTCCGGTCAGGTAAGTTTGAAGCCCATACCCCAGACAGTCTGAATATAGGAATCGGTTCCGCTTTCCTTTAATTTGGAACGGATATTGCTGATATGCACATTGATGGTCTTGTCTTCCGCCATATATTCTTCACCCCACACATATTCGTAGATCATCTGTTTGGAAAAGATACGCCTTGGATTGCGGATAAACAGTTCCAGGATCAGAAATTCATACCGGGTCAGGGCGATGGGGCGCCCGGCGGCAGTCATTTCCATGGCATCCGGCTTAAGTGTCCATTCCCGGTAGGAATATATGACATCGGCTTTTTTGGATTCGGCGCCTCTTTCCGGGTATTCCTCTTTTCGTGCCTGTCTGCGCAGCTGTACCTGAATCCGTACCAAAAGCTCCGGAAGGTCGAAGGGCTTGCAGAGATAATCCTCTGCCCCTGCAGAGAGCATATTGACTTTGCTGTCCAGGCTGCTCCTGGCGGAAATCACGATAACGGGCGTCTTTGGAGAAAATACCGGGATAAGCTCCTCACCGGTGACACCCGGCAGCATCAGATCCAGCAGCACCAGGTCAAATTCCTTCATGGAAAAGAGCAGCTTCGCCTCGCTGCCTGAAAAAGCCTGTGTGCAGACATAGCCATGATTTTCCAGATATACCCGTAACATTGTATTATTGTCAGCATCGTCTTCTACGATGAGTATGTGTTCCATGGAATGTGTCTCCTCTGTTGCTGTAAGAGTTGAGTTTTGCTTGCTGCGGTTTTGTTTTTTCACTGAATGTCACATTTTCCTGTGCTGCCATCAGGCAGGTACTCTTTCCTGTCAATTCAGCGTATCTGCCCAAAAAGTGCTTTTTTCATTCTAGTTTAGAGCGGCATAAAAGTCAAGACATGGGCGAGGTGTTTTCAACTATAATAATGTCCTTCCTGATTTTTCTCAGCATTCTTCCAATAATTCTTTTATACTAGGCTTAGTTTAGGCGGTATGGAAGAAACGTGCAGGCGAATAAAGCTGTGTCAGATGTGATTGAGTTAATAAAAAAGCATTGGAGATCTTCGGCGGCAATGATGGTTCCGATACTTTTTGAAATAAAAAACACATTGTCATAGTCGTTCCATAGAAATAGACATGAAAGACGGAACTGAAAGGAAGTATCAGGAAAATTTAGGTTGCATTCTTCCCCTTTGTCGAATACAATAGAAACAGTACATAATGTGCCGGGCAGTAAACGACGGTAAAAGTACAGATAAAAGGGTGAATGAGAGATAAGAGGCAATATGGACACGAATCAGATGATTATCATTGTAAGCCTGGCAGTTGCAGCCATGCTGTTCAGCGCGGTGCTTTATCTGCGTCAGCGGGCGAGACGGAGCAAACCCGAGGAATACGACCTGATGGAGGGGCATGAATTTGAGTATTACTGCGGGGAACTGCTGAAAAAGTGCGGCTTTCAGGAGGTACAGGTCACCAGGGGCAGCGGCGATTACGGCGTGGACATCCTGGCGGAGAAGGATGGCGTCACATATGCCATCCAGTGCAAGTGCTACAATGCGCCGGTAGGCGTGAAGGCAGTGCAGGAGGCTTATGCGGGCCGGGACTATTATGACAGGATGGTGGGCGCTGTGCTCACCAATCAGTATTTTACCCAGCCCGCCATGGAGGCTGCCAGAAAGCTGAAGATTCTTTTGTGGGACAGAGAGTGCCTGGAGGATATGATTGAGGACGCCGGGATGTGACAGTCTTGCTTACGGCGTCGGCAGATACCGGATTTGTAATAACAGCGCAGCCATCATTGACCGGCACACAGAAATAAGCCGGGAAGCATATTTCTGCGTGTGCTTTTGACGTAGAGACGAACATAAATTTACGAAATCAGGACAGAACACGGCCGAATATATGTTTACGAAGCGCCCGCTGCTATAATATCATAAGACGCAAGCCGCTCTCCCAGAGACAGGAAATCAGAAGGCCCACTGTCCAGAAAGAAGAGATGGAACCGGTAGTCTGTATAATCCGTGCCCCAGAGTTCCTGTGCTTTTTCACGGAGGGCAAGTATCTCCAGATATCCCAGGTAATACTTTGGATAATTACAGGGGGCCTGCACGATATAGTTATAGATGGATTCTGCGGTTTCGGCGTCCTGTATGCCGAATTTCCGGAGCATTTCTGCAATCTGCTCAAGGGATGCATTGTCATAATGAATCATGATATCCATCAGGGAGTAAAGGCAAAGCTGCAGGCTGCGGTTGTGCGCTTCCAACCGGGCGGTGAGTGCAGCCATTTCCTGCCCGTTTTCCGTTAAAAGTTCCGCGGCGTATTCATAGGCATGAAATTCCACATACACGGCCCAACCCTCCTGATAGCCGCCGTACCACAGCAGTTCCCGGGCGGGGCGCTCGCCTGCGGCAAGGGCGGAGCGGTTGTGGTAGACAGTCTGGTACAGATGCCCGGGATAGCCCTCATGGGCCAGGGTGGTGTATAATTCCAGTCCGTCAGGGGTTTTGCTGCGGTTGATGTAGATGCTGTTGGAATCCGTGTCGTCCAGGGGCGCGGTCAGGTAGAAAGCCGGTGCGCAGTATGGCTCCAGACTGCCTGAAACTGCCTTGACTGCAATGGAAGCGGTGTTTCCGGGCAGGCTGGGAAAGTCTTTTTTCATCCTCTCCTGCAGGTCGTACAGCATCTGGGATGCCTCTCTATATGGGAAGGGTTCTGTGGTATTTTTTGCGATATATTCGATGATTTCGGGATGGCTTTCCGCCAGCTTTTTGATTTCCCCGTATTCTTTTGAAAACTGCTCTGTTAGCAGGTCTCTGACTTCCGTCACCGGGCGGTAGGAGCCGGTTTCGGAGATGAGAAGCTGTTCGTAATAGGTTCGTCCTTCCGGCAGAGCGGCCAGTCCGGCGGGCAGCACGGAATCGTCCTCCAGGAGAAGGAGACCGTCTCCCAGGGCTATGTAAGCGGGAAGCAGTACCGTCTTCAGCAGTCTTTCGTTTTGGGAAACGTATGCGGCGGCATCTTCGGCAGTGATGATTTTTTCATCCACCAGAGAAGCAAGACGCTCCTGAAAGGTGGTCTGCAGAAAGTGTGTGCCGTCTTCCAGTGCTTCTTTTGTGACGATTGTGTCACATTGTTCCCGGACTTCACTTATGAAAGAAGAGGGCATGATGAAGCCTGCCGCCGCCTTTTCCTGCTCATAGGTGAGAAGAGAGGCGAAATAATCATCCGACTGGTCCAGCAGAGCCAGATAGTCCTCCACGTCCCGGCGGTTGCGGAAGGGATATTCCGCCAGAAGGATGGGGAGGTTGGACTGGGTGCCGGAGGCGGGAGAGAGAGGCTCGCTGTAGTAAGAAAAGCTGCTCAGAGCCAGCGAATTCTCCAGAGTCCGGATGAGCAGCTGCTGCAGGTAAGCGTCCTGTTCGGAAAGCTTTGCCGGGCGCAGGTCCTTAAGCGCCGTCAGGATATTCTCCGTTTCCGCCTGGCCGCGGAGAGCGCCTTCGGCATTGTAGCAGGAGAGTACTGGCTCATAGTCACCGATGCCGAAAGCGGCAGGATTTGCCAGCGTGTAATGCATGCTCAGTGTATTGGATTTCATCTCACCGGCGAACAGCTGGGCTGTGATACCGGTAAACCGTTTCTCGTCACGCCAGTAGGAAAAAAGAAAAATGACCATGCCGGAGAAAAGCAGCAGAAAAACGATGCCGAAGAGCATCTGCCGGAATGAAACAGGGGAGTGCTTTTTCAAAGGATCACCTGAAAGTTAATATTGCTACATTATATGAAGGGGCGGCGGCAGCCATGCAGAGAATCGTTTTTCTTTCCCGCAAAACCAGATTTGTCCGCACTTCGTATACTTTCAGACTGCCTTCGTCCGGAAGCCTTCGGTCAGGGCTTTGCCGAATGAAAATTACCTGTTGCAGTTGGCTGATATTCTGCGGAAAGGTTCAATACAGACCGGAAGAAATCCAGGAAGCCGTCCTTTACGGCCGTTTTATCCTGGTCTTTTTCATCCAGGTCATAGAAGTATTTACCGGTCTTTATATCCACGGAGAGAGAGTCCAGAGGAAATCCTTTATGCTGTATTCTGGAATGGGGGACCGGGGTGATTAGAAAAGGGCCGTCTGCCAGACTGTCATCCATGGCTTCGTAGATGTGCTCCTCGTCCAGTACCAGGGAGATGGCGCTGCGGTACATTGATTTCAGATTGCCGTACTTTTTTGCCAGGCCGCTGTAATACAGAAGCATTTCATCGTCTGTGAGATATTTACCGTTTACCGTCCTTACATGGACGCCGGGCTGGATATCATCCGGCACGCCTTCAAAGTACAGTCCGGAGTCGCAGGAGAAGACAGGGATTCCGAAAGCATTATAATAGGCGAATGCTTTCTGTCTGGCGTTTTCCAGGAGAGTACTTCCGTTTTCCGTAACCTGCGGTGCTTCTTTATCCATATCATTCAGTCCGATAATCTCCAGACCCAACCCGGCCAACCGCCGCTGCATGGGTTCCAGCTTTGCGCGATTGCCGGTTCCGTATAGAAGTTTCATCTTGTGTGTACCTCGTTTCCCATTGTAATGTTGCGTTTCATGATTCTATGTTGATATGATATTGGGTGATAGCTGCTTATGAACATAAACCGTATCGGTTGTGTAAAAGTTTGTTGAATTGTCGGATCTTCTGACCCTGATATCTTGATATTATAGCATAAACATCTGAGAGAAGCAATGAGAGAACCTGAACTGAAGCGGAAACGCAGTTGCTGTTCACGGCTTTGCCGTAAACAGTGACAGGATGCACACAAAATGAGCAGGAGACGCTCATTTTGGCGTCGGCAGTCAAAGTAATCGAAGTGATTGCCCGGGATTGTTTGTGCGGATTGCGCACGAAAAACCCTTGCGGTGGCACCGAGTGAACAGGAATGAAACGTATCAGGAAACGAAATAAAGGCCTCAGTTTCCTTGACTTTACCACATATTTTTTCTATACTTAAAGAAAGGAAGAAAAAGCGATATGCCAGAACAAATAACGCCCCGGGCGGGAAGAGAGGTAATACATGAGCGAAGCGATTAAGAAAGCAATTCAGGACGGAAAAACGATTTTAGGGTTGGAGTTCGGTTCCACCCGTATCAAGGCAGTACTGGTGGACGAGAGCCACAGGGCTGTGGCAATGGGAAACTGGGACTGGGAGAACAGCCTGGTGGATAACATCTGGACATACAGTCTGGAGGATATCTGGAAGGGGCTTCAGGGCTGCTACAAAAGTCTGGCGGAGGATGTGCAGGGCAAGTACGGCGTGACATTGACGAAACTGACGGCACTGGGCTTCTCCGGCATGATGCACGGCTATATGCCCTTTGACGCGGCGGGAGAGCTGCTGGTTCCTTTCCGTACCTGGCGCAATACCATGACGGAAGAGGCGTGCAGAAAGCTGACACCGCTGTTTCAGTTTAATATTCCCCAGAGATGGAGCATTGCCCATCTGTATCAGGCAATTTTAAACGGTGAGGAGCATGTGAAGGATATTTCTTATCTGACCACACTGGCAGGCTACATTCACTGGCAGCTGTCAGGAGAGGGAAAAGAAGGCGGAGAGCGCGTACTGGGCGTGGGTGAGGCTTCCGGTATGTTCCCGATTGATTCCGCAACCTGTGACTATGATGCGGAAATGATAGAGAAGTTTGATGCACTGGCAGCGGACAAAGGCCCTGGATGGAAATTGAAAGACATCCTTCCCAAAGTATTGCCGGCCGGAGAGAAGGCAGGCGTGTTAAGTGCAGCAGGCGCGAAGATGCTTGACCCCGGCGGGAATCTGCAGCCGGGCGTGCCCATGTGCCCTCCGGAAGGCGACGCGGGAACCGGCATGACGGCAACCAACAGCGTAAAGGTGCGCACGGGAAATATTTCAGCGGGAACTTCCATTTTCTCCATGGTGGTAACGGAGAAGGCGCTTTCAAAGGTGCATGAGGAAATCGATATGGTTACCACGCCCGACGGCAGCCCTGTGGCCATGGTTCATTGTAACAACTGTACATCGGATTTGAACGCATGGGTGAATCTGTTTGAGGAGTTTGCGGGTAAGTTCGGTGTGAAGCCGGATAAGAACGAGCTATACGGAACGCTTTACCGTGAGGCACTGACGGCCGATACCGACTGCGGCGGGTTGATGGCATACAATTATTTCTCAGGGGAGCCTGTCACCGGGCTGAATGAGGGCCGGCCCATGTTCGTCCGTACTCCCGATGCGAAATTTACGCTGGCGAACTTTATGAGGAGCCATCTGTACAGTTCCATGGCGGCACTGAAAATCGGAAATGACATTCTGATGAAGGAAGAACAGGTGGAGGTAGATTCCCTGATGGGGCACGGCGGCCTGTTTAAGACGCCTGTGGTGGGACAGCAGCTGATGGCAGCAGCCATGAATGCGCCTGTGACGGTGATGGATACCGCAAGCGAAGGCGGCGCATGGGGCATGGCAGTGCTGGCTGCTTACATGGAAGAGAAAGCGGAAGGCGAGAGCCTGCCGGATTATCTGAGCAACCGCATTTTTGCCGGACAGACAGGTACAACCATCGAGCCGAAGCCGGAGGATGTGGCCGGGTTCGATGCATTTATTGAGAAATACAAGAGCACCCTTCCTGCCGAGAAGGCAGCAGTGGAAGGGCTTGTCTGAAAATATGAAAGGAGTAAGGATACAATGTTAGAAGAGTTAAAAAAAGCAGTATGTGAAGCCAATCTGGATCTGCCCAGATACGGCCTGGTAACATTCACCTGGGGCAATGTCAGCGCCATAGACAGGGAGAGCGGATGCTTTGTCATCAAGCCCAGCGGGGTGGAATATGACAGATTGACACCTGAAGACATGGTAGTAGTAGACCTGGACGGCAAAAAGGTGGAAGGCCGTTACAATCCGTCCTCCGATACCGCGACTCATGCGGAGCTTTACAGGGCATTTCCGGAGATCGGCGGCATCGTGCATACCCATTCCTCCTATGCCACCAGCTGGGCCCAGGCAGGCAGAAGCATTCCCTGCTACGGCACCACGCATGCGGATTATATCTATGGAGAGGTTCCCTGCCTCAGATGCCTCACTGCGGAAGAAATTTCCGATGCCTACGAGGAGAATACAGGAAAACTGATCGTCAGCGAATTTTTGAGAATGTGCAAGGACCCGGTATCCGTTCCTGCGGTATTGTGCAAGAACCACGGACCCTTCACCTGGGGAAAGGATGCGAAGGACGCGGTGCATAATGCCGTGGTTCTGGAGGAGGTGGCGAAGATGGCTTACCGCACGGAGTCCATCAACCATCATGTGCAGCCTGCGCCTCAGGAGCTGATGGATAAGCATTATTACAGGAAGCATGGCGCCAATGCTTATTATGGGCAGGGCGCGGAGAAATAGGAATGGTTTTGCGGTTGGAACTGAGACTGCCGGATATGGCTTTCCGAAACCGGATAAATGTTTAAACGTTTAGGATCATAGAGTATAGACGAAAACTCCCCGCGTATGCCGGCTTTGCCGGATGCACGGGGAGTTTTGCGTGAGCTGACAATGTACCAATGGGCAGTGAGCAAACAGGCAATGTGCAAATTGGCAGCGCATAAGCGGACATTTTATGAACAGACAGGATATGTGATAACAGAACGTTCTCCGTTACAGGCCTGTTGCGGATGATCTTGTGACTGTTCACTCGGTGTTGCCGCGAGGCGTTTTCGTGCGCACTTTGCACGAAAATGCCGAGACAGCATGATTTTTAATTTGAGGAGTAGAATTTTTTTCCAATATTGCTTTCGTTTACATCAGGTAGTATAATAAGCTTATATTTCACCTGGCTGAAATACGAAACCGGAAACAGGCACGATCTACAGGAGAACCGTCATAATGAAAAGAAAGAAATCTCTGCAGCAGATAATCTACGTCCCATTTCTCTTACTTGCAATCATCATTTTATTCCAGTGGTACACAACGAGGAACAGGCAGCGCATTGAGGAGCAGAATAAAAATTATGCGGCGGATGCGGCGCAGATGAAGGCAGACCAGATTGACGGAGAACTGCGGAACGCCCTGAACAGGATTACTACATATGCCTACTTTGTGGGAGAGAGCATGGAAGAACCGGTGGTTACCTCACAGAGACTGGCAAATATGGAAGATAATATGATCTTTGACGCGCTGATGTATACGGACGCAGCCGGCACGGACTATGCTTCCGACGGACGGACTGCCGATGCCGGGGAGAGTTTTTTCTATCAGAACGGCATGCAGGGGGAGAACGGTATCGGGATTCTTTTTAATCCGCATTTCTTCCAGGAGACCATGGTCTGCTTCTATGCACCCGTTCACTGGCAGGGAGAGATCGTGGGTGTACTGCGGGCGGCTTATCTGGCGGAGGAATATCTGCAGAATATGCTTGCTGCCACATACTTCGGCGAGGCTGCGGAGGTGTATTTGTGTACGCCGGAGGGACAGGTGATTGCCAGCTCCAACGGCAGGAATTATGAGGGGGATCTGGCTTCGGGCCTGGCAGAAGAGGGCATAATCGACGGTAACACGGCGGCAAATGTAAGAGATGTATTTGAAAATGGCGGGAAGGGAAGCTTTCTGTGTGATTCCAGCAGCAGGACGGATAATATATGTGTGACATATCTGTCAGAAAATGGTTTCGTACTGGTACAGACCTTCCCCAAGGATGTCACGCAGGATATGATAAGGGCGGAGAACATGGTGGGAATCCAGCTGGAGATCGGACTGATTGTTTTGTTTGCCGTCTATATTATCCTTCTGCTGATCCGGTCAGGGAGAGAGAAGAAGCGGTTGGAGCAGGAGAACCGGGAGATGGGATATATTATCGACGGTGTCAATATCCTTTTCAGCCGTTTTGCCATAGCCGATTTTGAGACGGATACCTATCAGTATCTGGCGGGGACACACCCGGAAGAGAGCGATATTAACGCCAGGGGCAGATATCAGGAGCTGGTGGAACATATGAGCTCTATCCTGACAGAGGAGAAGGCCGGACAGGAATTCGGGGATGCTATTGCCAGGGATGCCATTATCAGGGCGCTGGAGAACAGGGACGAGGTTCGGTTTGAGTGTCATGTGCAGTATGACGGACATACGGAATGGGAGCATGTGAGCGCCGTCTGTCTGCAGCGGAAGGACGGCAATGCCTGCAAGGTATTGTTTACCCGTCAAAATATTACCGAAATAAAGAGAAAGGAACTGCGCATGCAGGCTGAGATGTCCCTCGCCAGCCGCAAGGAGAGACAGTATCGCATCGCCATTACCACCAATTCGCTCTGTACCTTTGAATTCAATCTGACGAAGGATATCATCGAGCAGGATATCGTGCGCAGGCGGAACGGGCAGAGTTTCTCGCTGCTGGAGAAGGCAGGCTTAAAGGCGCCCTGCAGGATATCGGAGTGCTTTGAGAGATGGAGGGATTTTATCCTGGAGGAGTCTCTGGAAGAATACAGAAGGACGGTGAATACAGAGTACCTGAAGGAACGTTTCGAGAACGGGGAAGCGGAAGTGGATATTGATTATTGGGAAGCGGACGGGAAGGACGGGCAGATGTGCGTCCGTCAGTCTTATGTCATGACCAGGGACAATGACACCGATGACATTATGGTCATGGTGGTGACCAGGGAGATTACCGAACAGGTCCGGAAGCAGAAGGAACAGACCCAAGCGCTGCAGGATGCGCTGATGCAGGCTCAGCACGCCAACAGGGCAAAGACCACCTTCCTTTCCAATATGTCCCATGATATACGGACGCCCATGAACGCCATCATAGGATTTGCCACCATCGCCGTGAGCCATATTGACAATAAGGATCAGGTCAGAGACTGTCTGCAGAAAGTCCTGTCCTCCAGCAATCATCTGCTCAGTCTGATCAATGATATTCTGGATATGAGCAGGATTGAGAGCGGAAAGGTGCAGATCAAGGAACAGGAATGCAATGTCTCCGAGATCATGCATAATCTGGTGAATATCATCCAGCCTCAGGTGAAGGCAAAGCAGTTGGAGCTGTTTATCGACACTTTTGAGGTGGCAAACGAAGATGTGATTGCGGATGCGCTGAAGCTGAACCAGGTGTTCATCAATCTGCTGAGCAATGCCGTAAAATATACGCCGGCGGGCGGCATGGTTTCTTTCCGGATTATGCAGAAGACCACTTTCCGCCATGGATACGGCGATTACATTTTCATGGTGAAAGATAATGGTATAGGCATGTCACGGGATTTTGTGGAGCATATTTTTGAACCCTTTGAACGGGAATCCACGGCTACTCAGTCCGGCATCCAGGGGACAGGTCTGGGGATGGCTATCACGAAGAATATCGTGGAGATGATGGGAGGCACCATCAGCGTGGAAAGCGAAGTCGGCAAGGGCAGCACCTTTACGGTGGCGCTGAGCCTGAAGCTCCAGGATGTGGAAAAGGACGCGGAGCAGATCAGGGAACTGGAAGGTCTGAGGGCCCTGGTGGTGGATGACGACTTCAATGTCTGCGACAGCGTGAGCAAGATGCTGAAGAAGATCGGTATGCGCTCCGAGTGGACGACTTCCGGCAGGGAGGCGGTGTACCGTGCGAAACAGGCCTATGATGAGGGCGATTCCTATCATACCTACATCATTGACTGGCAGATGCCGGAGACCAGCGGTGTGGAGACAGCCAGAAGGATTCGCAGCGTAGTGGGGACGGAGGCACCCATCATTGTATTGACTGCCTATGACTGGACGGATATTGAGGAAGAAGCGAAGGCGGCGGGCGTTACGGCATTCTGCGCAAAACCTTTGTTCCTGTCGGATCTGAAATCCGCGCTGTTGGCGGCAAATAATCTGGCAGGGAAGGAAGAAGCCGCGTCCTGGACCCAGGCGGATTTCAGCGGGAAAAGGATTCTGCTTGTAGAGGATATAGAGCTGAACCGTGAGATTGCCCAGGTAATCCTGGAAGAAACGGGATTCGAAGTGGAAGCTGCGCCTGACGGGACGGACGCGGTGGAAATGGTGAAAAAATCGGCGGAATTCTATTATGATGCTATTCTGATGGACGTGCAGATGCCGATTATGGATGGCTACGAGGCTACCCGGACTATCCGGGCACTGGAGAGGAAGGACGTAAAGTCCATGCCGATTATTGCCATGACGGCCAATGCATTGGAGGAGGACAGGGAGGCGGCTCTGGCCAACGGCATGAATGCCCATATTTCCAAACCGCTGGATGTGGAAATCTTTATGGAAGTGCTGAGACGGTTCCTGAAATAATGTTCTATAGTGAGGAAGAAAGAGGTTAAGCATTTGAATATAAAAATAAGCACAGAGAAAAAAGCCGCAATACAGGAGGGCATGACAGGGCTTTTTTTCGAGGATATCAACTATGCCGCAGACGGCGGCCTGTATGCGGAGATGCTGGAGAACCGTTCCTTTGAGTTCCTGAAGGCCACAGGCGATTACTGTGACTATCAGGTGGAGTATGACGGGGGCTACGGCTGGTGCGCTTACCCGGGGGACGGGGAGGCGGGCCTGCGCTGCGTTACCGGCAGCCCGCACTGCGAGGAGAACCCCCATTATCTGCGCCTGCAGACAAAGCATCCCGGGGAAGGTGTGAGGAACAAAGCCTATGACGGCATTTTCCTGAAAAAAGGAATGAACTACAAACTTGTCTTTTGGGCCCGCTGCGTGAAATTTTCGGGGGATTTTGAGATTTCCGTTGAAAAGGGCGGTGTATGTTATGCCCAGACTGCGATTTCGGCGGCGGACGGACAGGAGGAAACCTATAATTGTTTCCGGAAATACGAGGGAGTTCTTCAGGCCGGGGCGGATGTGGAACAGGCGGATTTTTTATTTTGCCTGTCTGAGCCGGGGACTGTGGAGCTGGATTTCATTTCCCTGATTCCGGAGGATGCCGTGGGAGGAATCTTCCGGAAGGATTTGTTTGATATGCTGAAGGAGCTGCATCCGGGATTTCTGCGCTTTCCGGGCGGCTGTATCGTGGAGGGGAATACCCTGGCAAATCGTTACCGCTTCAAGGACAGCCTGAAACCGGTATGGGCGAGGAAGAACAACTGGAACCGCTGGGCAGTCCATGAAAATAACGCGAAAAATAACTACGAGAGTGACTACTGTCATTATAATCAGACTTTGGGGCTGGGATATTACGAATACTTTCTGCTTTGTGAGATGATTGGCGCCAGCCCGCTTCCGGTGCTGAATGTAGGCTTTGCATGCCAGTACCAGTCAAAGGAACTGGTGGACAGGGAAAGCCCGGCTTTCCGGGAATTCCTTCAGGATGCGCTTGATTTGATTGAATTTGCAAACGGGGATGAGAGCACGCATTGGGGGGCCGTCCGCGCGCAGATGGGGCACAAGGAGCCCTTCGGCCTTACTATGGTGGGTGTGGGAAACGAGCAGTGGCAGACGGAGAAAGCGGATTTCTTCGAGCGTTATGAGATTTTTGAGAAGGCAATCCATGCGTATGCGCCGGAAATCAAACTGATCGGTTCCGCGGGGCCTGACATTACTTCCGAGCGTTATACGAAAGCATGGGAATTCTACCATGCCCATGAGGAGCAGGAGGATTTTGTGTATGCGGTGGACGAGCATTATTATGTGAAGCCTGAGTGGCTCTATGACCATACGGATTTTTATGACAATTATCCCAGGAAAGTGAAAGTATTTTCAGGGGAATACGCGGCACATCCCGCCAGCGGCTTTAACAAACCGGAGGCAAATACCCTGGAGGGCGCTCTGGCGGAGGCGGCATTCCTCACCGGCGTGGAGCGGAATGCGGATGTGGTGGTGCTGGCATCCTATGCGCCTCTGTTTGCCCGTCTGGGCTATACCCAGTGGTCCCCGGATATGATCTGGTTCGACGCGTCGAACTGCTACGGCAGCCCCAGCTATTATGTGCAGAAAATGTATGCGCGCAATATGGGAGATGTGACACTGGATACCTGCGGCGGGGAGAAGGCGGCTGCGGCGGAGGGAATCTATTATTCGGTAAGCTTCTCGAAGGCGGAGAAAACGGTTATCGTTAAGATAATTAATTCCCGGGAGACGGAACAGAGCATCAGCCTGGAGCTTCCGGTCGGCTGGAAGGACGGGATGAAGGTTCAGGCCGAAATTCTGACCGGGGCGGGGAAGGATGCGCACAATAGTATCGAAGCACCGGAGAATGTGGCACCTTATGTGAAAGAGCTGGACAGGGCAGATATCGTATTGCCGCCGTTGTCCTTTGCCGTACTGCGGGTTGAAAATGTTGCTGCGTTATGTTCCTGCTGAGCATGGTGTGTCATTTGCAGCAGACTCTTTCGTAATGAGATTTCCTGTGGCAGAACCGGGGGAATCTCATTGCTTTTTTGCACTGTTTATGTCATTGCATTGCTTCCATGCGAGGTGGAGAAGCACGTTGCACGAACAATTAAAGCGATTGCTTTGAATGCGCGTGCCAGAATAAGCGCACCCTGCTTGCCTTGTGCGCACCATTCTGGACGGCAAAGCCGTAAACAGTGCCGATATCTGAAAAATACATGGAAGTTTGTCCGAAAATAATTGCGGAAAAAGAAGAAGCGTGTTAATATAAGAGGCAGGGAAACAACCGTGTTGCAGGGTGGGCTGACCTCTATTCTTGAAGGAATGGAGGTGGTGCTATGAAAAATCGTTACGATTTTACGGATTTAATGACCTTTGGTCTATTCCTCTTAGCATTGCTTACGTTCGTGTTTACGTTCTGTAAGTAAAAGCTCTGTGTATATTTTATGTTGATACATAGAAAAACCACCCCAAAACTTTGACCAGTGACGGGTGGATTTTTCTATCCCAGAGGTCAACCCACCTTGTGGGCGGTTGTTTTCCCTGTGTTTACTATAGCATATTCAGCAGATGAATTCAAGAGAAAATTTGGCAGGAGTCACAGAATGAAATTTATACTGTCGTATGCAAAAAAATACCGGGTCATGATAGCAATCGGCATGCTGATCAAATTATCAGCTGCTCTGGCTGAACTGCTGCTCCCATATGTACTGGAACATCTGATTGACGATGTGGCACCGCTGCAGGAGGTAAAACTGATACTGTTGTGGGGAACGGTAATGCTTCTGCTGGTGGTCTATGTGCGCCAGACGAATGTGAGGGCGAATCGTATGGCAGTAGGCGTGGCGAAGAAAACCATATACGAAATCAGAAGAGATTTGTTCTGGAAATCCGTTAATCTTTCCGGCGGACAGCTGGACGAATTCGGGCTGCCGTCCCTGAATTCCAGGATGACCTCGGACTCCTATAATGTGCAGAGCTTCATTCAATCCTGCCAGACCATGGGAATCCGTGCGCCGATTCTGTTGTTTGGCGGTATTACCATTACCCTTATCATGGATGCCGGGCTGGCATCTATCCTCTGCATTATGGCGCCAATCCTGATTGCGGCAGTGGTCTATGTCTCCCTGAAGGGCATACCGCTCTATGAAAGGGTGCAGAAGAGCGTGGATGATATCGTGCGCATCATGCGGGAAAATATCACGGGCATCCGGGTGGTAAAGGCGCTTTCGAAGGAAGATTATGAGATGCGCCGCTTTGAGGACGCAAACAGAGAAATGGCAGACAGGGACGTGAAGGCGGGCATTGTCATGGCGCTTCCGGGGCCTGTCATGACCTTTATGCTGAATATCGGACTTACCATTGTGGTAGTGGTGGGGGCTTATCGTGTGAACGACGGCGCCACTCAGCCCGGTGTGATTTTGGCGTTTCTGACTTATTTCAATATGATTCTTATGGGTGTGAACGGGGTGAACCGCATTTTCATGATGATGTCCAAGGCAAACGCTTCCGCGAACCGCATTGCCGCAGTGGTGAACAGCGAGGACGAACTGATGCCCATTCCGGCAGAAGAAGCGGCGGTGACAGAGCGGGACGGGTACATAGTCTTTGAACAGGTGGCATTCAGTTATGGGAGACATCCGGAACCGGACGGGGAGACAGGCGAAAAGGAGTGGGAAATCCCCGGGACGGACATAAAGCTGCAGAAGGAAGACCGGAAGAATTCCGAAGCAGGCGGAAAGGCGTCTGCGGAAGACAGGGAGAGTTCGGGAGCGGATGGAAAGCAGTCGGATATATCGGAGTGCAGTAACGGAAAAACGGCAGAATCTGCCAGACTGTCAGCCCTTTCGAGATTCGACGGCCAGGAACGTCAGAAATGCCTGGAAGGAATCGATTTCGCGGTGAAAAAAGGCGGTTCCTTAGGGATTATAGGTGCCACCGGCTGCGGCAAGACCACCATTATCAATCTGCTGATGCGTTTTTATGATGCGGATGAGGGGCATGTTTTTATAGACGGAAAAGACGTGCGCACCTATGATAAAGACGAACTGCACAGGCTGTTCGGTGTGGTGTTTCAAAACGACGTTATCTTTGCCGATTCCCTGAAGGAAAATATCTCCTTCGGGCGGGACGTGGAGGCGGAGGAAATGCGGAAAGCCGCCGGAGACGCCATGGCCAGGGAATTCATCGAAAGCTATGAAGACACATACGACCACAGGGCTGTAGTGCGCGGCGCCAACCTCAGCGGCGGCCAGCGCCAGCGTGTACTGATTGCCAGGGCTCTGGCGGCAGCGCCCAGGATACTGGTGCTGGACGATTCCTCCAGTGCGCTGGACTACAAGACCGATGCCGCATTGCGCAAAGCCATCAGGGAGCACCACGCGGACACCACCACCATCATCATCGCCCAGAGAATCAGCTCCATTATGGCGCTGGACGATATCATCATGCTGGACGAAGGGAAAATCATCGGCCACGGCACCCACGAAGAACTGCTGCGGAACTGTCCCATGTACCGGGAAATTTACAGAAATCAGATGGGCGGATGAATGAATTTGCGCCCGGACCTGTTTGCACGGAAGCGTGTGGAAGCAGCGCTTTTCGGATTTTGTTTCGCCGGTGCGGTTCATTTCCGGTAAAACCGGGATACAGATAGAGGCAAAGTATCCGAAGTCAAGAAAGATGCGAGCGAAGCATCCTGCGGGAAATAAACCGGCTGAGGGTATCAATTCAGTGATATCTGAGAGACAAAGCCGGAGCAGAAAGGAAATCAAATATGGCATCCAGAGACACCATCCGCAAAAAGCCAAAAGACACAAAAGGTACATTCAAGCGCCTGCTGCATTACATCGGCTATTATAAATTTATTCTCATACTTGTATTCGCCCTGTGCTTTATCAGCAATATCCTTGCCCTTCTCGGGCCGGGCATGGCGGGCTCAGCCATCAACGAGGCGGCAGCAGGCGTGGGGAAGGTAAATTTTGACAGGGTTTTTTACTATGCCGGCAGGATGCTGCTCTTCTATGTGCTGTCGTCCCTGCTCACCATATCCATCAATATCATTATGATGTACGTCAGCAAATGGATTGCAAAAGGGATGCGGAAAGATGTCTTCGACAAGCTGATGCGGATGCCGGTGGGGTATTTTGACAGGAACCAGGCGGGAGACATTATCAGCCGCGTATCATACGACATAGATGTAGTCAGTACCTGCCTGGCAACGGATGTGGTGCAGATTCTGACCAGCCTGGTCACCGTGGCAGGCTCTTTTGCAATGATGCTCTATATCTCGTCTGCTCTGGCGGCAGTGGTAGTGGTGACGATTCCCGCGGCCATTATTTACGTGACAAAGATGCGCAGAATTACGCAGCCCCGATTTGCGAAGCGTTCCAAAAATTACGGCATTATGAACGGCTTTGTGGAAGAAATGTTTTCCGGGCAGAAGACGATTATGGCGTATGCTTACGAAACCAAAGTGGCTGAGAACTTTGACAGGGTGAATACGGCTGCCGCCAATGCTTACTACGATGCGGATTATTACGGAATCACCATGGGGCCTACAGTGAATTCCATCAATAACCTGGGCTTAAGCCTGATTGCGGTATTCGGCTCCTTTCTCTATATGGGCGGACGGATTTCCCTGGGGCAGATTTCCTCTTTTGTCCTGTATTCCCGCAAATTCTCCGGCCCGATTAACGAGATTGCCAATATCACCAATGAACTCTATTCCGCGCTGGCAGCGGCGGAACGTGTTTTCGGACTGCTGGATGAGGAAGAGGAGACGGTGGACAGGGAAGCGGCGCTGGAACTGACCGATGTGAAGGGCAATGTGGAACTGCGGAACGTTTCCTTCGGATATGAGAAAAATAAAACCATCCTCCATAATCTGAGCCTGAAAGCGGATGCGGGAAAGCTTGTGGCTATCGTCGGTCCCACCGGCGCAGGCAAGACCACCATCATTAACCTGCTGATGCGTTTTTACGATGTGGATGAAGGCAGAATCCTGGTGGAGAGCAGGGATAACCGGGATTACACCCGGCGGAGCCTGCGGGGGGCCTATGCCATGGTGCTTCAGGAGACCTGGGTATTCAAGGGGACGATTTTCGAGAATATTGCCTACGGAAAAGAGGGCGCTTCCAGGGAAGAAGTGGTAGCGGCAGCCAGGGCCGCTCATATCCATTCCTTTATCATGCGCCTGCCCCAGGGCTACGAAACCGTCATCAGCGAGGACGGCGGGAATATCTCCAAAGGCCAGAAGCAGCTGCTGACCATAGCCCGCGCCATGCTCTATGACGCCCGGATGCTGATTCTGGACGAGGCGACCTCCAATGTGGACACCGGCACGGAGCGGCGGATTCAGAAAGCCATGCGTGAGCTGATGAAGGACAAAACCTGTTTCGTGATTGCCCACCGCCTTTCCACCATCCGGAATGCGGACCATATTCTGGTGGTTGACCACGGGGATGTAGTAGAACAGGGAGACCATGAGAGCCTGATGGCGCGGAGAGGGTTTTACTATAAGCTGTATGCTTCGCAGTTTGAGTGATTTTGACCGCGTGTTTTTCTGAAACAGGTGGCAAAATCTCATGTCTGGAAGGTGTACGGAGAAGAGAATCGCATGATATTTTCATCATTTTAATCTCTCCGGGTCTAATTCCCCGCAGCTCTGCTGCGCAACAAACCAATGACGAGCGAAGCGAATCTCGGGCTGATACCCCGCAGCTCTGCAGAGGGGAGTTTCATCACAGGAAGGAACAGTTTTCAAGAATTGCTTGAAATATATGGATTTACCAAGTATACTTATGTCATGAGCCGTATGGCAGGGAAATACTGCGGAATAAATTTACAGGAACCCGCAGGGAAGCGGAAACCAGGATTTTCCATGCGGACAAGCCGGAAAAATGTAACTAATATATAATGCATCGACAGAAAGGCGGACACAATGATAATCAGCGAAAAAATCTTCGAATTACTGGACAAAAAGAACATAAGCCGGAAGCAGTTCTCGGAGGAGACCGGAATTGCCCAGAGCACCATCAGCGATTGGAAGCGGAAGAAGACCAATCCTGCGGCGGACAAGATTATGGCAATCTGCGATGCGCTCCAGGTGACTCCTGTGCAGCTGCTGGCTGACGACAGAGACGGCCTGGAGGCGGACGGCGCAGCCGCGGAGGCGGAAACGGACTATCTGATGGTCCGCAGGGGCTCAGAAGAGTATATTCTCATAGAAAAATACCGGAAGCTGGAAAAGGGCAGCAGGAACCGTGTTCAGGGGTATCTGCAGGCACTGGCAGAGGACAGGGAATCTCTGTAAATTATATGGCCTTTATATCCGGAAATTTTCTGTAACAGTTCAGCGGCCGTCTGGACTGTTATTTCTATTCAGGGGCGGAAACATTTCCGGATTAAAATCATTGTTCGCACAGTCAGGCTGAGGCCTGGCCATGTGGGATACGGGAAGGGAATGGAACGGACAGATGATTACAATATTGAAGGAAACCCCCAAAAATCCCATCACTCTGATGGGCGAACGCGCAGGCGTATGCTGGGGAGCAGATACAGACAATAAAGAAAAGAATTATAAACGCGGCCTGGAGTGCATCAAATCCGGCCATCACCGGGTTCTGGAATATGTCAATGTGGAGATGATCCTGGACGGCTATTCCGCCCGGGTCATCAGGGAATGGTACACCCATATCGGCGGTGCCCCCACCAGACTCCAGGCAAGCACGCGCTATATCAACTACAAAAATTTCACCTATACAACGCCGCCGTCTGTGTCGGAAAATCCGGAGGCGGAGAAAATCTACAGGGATACCATGTCTGCCATCGCCGAAGCCTGCAGCCGCCTGGAGAGCGATTGCGGAATTCCCCGGGAAGATGCCGCCATGCTCCTTCCCCTTGGCATGTCCACGAAAATTGTGGACAAGCGAAATGTCCGCAATCTGATAGAGATGTCTCATCAGCGGCTCTGTTCCAGGGCATACTGGGAGTACCGCCTCCTGATGAATGATATCTGCAAAGCGCTGGCGGAATATTCGGAGGAGTGGAAATTTCTGACAGAGCAGTATTTTGTGCCGAAATGTGAGGTATCAGGCTACTGCAGCGAGAAAAAAAGCTGCGGACGTAAGCCATATCGGCTTTATACTGCAGACCGCCGGGATTTACAGTGATGCCCCCGGGAAAATACCTTGCCGGCGGTCTGCAGCCGGGTTGTACTGCAAATTTAACCGGTGCGCAGTATAAATTTTACGGCAGCACTAAAGTATTTGAATCTGGTGCCGATAATTTAAATAAGCAATTACGATGAGAGTTAACCATTTCGGGAAGGGAGGAAGTGCGGAATGCGTATAGAAGCATACAATCAGGTTCATCAGCTGTATCAGGCGAAAAAGGTGAACAAGGTACGCGAAAAGAGCGGTGCGGCGCAGACAGATCAGCTGCAGTTCAGCAATTTTGGAAGGGAGATCGGCGCAGCGCAGGCGGCGCTTGCGGGAACTCCCGATATCCGGGAAGAACTGGTCGCTCCGATCAAAGCAAAAGTCCAGAATGGTACTTATCAGGTAGATACGGCATCTTTCGCTCAGAAGCTTATGCAGAAGGCGTCTGAACTGGATGCGGCATACGAAGAAACGAGGTAAGGACATCTGTGGCAAGTTTAATGGAAACCCTGATCGAGGTGTTGGGTCAGGAATGCGATGCATATGATGAACTTCTGGCGCTGTCCCAGAAGAAGACACAGGTGATTGCCAGTGCAAATCTGGAGAATTTACAGAAAATCACGGATGATGAACAGGAAGCGGTAGGAAGGGTCAACCATCTGGATAAGAGAAGGATGGAAGTGACCACGGACATTGCCAACGTATTAAACAGGGATGTTGAAACATTAAAGCTCTCCAAGATGATCGAATTGATGTCATCGCGCCCCGGGGAACAGGCAAAGCTGGCCGAGGCGCATGACAGATTGCAGAGCAGCGTCCGGGAATTACGCCGGATAAACGAACAGAACAGAGAACTGCTGGAAAACGCGCTGGAGATGGTGGAATTCGAGATGAATATCCTGCAGGCTTCCAAAGCCGCGCCGGAGACGGCGAATTACACCAGGAGCGCCTATAACTCAGGCACGCAGATGGGCGTGGACAGCGGGAATTTTGACGCAAAACAGTAGCCTTCAGGGCACTGTATCCTTGTAGAACGTGAGGTAAATGTTATGCCGTTAATGGGAAGTTTATATGTCGGATCATCAGGATTACAAACCAGTCAGAATGCGCTGAACACCACAGCGCATAATCTTTCTAACATGGACACCACCGGCTATGTGAGACAGCAGGTGCAGCAGTCTACCAGGAGTTACATGACTCTTGCAGTCAATGCCAAAGCGATTTCCAATCAGGAGACCGGCCTTGGTGTCACTTATTCCAGGGTAAAACATATCAGGGATTATTTTCTTGACAAAGCATACCGCAGAGAGTCCGGCCGCAGTATGTTTTATCAGGTATCCTCCGAAGTCATGACGGAAGTGGAGGACCAGCTGGGTGAGATGAACGGAGAGGCCTTTCAGGGGACGCTGACGGATTTCTGGACATCTATCCAGGAATTGGCAAAGGATCCCACAAGCGCGGTGACACAGGGATTGTTTGTTCAGAGCGCCGTGGAATTTGTGGAGAAGGCGCAGGCTGTGTACGGGGGCTTAAAAGCCTATCAGGACAACCTGAATGCCCAGGTGAAGGACCAGGTGGATACCATCAATGCGTATGGGAAAAAGATCCTTGCATTGAATGAGGCCATCAGAGGCATCGAGACCGGCGGCATTGAGAGCGCAAACGACCTGCGGGATGCCAGGGATCAGCTTCTGGACGAACTGTCGCAGATGGTGGACATTGATTTTGGCGAGGATATACGCGGGAATGTGTGGGTAAAGGTCGAGGGAACGGATTTTGTAAAGGGAGAAAGATGTTACGAGATCGGGCTGGATGTGGATGAAAATACCGGCTTCTACACGCCGTTCTGGATTCAGGACGCCACTTACCGCACCCGCGCCGACGGTACCAGGGAATACATCATCGACGGGGCGGAGGTTTTTAATTTAAAGAAAGAGATCTCCTCCAATCTGAATACGGATATCGGCGGACTGAAAGCCATACTGCTGGCAAGAGGGGACCACAGAGCCGACTACACGGATGTGGCCAATGAGAAGGTCTACGGCGATGTGTCACAGTCTATCCTCATGAATGTCCAGGCGGAATTTGACCAGCTGATTCACAATGTGGCTACTAAGGTGAATGAAATTCTGGCCACGGCCGCCGGGGTGAAGCAGGCGGAAGCGGATGTGCTTGCTTCGGACGGTACGATATTGGTCAAGAAAGGCGAATATTACTGCGAGAACAATGTAGGCGGATATATGCGCAAGGATGACGGCAGCCCGGTTCAGATGTTCACCAAGGTCTCCTCTGACGGTTACCGCAAAGTGACCGGCAAGGTGGACGTGAAGGACGAGAACGGCAATGTGACCGGACAGGAAGATGTGGAATTCTGGGTATATAACGAAGAAAATCTGGATAATCCCAGAGACGCCCAGGAGACACTCTACAGCATTCAGAACCTTCAGGTTGACGATGAACTGATGCAGAAGCCTTCCATGCTGGGTTTTCGCCTGGAAGACGGTTCCGAGGATAAGGCGACGGCAGAGAGCCTGAAAGCGGCTTTTATGGAAGAGGAGTATTCTCTTAATCCCAACGTGAAGAAAAAAGCCTCTTTAGTGGACTACTATGATGATCTGGTGGCGCAGATTGCCAATTCCGGATATGCTTTCAGGAGCATTTATACCAACCAGGAGGGGACGGTAGAGTCCGTCTACGCTGCAAGGGAACAGGTATCAGGCGTTTCCTCTGACGAGGAGTTGTCCAATATGATCAAGTTTCAGAATGCTTACAATGCATCCAGCCGTTATATCAACGTGCTGGATGAGATGCTGGAGCATTTGCTGAGCACGCTTGGCGTATAAGACGGCCAATCTGATCGGACTGACGGTAACTAAAAACAGCATCTGCCCGGAGCAGTACAATGTGCCTGATGGCGCATGAAGCATTACCGGCCCTGTACCTGGGGCAGGAATGGTTCCGACTGTGATGGGTACAGAGGAGGGCGGATGCGGAACTAAATTCAGGAGGAAAGCCAATGCCTTCACAATTTTTCGGATTAAATATAGCATATACAGGATTACTTGCCAGCAATGCGGCATTGAATACAACCAACAACAACATTGCCAATGTACAGACGGAAGGCTACAGCCGCCAGCAGGTGACACAGCAGGCCGCAAATGCCATCCGGGTTTTCCAGACCTACGGCTGCGCCGGCGCGGGTGTGGAGACGCTGACCATTGAGCGGATTCGCAATGAATTCTATGATTCCAGATACTGGGTCAACAATTCAAAGGTAGGCGAGTATGGCCAGAAGCAGTACTATATGGAGCAGCTGAAAAGCTATTTTGATGACAACGGACAGAATGCCGGGTTCAAGACGGTATTTGACCAACTGATGATAACAGGGCTTCAGGCATGGATGGACAACGCGGATGATCTGGCCACAAAAGAGCAGTTTATCGGATATGCCGGCGCGCTGGCGGAATATTTTAACGGCGCGGTGGGGAATCTGCAGAAGCTGCAAAAGGATGTGAACCAGGAGATCAAGGCCAAAATCGATGAGATCAATTCCCTGGCGGACGAGATTGCTACCCTGAACAAGCAGATCAATACCATTGAACTTAGCGGCAATATGAAGGCTAACGAACTTCGGGACAGGAGGACGCTGCTCCTTGACCAGCTCTCGGAGATTGTGGATGTGGAAACCATAGAGACGGAAGTACGTGACCCGAACAATTTGGACAGGAATACCGGAGGAACACGCTTTATCGTGAAAATTGCCGGAGGGCAGACTCTGGTGGACGGGAACGACTACAATGAACTGGAATGTGTGGCAAGAACCACCGATCAGAAGGTGAACCAGACAGACATCGACGGGCTGTACGATGTACAGTGGAAGAACGGGTCCAGTTTTCATCTGCATAACGCAGCCATGGGAGGTGCGCTGAAGGGCCTGGTGGAAATGCGCGACGGCAATAACAACGAGTATTTTACCGGAAAGATCAAAGAAATCGGGATGCAGGAAGACGCGGACGGGATTATGCACGACACGGTTACCGTGCAGGTGGGAAGACATTATCTGACAGATTTAAATAAATGCAACCTGTCCGATTCGGGCGGAATCATTACCCTGGGAAACCGGGAATACTATTACGACTCCTGGACTTACAGCGTGAGTTACGATGACAACGGGGAGGCTGTCTATTCCTATACCTTCACCATGTCGGCATCCAAACAGGACGGCGGACTCAACGATACCAGGGTGACCAATGACAGAGTGGGAAAAGAGGCAACCATCGGCAATAATATTTCCTATCAGGGCGTGCCTTATTATATGATGCAGATTAACGAATGGGTGAGAACTTTCTCTCAGAAGTTCAATGATATCCTCAGAAGCGGATATTCGGGCGATATGCCCGGCATTGATCTCTTTACGGCGGATATGACAACCGAGGATAAGCAGTATGCTTTCCAGGATTATGCCAATGAGACTGAGGACGAATATATTGCCAGGGTGGATGAGATCCTCAAACAGGAAGGGATAGACCCTGCTGTAGATCCGGCCAAAGCACAGGAAATATGCGTGCAGGCTCTCAGTGACTACCGGTATGATAAGGAATCCAGGACTGCTTATGAGAACAGGGTTGCGAAGCTGAAGAAAGCAAATGCGCAGTACGGTCTGAATATGACGGATGATAAGATAGCGAAAGCCGCTCAGCTGACAGTATCGGTAGGAAAGAATGTGACAGATAACGACAGTTATTATCTGATGACTGGCAAGAATGTCAGTGTATCGTCTACCCTGGAGAATGATCCGGACCGTCTGGCAAACAAGAAAAGCGATTCAGACGGTGTGGAGCAGAATGACCTGATTGAGGAATTGAAAGATCTGGCTACCAACAAGGGAAAGCTGAGTTTCCGCGGCTGTTCCGCTTCGGAATTCCTGCAGTGTGTCCTTGCGGATGTGGCGCTGAACAGCAAACGGGCTGAGACATTTTACAAGAGTTATACGGATATTGCTTATTCCATTGATACACAGAGGATATCCATCTCCGGTGTGGACGAGGACGAGGAAGCCGTGAACCTGGTGAGATATCAGAATGGTTACAATCTGGCATCCAAGATGATTCAGGTGCTGACGGAGATTTATGACAGGCTGATTTTGCAGACAGGCGTATAAGGATGATTGTACCGGTCAATGACATTGATGCCGAAAGCGCTGTCTGAAAACCGATAAGGGAATTCCGATCAGACCTGCCCGAGCGGAGACAGCTGCCCACGGCAGGCGGCGATGAATAGAAGAGGAGTTTTGGAATGAGAATAACAAACAGAATAATGCAGCGTAATAATCTGTCCAACATCAATACCAACAAGACGTACCAGGACAGGCTGAGTACCCAGATGTCCAGTCAGAAGAAAATCAACCGTCCCTCCGATGACCCGGTGGTGGCGATCAGGGCGCTGCGCCTGAGAAGCAATGTGACGGAAATTACCCAGTACTACAGCAAGAATATTCCCGATGCGGAGAGCTGGCTGAAGGTGACGGAGGATGCCATATCGAATCTTACCCAGATTATGACCACCATGATCGCCAGATGTGAGAAGGGCGTGAACAGCGAGTATACTACGGACCAGAGGAAGATCATCCTGGAGGAAATGCAGAAACTGGGCGAGACAGTCTATTCCACAGGGGATGCGGACTATGCGGGAAGGTATGTATTTACCGGGTATCGTACGGATACTTCTCTGAGCTTCCTGGAGGCGAAGAAGCAGAATTATACCATTACCGAGCAGTTGGATAAGAATGCGATTGATACGGTGAGCAAGGTGGAGACGAACCAGCTGTTGGATATCAATTCCAGTAATTATAAGGATATTAATGTGACGGAGGATGATATCTCGGCGGCGGAGGTGCACCGGATACGACTGGCTTATAATAACTGTGCCACCTCCGAAGACTACGATAAGATCAAGACACAGCTGAATGAACTGAAGGATACATTAGAAGATTACAAGGTGTTCTTTAAGGCGTCAGGCTTTGACCTGGATACTCTGGATTTTAACAATTTGAGCCAGGAAAATCTGGAAAGGATCAACCAGGCTGTTGCGGATTTGAGAAAAATGGCGGAAGATATTCAGAACGGGACGGTTACGCCCGGACCCATCGGAGGCGGTTCCGGTGGCAGCAGCTCAGGTACCGGCGGATCGATAGACGTGGATGTATCCATTATACCGAACTGGAAGGAGATTGATGAGGACACATTGCAGGAACTGGAGCAATGGAGCGTTAAATGGGGCGAGGTTCAGGGAAAGCTGACGGATATAGCGTCTCCCGTTATTGAATTTACGGATGCCGACGGCAAGCTCAACGTATGGAAGGGATTCCGCGGAAGCACGGGCGGTACGGTCGGGCAGGCGGATGATATCGTGACGGAAGAGGGGGTTATTACCCTGATGCACTCTTATGAGAAGGATCCGAATCCATACGCCTATGCGGATGCGAATCCCGATGCCATTGTATATATTCCGGAGACTGGGGAATTGCTGTTCGGAAGCAATCGCTATAAAAAACTGATGGAAACAAAGGACAGTGAAGCTACCTCCAATATCAATGAGGGTGAAATCCGGGTTACTTATGACAAGGAAAACTGGGAAAAAGGTGATCTGCGTCCCGAGCATTATTTTTACTGTCAGGCTGACAAAGAGGATGGGAGCGGAGACCGCATCACCTACAATGACAGCTATCTCAAGCACGGTGCAGAGCGCCAGATTATCGAGTATGATGTAGGCTTCAACCAGACGATCCGGATTAATTCCACTGCGGACGAGTGCTTCAAGCATGGTGTCGGCAGGGAGGTGGATGACCTGGTGAACGCAATGCAGGACGTACTTGATCTGGAAGGCGTGGAGGCCGATATCAAGGGGATCATGAAGAAGGTTACGGACAAGGAGGAGCTGGCGAACCTTCAGAAGCAGTTGGACGCTGTGGAGAAGGCCCTGACGCTTGCCAAGAAAAAGGAACAGGATCTTTTTCAGCGCGGTATCAGCTCTTTCCAGGGATATCTGGATGATGCGAATCTTTGCGTCACCAATTGTGGTTCCAGGAGCAGCAAGCTTGAACTGATCCAGAACCGCACTCAGAATCAGAAGACTACCTATGAGACTCTGAAGAGCGAAAATGAGGATATCGATATTACGGAGGTGGCAATTCAGCTCAATGCGGCAGAATTAACCTATGATGCGGCATTGATGGCGGCCGGCAAGGTAATGCAGACGACCTTACTGAATTTCATTTAATGGCGGCAGCGTATTGATGTATTTTATGTCCTTCCGTCTGTCTTGTACAAACAGGCAGGCGGGAGTTGTTTTTTTAGAGGATGTAATACGGAGAGCAGATTTACTGGAAGCGTATTTATACTGCGCACCGGTTGAATTTGCAGTGCAACCCGACTGCAGACCGCCAGCCAGGTATTTCCCGGAGGCATCACTGTAAATCATGGCGGTCTGCAGTATAGCAATACCAAATGGACGAAAACTTGTTTTACGGCAATGCTGTATAGGATTTGATAAAGTGGCAGGACCACGCAGAGAGGAGAAGTATGAAAGTCAATACGAAAATTTTCGGAGAGATAGAGATTTCTGAGGATAAAGTGATAACCTTTCAGGACGGTATCATCGGTTTCCCCGATTTGAAGCGTTTTGCATTGCTTCATGACGAAGAGAGAGGGGACAGGGCAGGTATCCGCTTTCTTCAGTCACTGGAAGAACCGGGGTTTGCCATGCCGGTAATGAATCCGCTTGATGTGAAGCCTGACTATGACCCTGTGGTGGATGATGAACTATTGGATGCAGCCGGTAATGTGACATCGGATAATCTTCTGGTGCTGGTGACGGTATCCATTCCGGGAGACCTTACCAGGATGAGTGTTAACTTGCAGGGGCCTTTTATCATTAATATTGAAGAGCATAAAGGCTGCCAGCTGATATTGGAAAACGGCAGTTATCCTGTCAGGTTCCCGGTCTACGATATCCTTCAGGCGAGAAAGGAAGGTGTGTAGTATGCTGGCTTTATCGAGAAAAAAGAACGAAGCAATTATCATTAGCAATAATGTGGAAGTGACGATACTTGAGGTAAAAGGGGACCAGGTTAAGGTCGGCATCACCGCGCCGAAGGAAGTACCCATATACCGCAAGGAAGTATACCTTCAGATCCAGGAGGCTAATAAAGAGGCTGTGAGCGCAGATGGAATGGAAGAATTGCGCAGATTATTGGGATAAATGACTTTGGCGAAATCGGTGTGTTCTGTAATTGACAGGAAGAATGGGGGCATCTGGTACGAACGGAAGCCATAATGTAACCAAAAAATCGGCTTTTTCGGTTAATTTTTCCGGAAAAGATTCCGATAAAACATTTAGACGCAAAGGAATATCAAGAAGCAGGATGCTTTTGATGTGCGGATTAAAAGATACAAGGAGGTGTATAAAGTGGCAATTGAACCGATTTCAAGTGTAATGACATTCCAGGCACAGGGAAATGTAGTGCAGAAGCCACAGGCTCATACGGAGACGGAGAAGCCGGAGAGCAGCAGCGTCAGCAGTACGGCTGCAGTCGAGTATGTAGACAGGACAACGGCGGTGGTGGAAAATCCACAGGAGAAGGGCCAGTCAGGCAGTGACCAGAGCAAGGATCAGCAGGCTTATCATGACAAGATCCGCAAGGCAGTGGAGGCGCTGAACAAGAAAATGGCCAATTCCGAAGCGGTATTCGGCATCCATGAGGATACCAACCGTGTCACGATCAAGATTGTGGATAAGAACACCAAGGAGATCATTAAGGAACTGCCCCCCGAGAAGACCCTGGATATGATAGCCAAGGTTTGGGAGATGGCGGGAATCCTGATTGATGAGAGAAGATAGCGGGGAGCTTGGCAGGAGACAGAGAACTGGCGGCGGATCAGCAGGCAGGCTGTCTGTGGGCGGTTTTATCCGAGGACGGCTCCCGGAAAGGATGGATTGGATATGGCCATGAGATTGAGCGGCTTGATGTCCGGCATGGATACGGAGAGCATCGTAGCCCAGCTGGTGGAAGCCAAGAAGGTAAAGGTTACAAAAGCGGTAAAAGCACAGAAGACATTGAAGTATAAGCAGGACGCATGGAAAGCCCTGAATACCAAGATTGTGAGCCTGTATGACAAGGCCCTTGGAAATATGCGTTTTGAGAGCGCCTTCAGAAAGAAGATTACGAAGGTGTCCAACAGTAGCGTTGTGTCGGTTATCACCGGAGAGAAAGCCATGAACAGCGTGCAGAGCCTGCAGGTGAAAAATCTGGCGACCACGGGATTTCTGACCGGCGGAAAGCTTCCCAAGACGGTGAAGGATGTGGATAAGGACGGTAAGGAGATTGATGTCGCCTTATCGGGCAAAACCACGCTGGGCCAGCTTGGACTGAAACTGGGGGACGGCGGCACAGGAAGCTTTACGGTTTCTGCGGACGGTAAGAGTACAAATGTTACGGTGAGTGAAAGTACCACAATCGACAGCTTTATCAGTACGCTGCGGGAGATTGGGCTGAACGCAAACCTGGATGAGGGGAACGGAAGAATTTTTATTTCATCCAAATCATCCGGAAAAGACAATGATTTCAGTATTTCCGCAAATAATGCTTCGGGTTTTGCGGCGCTGGAGGCGATGGGACTTGGCTACGGCTACGATTCGGCGGAGCTGAAGGCCAAATATGAGGCGGAGGCCAAAATAGATGCGGATACCGAAATCAGAAAGCGGAGCGCCGACAAGCTGAAGGAACTGACCGATTCCAGAGATGCCCTGACAGCGAATCGAAGGCAGCTGCTGAATCTGACAATAGATTTAAACGGCAAGCTTGTGAACAGCGGCATCACTTTAGATGAGAACTTCGATTATGACAAGCTGACCGACGAGCAGAAGGCACAGTTAAATACCGCCATTAAAGAAGTGGTGGAAGAAAAGAAAGACACCGATCCCGATACCGCCAAGGCGCTGAGTACATGGGTTTCCGACTGGAAGAAGAACGCCAATGCGCTGAAGAAGGTGGAAGGGCAGTTGGATTTGAGCGACACGGCCAATATAAAGCTCAGCGAGGCTGCTCAAAAAGAGGTCGAAACCCAGGTGAAGAATGAAATCGCCGGTGCGGAGGAGGCGTTACGCTGGCTGGAAAAGCATGACAAAATGACGGATGCTGAAAAGACAGAGTTCGCCACCAGAAAAGCCGCCGGAGAAGACGCGCTGATTACCTTAAACGGTGTGGCGTATACATCCGACAAGAACAGCTTTGAGATCAACGGCCTGTCTCTGACCGTAAGCGCAAAAACCGCGGAAAACGAAACCGTCACCATCACCACCGAAGACGATGTAAGCGGCGTTTACGATATGATTAAGGGCTTCCTGAAGGACTACAATGCCCTGATCAACGAGATGGATAAGCTGTACAACGCGGATTCCGCCAAGGGATATGAGCCGCTGACCGACGAGGAGAAGGACGCCATGTCCGACTCCCAGATAGAGGAGTGGGAGACCAAGATTAAGGATGCCATACTCCGGAAAGACAGTTCCCTGAGTACTATTTCCAGCGCCATGAAGACAATCATGCTGGAAGGTGTAGAGGTAAACGGGAAGAAGATGTACCTGTCCAACTTCGGTATCAATACCCTGAATTATTTCAGTGCGCCGGAGAATGAGAGGAATGCGTACCATATTGACGGCGACAGCGACGATGCCGCCACCTCAGGCGAGCCAGACAAGCTGAAGACAATGATTGCCAATGACCCGGATACGGTTATTTCCTTCTTCACAAAGCTTGCCAACAATCTCCGCGAGAAGATGTTTGACGTGATGAAGGGTACGGAGAACAGTTCCGTACTGACTGCATACGACGACAAGAAGATGAAGGTCGATTACGACGATTACACTGAAAAAATCAAAGAATTGGAAAAGAAGCTTGCAGATTACGAAGATAAGTGGTATGCTAAATTTGCGGCAATGGAAACTGCCATGGCGAAAATGCAGAACAATGCCAGCGCGGTAACTTCGCTGTTGGGCGGCTGATAGCGGCGGCGACTCTGTTGTAGGGTAAATTTAACTGCCTGCGCAGCCTGTTTCCGTCGGGAGAGCAGTTTGCTGCCCGAAGGGAAGAGGCCTGCAGGCGGAAGCCGGCAGAAACGCTGTTGTCCGTTATGGCAGAAATGATGAAAGGTAAGGTGTGGTATGGCGTTACCCAATGCATATGGACAGTACAATAACGGTAAGATTCTGACAGCTTCCCCGGCGGAGCTGACGCTGATGCTCTATGAGGGCGCTATTAAATTCTGTAATATTGCCATCGCAGCGGTGGAGAGCAGGGATGTGGAAAAGGCACATATTCATATCCAGAAGACGGAGCGTATCATTGATTATCTCCGTCAGACGTTGGATATGAAGTATCCGGTGGCAGAGCATTTCGAGCGGGTTTATACTTATATGAGCCAGAGGCTGATTGAAGCGAACATAAAGAAGGACAAAGAGATTCTGGAGGAAGTAAACGGTCATCTGCGCTCCATGCGCGATACCTGGAAGGAAGTCATGAAGAGAGGCAGGGATTAAGGGCATGACGGGAAACTATCTGATGCTCCTGGAGGAAAGCCTTCGGAAGAAGCTGCAGGTCATGGCGGAAGTCCAGAAGTATAATCTGCATCAGCAGGAGCTTTTCCAGTCCGGTATGGCGGACATTGACAAGTTCGATGAATATGTGGAGGAAAAGGGACTTCTGATAGACAAGCTGAATGCATTGGACAGCGGTTTTGACAAGCTGTATGCCAATGTGGCTGCGGAATTGAAGGATAACCGCGCGCAATACGCGGAGCAGATTCGGAGATTGCAGGGACTGGTGACGGAAGTGACGGATGCAAGCGTTGCCATTCAGACACAGGAGGCCCGGAATAAGAAGCTGATAGAAGATTTCTTTCGCAGGCAGCGCGACGGCATACGAATGGGACGTAAGTCTTCCAAGGCGGCTCTCGGCTATTATAAGACCATGAGCAAGTCGGCAGTAGTGGCGCCTCAGCTTATGGATAAGAAGAAATAGCATACATGCTCCGGTAACCTGCGGGTTCCGGGGTTTTTTGCTTAGAAGGAGTTCGTGCGGCGGAATAAAATGAAATAAATTTTAAATTCCATATAAATTTTTAAGGAAGACGGACCGATATAATAGAAAACAGGTTGGCGTGGCATATGCTGTAACAGAGCATCTGTTAAAGTTCAACAGATTATAAAAAGCAAGAAGCGACCCGCGGGGGACGGAGTTTATTCAAGGAGGAATAAAGAATATGGCAATGATAGTAAAACACAATCTTACGGCTATGAACTCTAACAGAATGTTAGGATTGACGACGACTTCTCAGGCAAAGGCTACGGAGAAGCTGTCTTCCGGTTATAAGATCAACCGTGCGGCAGACGATGCGGCGGGGCTTGCCATCAGCGAGAAGATGAGAAAGCAGATCAGAGGCCTGACCCAGGCTTCCCTGAATGCGCAGGACGGTATCAGCGCAGTACAGACCGCTGACGGAGCACTCAACGAGGTGCATGACATGATTCACAGGTTGGCAGAGCTGACCGTGAAGGCGGCCAACGGTACGATGTCCGAGACGGACAGAGAGGCGGTGCAGAGCGAAGTTAACCAGCTGGTATCCGAGGTTGACAGAATTGCAACGACCACGAAATTCAACGAGACCTACCTGATGAGAGGTAACAATAAGGGAGAGGTTGCGAAGCTGACATTTTCATCGGCAGAGGCGGCATTGGCGAAAGATTTCGGCGGTGTTGCAGCCGACCACAAGGGAGATTTAGTCAGCCCTGCTCCCGGCACCCCAGGCGCATCTACGCTGATTAATGCCGGCACGGGTATTTTTAACATAAAAGTGAGTGCGGGCGTAACCGTCGTAGAGGCAGCGATACCCGCTGACAATCCGACAGCTCCCGCCGGTGTTCAGCCCACGGCCACAATGTCGATAAAGGGATTGGATATGACGGCCAGCAACAGTGCCGCGAATACACAGTATACCGGAAAAACCGTAGGGCCGGTAGGCGGGAATCCCAACGATGTCGTTTATGTTTTGGTAGAGAAGACGTTGGGAATTGCGGATCCGATTGACGACAAGCTGAGCGTAAGCGAAGTGGTAAGGAACATTAATAAGAGTCCGAATCCGGCGAATGCAGGCAACCCGGTAATAAAAGCGTTTTCCAGCATGGACGAGATGATGGCGGCCATAAAGGCAGATCACAGCGAGGATATCAAGACAGTTACCTCCTTTGTATATCCCACCGGCAGCATCGGAATGAGGGCCGAAACCTTTGCGGATGTGAACGATGCAATCGACGTAAGTCTGCATGTAGGAACCGATTCCTCTCAGGACAATAAGATCCATATGAACATCGCGATGCTCAGTGCAAGAGGCCTTGGCCTGAACGGCCTGGACGTTAGCGGAGATACAGGAGATGCCGCTACTGCCGCTATTGACGTGGTGTCCGATGCATTGCAGAAGGTATCCAACCAGAGAGCGGCCTTGGGTGCCATCCAGAACAGGCTGGAGCATACCATTGCCAACTTGGATAACGTGGTTGAGAATACCACCAGTGCGGAAGCATCTATCCGTGACACGGATATGGCATCCCAGATGGTTGAGTACTCCAACAACCAGATTCTGGCACAGGCAGGTCAGGCAATGCTAGCGCAGTCTAACCAGGCTACATCAGGCGTATTGTCTCTGCTGCAGTAAGCAGTACACAATTTATATTCACGATTGTAAACATTTGCCAACCTGATTGTATAACGAGTGAGTACTTGTCCCGCCGTATTTTTGATTTGAATACGGCGGGACTTTTCGCAGTCTGTTACTGCCCGTGAAAAAACAAGGCGGAAAAAGCGAAAAATTTTAAAAATCCCCTAAAGTAATTTCAAATAGCTCCGATATATTTATCAAGTAAAGCAAAATGGTATGGATACTGTTTAATGCTTACATCCGGAAGTCCAAAGCAATGCGCACGATTGTGGGAGGAGGTTCCGGAAGATTGAGTACCGCAGGTAGGAACGTGCGAATCCGAGAGCGGGAGACACAAATAGCCTCAGGGAAGAGGCAATCTATTTCAAGGAGGAATATATAATGGTAGTACAGCACAATTTAACAGCAATGAACTCTAACAGAATGTTAGGTCTCACTACAAATTCCCAGGCAAAGGCAACCGAGAAGTTGTCCTCTGGTTATAAGATCAACCGTGCAGCAGATGATGCAGCGGGTCTGGCTATCTCCGAGAAAATGAGAAAGCAGATTCGTGGCCTTACACAGGCTTCCGCCAACGCACAGGATGGTATCAGTGCAGTGCAGACCGCTGAAGGTGCTCTGACAGAAGTTCATGATATGCTTCAGAGAATGAATGAACTGGCAGTTAAGGCTGCAAATGGCCCTATGTCCGAGAGCGACAGAGAAGCTATCCAGAGCGAAGTTAATCAGTTGGTAACGGAGATTGACCGTGTAGCTATCACCACAAAGTTCAATGAAACCTACCTTATGAAGGGCAATAACAAGGGTGAAGTTGGAAAACTGACATTCAGTGATTCCAAGACTGCTCTTGAGACTGCTAACGGCAAATTGTTCGGAACTTCTGAGAAGGGTGTAAATGATTCTACAGGTATTCTGAAGGCAGGCACGACCACTTTGACTGCATCAATGGCTATTGGAACTACAATCGGCGTTACAGGCGAGCCGGCAATCGGGTATGACGGAGACATTCAGAAGACAGTTTTGAATAGTACCGCTATTAAGGGTTACAGTATTAAGGTAGGCGATGTTACTTATTATGCGATTGATTCTACTGCAGCAACTGGTTCTGCAGCAGCAGCTTCTGTCAGCCAGACGGTAGATTTCCTGAACAAGTACGGCGCTCATGAGAATGGCGGAGCCGTGAACGGTCAGGCTACTATTAAGGCATTTGCCAGCATGGATGAGATGATGGCTGCCATCAAGAATGACCATAGCACTGATATCAAGTCTATCAGTTCTTATGTAACAGATAAGAAGGATGACGGAACCGCAACAAAGACTGGCGGAATCGAGACATGGCTGAAGGTAGAAACCTTTGCAGACCTGAACAGTGCAGTTGATTTGAGCCTGCATGTAGGTGCTGACTCCTCCGCAGACAACAAGATCAATATGAACATTGCAATGATGAGCGCAAAGGGTCTTGGTGTTAACGGCCTGAAGGTTAACGGCGACAATGCTGACAACGCAACCGCTGCTATCGACACCATTGCAGACGCTCTGCAGAAAGTTTCCAACCAGAGAGCATCCCTCGGTGCTGTTCAGAACAGACTTGAGCATACCATCGCTAACCTGGATAACGTTGTTGAGAATACCCAGAGTGCTGAATCTGCTATCCGTGATACAGACATGGCTACTCAGATGGTTACCTACTCCAACAACCAGATTCTTGCTCAGGCAGGTCAGGCTATGTTGGCTCAGTCCAATCAGGCTAATCAGGGTGTTCTGTCCTTACTTGGCTAATTCTTGTAAGAGTTTAAAGCTAAGTTGTAAAGGGAGAAATGTATTCACTATCTTCCAAATGAAGATTGTAAATGGGAAGGATCGGCGTAAGCCGGTCCTTTCTTAGCAATAACGCCTGACGTGGCTGACTAAGAGTTGAATATTACTTTTTGAAGCTTATGTTAAGCTTTTCTTGCCTTTTTAGCAATATCCCATTATAATAGTAATAAGTTCTTACCTGGGGGATTTGCATGTTATACTGCACACCGGATAAATTTGCAGTACAGCCTGACTGCAGACCGCCAGCATGGCGTTAGTTAACATAGGTGTTGGTACGGCACGGAAGTGCCATAAACACGGTATCCCGATATAACCGAAACTCGGAAACCAACACGGTCATTGACTGGCACCCCCAAAATATCAATACAGTAAAGACAGAAATGGAGAAGAGAACCGTGAGCAGGAAAAGTCAGGGTAAGAAAAAACACAGCAGGAATCATTCCGGATGGAATTACTTTCAGAATAGTTCCGCTGTTTCAAATAGAGCAGTAAGATACAATCCGAACCAGAAGTTGCTGAGCATTTCCATGCTGGTGTCCGGGCGGGAGGAGACTACGGAGAAATCCATAGATTCCTTGGAAAAGCTGCGAAGCCGGGTGCCCAGTGAGTTGATTCTGGTGGATACCGGATGTTCGGAGGAGATGCATGAGCGTCTGGCGCGGAAGGCGGATAAAATTGTCAGGTTCGCCTGGTGTGATGACTTTTCCGCTGCCAGAATGGCGGGATTGAAGGAAGCGTCAGGACAGTGGTTTATGTTCATGGACGACGATGAGTGGTTTGAAGATACGGCGGAGCTGGAGGACTTCTTTCTCAAGGGAGCATATCTCCGGTACGAGTCGGCTTCCTATATACAGCGGAATTATCTGGATATGGAAGGGGATACATGGCGCGACATGCATGTGACGCGCATGACCAGAATGCGTCCCCAGACCAGATTTTTTTACCCGATTCACGAGTCCTTATGGCCGCTTTTGGAGCCGGAGAAATTTTTTGATGCCTATGTACACCATTTCGGCTACGCCTCCCCGGACCCGGAAGTGCAGGCGGCTAAGCGCAGAAGGAATCTGGGGCTGCTTCTGCCCACCATCGAGAAGGATCCCCACTGCATGAAGCATTATCTGCAGGCTGTGGCGGAATATTATGCCATGCGGGATTACAAGTCGGCGGGAGAAATGGCGGACAAAGGGATAGCAAACCGTGACCCCCAAAGAGTAGAGAATGCCGTACATCTCGATGCGCTGCATGCCGCGGCCGTGAAGATGCGCCTGGAGCAGTGGCGCATGGAGGACACGGTGGAGTTGGGGGAGAACTACCTGAAGGCGCCGATTAACGAGCTGGCGAAGGCGGCCATTAACGGCGATATGATTTTTGCCTACGGGGAACTGCTGAATTACGGTGAGTGTCTGAATTGTTCGGAGCGCTATCTGGAATGGAAGGACTATTTTGATAAAAACAGAGATAAGCTGTATCGGCAGGATACGTTGATTCTGGATGTGACCTTTGACCCGGGGCGGTATAAGAAGGCGGTAGGATGGGCGTTCGCAGCTGCTCTGGCGGTGGGGGACGCGGAACGTGCGGAGAAGCTGCTTGCCGGCAGAACGTTGGATTTATGGCTTAATTCCGTTCAGGACTGGTATACTGCGATTGCACAGCCTCACAGGGAGAGATGGAAGCAGGATTTCAGTGCGTTGATGGAGCATTTGGAAAAGGCAGAGCCGGTGAAAGAATGCAGGATGGACTGCTGGGATGAGAGAGAGGGAAAATATCCTCATCTGTGGCAGCTTTTTGAGATACTGACCATGCCGGAGGTGCCGGCAGAGACGGCGCAGGCTGGGCGGCCATGGGGCGGAGCGTCAGAGGCTGCTTATATGGCGGCACCGGGGAAGGCTTCAGGACAGCCGGCGGAAGCATCGGCTTGTGCGGGGGACGGCGGAGCGCCTGCGGAGGATGTCCGGGGCAGAGACGATATGAGGCATTACGGAAAGTCGGGAAACGGGGAGGGCTGCACAGAGGCAGACAGCGGGCAGGGGATGCAGCAGGCCCATGCGGCGCAGGAAATTCCCGTGGAGCAGGAAATGGCGGATCTGGTAGCCCAGCTGAAGGAAAAGGTCAGGTTATTAATGAAGCAGGGACAGTATCAGGCGGCGCATGGGGTAATTTTGCAGTTGAGAGGTTTCTTCCCGCAGGATCCTGAACTGATGGAACTGCAGATGCTTTGTGAGAGCCGGATGTGAAGGGGAGAGAACTAATTTTGCAGAGAATCGGTTTACGTTGAGAGATGGTACCATAAAATGGAACTGAAAAAGTTGCTGATTGCTTATTGAACTTTATGCGAAGATATCCGATATACAATTTATAGGAGTGAAAAGGATAGGCAAAAAGCACACAGTCAATTTTTGAGACTTAGAGGTAGGGTATATGAAAAGAAGAATGAAAAGTCATTTAGCGGTGGCGCTTGCGCTTATTTTAGCAGGAAGCGGATGCTATGTATTCGGAAATGTGTCAGAGGCTGCGGAAGTGGGGCATGTGGCTGAACCATCCAGTCAGGGTACTGTTTCCGGTAATGATGCAGGCGTGCCTGGTCTGGATAGTGAGAACATAGACCTGTCTCCGGAAACCGATGCGGCAGTTGATTCTCAGGGCAAAGCAGAGCTAAACAAACAGGTTTTGGATTCAATATATGGAAAAAATGGTAAGGCCGATACGAATTTGCAAATTCCCGAGAAAATAACGGTAGTAATAGATCCATGGGAAATCGGCGGCGAGGGACAGGTTCATTCGGAGCAGTATGTGATTAGAAATGTTGGAATGAAAACAGTAAAACTGCTTTTGTATCAATTTGCCTGTGTGCCTCAGAACGGGAATAGTGGTATTGTCAGAGCAGATAAGGCTGGCATCCATGAGGGCAGCGAAAAAGCGATTTATATGGAGATGGTTATTGGAAACGGAGACTCTGTTCTCTTTACAGAGGAAGGAACGGGTTCATATGAGGTGGAACTCGGAGCAGGTGAAGAGCTGTCCTTCTATATAACCGGTGAGGTAAATGAAAATGCAGTGGAGCCATGGAGAGACGGAGATTTTCAGGTCATGATATCCTATCAGTGGGATGACGGCTCCGGTACACTGACGGCTGCTGACGACGGGCTTCCTGTGCCGGGAGTAGGGGGAGACGTGTTTTCGGATGCGGCAGCGGACGAAAAGACAGAGGGAGATGAAGAGGGTTCTGTTTCGGACGGCGATTTAACGGAAGAGGAGTCCACTGTTTCGGGCGCAGGCCCGGAGGGAGAAGAAGACACTGCTTCGGACGGCGATTTAACGGGAGAGGAGTCCGTTGTCTCGGATAACGAAACAGAAGAAGAAAAAGCTGTTGTTTCGGGCGCAGGCCCGGAGGGAGAAGATCCTGCTTCAGATGCCGATTTAACGGGAGAGGAGTCCGCTGTCTCGGATAACGATTCAGCAGGAGAAAAATCTGCCGTTTCGGATGCAGCGGAAGGAGGGTCGGTTTCGTAAGTCAGTTCTGCAGAGAATCGGAATATAAATCCAAATGGCGGTATTGTAACCCGAAAATGCCAGGACCGGGAAGTAACTTCGGCATTGCAAAAAAATTCGGTTTTCAGGTATAATGTTTTGAGCGGAATCTGCCGATGTAAAGTTTGAATGGAGTTACAGTTAGATTGAGAATAGTCCGTGTAGTCTAAGAAAGCATAAGGAAGAAGGTGTAAACAGGCTATGCGGATTTCTATTGTCTAAGTTTTATTTTTAAAGTATATATATTATATTACATAATGTGAACCCGGGAGTGGTAAGACCGGAAAGAGCGTCAGCTACGGTATGTTCACAAAATATGTTTACAGAAGGAGAGGATGAAAAAGGTGGAAAAAAGTAAGCCAAAGATGAAAATACTGATTGCCGTTCTCATCACAGCCATGGTGGTGGTAATAGGCGTGCTGGGAGTTGTAATCTATCAATTGATGAATAAGCCGGAAGAAGCGCCGACACAGGATCGACGGATTTCGGAAGGACTTGCGGTAGGGAATGAGGCTTCGGACTCAAAGGCTTCGGATGCCAGGTTTACCACAGACATGAATATGGTGTGGACTTTCCCGTCAGGCAGCCCCATATCAAATAACGCCGTTATAGGCAATTCCGCAAGTAATGTATATGAATGCTATTTTGAGGTGTATCTGAATGATGAAGAACAGACATTGTTATATAGCTCGCCTGTTCTCCCGGTAGGAACCAGGCTGGACCAGCTGGAATTGGACCAGGCGCTGCCGGATGGGGATTATGAGGCAACCTGTACGTTTCATCTCCTGGATGATGAAGATCCGGAGAAAGAGCTTTCAACGGTTTCCTTTGCCGTGAGCCTGATGTTTCTTCCCCCGCAATAGTACGGGAAGCAGGACAACAGATAAAGCCGGTATGTACACAGGTAGGAATGCCAGGAAGGGCAGATACTGCAGGACTATCTGTGATATATATATAAATCAAACATACATGGAGGTATGGAAGAATGAAATTCAAGATGAAGAAAATGGCTGCAACAGCTATGGCTGTAGCAATGTGCGTGCCGTGTGCAGTGTCTGCGGCAGACAACAAGGGTTCCTTTGACACGTCATTTGACATTTATGCACCTGTACTGACGGTGAGCGTTCCCACCAAAATGGATATCAAGGTGAATCCGCTTGTGGATACGACCTCTACTACGGATAAGACTGTTGGAAGATTTGCAATTGCATCCAACAGCATTGATATTGTAAATGGTTCCGTGGATGTGGAGGCCGATAAGGCGATCCCTGTGACTGCAACAATCCAGGCGACAATCGCATCCAAGGGTGAGGGCGTTATCACGGAATATAATACATTTACAGCAAGCGAGACTTCTACGGTAAAGAAAGTTTATCTTACTCTTTCACAGGCAAATACGGCTGCTACGGTAGATCCGGCAGCTGGTGCATTCACTGCTGACAAGCATCTGGATTTGAGTAAGTATACTCATAAGACAGATGCAGAATACAATAGTGTTACAAAGTCGGCAACGATCACAAAGTATGGCGCATTGCTGTCTGTGGACATTGCTGGACCGGCAACTACAGATACCACAGCAGGCGCTAACTTCTCTACCGATGCAACAAAGGTAACACCGACGGTAGGTTCCTTTGCCGTAACCGGTGTGGTAAATGCCAATGCAGACTGGAAGACCACGGATCTCACTGTCAATGTGACTTATGATATCCGGGCAAGCAAGCCTCGTAACTTGACAAACCCTACAGTTGCAGCAGTGACACATACATCCGGAGCCAGCGCTACGGATCTGAATATTTCGGTTGCTGGCATCGGAGAGGCTACTGTTACGGCAATGGCTCTGCACAATGACAGCGCATACGGAGATTTCCTTTTTGAAAACGCACAGTTTACAGTAGATTATACTACTACCTCTGGAACTGGAGTAATCACACTGAAGAAGGATGATGCCGTTCTGTCATTCCTTGCAGGAGATGATTTCAAGGGTAAGACCCAGGATCTGGTTATCGCATTGTCCGACGGGCGTATAGTTACGACAAAGCTGACAGTAAACTAATACGTTTGCTTACATGAACATGCAAAGGAAAAACAGGTGTTTCTGCCGCACCTGTTTTTCTTTCTCAAGAAAAATGTTTAGACAGAAGTGGGAGGCTTCATGTTGGAAAAGGAGCTGATATTTGAGAATTTATATCATGACGGAGCGCATCTGTGGTTTACGGCGCGGGATTATAACGCCTTGTTCCGGATGGATACGGATAACAGGGAACCGGAGCTGATAGGAAGCTTTCCGGGAGAAGGAATCCTGCAGTACGGTTTATACAGCGCCATGGCCAAGTGTAACGGAAAATTGTATTTTGCGCCCTTTGCAGCCAATGAAATTGCGGCGTATGACACGGAAACGGGGCAGTTTCGGAAAATTGCCGTTGCTTTGCCTAATATTGAAAACGGGCGGTGCTGGAAGCAGGCTAAATTTTTTAATGTGGTTTCCACGGAAAAGAAAGTGTATTTCCTGCCTTTTTTTTATCCCGGTATTCTGGTGCTTGATATAGGCACAGGAAAATTTACCTGCATTGATGACTGGATAGGGGAAATTGAGCGTATCCGTGTAGGGGACTGGGGTTATTTTCGGGAAACGGTACTGGCGGGCCAGGAATTGGTGCTTCCGTGTATGTGCGCGGACGCGGTTGTCATAGTAGACACGGTCACGGAAACATCCCGCATGATAAAGACGCCGCCGACATCCCGTTTATGCAGGCACAGCGGTATCTTCTATACAGAACCTTATTTTTATCTGATATCGGCGGATGGCACTGTCGCAAAAAGAAGGCTGGAGTCTGAGGAAGAAGAAATCAAAAACATTCATGTGCCGGTGTCCGCTGAAGATGAGATTGTCTTATATCCATTGCAGTATGTAGATCATATCATATATTTATTACCTTCTAAAAGCGATCAGGGATATCAAATCGATACCAGGACAGATAAGGTGGCGGCAACAGAGTTGTTTGAAGACGAGAAACGATTCATGGGGGACACTCCGCTTTATATTGCCTGTACTTCAGCGGAAACAAAACTATATGTATTTACAGGGAACAGCCATCGCCTTATCACATATGATTTGGAGTTTGGAAGTATGTCCGCATGTAAATTGTATATGTCGGAACAGGACAGGCTGCGGATGGAGACCGTGCGCAGAGCAGAGTTCACGGAAAGGGTCTGCAGTGAGGGAATCAGGGAAAGCAGGGAAAATTCACTGGTATACATGCTGGGTATCCTGGATGCTTTGGACGAAGACACAGAGAAAGACCAAAACGGATATAGGGAGGAAACAGGAAACAGAATATACCATGCGCTTGTTTCAGAAGGAGATATGCAGGCATAGAGAAGATAGGAGATATGTGTGGAGAGAGCGTTAAGGTTTATAACAGAATTTACGAAATTGAGTGAAGCTGATTTGTCGCAGGAAGGGGTATTCCGTTTTTTTTTCCAGACTGACAGAAAGGTGTTATTTCTGGTTGATGACAACGAAAAACTGAAGGGAATTATTACATTAGGAAATTTTATCAAGAATCTGAATCAAGTACAAGAGGCTGTTAACAGGAATTTTCTTTTTGTAAAGAGTACGTCTGCGGATTGCATGCTTTCCGAGGCGGAAGCAATTTATAATAAATATAACATCAGATCCGATATTCCAGTCATAGATGAGGCGCAGAGGGTTGTCGGGTATATTACGGATTTGAATCTGAATTTTGAGAGCGAAATGGTTCACGGAAAAAAGATAGAGGATTTACTGGAAAAAGTGAATCAGTACAAGGAATCTGTATATCTGCAAAAGGAACTGGATGCTTTTTATCATATTATGGAGAAGACCAGGGTGTATGCCTGGGATTGTCAGGAATTTCAAAGATTTTTTTCTTTGTTTGGCGGGAAAATCAAGGTATCTTTTCTATCAGGAGATGAATATCTGACTTATATAGAAGAAATTCTTAAAAATGAGAATCATTGTCAGGATGAGAGAAAGACAAGCGTCATTTTTGACTTGGGACAGGGGAACAGAAGGCTGCTGCTGAAGCAGCTGGGCGTTACATTCGTATACAGTCCGGACAAGTTTATGGCGGAGTTCTCTTATTTGGTTGAAAATGAAGAGTTTACCAGGATGATTAGAATAACAGAGACGTCCGTATACAGACTCTGCCATTTCGTGGACGATGTGGGAATGGAGGACATTAAATTTCAGGCCAACAGTCTGATGACGAAATATTTTTATGATTATATGAAACGAGAAGGGATTCCGGTTTCGCTGACGGACACCGGCAGTGTATCCACCATGCAGGCCAGTTGCCTAGTGAACGGAATAAGGGGAAGCGCCGATGATTATGTCGGTTTTATTTTCTGTGATTTGCTGGAGCAGCAGCGGACGATAGACGAGTCGCTGTCAGGCGGGGATATTCCGGTATATAATTTTACAGGCGCGGCAAATGCAAAACTGACCAGGCACGAAAAAGAATGGTTTGAAAAGTATGGAACGCTGGAAGCCTTTCTTGACAATGAAAATATGGAAGCCCTGGAGCTGCTGTACAGCGGAGACTGTGAGAAGGGAATGGCCGGCGAGTATGCGAGCGGGATACGATATCTGTGGCCTGTAAAACGACGGTTCGAAAACGATATCACGGTGTACAGTGATTATAAGAGTAAATATATCAATATAGAAAACGGATTCAGAAGGACATGCAACCAGCCGGAGAAATACGCACATACCATATACTTGACAGGACCCTGTTATGTATTTGGACCCTTTGTGGAAGACAGCCATACGATTCCTTCATTGCTGGCGGAAAGACTGAAGGAGGATGGGTATTCATATAGGGTGGTAAACCTGGGAGTACTGGCTTCCAATAAGGGGAGTCAGCTGTTAAAGACCCTGGATTTGAAGCCCGGAGACATGATCATAAATATGGTTTACAATGAAAATGTGGAAAGAGTCAAAGCACTGTTTACGAATGTGACGGATCCCAGCGGGGATTTTGACGCGATCCCGGAGAGGGCGGATATGTTTTTTGATAAGTCCGTACACTGCAACAGAAAAGGAAATGCGGTATACGCCGACAGTATCTACAGACAGATCAAAGCATCTCTGCTGTCGGCAGATGCCGCTCCGGTAAAGAAGAATCAGATTTATGATATATTGAAAACGGATGTCTCAGACTTGCATTTATATGGCTTTCACCAATATGTGGATATGCTGCGGAAGGAAAAGGAGAAAATACCTTTCGGCGCAAAGACAATCGGATGCGTTGTCATGAACTGCAATCCATATACATTAGGACATCAGTATTTGGTTGAGCATGCGCTGCGGAACTGTGACTATCTGTTTGTTTTTATTGTACAGGAGGACATGTCCTATTTCAGTTTTGAGGACAGAATTGAAATTGCACGTATAAATTGTCAAAAATATGACAATGTCAGTGTGGTCGCCAGCGGAAAGATGTTAGCGTCCCATGTTACATTTCCGGATTATTTTAAGCGGGAAGCGGTGAGGGATCATTCCGCAGCCATAAATAACATGAAGGTAGTGCCGATTGTGGATCTTCGGGTTTTTTCCAGTTATATTGCTCCTGTTTTGGGAATTCGGAAGCGATTTGTGGCTGAGGAACCCTTGGACCCAGTTACCAGACAATATAATGAGTATATGAAGGAGGTGCTGCCTGTATTCGGCCTTGAAGTAGAAGAAATACAAAGGAAAACCTTGGGGGACGGCGAGACAATCAGTGCGTCTGTTGTGCGGAAACTGTACAAGAGCCGAAAGTTCGAGGATATGAAGAAGATGCTTACGGAAGATACCTATGATTATCTTGACAGGAAAGCAGGGCAGTATCTGGGGGGAGAAACGCTTCCTGAAAACGGAGTTTTGTAAGGGAGGGGGCATATGTTTAAGACAGAGTGGGCGGAAAGCTTACAGAAATATGAGCGCATCATGATCTTTGGGGCGAAACAGAATGCAGTAGATACCTATTTGGACATCAAAAGATATCAAAGAGATATTTTGTGCTTTGTAGTAAGCGAGCAGCGGGACAATCCGCATGAATTATTGGGAAAGCCGGTAAAAACATTTGAACAGATAGAGGCCGGATGTAAAGAAAACGGACTGGTTGTCATATCACATTGCTATAATGCCCATGACAAAATGAAGGACATTTTGGCGGCGGCCGGCTTTCGGCATATAATAGGTTCGCAGCAGTCAATCTTAGCGGTAGATAATTTGCGTAAGGAGGCTTGCGCTGTATTCGGAGCGCAAAGAATGACGGTAAGGGAGCTTGCGGCACAGAGAAGAGAACATGATACAAAGCCTGACATTCCCATATGTATCTATGCGGTTACGTCTGACAGAAATCTGCATGTGGCCAATAGGGCGTATACGTCAAGGTATGTGAAATATATACAGGCCGGCGCCGCATTGACTTCAAGGCGGATTTGTGATGTTACAGACGATGTGGGTGATAATATATCGAAATGGAATGCGTTTTTCTGCGAGTTGACGGCCGGATATTGGATCTACAGGAACGATACGAAAAATGCGTATGTAGGCTTATGTCATTACAGCAGGGGCTTTGATATCAGTGATGAGGAAATTGAGCGGATTGCGGAAGCGGGAGTGGATGTGGTTCTGCCGGTTCCGCATATATTCAGGCATGAAATGGCGGCAATGGTGCCGTCGGAAGTTGCTGTCATAATGGAAGCAATAGAGCGTGTTTCGCCGGAATTTACAGATTCTGCCAGAACATATTTTATGAACAGGGCATTTATTGCCGGGAACCTTATCTTTGCCAGAAAGGAGATTTTTTGTCACTATTATACATGGTTATTTCAGGTATTACAGGAGTGCGCAAGGATTAAACAGGGAAATAAGGTCAAGATTGAAGAGAGGGTTTTTGGATACTATGGAGAGAATTTAATGAATATCTTCTTCGTTCATAACAGGGAACGATATGAAATACGATATTCGGAAGTGATAAGTATGCTTTGAAATGGAAGGAACGGAGGTGGAAGCAGGTGACGTATGAAGCGGGAGTTGTTTTGTACAATGGGAAAAAGAATGTACTGTGGGGCGCCGGTCAGAAGGGGTTTCAGACATTGCTTGCCCTGTGTGATCTGGGCATTTATATTGACTTGGTATGCGACTCCAATGAGAAAATACAGGGACTGTGTTTTTTCAATAAAAAAGTAGTATCGCCTGAAGAAATACTGACCGAATACAGGGACTGCAATATTATTATTGCGGTGGAAAAAGAAAAGTATGTCCGGGAGATTGAGAGCAGATTGAGGCAGTCAGGAAGAGAGCATTTTGTTTTTTGGAGGGATATTTACGGCTGCGATATCCGGCCCGCATATAAACGCGAATATATATACTGGATGATTCGGGATTCCTACGACAGGAAGATAATCATTTATGGTGCCGACGAGGAGGGGGAAAGGCTGCGGCGTACGCTGTACATGCTGGATGTAGAGGTAGATTTTTTCGTAGATGATATAGAGAATGAATATGAGTGGGATGGCAAGACTGTAAAGCCGGTGTATGATCTTTTTTATGTGAAAAAGGAAGAATATAAGGTGGCTGTGACAGCGGCAAAGGGCCGGCAGACAGAAAAATTAAAAAAGATAGGTCTTCGGGAGAGAATCGACTACAACCTGTGTTATGAGTACATGCCGAACAGGCGTACGGCGGAACTCTATATATTAGATCCCCATCTGGGCTATAATTTCATAGACGGGAAGAATCCGGGGCTGGCTGGATTTACGGATCTGGGGGAGAAAAATGCCTTTACCATTGTTCTGCTAGGCGGTTCTGCAACCGACGGGATTGCCTATCCGTTTCCGTGCTGGGGGGATCTCTTATATGCCAAATTCAGAGACAATGGCTACCGGGTAAGGATATTGAACGGGGGATGTGCCGGTTATAAATCTTCCCAGGAGCTTGTAAAGCTGATGAGAGATGTGCTCCCGCTGAAGCCGGATGCGGTGGTTCATTATACCGGGTTCAACGATGCAAACAACTGTGATCGGGAGTATGTGTTTGTACATCCGTATCAAAGGGAAATATTGGATTATATGGCAGGGCTACAGGGAGCGGGCGGAAAAGAATCCGAACACTATAACCGAAAGGCATATACATTGGGGACGGCGGATCCCCGGCCTGCATGGGAGATTTTTGCGGGGCATATCGGAACCATGGAGGCTGTCTGCCGCCAGCAGGGCATTTGTTATGTTCCCTTCCTGCAGCCGTCTCTTGCGACAAAAGGAAAACGGAGCGTTTGGGATCAGGAATTGATTTTAAATACGTTATCGTCGGATTACATGTCATTTCTTACCGATTTGCTGGGGAGATTTTATGGAGGTCTCAGGGAGTCGGAAGCCGGTATATGGGAAGATCTCACATCGCTGCTGGATGACTGCGACGATGTATATCTGGATATATGTCATGTTACGGAAGCGGGAAATGAGAAGATTGCCCAATATCTGTTTGAATATCTTACAGGGAAAGGAATTGTGAACAAATGATAGTCTTAGGGTTTTCTGGTCTATATCACGATTCGGCAGCCGCATTGCTGGAGGATGGGCATATCGTTGCGGCGGCTCAGGAGGAACGTTTTACAAGAATAAAAAACGATGCGGCGTTTCCGGTAAATGCCATCAGGTATTGCCTGAACTGCCGCAATGTGGAATTGAAGGATGTGGATGCGGTGGTATATTATGACAATCCGATGATTACATTAGACCGGTTTGTGAAAAATGCCCTGCATTGCGGTGCGGATTCGGCGGATTTGATAAAATTCCAACATGATAATCTGTTTTCGGAAAGACTGATGGTAGACCGGATTTTGGAGAACCACTTTGGGACTATCGGAAAAAACGGAAAGCTGCTGGTGGCAAATCATCATATGTCACATGCGGCCTCGGCATTTTATCCTTCTCCTTATGAGGAAGCGGCTATCTTGACAATGGACGGTGTGGGGGAGTGGAATTCCCTGACCATTGGCTTTGGCAGCGGCAGCCGCATTCAATTGCTGAAGAAAATAGATTATCCCCATTCCCTTGGGATGCTGTACAGCGCGTTTACTTTTTACTGCGGATTTAAAGTAAATTCAGGTGAATATAAGCTGATGGGGCTGGCGCCATACGGAAAGCCGGTTTATTATGATATGATTATGCGTGATTTCATCCATGTCAGGGAAGATGGATCTTTTAGACTGGCGCTTGCTTACTTTGACTTTCAAAATGGCAGGACAATGATTAACCATAGATTTGAAGAATTATTCGGGATGCCGAGGCGTGAACCGGAGAGCCGAATTACAGGTTTTTATATGGATGTGGCAGCGTCCATCCAGGCGGTGACAGAGGAGATTGTCATCAGGCTGGCGAAAAGCGCGGCGGCGTGTACGGGCCATCATCAAAATCTGGTTTTGGCAGGCGGAATTGCGCTGAACTGTGTTGCCAACGGAAAATTATTGAGAGAAAAAATATTTGATCATATATGGATACAGCCGGCGGCGGGAGATGCCGGCGGAAGTATCGGGGCGGCTTATCTGGGGTATCACGAGTACCTGGGGCAGCAGAGGGAATGTCCGGCGGAGAAGAGCCGGTTTTATGATACCTGTATGGGGCCGGAGTACAGTGATTTTGAGGTGGAATTATTTTTGCGGGAGAACAAAATTCCCTATCACAGCATAAAGGGCAAAAGGGCGGAAACCATTGCGGAGCTGCTAAGCCGGGATCGGGTGATTGGACTGTTTCAGGGTAAAATGGAGTTTGGACCAAGGGCTTTGGGAAACCGCAGTATTATCGCAAGCGCGAACAGTGCCGAAATGCAGTCAAAGATAAATTTGAAGATTAAGTACAGAGAATCCTTCAGACCGTTTGCCCCGGCTGTCATGGCAGAAAAGGCAGAGCAGTACTTTGAACTGGATTGCGAGAGTCCGTATATGCTTTTGTGTGCACAGCTGCGGAAAGACAGATGCTATGATTTTGATGTGGAGAAAGCAATGGAGGCGTATGCGGATGATATGATTGCCGTTTCGAGGATTCCAAGGTCGGACATTTCCGCGGTTACCCATGTTGATTTCAGCGCCAGAATTCAGACAGTAAGTGAAGAAACGAATCGGGATTTTTATGAGATTATAAAGGAATATGATAAGCTGACAGGTTGTCCGGTCATTGTGAATACTTCCTTTAACGTAAGAGGAGAACCTATAGTGTGTTCGCCTAAGGATGCGTATGTCTGCTTTATGCGGACGGAAATGGATGTGTTGTGCATGGGGAATTTTATGCTATTGAAAGAGGAGCAGGAGGCGTTGAAGGACGATGGAGACTGGAAAGAGAGATATCAGCTTGACTGACAGAGAAAAGCTATATGAGTGGATCTGCCGGAAATCGGAACAATATGGGGAGAAATACGGTTTTCCCCAGGGCGGCGAAGGGACGGAGTCCTATTTTGAGACAGTGGATATTCAGCCGGCTCTGGAAGTGTATGCTATGAAGACCAGAGACGATATAGAGAAATGTATGGAAACATTCATGGATGCGGAACTGGATGAAATAAAAACCGAGTGCGTGCGGACATTTTTTAAGTGTGCTGCCAGCTTGGAAGGAGAGAAAGGACCCACAGCGAATATACAGGCAAATTCAGGAATTCCGGATTTTATTTATACGTTCTGAATAATGAAGGAATGAACTGCGCTTGCAGGGAAAGGGAAGGGACTCGCATGAAGCGTTTGGGGATATACCTTACGTATGATAAACACAAGATAATTGATTCATATGTAGGATATATGTTGAAAGAATTAAAGACGTGTACAGATTACTTGGCGGTGGTGTGTAATCAAGAAGAGATTGTGCGTGGACGAAACTTTCTTGAGGAATATGCGGATAAGGTGTTCTATCGTAAAAATATCGGCTTTGACGCAGGCGGTTTCAGAGACGCGCTGTGCAATTATGTGGGATGGGACAAGGTTTTACAGTATGATGAGCTGGTGCTGGTAAACGATTCCATGTTTGGCCCGTTCAGGCCGATGAAGGAAATATTTGCCGAGATGGAAAGCAGAGCCGTTGATTTCTGGGGATTGGCAATGCATGGAAAGGGTGCCAATGATTTTGTGGGCTACATCAAGGAACACATTCAATCTTACTTTTTTGTCGTTGGTTCCAGGATGCTTCATAGCCGTGAGTTTAGGGAGTACTGGGAGAACATGCCGTATTTCTCCTCTTTTAAAGAAACCATCCAGCGGTACGAGGTAGGGTTTACGCAGTATTTTTCCGAACTGGGATATACTTATGACGCTCTGGCCGATACCAAAGCAAATGATTCGGAGCATTATCTGAACAATTATTCACAATATGCCATGATACCTTATGAATTGATGACAAAGCGCAATTTTCCATTTTTTAAGAAGCAGCCGCTTACCGGTAAGACATTATACTGTCAGACACAGCAGAATTTCAGACAGGCGGTCAATTACATAGACAGAGAGACGGATTATGAGATTGATTTGATATGGGATAATGTGATTCGGACGCTTGACATGTCGGATTTGCAGCATTCCCTTCACTTGCAGTATATCGTGTCCGGCAGGGATGGACAAGCTGTGTCCGGGAGCCTTGCGGTTGTGGTATTTCTTGCGTATCGGGAATCGGTGGAATATGTTTTGGAATATTTGCGCAGATTACCGGAAACGGTTTCCGTTTACCTGTTTGCGGAGGATGCCGCATATCTGGAACCCTGTCAGGGGCAGGGATTTCAGTGCCGTGAAAGCAAACCGGACCGGGAGGCTGAAATACTTTGCGGGTTTGAGACATATGACTATGTATGCGTAATACATGATGCGGATGTGACATCGGATACGAATTATAGCTGTGTAGGGAAATCTCATTTTTATAATATCTGGGAGAATCTGCTTGGGAGTGACAGCCAGGTGATGGAGGTGGCGGCCTGTTTTAACGCGGAACCGCGACTGGGCTTTCTGGCTCCGCCACAGCCGAATTTCTGGAAATTTTTCGGAGAGTACGGCAGAGAGTGGGACGGGAAATTTGAGACCGTGCGCAGCATCACGGAGGAATTGGGGTTAAATTGTCAGATATCCCAATGGAAGGCGCCGTTTCGGATTACAAGGGATTTCTGGGTGCGGGGCAGGATATTAAGAGGATTAAAACAGTTAAAGAGAGCGTATGGGCCGTATTTACCCTATTTGTGGATTTATCTGGCACAGGACGCGGGTTATTATTCGGGGATTGTGGAATCCGCGGAGTATGCATCCATGAATGAAATTAACCAGCAGTTTTATTTAAACAAGCTGGCGCTCCAGGTCAGGCAGCAGTGCGGAGACTTTGCGGATTTTACCGGGATGAAGGAAAGCATCCGCACCCGTGTATTGGAAGCATTCTGCGGAAAATATAAGCGGATACTGGCCTATGGGGCAGGGGAGGAAGCGCGGATCAGAAGAAAGCAGCTGCCGCGGATTGAGTCCTATATCGTATCGGACGGACAAAAAAAGCCGGGGGAGATAGACGGAATCCAGGTGAAATATTTGTCGGAAGTGGACTTAAACGACGATTGCGGTATTGTACTCTGCCTGAACAGGATGAACCAGCTCCAGGTAATCCCCTTGTTGGAGGCGCGGGGGTTTTTCCATTATTTTTGCATCTAAGCGTTTCGCTTTGCATGTCAGGGAAGGGCAGGGCTGAATGGAAAACATATATGATATCAGAAAACAGAAACAGCTACAGTTCATATTTCCGGATCAGCTATCCGCGTCGGTACCGTCATGGGGGCTTCTGCGGTCCTGTGCGGTTGTAGTCAACTTATATTATGCGGAAAAGGCGGCATGGTATTGTACCTATCTTAATTTGCTTCCGGAGGAGATTGTATTATATATTTTTTCATCAAACCGGAAGACCTTGGAGCAGGCCAGGAAGCATTGCACTCACAGGAATACAATTTTCCTGGAAAAGGAGAATCGCGGACGTGATTTGAGTGCATTTCTGGTAGCATTCCGTCCCTATCTGACAAAATACAGGCTGGTATGCTTTCTCCATGATAAAAAAGAACATAACCTGATGGGAAAAAAGGATGCGGACATATGGAATGAAAACCTGTGGGGAAATATGATCGGCACGGAGAAATATGTATACAATATTCTCGGATGCTTTGAAGAAAACCCCGGCCTGGGAATGCTTTTCCCACCGGAACCCTTGGGCGAGCATAAAATTGCCTGGTACAGGGTCTCCTGGGGAAACAATTTTCCGGAGTGTGTCCGACTGGCACAGAGAATGGACCTGTCGGCAGATATCAGCAGTACAAAGCCCCCCATTACATTGGGCAGCGTTTTCTGGACAAGGACGGAAGCCCTGGCCAAACTGTTTGAGATGGACTGGCAGTATGAAGACTTCCCGGAGGAACCAATGCCTCTGGACTATACCATCAGCCATGCCATAGAGCGTATCTTCGGCTATGTAGCCCAGGATGCGGGATATGATGTGGGGACTGTCATGACGGAGCGGTATGCTTCATGGTCCCTGCTGTTTTTGCAGGATTATGTCAGGAAAATGTTTTATGAATTATCCAGGCGGACCGGTGTGGAAAGCTTTCACCATATGCGGATTTTTGATGCGGAAGACAGAGTATGGGATTATGTGCGGACGCATAAAAAGTTCTATCTGTATGGTGCGGGTAAATTCGGAATCATCCTGCTGAAGCTGCTTCGCGAGAAAAAGGTTGAGCCTGCAGGATTTCTGGTAACAGACGGAAGGAAAACGCAGGAGCAGGCAGAGGGGCTGAAGATATATGAATTGACGGAAGCAAGGCATGCGGCGGCGGAGGGGGCGGGGATTGTCCTGACAGCGTACTGGCCGCTGCGGGATGAAATGATTCGCGAGCTGGAAAAGAACGGTTTTGTTGACTTTATCACACTGTTTGATGACAGGGAATAGCATAAGGAAAATCGAGGATACCATAAATGCAGGAATTTGAAGACTATCCCTTCTGGGATCTGATTGCGGAAATGGCATATAAGCCCGGAAACGAAACATTGCGGAAGGGAACATACGATAAATTCAAATCACTGGAAACAGGAAAAACAATCTATATGTTCGGGTGTAATGACGCATGCGGATTATTTATAGAACGTTTCGCATCCACGTATTCCATTGCCGGAATATTGGACAATTCGGAAGCAAGATGGGGAAGTAAATTTTGCGGGCTTCCGGTATGGAAACCATCGGAAGTGCTTCCGGAATTGCAAAGAGAAGATGCTGTAATAATCATTGCGCTCCGTCTGCAGGCGGACACTGCGGCAAACCAGCTGCAGCAGATGGGGCTCCGGAACTGTTACGGGCTGGGAGTGCTGCTGTCCGGAATGAGCCCTTACAGGGAGATGGTGGAACAGATGGAGAGAATCCGGAGGCAGCCTGTGGAAGATATCGTGATGCTTGAGAGTACCAATGATTTCGACGGAAACGCAGGCGCTCTGTATGAATATCTGAAGCGCGGCGGGAGCGGGCACAAGTTTGTCTGGGTGATAAAGAATCCGGCTAACCGGAAATTTCTGCTGGACGGGAAGGATGTGGCCGTATGTCCGAGGGCAGGCAGAGCGGAAATGGAGAAATACATTACATACAGGGCCGCGGCAAAATGGCAGATATGGGATAACTATCCGATTCGAAAAGTAAGAAAGGAACAGACCAATGTATTTCTGCAGCACTTTGGAATGGGGTACAAGCTCATTGCCGGCCGATATAAGTCGCCGGAATATATTGATTATGTATTGGTAGTCAATGAGAGTGTGTATGCTTATGAGAAAGAGGCATTGCAGTATCCTGCCACGGCAAAGGTACTGTTCGGGGAATTACCGAGAAACGATGTCCTCTTTTCAGATCAGTGGGACGAGTTATCCAAAATAACGAAACATAAATACCATAAAGTTATTATGTGGGCGCCTACCCTTCGGGAATCTGCGATGTTTCACCGTATAGATTCCGATCTGGAATATCCGTATGGAATATCACTTCTGTACAGTGAAGGGGACGTTCGGAAGTTAAATGACTTCCTGGCAGAAAGAGACATGCTGCTGTTAATAAAGATTCATCCCCGCCAGAAATGCAATTATACGGACAATCAGTATTCCAATATGCGCTATCTGGATTCTGAGGCGGTTAAAAAAGTGCATGCTTATAAGCTGTTGACACAGGTAGATGCAATGATAACTGACTATTCGTCGATGGTGTTTGATTATATGCTGCTGGATCGTCCCATAGCATGGGTTTTGGAGGATATGGAGCATTATAAAGTCCCTTTTCTTATGGAGAATCCGTTGGATTTTATGCCGGGAAACCATATTTATACGATGGCGGAGCTGCTGGACTTTTTAGGGCAGGTTTCCAGGGGAGAAGATCCCTGCAGGAGTCAGCGGAATACTCTTTCGCAGCAGTATAACGCGCCGAAGGAAGGGAATGGCTGTCGGAATATTGCCAGGACTCTGGGACTGGAGTAAAAGGAGATGATTTGTGATGAATATAGCGCTGCTTACTGCTGCAGGGGCAGGTAGCCGTATGGGGCAGGATATCCCAAAGCAGTTTTTAACGGTTAACGAGAGACCTGTTATCGTATACACGATGGAAGCATTTCAGCATCATCCGGAAATAGATGAGATTATCGTAGTTTGTCTGGATGGTTGGCAGAATATTTTAAGGGCCTATGCAAACCAGTTCAACATTACAAAACTGACGAAGATTGTCCCGGGAGGGGAGAGCGGCCAGGAGTCCATTTACCATGGCGTCCTGGCTTTGGAAGAGGACCACGGCGAAGAGGATCTGATTCTGATTCATGACGGAAACAGACCTTTTCTTCCCTCCAAAATGATCACAGACTGTATCGAAACGGCGGAGAGAAACGGCTGTTCCGTTGCGGCAATTCCGTGTCATGAGGCAATGGCGCTGACAGAGGACGGCATAGTCTCAACGGGGAATATAGACCGGGATACCCTGAAGCGGACCCAGACACCCCACGGCTTCCGGCTGGGGAAGATGCTGGAATTACATAAAAAGGCAGAGGAGAAGGGAATTTGCAATTCCACAGCCACCTGCACTCTGATGATGGAACTGGGGGAACCGGTTTACTTTTATGAAGGTTCGGAAAAGAATATCAAACTGACTACCCTGGATGATATGGATATTTTTAAGGCACTGCTGATGGCAAAAAGGGATGACTGGCTGAAGGGAAGGTAAAAATGAATTTTGAAAATGCCTTGTATGAGGAAGATATCAGGACTGCGGCCGGAGCCGGAGTTCCGTGGGAACTGCTGAAGGGACGAAATGTCCTGATTGCCGGGGCTACAGGTATGTTGGGCAGGGCCATGACAGACATCCTGATGTATAAGAATGAAAAGGATGATCTGGGCTGTCATATTTATGCGTCAGGAAGAAGCCGCCAGAAGGCGGAAAAAAGGTTTCCGGGGCGATACTTTTGCAGTCCCTGCTTTACTTTTCTGGAGTGGGACGTAGCAGGCAGTGCGCCTGAAGACATGCCGAAGATGGATTATCTTCTGAATATGGCAAGCAATACTCATCCTCTGGCCTATGCGTCCAGACCGATTGAGACAATTTTAACCAATATTTACGGCACCAGGAATCTGTTGGATGTCTGCAGGCGGCAGCAGGGCGGAAGAAATGTGTTTCTGTCTTCAGTGGAGATATACGGCGAGAACAGAGGGGATAAAGCTTTGTTTGATGAGAGGTATACAGGCTTCCTTGACTGCAACACATTGCGTGCGGGGTATCCGGAAAGCAAGCGCTGTGGGGAGAGCCTGTGCCAGGCGTATTTCAGGGAGGCCGGGGTGGACTCCGTAATCGTGAGGCTGCCGAGGCTGTTTGGCCCGACTCTTCTGGAGGAGGACTCCAAGGCGGTGTCACAGTTTATTCATAAGGCGCTGTGCCGGGAAGATATTGTATTGAAGAGCGGCGGAAGCCAGCACTATTCCTTTCTTTATGTGATGGACGCTGTTACGGGAATTCTCACTGTGATGCTGTCAGGTAAGGCGGGAGAGGCGTATAATCTGGCCTCGGAAGACAATGATGTGACGCTGAAATGCATGGCGGAGACTGTGGCGGGAGCGGTGGGAAAAAAGGTAATCTATGAACTGCCGGATGAGGATGAGAAGGCAGGCTACAGTACGGCAACGGTTGCAAGGCTGGATGGGACGAAGGCAATGGGACTTGGATGGAAACCGATGTATCATGCTGTGGAAGCCCTTGAAAGGACGATCCATATCATGGAAGAGGAAATCGTGTAAGGGGAGCAGAAAAATGATACTGCGGGATACGACATTGGAGGAATTTGCGGAAGAAATCTATTCAAAAAAGCAAAAAATCGTTATCTATGGCGCCGGGGCCATTGGAAAGGTGGCTGTTCCGTCTTTTATAGCGGCGAATCATCTGGAGGGACAGATTCTTTTTTATGCGGATAGGGATCTGAAAAAACAGGGGGAGCTGATTGCCATTGGAAATCATCAGGTGGAAGTAGCGGAACCGGACAGGATGAGGGAAATCCGGGAACCATTTGTCGTGGTGATAACGGGAAGCCGGTATGAGGGAATACTGGAATTCCTGAACAGCCAAAGATACCTGGATCATGTGGCGGTGTGTATTTTTCCGCAGATGCTGGTGGCAGCCTCAAGGAAAACATCGAGGAAAAGCGCACCGGCATTTGCGGGAAAACGGAGCAGCTATCCCCTGATTCCCAGGGTAATTCATTACTGTTGGTTTGGACATGGGGAAAAACCGGATAAAATAAAGGCCTGCATGGATTCCTGGCGGAGATATTGTCCCGGATATGAGATCAAGGAGTGGAATGAAGAGAATTATAATGTAAATAAATATTTATATTCCGCCCAGGCGTACAAGCATGGAAAATGGGCGTTTGTGGCAGATGTGGCCAGGTTGGATATCCTCTATGAAAACGGCGGAATTTACCTTGATACGGATGTGGAGCTTATCAGGAAGCTGGATGATTTGCTGTATCAGCCGGCTTTCTGTGCTGTGGAAAAGTGGCGGCAGATTAACACAGGAGGCGGCTGCGGCGCTGTCCGGCATCATCCGGCTATCCGGAGGATGCTGGAATACCGGAAAGAGAGTTTGTTTGAATATCCCGATGGAAGCCTGAATATGGAGACAAACGGTGTATATGAGTCAATTGCTCTTGTACGGGACGGTTTTGTGGCCGATAATACCATACAGATTGTTAAAGATATGACAATTTATTCTTCGGATTTTTTTTATCCATTTGATTATATGAGCAAAGAAACCGTGATTACTGAAAATACTTATGCAATTCATCATTTTCAGGGGAGTTGGACTTAGTTTTTCCGGATGCGGCATGGCTTTTGTGCAGATAAAGGCCATGCCGCGAATGGCACGATTTTTAGATTTGTACTGCAAATTCAACCGGTGTGCAGTATATGTTCTCGGGCAGCAGGCATATGAGCAGGCAATGCATAAAGCAGAAAGGGAAGCGCAGGGGCGGTACCGTTAAAAATTATGAGATATTTTCACAAAAAGCAGTGCTTCGAAACCATAAGGTTATTGAATGAAGCACATGGACAGATAATCAAAAGCATAGAAAAAAAGCAGACAGAGCAGGCGCTGACGCTCCTGGAGCAATGCCAGGAAGGAGCAATCGGTATCGGCACGGCGGTAGAGAGTGCGAAGGGAGAAGGGAACGGGACAGAGGTAATCCGCTGCCTGGAAGAGTACTGCGAAGCCGTATACCGGTTCCACGAAGCGCTGCTGCAGGGGAATGCGGTCAACACATGGCAGATACAGAAGAAACTTCGGAAACTTTTACTCAAAGCGGAAAACTTACTCAGATACAGCGTCCCGGCTCATCGGGAAGTGGTTTTCCTCCCCTATAAAGCCTCCATGTGGGATTCCCTGGAGTCCGTGTGGAAAGCCGCGTCCGAGGATCCGGATTGTACTGCGTTAGTTATCCCTGTCCCATATTACGACAAGAATCCGGACGGCTCTTTCCGAGAGATGCATTATGAGATAGGGCAGTTTCCGGCGGATGTCCCGGTTGTCAGATATGATGCCTATGACTTTGAAACACGCCATCCGGACATGATTTTTATTCATAATCCCTATGACAACGGGAATCATGTAACCAGTGTTCATCCCTTTTTTTATTCTAAAAATCTAAAAAAATTTACGGATGAACTGGTCTACATTCCTTACTTTATCCTGGGGGATATCGACCCGTCCAATGGTGAAGCCGTGAGGAAAATGGAACATTTCTGTCTTACGGAAGGGGTGGTAAATGCCGATCATGTGGTCGTACAATCCGAGTCCATGAAGCAGGTTTATGTGGATGTGCTTACCAGGTACACAAGCGAGAAAGAGCGGCCCTGGTGGGAACAGAAAATACTTGGATTAGGTTCTCCAAAGGTGGACAGGGTGTGCAGCCTGAGGCGGGAGGATTTTGAGATTCCAGAAGAATGGGAGAGGGTGATTTACAGGGAAGACGGCTCCCGGAAAAAAGTCATTTTTTACAATACCAGTGTGGACGCATTCCTGAAAAAGGATACGGCGATGTTGGAAAAGATAAGGGAAAACCTCCGAATTTTTCAAGAAAACAGAGAGAATGTCACACTTTTGTGGAGGCCGCACCCGCTGATGGAAGCTACGCTGACATCTATGCGGCCGGAGTTATACCCTAAATACAGGGAAATGGTGCAGGAATACAGGACAGCAGGTTTTGGTATTTTTGATGATTCCGCCAACATGGACAGAGCAATTGCAATCAGCGATGCTTATTACGGCGACTGGAGCTCAATCGTCTGGCTGTATAAGCAGACGGGAAAGCCTGTTATGATCCAGAATGTTGAAGTAAGAGCAGATATGGTGTAAAATACGTCGGGTGATGTATTGTGGCAGATTGCTTCCCGCTGATTAATGACATTGTTGTCAGTTTATAATATATATTTGCGTCTGAAATCATTTGTCCAAACATATGTATAACGAGTGAGCACTTCCGCAATATAGAGCAAACACAGCAAATGAATACACTTGCAAGTGTAAGAAGCCTGGAGGAAAGAAGGGAAGAAAATGGATTTCGAGTTAATGGCTTCCATGATGTGCGCGGACTACGGGCACCTGGAGCAGGAAATAAAAGAACTGGAAGCAGGCGGTATAGACTCCTTTCACATTGACATCATGGATGGACGTTATGTCCCCAATTTTGCCATGTCGCTGAACGATATGCGCTACATCGCCAGGGCGACATCCAAACCATTGGATGTCCATCTCATGATTGAACACCCCAACAATAATATTGGCCTTTTTCTGGCCAAACTCCGCAAGGGCGATACTGTCTACATTCACCCGGAAGCGGAATACCATCCGTCTACTACTTTACAGAAAATCATCAATGCGGATATGATCCCGGGCATTGCCATTAATCCCGGAACTTCCGTGGAAACCGTTATGGAAATGCTGAGGATTGTGAAGAAAGTCCTGGTTATGTCCGTGAACCCGGGCAATGCAGGGCAGATGTACCTTCCATATGTAGGTAAGAAAATTACCAAGCTTCTTTCCATTAAGGAGGATATGGATTTTGAGATTTATTGGGATGGTGCCTGCAGCGCAGATAAAATTCTGGAATTTGCGCCCAAAGGTGTCAGAGGGTTTGTACTGGGTACCACGCTGTTGTTTGGAAAAACGCAGTCATATGGAGAGACCTTGCAGAATATCCGGGATTTGCGATTTTGATAATTGCGGTTTTTTAGTTTGAGGCTGATGGTGCTGTAGAATTGTAGGGGAAGGGCATTTGTGCATTATTTCTTGGCAGCTTTATAATATCGATTGGCGTATGCTCATTGGTAGAAAATATTTCCACCTGTGCGGTTGGATTTTTCAGCTAATAGCCCTTGTCTCTTTT
>CAJUJN010000001.1 GCA_910586775.1 uncultured Acetatifactor sp. | reverse complement strand
TAATTTTTAAAAATCTTTCTTTTAAGTGCAGTTATTGCGAGTCAATATCATATATGCAGGCTTCCGGCAATTTCTGCCTGTTCGGATGATTGCTCGGATGACGTTATTTGCCGTTTATCTGCCCGGCATGCCGAACAAATGACATCCGGAAAAATGCCCCAGGAGGAATTGCGGAAGGATTCTTACAGTCTGAGGATTGGAAAAAACAGGCAGCTCTTTCCTGTTTTCGGGCAAGTAAAGTCGTGCACGGCACCGGCAAGGGGAATGTGATTATCCTGCAGATACTGAATCATTTCCGGAAAAGTATTACCGCTGTCATTTTCCGCATAAATGTATTCATATCCCGGAATCCTCCACTTCGTCCAGCCCTCCGGAGCCTCCGCGTCATCCCTGCACTCAACACCGGCAAGATACAGGCCTCTGGTGAAGCTTTCCTCCCAGGGCAGGAAGGAACGTGTCCGGTCGGACATGGCACCCCAGATTCCCGCAAGATTTCCATCTTCATCTTTTTTTGCCAGATGCGCAACTTCATTGAAATGACCGTTCGCATCCTCCCACAGTCTGGCTATAAAGCCCTTGCCCTCATCGGTGGAGCCTTCTTTCCCAATCACCGCAAAGGCTTCTTTTATACACCGTTTCATTTCCATGCCATATTACCCCTTTCTGATTCTGCCCGGATTTTTCCGGTTCGTATTTTCGTTAAAGGCAGCCACAGTTCGCAGTAGCTTTGCCGGGGATTGTCCGGGTTGGGCGGCGTATATAACTCTATGTTATAGTTCCCGCCCAGTTCATAATCCCGGCAATTTGGGAACCATTCTCCCCACATCTTCGTGTTTGTATCCTGCAATGTCCCTGATGTACAGGGAAAAATCGCCCATGTCCCCCTGGGAAGTGTTCTGGTTTCGTAACCTTCCGGGAAATTCTTATATTGCATGCAGGGACAGGAAAAGGCACAGTTGCGGGAAGCATATAAGCGGTCTGAAGTATCTGCCTTATTATCCGGTTTGTATTCGTCCGCAATATAATAATCAAAGGTTGTTCCGTTCAGGTCGATGCACAGGCCGTACATCCCCGATACAATCCGGTATCCGCCGTCTCGCCAGTGTTCTTTCCAAAATTCGGGGATTCTGGCGTAGGAGTTCTCCGTATTGAACTGACGTTTCCGGCCGATGAGCGTGAATTCTTCTTTTTCGACAATCCTGTATTCCATTAGGGTACCGCCCTCCGGCGGAGATTTCACGGTTAAAGGGGTAAATGCGCGCAGCTTTGCACCTTTTTCCTTTGCGGCAGAGGGCGTAATCCCATGAAACTTTGCGAAGGCTCTTGCAAAGCCATCGGGAGAGTCATACCCATATTTTATTGCAATATCGACTATTTTTATATTTCCTGCAGATAATTCCGCGGCGGCCAGCGCAAGGCGCCTGCTGCGCAGATATTCGCTGACTGAAATGCCGCACATTGCGTGGAAGACGCGTTGAAAATGGAATTCCGACAGATTTGCTTCTTCGGCGATATCTTTCACTGTGATTTTGACGGTCAGGCTGTCTTCCATATATGCTATGGCTTTCCGGATGCTTTCGATTCGGGGGTTCATGGGCGGGTTCCTTTCTTCAGTGTGGTTGCCACTGATTATATTATAGAACATTTTTTTCGTTTATGCCCGACTTTTTCTGCTGTTTTTAATATGCCAATCACTGGACAGATTAGTAAATTATGGCAGTCTTAAGTTTAAAGGTTAAAATGTCAAAGTCAGAAAAATGAGGGATATTGTTTACAAGTGGTAAAAGGTTTTGTATAATTATTTACGATAATTCATACACGCCATTGTGCGTAAATACATGGAAAGAGAGGAAGACAGCATGCGGAATTGGAAGCGAAGAGGCAAATGTGCTCTGGCACTGCTGGTGGCGGCTGCTCTTGTCGGCAGTAATGCGGATGGTTTGCTGCTGTCTGCATTCGCGGAGGAGAATACTTACGATGCAGACAGCCAGCCGGTTGAAGCAGAGGAGGACAGTGAGGGACTGTGGTCGGAAACTTCGACGACAGAGCCCGCCAGGGGGGGCATCTTTTTGAAGGATATGGAGGAGACCCTTTTAGGCGATGAACAGCAGGCGGTAACGGCAGAATCTTCAGAGGAGGACGGCCAGAAAGAAAGTACGGCGGAAACTTCGGAGCAAGATGGTCAGAAGGCAGATACGGCGGATGCTTCGGAGGGGAACAGCAGTAAGGAAAGTGCTGTGAAGCCTTCGGAAGACAGCCGGAATGAAGGTCAGGCAGAAGCGGAAGACGGCCGGCAGGAAGGTCAGGTAGAATCTTCGGCGAATGGGCAGGAGGAGCCTGAAAAGTCTTCAGCGGATGCGGAGAAGGAAGAAACAGCAGATTCTTCAGCGGATGGGCAGGAAGAAACAGCGGCTTCTTCGGAGGATGAACAGGAAGAAACAGAAAAATCCTCGGTAGATGAGCGGAAGGAAGAGGCAGAAACATCTTCCTCAGATGAACAGAATCTTGATACAGAGGCATCTTCAGACAATAAAGCGAAGAACCCCGAGGGAGCGGCGGACAGCGAAAAGATAGAAAATCCGGCAGAGCCTTCAGAGGAAGCGCCGCAGAAGGAAAGCGCCGAGGGTACTTCGGAGGATGAGCAGACGGAAATCCCGGAAGAGAATTTTGAGACAGTCGAAATAACGGTTGTGCCGGAGGCAGATATTCCTGATAACGATGAATTGTTTGAAGGGTATGTGTACCAGCTTTTCTATGGTAACGATGATATTTCGTTGTATGGGAATGTTGGCGGGGACAGGCTGACCGGGGATGAGAAAATTATTTATGATACATTGAAAACTCAGATAAAAGAGATTGCGTCAGGGAACAGAAGTTCCACCGAGGATATCGCCATAAGCGGAGTTAAGATTCTCTCGACACAGGTAAAAAGTACTGTGAGTCAGGTAATGGCTTATCTCTTAATGGATTGTCCTTACGATTTATACTGGTATGACAAGACTGTCGGCGTTGCGATGGCATACAGCCTTGATGATACTGGCATGGCGAATTCGCTATATATTTCTATGGCAGTGGCTAAAGAGTATAGAGGAAGCAGTGAAAGTATTTATATTATAGATACACAGAAGGTTCAGACCGCAGCATCGGCAGCAGCAAATGCGAAGGCAATTGTGGATAGACATGACACTGAGTCAGACTATGACAAGCTGAAGTCATACTTAACAGAGATATGCAATCTGGTATCCTACAATAATGAAGCAGCAGAAGCTACATCTCCGGATTATGGTAATCCATGGCAAATGATCTGGGTGTTTGATGGTGATGAATCAACTAAAGTGGTATGTGAAGGTTATTCAAAAGCGTTCCAGTATCTTTGTGATTTATCAGATTTCCAGGATGTTGCCTGCTATACTGTCACAGGAGTCATGGCCGGTGGCACCGGGGCAGGCGGACATATGTGGAATATTGTCACAATAGGCGGTATGAACTACTTGGTTGATGTGACAAATTGCGATGAAGGAACTGTCGGCGCACCTGACCAGTTGTTCTTAACCGGAACAAGTGGTTCTGTAGCTGACGGATATACTTTTAGTTTGAATAATGGCAGAAGCCAAATTAAGTATACATATGATGAGGGGCTGTCTGCATTGATGGGCGATGTGCTTAAGTTGGCAGATACACCCTACCAGAATCATGAACTTTTAAAAGTCAATGTAAAAGCGCCAACAGTTACCGTCACATATGGTGATCCGGTAGACAATTCGGTGCTGAACGGAACATCAGCGGGAGGTTCTGCTCAGACAGCAGACGGCACATCTGTTGACGGCACCTTTTCCTGGGCAGGTGTAACATCTTACGGCAATGCAGGAAGCAAAGAATTAAAGGCTGTTTTTACACCGGATGATACAACACAATATCAGACAGTTACCAATATTGCTGTCGCTGTAACCGTGAATCCCAAAGCAATTACAGTTACTGCACGGGATACAGAGAAGACATATGGTGCCGATGATCCTGAGTTCAGCTATACTGTAACGGAAGGCAGTGTCGTCAGCGGAGATTCTTTATCTGTTGAATTTGGGCGTGAACAGGGTGAAGATGTCCGGGAAGGCGGTTATGCAATTACCCCCGGGAATCCGGCAGGCACCGGTTCCAATTACAACATTACCTTTATAAACGGTACATTGACAATTAAGCCGGCAGTATGTACTGTGGCTGTAAGCGACGACCAGAATATTTTTCAGGAGAAGGGTGAATTTACAGAGCCGACATTTACAGGAGTAAAGGGAGAGGTGCTTACAGGGCAGCTTACATATAGTTATGGCACACAGAGTCAGGCTGTTGACTATAATACGCTGAAAGCAGAACTGGCAACATTGGAAACAGGCACAACAGGAACCATCCAATATTCATTTAAGCCTGAAAGCGCTAATTATAATCTCAGTGAAGGGAAATTCAACTTTACGGTCAAGGACATTATATTTACCGTAAATGGTGCTCCGGCAACTGTGGCCAACGCTGTTAGCATAAAAACGGATTCCGTTTACGGCGACGACTGGGCAAATATTGTGACCATTGGCAATATTACAGCGGCAGCCGGCGCTGAAACCGACAGCCGGCCGGAAAACTTTACCCTGAGTGTAAGCGGCATGCCCAATGCCGGAACACAGGATTTTGAAGTATGGTACAGCGGAACGCTGGGTGGAAAAGAATTTACGAGAAGCATTGTCTGCGCCGGTACCGTGAATGTGGCTGAGCGCACAATCACCGTGTCTGCGGGAAGCTACAAGGTAAGCAAAACTTATGACAGGACAGCAGGAACGGGAACTGTCACAGGTGCTCTGGAGGTGAGCGGCATTCTGAGCAAAGACACGGGTGTAACAGTGACAACCGTACCGGTTGACTATACGAATCCCAACGTTGGCGGACAGACACAGATGGTGCTTCCTCTTACATTAAACGGCGATATCGCCGGTAATTACAGGCTTGGCAGCAATACCGTTACGGTTCCCTGTGAGATATTGCCGATGGTCATTGCTCCGATACTGGAGATTACCGGGACATACAGCTATACCGGTCAGGCCATTGTGCCGGAACTGACCGTAAGCTATACAATGAGCGACGGCGCAGCCGACACACTGGGGGAAACAGATTATGTAGTCGCACTCAGCGACAATATGAATGCCGGGACCGCGAAGGTGTCCGTGACGCCGAAAGCAGGCGGCAACTACACATGGGCGAATGCGGTGGAAGGCACCTTTGACATTGCTAAAATAGACTACCCGTACGCAACAACGGCAGAGCTCTATGCAAGATATGGAAATGAAGCGACATTTGACCTTGCATCGATGCTGCCTTCGGGATATGTACTGGGCACTGTCAGCGCGGCAGACAGCGACGGCATCTTAGCGGGAACTCCTGCAGTGAACGGTTCTGTTCTCAGCTATAAGATGAGCAGTGACAGAGTGAAAGTGGGCAAAACGGCTGTAATCACCGTACCGGTAATTGAAAGCACAAATTATCGTGCATTTGAACTGGCGCTCACAGTGACTCTGTCCGACAAACTGGAACAGACAGACTTCCGTTTCAGCCAGTCTGCTCTGAACAAAACATATGGAGACGGTGATTTTGCGGCAGAAGTTGTAAATGCGGCAGATGGCAGTACCTTAAGCTTTACCAGCAGCAACCCGAATGTGGCGATTGTGGACAATAACGGAAAAGTGCAGATTCTCAGTGCCGGTACCACTGCCATTACAGCATGGGCTTCCGAGACTAATGACTATATGAGGGGAACTGCAGTCTGCACTTTGAACGTTGCTCCCAGGGCTCTGGCGTGGGATACAGGTGCATTGTCCGCAGCAGACAAAGAGGGTACAATAACGAATCAGAAAGCCAGCCTTTACGGCGAATTGCGTGTGACAGGCATTCTGGATGCCGACAAGGGCGCAGTAAGCTTTAGTTGCCCGGCAGACAGACTGACAGGCACTTATGCGGCAGCGGAGCCGGGGGCACAGAAGGTTCTTCTGTCCTGGGCGGATGCCGAAAATCCGGCAGTGCTTCAGGGAGAAAAGGCTGCTAATTACGTTCTTCCGGCAGCCTTGCCTGAAGTTACTGGAAAAATCAATGCGGTAAGCACTGTGCCGGTGCCTCCGGCAGAGTCTACGGCTCAGGTACAGTTCAGCCTGTCCATGGAAAGCGGCATTTCACAGGTGCCTGCAGCACTGGCAGGAATCGAGAGCCTGAATACACCGGAAAAGATTGAGGCACAGATGAAGCTGAATATCCGGAATCAGGCTGCAAGTGTGTCTCAGGAGAATACAGCGGTCTATGATGTAACTCTGATGGTCAATGTGGACGGTGCGGGATGGCAGGCAGCAGGCAAAGACAATTTCCCTGCAGACGGCCTGACAATCACCCTTCCTTACCCGGAAGGAACCGGCAGGGATGCCAACGACTTTGTTGTGTGCCACCTGTTTACGGAGGAAATGAACGGACACAAGGCCGGTGAGGTGGAATATCCTGCAGTGACCAAGACGGACGCGGGAATCCGTTTCAAGGTATACGGCCTGTCGCCGATTTCTGTCGGGTGGACAAAGGCCGGAGAGTTGAATAACATGGTGGAGGTAAAAGAGAGCGGGACGGCGTCTGAGCCGGCAGGCAGTCAGCAGAGTGCTGCGCCGGAGAGCCCTAAAACCAGTGACGAGAATCCCATTGCACTGTATCTGATTGCCATGCTTGTATCAGGAGGTATCCTGGCCGGTATGGTGTTTGGCCGGCGCAGAAGAATTAACAACAGGAAATAATTTGGGAAGCAATTTGGGAAAAAGAAGTGCAGGGAGGGGCTGTTTCGACAGCTCCTCCTTCGTGCTTTCGGGGATTTAGCCGTTTTCTCATTTTAGTTTACTTTTTATTCCGGGAGAGGAAGGTATTTCATGTATGACATTTTACAAGTTTACCCGACAGCGGTGTAAAATTGCTATACAAATGTAATTATTTGTGATAAACTAAGTAGGATTCAAAAGGTAAAGCGAGGAAGGAAATATGGATGGAATGAACGGATTTTCAATGACGGAAAATCAGGACGGGATGGACGGGATGCCCCAAATGACAGGAGTGCCGGCACCTGCCGGGCCGGATGAAATAAAGGCTGCCAGGAAGCATTTTTCCAAACTGGGCGGGATGTTTATCCTGGGAACCCTGGTGATTTATGTGGCGCAGCTGATTCCGATGACGCTGATTCAGCTGCTGAAGCCGGAGTGGATGAAAAATGGCAACATTGCGCTGATGATATCCATATTGCCGATGTATCTCATCGGAATGCCGGTGCTTATCCTCCTGGTGCGGACGATTCCCGGGGAGAAGGTAGAGCGGCGCTCCATAAAGCCCGGCTCTTTTATTGTCGCCGTCATCATGTGTTTTGCAATTGTATATATATCCAATATTGTGGGAAATCTGATAACGGCGCTGATTGGTGCCCTGAAAGGCGGAATGGTACAGAACCAGATCATGAATGTGACCCAGTCCGTGAGCATGTGGATGATCGTGTTTTACATGGTCATTTGTGCACCTATCATGGAGGAATTTGTCTTCCGCAAGCTCATTGTGGACAGGACTGTCCGCTATGGTCAGGGAGCCGCCGTCCTTATGTCCGGGCTTATGTTCGGACTGTTCCATGGTAATCTGAACCAGTTTATGTATGCTTTTGTGCTGGGGATGTTCCTGGCGTTCCTGTATGTGAAGACCGGTAATATCAAGATTACCATTGCGCTTCATATGATGATTAATTTTGTGGGCGGCGCAGTCGCCTCGGAACTGCTGCGGGTGCTTGACCTGGACGGATATGCCCGGGCTATGACAGGCGGAGATATGGCGGCCATGATGGCATATATTCAGGGAAATCTTGTGGGTATTCTGTTTTATGCCATATTCGGAATTTTTGTGTTTGCCATGATGGTGGCGGGGGGAGTGCTTCTGATCGTGAGTCTGGTGAAGCGGAAGTTTGTCCTGGAGAAGGGCAGTGTGATAATCCCTAAGGGAGAGCGCTTCAAAACCATGATATTGAATGTGGGCATGGTAATCTATAGTATATTCTGGATTGCCATGATAATCATACAGTTATTTATGTAAGGACGGATGAAATGTATACCTTTGAGAGCAGAATCAGATACAGTGAGACAGACAGTGATGGGAAGCTTACCATGGCTTCCCTGATCAATTATCTTCAGGATTGTTCTACGTTTCAGTCGGAGGATCTGGGACTGGGGGTTGAGTACCTGAAGGAGCAGCATCTGGTGTGGGTGCTGTCCTCCTGGCAGATTGTGGTGGAGCGATTCCCACGGCTGTGCGAGCGGGTGACGGTGGGGACGCTGCCTTATGATCTGAAGGGATTTCTGGGATACCGGAATTTTGCCATGTTGGATGAGGCCGGCAGTTACATTGCAAAGGCGAATTCCCTCTGGAGTCTGTTGGATACGGACACCGGCAAGCCGAGAGCGGTCCCGCAGAATATGATGGAGGCATATCGGTTGGAGGAAAAGCTGGAGATGGCCTATGCGCCCCGCAAAATTGTGATTCCGGAGAAGGGGGAGGTCAGAGAGCCGTTGGTGGTGAAGAAACATCATCTGGATACGAACCATCATGTAAATAATCAGCAGTTTATTCAGATGGCGATGGAATATCTGCCGGATGCGTTTCCGGTAAAGCAGGTTCGGGCGGAGTATAAGAAGCAGGCATTTCTCAATGATGTGCTGATTCCCGCCGTGGCGGAAGAGGACGGGCGTATAGTCGTGTCGTTGGGAGACGAAGCGGGAAAGCCTTGTACCATTGTTGAATTTGCGAGTGAGCCGTGGCGGTAGAAAAGAACAGTATAGTGAAAAACAGGATTTGAATGGAGAAGTGAAATGATTCGTTTGGGTGAAAAACAGGAACTGATAATTGTAAAGGAAGTGGAATTTGGCGTATATCTGGCGGTTTCTGCGGAAGAAGCGGAGGAGCGGGTGCTTCTGCCGAAGCGGCAGGTGCCGGAGGGGGCAAAGCCGGGGGATGCTGTTCCGGTGTTTATTTACCGGGATTCCAGGGACAGGATGATTGCTACGGTCAGGGAGCCGAAGCTGCAGATGGGTCAGGTGGCGGAGCTTACAGTGGCTCAGGTAGGGAAAATCGGCGCATTTCTGGACTGGGGGCTGGAGAAGGATTTGCTGCTTCCCTTTAAACAGCAGCGAGGCAGTGTGAGTCAGGGGGACAAAGTGTTGGTGTCTCTTTACATAGATAAGAGTGACCGGCTCTGCGCCACCATGAATGTCTATGACAGCCTGCGCACGGACAGCCCGTATAAGCGGGATGACAGGGTTACCGGGCGTGTCTATGAGATGAGTGATAATTTCGGCGCCTTTGTGGCGGTAGATAATCTGTATTCGGGCCTGATTCCCAGGAAAGAGCTTTACGGAGACGTGGAGCTGGGCAGGGATGTGTCTGTCCGTGTGCTTCAGGTGCGGCAGGACGGCAAGCTGACACTGGGGATACGGGATAAGGCATATCTGCAGATAGACAGGGATGCGGAGGAGATTCTGGCGCTGATGGACAGTCAGGGAGGCTTCCTCCCATTTACCGACAAGGCATCGCCGGAGCGAATCAAGCAGGAGACCGGCATGAGCAAAAACGAGTTCAAGCGAGCGGTAGGAAGGCTGCTGAAAGAGCGTAAGATTGAAATCAAAGAATACAGCATACAGAAGCTTCAGTCCTGCGAGAAATGAGTCAAGTGGGCATGCCTGCGTGCACATTTGACGAATGCCGCCAGAGTAAATACCAATGTGTCCAAAGGATACATTGGTATTTGAGTGAAAACGGAAAGGGAAAATATTAAGAAAAATGAAAATTGTGTGAATCACTGGTAAACCATAGAGGGTTATGATAGAATAAGACAGCGGGCAAGTGGGTGCCGGAACGGCATCCGCACCGTGCCGCAGTATAGTAATAAATCTGGGAGGTAGCGTTATGGATATAGCAAATTTATCGATGGCTTTGGCTCATATTTCAGATATGTCACAGATCGGGACAGCCGTTCTGAGCAAGGCCATGGACACGAACGAAGCTCTGGGTGAGGGGCTTGTACAGATGATGGATTCAGCCATGGAGCTGAGTGTAAACCCTAACGTTGGGGCAAATATCGACATACGCATCTGAGCCGGGCGGCCACGCTGAAAAATTTGTAATCTGTTTATGGTTCCGTTCCGAGAGGCATTTTTGTGAATGAAGCACAGCAAATTTGATGAAAAAACTGCCTGATCGTTACGGTTCAGGTGGTTTTTTTGTGAAAAATCATAAATCCCTATTGCTTTTTTTGCATATTTTCTGTACATTTGTAAGTACAGAAATAAAATTGGTACAATAGTTTTCTATAAAAGGCGTGTGTCTGGCGCAAAAAACCGATACAGGGGCTGCAGAGCGGTTCCTGCAACAGCAAAAGGAGTGGGGATATGATATCGAATCAAATTTTACAGAACACCATTGATGGACTTAAGAACATTGCCCGCGTCGAATTCTGTGTCATGGACGTGGACGGTAAGGAAGTCGCCTCCACCACTGACATGAGCAATGTCAGCAGGAATGTTGCTGAATTTGCCGCCTCGCCGGCAGATTCCCAGGAAATACAGGGGTACCAGTTTTTTAAAGTGTTTGACGAGCAGCAGCTGGAGTATGTGCTTGTAGCCGGCGCCGTCGGTGAGGATGTGTATACCATCGGCAAGATGGCGGCATTTCAGATTCAGAATCTGCTGGTGGCCTACAAGGAGCGCCTGGATAAGGATAATTTTATCAAAAATCTGCTATTGGATAACCTGTTGTTGGTGGATATCTACAGCCGTTCCAAGCGTCTGCACATCCAGACCGACATGCCCAGGGCGGTTCTGATTGCGGAGTCTGCAGGGGGGCGGGACAGCAACGTTCTGGATATGGCCAGGACATACTTTAACGGCAGCAGCAAGGATTTCGTCACGGAGGTGGATGAAAATAATGTGATTATCGTCAAGGAATTATCGGACGGCGATGCCATGAAGGAGATGGAGAAGGCCGCAAGGCTGCTCTGGAATTATCTGAAGAAGGAAGGCGTCAGGGATACTCATATTGCCTACGGCTCTGTAGTACAGGAGATCAAGGAGGTCAGCCGTTCCTATAAGGAAGCCAAGATGGCTCTGGATGTGGGGAAGATCTTCTTCCAGGACAGAGAGATTATTGCCTACAGCGAGTTGGGCATCGGACGTCTGATCTATCAGCTGCCCATTCCTCTGTGCAAAATGTTTATCCGCGAGATTTTCGGCGGCAAGAGCCCCGATGAGTTTGACGAGGAGACTTTGGGGACGATATACAAGTTTTTTGAGAACAGCCTGAACGTGTCGGAGACCTCCAGGCAGTTGTTCATTCACAGGAATACGCTGGTTTACCGCCTGGATAAGCTGCAGAAAAGCACCGGGCTGGACTTGCGTGTCTTTGAAGATGCGATTACATTTAAGATTGCGCTTATGGTAGTGAAGTATATGAAATACATGGAAAATGTAGACTATTAGGAAGCGAAGAGATTGCTTCCCATAAGGCAGACTATAGGAAGCAAGTGCAGCTTCCCATAAGACAGACTATTGACAGCGGATTCCCGACAGCGGGCTGAAAGGAAAGGGCTGTTTCGAGATGGAGGAAAACGATGAGCAAGCGGGAGCTGTCGTGGAGAAAACGGGAACAGTTTATTGAAGAAAACGGCGTTATCTTTCTGGATAATGTCACGAAGGTCTATTCAAAGGGGAATCCGGCTCTCAATGGGATCACTTTAAAGATAGGAAAGGGAGAATTTGTATTTATCGTAGGAGACAGCGGCTCCGGCAAATCCACTTTGATCAGGCTTCTTCTGCGGGAGCTTACGGCGTCCAGGGGCAGTGTGTATGTGATGGGCAGTGACCTGGCAAAGCTGAAGCACAGACAGATTCCGAAATTCCGTCGTAATCTGGGAGTGGTGTTTCAGGACTTCCGTCTGCTGAATGACAGGAATGTATATGAGAATGTGGCTTTTGCCCAGCGGATTATTGAGACCCCGGTCAAGGAGATCAGGAGAAATGTGCCAACCATCCTGGCGACGGTGGGGCTGGCCGGAAAATATAAGGCGAAGACGAACCAATTGTCCGGAGGCGAGCAGCAGAGAGTAGCGCTTGCCAGGGCTCTGGTAAACAAGCCTGCCATTCTGTTGGCAGATGAGCCTACGGGTAATCTGGACCCGAAAAATTCCTGGGAGATCATGATGCTTCTGGAGGAGATCAATCAGAGCGGTACTACGGTTCTGGTGGTTACCCATAACCGGGAGATTGTCAATGCCATGCACAAGCGTGTGGTGACCATGAAGAGGGGGATTATCAGCAGCGATGAAGAGGGAGGCGAATACATTGATGAAGATTAGTACAATGTTTTACACGATTCGTCAGGGGTTCGTCAATATATTCCGCAATAAGTGGTACTCTCTGGCATCGGTGGCGACGATTTCCGCCTGTCTGTTTTTGTTTGGCTTATTTTATGCGGTGGTGATGAATTTTCAGAGTATCGTGCTGAAGGCGGAGGAAGGGGTATCCGTAACCGTATTTTTCCATACGGAGAATGATCTTTATTGTGAAGGGCATGAGGAAGGAATGATTCCCTCTGACGAGCGAATTGCTGAGATTGGGCAGATGATAGCCAATCGGGCGGAAGTGTCGGATGTGAAGTTCATTTCAGACGAAGAAGCCTGGGAGAATTTTACAAAAGAGAGGTTTGGGGAAAACTTTGATATTTATTCCATGGGGTATCTGGATAATCCTTTGAAGGGGGACCACAGCTATGAAGTTTTCCTGAATGATGTTTCCATGCAGGGGGCGTTGGTTACCTGGCTGGAATCCATCCCGGAAGTGCGTGTGGTGAATCATTCTGCGCTGACAGCAGACACTCTCAGCGGAGCAAATCTGTTGATTGCCTATGTATCCATGGGGATTATTATCATATTGCTTGCGGTGAGTATCTTCCTGATCAGCAATACGGTTGCCATCGGCATCTCTGTTCGCGCGGAAGAAATTAATATCATGAAATATATCGGTGCCACGGACTTTTTCGTGAGGTCGCCCTTTGTGCTGGAAGGTATGCTGATCGGCCTGGTGGGGGCAGCGGTACCCATGGGGCTGCTGTACAATATTTATAATTATGCATTGACGTATATTGCGGAAAGATTTTCCATACTGAGTACTTTCCTGGATTTTCTGCCGGTTGACGAGGTATTTGACGTGCTGATGCCCCTGTGCCTTGCAGTGGGTGTGGGAATCGGGTTCCTGGGAAGTATCACTACGGTCAGAAAACATTTGCATGTGTAAAGTCAGGAGTCTATGAAGAAGAAATTATTTTATCGTCACAACAGATTTCATATGGCCATGTTTTCCTGCTTTTGGTGCCTGGCGCTGACAATTGCACTGTGTTGGGGGGCAGGAAGCATGGCTGTGTCCGCATCTTCTGCCACGTCTATGACATCTGAAAGCATCAGGGAAAAAGAAAGCCAGATATCGCAGAAGAAAGAAGAGAAGGAGAGTCTGAAGGACGGCCTGAGCAATTTGCAGGAAATCAAGAAGAACCTGGAAGCGCAGAAACAGAATCTGAAAAACTATGTGGAGACGCTGGACAGCAGTCTGAGACAGATTGAGCAGAAGATTGCCGAACTGAAGCGTGAAATCGAGGCCAAGGAGGATGAGATTCATGTGACGGAGGCGGAGCTGGAAGCTGCCACGGAAAAGGAAGAAGCCCAACGGGCAGCCATGGGAGTGCATATCAGGCTGGTATATGAGTCAGGGACGCCGAGTATCCTGGATATGATGCTGAAAGCCGAAAGCTTCGGAAATTTCCTGAACAGTTTGGATTATGTGGAAAAAATGGCAGCATATGACCGGCAGATGTGGGAGGACTACAAGGCGGCCAGGGAATATGTCCAGCTGTGCAGGGATGAGCTTGAACTGGAAAAAGAGATTCTGGACGAAACAAAAGAATCCGTTGAGACAGAGCAGAAGAATCTGGAAGAGCTGATTGAGCAGAAGAGAAGCGATATCATCAGTTACGAGACAGATATTGATAATAAAGAAAAAGCCATCAGAGAATATGAAGAGGAAATCAGGGCACAGGAAGCAGAGATTAAGCTTCTGGAGGCAGCCGTGGCGGAAGAGAAAAGGAAGCTTCTGGAGGAGAGCCGCAATGTACTCACATATGACGGAGGCATGTTTAAGTTTCCGTTGGCGACATATACCCGGGTTTCTGACGATTACGGAAACAGAATACATCCTACTCTGGGAGTACAGCAGTTTCACAACGGAGTGGATTTCGCCGCACCGAAAGGAACTGCTATCTACGCGGCTTATGACGGCGAAGTGGTAGCAGCTTCCTATAGCGCTACCATGGGGAATTATGTTATGATAAACCATGGGGATGGATTATATACAATTTACATGCACGCATCGGCATTATATGTGAAAAAAGGCGACATGACGGTGAAAGGGGACACCATCGCTGCTGTTGGCAGCACCGGACGCTCTACCGGCAATCATCTTCATTTCAGTGTGCGCCTGAACGGAGCATATGTCTCCCCCTGGGGATACCTGAAGCAGTAAAAAATGTAGTAAGGGTAAATGCGGAACTGGAAAACAGCATTGGCCCCGTCCGGTGCCCGGAGAGTTTACGGGCACCTGTATTTGGCGGCCGGAAATTCTCCGCTATGCAGTGGTACTGGGTAGGGGCTGATGCGGAACTGAAATAGGAGGTTTTTATGGACGAAAACAACGGGTATTTTGACAATTTAAGTGGTACGGAGCCGGAGAGGCGCAGCGCTCCGCCGCAAAATTTCAATCAGGCGCCCCGGCAGACGTGGAACCCGATACCGCCGGAGCAGCCTCCGAAAGCGGAAAAAGGTAGCGGAAAGGGACTGTTCTTCGGAGGACTGGTCACAGGCATTGCAGGAGCACTGCTGGTGCTGGGGATCTGCTATCTGGGGATTTATGTTCAGAGTATAGTGGAGTCCGGCAAGCTGGCGGCTGAGGAGGGAGTGGAGCTGGATGAGAATTCAGCCATTAACTCATCTACCCTGAGGAAAATGCAGATGCTGGAGAAGACAATTGACCAGTATTTTTATCTGCATGATGTTACAGATGAGGAAATCCAGAACGGCATTTACCGGGGAATATTGAATGCTCTGGGGGATCCTTATTCGGAATATTATTCCGCAGAGGAATTGAATGCGCTGATGGAACAGACGGAAGGCATATATTATGGAATTGGTGCCTATATCGGGCTGGATGAGACGACCAGCCTTCCCAAGATAAGCGGTACTATTGCAGGAGCGCCTTCAGAAGAGGTGGATCTGCGGGCCAATGATCTGATCTATGAAGTGGATGGGGTTTCGACTTATGGCATGACGCTTACGGAAGTGGTCTCTCTGATCAAGGGGCCGGAGAATACGGATGTGACGCTCACCATCATTCGGGAAGGGGCGTCGGATTATCTGGAAGTCAGCGTAACACGCAGGCAGGTGGAAACGCCTACGGTGCAGTATACCATGATGGAAGACAAGATGGCGTACATTCAGCTGACGGAATTTGATGAGGTATCCATTACCCAGTTCGAGCAGGCGCTTGCCTCGGCAAGGAAGGACGGCATGAAAGGTATGATCATGGACCTGCGGGCAAATCCCGGCGGAAGCCTGAATGCTGTGGTAGAGATGGCCAGAATGATTCTTCCGGAAGGAATGATTGTATATACGGAAGATAAAAACGGGAAGAGATCCGAGTACACCTGCGACGGCACGAAGAGACTGGATGTACCGCTGGTAGTTCTGATCGATATGAATTCAGCCAGTGCAGCGGAGATTATGGCAGGCGCTATCAAGGATTATGAACTGGGGACCCTGGTAGGTACCACTACCTTCGGAAAGGGCATTGTACAGCAGATTATACCTTTCCGTGACGGTTCTGCGGCAAAGATTACCATCAGCGCTTATTATACACCGGCCGGCAATAATATACACGGTATCGGCATTGAGCCGGATGTGGTGTGCGAGTTCGACGGCGAGGCCTATTATGGCAGTGAGGAGCATCCCGACAATCAGTTGGAGAAGGCGAAGGAAGTGCTGCGGGAGAAGATGAGATAGCGGGAAGAGGTGCCGGAGCCCGGAAGAATTCGAGACATTCTTCCGGGCAGGCGTATTTATTTTGAAGGAAAAAGGGCTATGACAGGGGTGCAGTATGGGAAAGTGGTATAAGCTGGACAGGCGGTACGGAGTCTTGTATATAAAATTAGCAGTACTGAGTTTATTGTACGTTTTTCCCGTTGTACTGGCCAATATGTATTATAACGACGACCTGGCACGTTCGCTGTACGGTGCCACGGGTTGGAGCGGTGACGGGAGGCCCCTTGGGGAGGCTTTGATGCTGTTTCTCTGCGGCGGAGAGCCTGTTTCGGATATTGCGCCGCTGCCGTTGATTTTGTCGGTATTTCTTTTATCCTATGTGTTGGTATTGTACGCGAAGGCCAACCTGGATTCTGTTTTTGACGAGACATTTCTGATCTGTATTTTACTGTTTGTGATTACCAATCCCTTTGCGGTGGTAAATGTATCCTACAGATTTGACAGTATTATTATGTTTTCTGCATTAAGCTTATCATTTCTGATTTTTGCCATGCCGGATGCTCTGTCGAGTGTCTGGCTGTTTATCTGTTCTTTTCTCGCGGGGACAGCTATTATGTCTCTGTATCAGGCAGCGATTGGGCTATGTGCTGCGTTATTTATCATACACCTTTTTTATGCGGTTCTGGGCGCAGGGAAGGCAGCGGTAAGCGGAGCCTGGAGAATGGCCGGAATCGGGGCCGGGGCATTGTTTTACAAGCTGATGATTGCGGGCAGGTATGTGAGCAGTACGGATTGGCGGTATGAGGCTTCCCGGGTAGTCGGATTTGCTCCGGAGTCCGTTAAAATCGTTATCGATAATATTATGAATGCCTGCCGTTATATAAAAAAGTATCTGACCGGAATTTCACATCTGAACCGGATATTTCTGATTCTTTTTTGTCTGGGCTCGGTGGGAGCGGTTTTGTACTTGTATCTCAGGGACAGGCATAACAAAGGTGTTGTCAGAACAGGGGGGGCAGTATTCCTTCTGGTCTCTCCCGTACTGGCGGCTGTATCCACATTTCTGCCATTGATGGTGCTTTCTGCATTGACGATGAGGAGCAGGATTTTTATATCATTCGGAGTTTCCCTTCTGTATGTGGGAATCATGCTTCTGTTCTTTTGCAGAAAATACAGAAAGCTGCGTAATGGTGCTATCGTGCTGGCTGCGGCATGTGTTTTCTTTCATTTTACTTTTATGTATTCTTATGGAAATGCACTGAAAAGCCAGGATGAATATCAGAAGTATCTTGTATATCATATTGCCCATGATCTGGAGGGTATAAACGGAGACGGGAGTTTTCAGACGGTTTCTTTTGCCGGACAGCCGCCGAAAGCCAGGCAGGTACAGAAGATTTGTTCAAAATATCCATTTATGAATGAACTAATTCCCGTATATCTGGATAATGACACCTGGATAGGAGGTGTCTGGCTGTATCATTACCTGCAGTACGACCTGACCATTGGAAATATTGATGAATCGGACTGGGAGGTGATTCAGGAGGGGGAACCTGAACTGAGCAATTCTGTCTATTCCTGTTACCTGAACGGAACAAGGATAATCGTACATTTTCATTGATAAAGGAGATATGGCAGCATGATATTTTTTTTAACCGCAGCGTGTATTTTACTGTTTATTTGCTTTTATGAAGAATCCGGCGGGTATATGGATGCCTGGCTGAAAGGCAGCGCTGCCTGGTGTATTTTGATGTTTTTATGCACTGAGATTCTGTCTTTGTTTCATTGCTTAAACGGAGTGTCCGTATCTTTGTTCTGGGCGGCGGTCTGTGTATGCGCGACGGCATGGGTGATAAGAAAAGGGAAATACGGACTGGCCTTAGCGGCAGCGCGGGATGCGTTAAAAGCAGCATGGCATAATAAGTTCCTAACAGTTTTGTTCATGGGGATAATGGTCTTGTCTTATGCTACCGTTCCCTATAACTGGGATTCCATGACGTACCATTTGCCGAGGATTGCGCACTGGGCTCAGAATCAGTCGGTGGCACATTATGGAAGCACCATTTACCGGCAGTTGTCAAATCCGCCCCTGCATGAATTTGTGGGGCTGCATGTATATCTGCTGTCAGGTAAGAAAGATGTTTTCCTGAATCTGATACAGTGTGCGGCTTTTTTGACAAACGCCTGGCTTGTCTATGAAATGGCATACAAACTTGGATGTAAAAGAAAATATTGCAAAATGGGAATCTTGCTGCTGGCGTCTATGCCTATTGCTGTGGGAGAGGCGCTTACGACTCAGAACGACCATTTTGCAGGGATGTGGCTTTTAATTTTTGCATATTATCTTCTGGATTTTCTGCATAAGGAAGAAAAAATAGATTACAGCAGGAAAACAATTGTCAATTGTTGTATTATGGCAGTCAGTGTAGGTTTCGGGTATATGACAAAGCCTTCTGTATGTATCGGCATGCTGCTGATGGCGATTGTTTTACTGGTTTACTGTATTGTAAGAAAGGATTCCGTATGGACAATTGTGCGGCTGATTGCCATTGTTCTGCCGCTGCTGCTTGCGCTTATTGTTCCGGAAGCGGTGAGAAACATTGTGACATTCCGGAGCGTGCTTTCTCCGGCAACGGGGGCCAGCCAGCTGGTGGGGACTTGGAAACCGACATATTTGTTTATCAATGGACTGAAGAATGTGGCATTTAATTTTCCGTCGATGTTTGTGCCACAGAGCAGGCAGTGGATTGAGTCGATTGTCCGGCGGACTGCGGCACTGCTGCGTGTCAACATTGACGATTCCGCTATTTCCGAAGGGGGAAGGGCATATTTTGTGGGAGCCCCGGATGATTATGGACATGATACGGCAGTCAGTTCCATTATTGTCATCATCGCGCTGGTCTGTTTTCTCTGGTGCCTGTACAGGTGGAAGAAGCAGGAAAGGTTTCAGAGACAATATACCTGTATTGCGGTTGCAGTGTTTACGTTTTTTTGTATACTTGTCCGTTGGGAGCCGTTTGTCTCGCGGTATATGCTTCCTTATATGATTTTGCTGTGTCCAATGGCAGCCGTGCAGCTTCAGGATATTTCAGAACATGCGGGGAGTGAAATGTGGCGTGTTTCGGCTGTTCCAGTAGTGTGTACTTTGTGTGTCATACAATTATGCAGTCTATTCAATTACCATGTACACATTGCAAAATATCAAAATCAGGCAAGGCCGGAGGGATATTTTTATAACAGAAGCAATATCCGTGATGCATATATAGAAGCATGCAGTTTGGTTGTCAATGAAGGGTATAGAGAAGTAGGGTTGATTATGAATGGAGACTCTTATGAGTATCCGATATGGCACATGCTTCAGGGAAGCGCGGAGCGTATTGATAACGTATGGATAAGCGAGGAAACCAGCCGGTATGAAGATATGTCATATGAACCGGAATGTGTTCTGGCAATAGATATATTTGACAGCCAGATAGAAATTCATGGAAATGATTATAAAAAAGTTACAGATTTGGAAGTACTGAATGTTTATTTACGTTGGGATTTGTGGGCTCAGGAAGACAATAACGGTTAACCGCTGTGAAAGGTTTGGCGCCAATATCTGGGGGGAGGAATAATATGTTTCTGTTTGGAAAGAAAGCAAATGCAGCGAAACAGTTGGATGAAAAGCTGGAGCGGATTCAGAATAATTTCGAGAATAATTATAAGGATGCGGCACAGTTGAATCTGAAAGAATTTGCGGCGCTTCTGGGCACATTTCTGGAAGAGGGAAAGCTGTCAGAGAAGCAGAAGGAGTATTATGAGAGGCAGCTGTCTGAACTGGAGGAAAGGCTGCGGAATTTCACACATAAGGACCAGAAGCCTACCTGGGTTCCGTAAAGCAGATAGAATATGACAAAGCCGAACTGTACTTTCCGTCTGCCAGGACGTCAGAAAACAAAAATCTTATTATTTTGGCTGTGGGCGCATATTATTGCGTGGTTAAGGCAGGTATCCCCTATCAGGACCCGCCGTTGGAATTGCAGATACAATATGCCATCAATATGGGGATTGGCGAGATACTGATAAAGGACGGCTTTCTGATTTCCGTATGCGGAGGAATTGCCCGTCTGCTCTTAAAACTGGCAGTGAAGAAGCAGAGAAAATAGGGATTCAGGCAAGCTCCCGCCTGCGCTTCTGTTTTTTGGATACAAGAATAGCAATGTACACTCCCAGAAATCCAAGTATAATCGCTATCAGTACCGCGGACTCACCCGGGCCGCCCATTTTGGCTTCCGCCCATAAACGGTCCACCAGCTTGCTGGTATCCTCGGGCAGATTGACAAAGACCTGCGTGCGCGCCAGGGTCTCGTCATCCGGATAATATAGGGAACTCTCCACCATTTCTTCGTCCATATAAGCCTTGGCGGCGCTCTCGGGTGTGGAATAACCCACATAATTCATGTTGGCGCCGGCGATTTCGGGGTCACACAGGAAATTGATATATTCTTCAGCCTCCGCCTTGTGGCTGGAGGTAATGGGAATGCACATGGCATCCACAAAATAGTTGGTCCCTTCTTCCGGTACCACGAACCGGATGCTGTCGCTATTGTCCACCAGGATTGCGGCATCTCCGGAATAGTAAGGGGCAATCCAGGCTTCACTGCTTTCCATTTTATCAAAAATCCTATCCATGACATAAGCCTGCACCAGGGGCTTTTGCTGTTTCAAGAGAGCAGCAGCTTCCGCCCAGTCGCTTTCCTCTGTGGTGTTCAGCGACTGCCCCAGCAGAAACTGGGCAATGGCGAAGGAATCCCTGGGATTGTCAAACATCAGAATCTTCCCTGCATAACGGTCGTCCCACAGGGCGGTCCAGCTGGTGATTTCCTCCTCGATATAATCCGTATTATAGAACAATCCTACCACACCCCATGTATAGGGTACCGAGTAGCGGCTGCCAGGATCATATTCCGGATCGCGGAACCGTTCATCAATATACTGGAAGTTGGGAATGTTGGAAAAATCCAGCTCAGCCAGCATATTTTCATCGATAAGTTTGGAAACCATATAGTCAGAGGGAATGATCACGTCATAATCGGCGCCGCCTCCGGCCAACTTGGAGTACAGCGTCTCATTGCTGTCAAAGGTGGTATAGTTGACCTGAATTCCGGTGCGCCGGGTGAACTCTTCATTTACATCCAGGGAATCGTCAGTACCGTTGGCGATGTATTCGCCCCAGTTGTAGACATTGATGGTAACGCCCCGGTTGGGAGCGGTATTTTCCTGTGCAAGGGCTGTCCGGGCCGGAGCCAGGGACAGACACAAAGCGGCACACAGACCCGGAACTATGTACAGGTCCGGATGAGTGAATGCTTTTTTTGTATATGGAATATGACATTTTTTCATGTGTATAACCTCTTTAGTGTCTTTTATAAGTCCCTGGTTTTCTGGCGGCTGTCTCTGTCTTTGAAGCTGCGGACATTGATGATGATCAGCAGCACCATGATTACTGTGAACAGTACTGTGGACAAAGCGTTGATCTCCGGGCTGATCCGCTTCCGGGTCATGGAGTAGATGTAGATGGGCAGCGTCTGGGTGGTGCCGCTGGTAAAGTAGCTTATCACAAAATCGTCTATAGACAGCGTAAAAGCCATGATCATCCCGGTGACGATTCCGGGCATGATCTCCGGCAGGACTACTTTGAAAAAAGCCTTCAGAGGCGGACATCCCAAATCCTGAGCCGCTTCGTAGAGATTCGGGTCCATCTGGCGCAGCTTGGGCAGCACTGATAAAATCACATAGGGCAGGCAGAAGGTAATGTGGGCCGCAATCAGCGAAGCCATCCCCAGACTTCTCCCGCCGAAAAGGCGGACCGTTGATACGAACAGCAGCATCAGCGATACACCCGTGACAATCTCGGGATTGACCATGGGGAAATTGGTAATGTTCATCATGATGCGTCTGGGCAGACGCCTCATGGAATTGATGCCGATTGCCGCCATAGTGCCCAGCACGGTGGATGCCGCAGCCGACACCACCGCAATGAACAGGGTATTGCGCAGCGCCTCCAGGATCAGCCGGTCTTCGAAAAGTTTCCGGTACCAGCGCAGGGAAAAACCGCCCCATACCGTACGGCTGGCCGTCTCCGAATCATTAAAGGAGAATACGATCAGCACAAAGATGGGGGCATATAAAAACAAAAAAATAAGAAAGACGTAAATGCGTGCACCTGTCCTCTTCATATCAGCATACCTCCGCCTGCTTCCTCGCCGTCGTCAAATTGGTTCATGATGCCCATGCAGATCAGAATGATCACCATCAGTACCAGGGACACGGCCGAGCCCAGATTGGGGTTGTAGGCGCTGCCCAGAAACTGCATGTCGATCAGGTCGCCGATGAGCAGATTTCCGCCGCCGCCCAGCATTTTTGAGATGATGAAGGTACTGACGGCGGGAACGAAGACCATCGTGACTCCGGAGATGATGCCGGGCATGCTTAAGGGCACTACTACCTTCAAAAATACCTCTCTGCTGTTGGCGCCCAGATCCTGAGCCGCTTCTATCACATTCTGGTCGATTTTTGTCAGCACGGAGTACAGCGGCAGGATCATGTAGGGGATATAGTTATAGACCATACCAAGTACCACCGCTCCTGCGGTGTTAATCATGTGTACCCGGGGCAGGCCGATTGCGGCAAGTGCCGAATTGATCAGACCGTTGTCCTCAAGGAGTGTCATCCATGCATAGGTGCGCAGAAGGAAATTCATCCACATGGGCAGCATTACCAGCATCACCATCACATTCTGGCGTCTGGCATTCATTTTTGCAATAATGTAAGCCAGAGGATAGCCCAATGCCAGAGAGACCGCAGTGGCTACCGCACCCAGCCAGATGGAGCGCAGGAATACATTGGAGTATTGCCCAACGCTCAATATATTTTCCAGAGTAAAGCTGCCGGACTTATCCGTAAAGGCGAAGTAGCCTACCAGCAGCATGGGCAGTATGATAAAAACAGTCATCCATACGGTGTAAGGAGTGGAGAGCAGCCTGGAATTAGATTTCATTGGCACTGTCCTCCGCTTTCACCGGTGAGTTCGAGGAAACATTCGCTTCATCCGAGGCGATGATATCTTCGCCCATTTCGTCGCTGAAGGTGCTGTAGTCACCGAACATACCGGAGTATTCGGATTTCTGCATGACATGGATATCGTTGGGGGTGAGGGACAGGCCTATGCGGTCGCCTGCCTCGCGGCACTCCGTGGACTGTATCATCCATTTAAATCCGGCTACATCCACGATGATTTCATAGTGTACGCCCTTGAAGGTGACGGATGTCACATCCCCGGTAATCAAAGTGGAATCCGGCTCCACCACCCTGATATCCTCCGGACGTATCACTACGTCCACAGGGGTATTTTTGCCGAAGCCGCTGTCCAGACAGCGGAAAACATGCCCGGCTACCTTCACGGAATAGTCGTCCAGCATGATACCGTCCAGTATATTGGATTCCCCGATGAAATCCGCCACAAAGGCGTTCTTCGGCTCATTGTAAATATCGGTAGGGGTGCCGATCTGCTGTATCACGCCCCCGTCCATCACCACTACGGTGTCGGACATGGACAGGGCCTCCTCCTGGTCGTGGGTGACGAACACGAAAGTAATACCGGTCTGCTGCTGCAGTTTTTTCAGCTCCACCTGCATATCCTTGCGCAGTTTCAGATCCAGGGCGCCCAAAGGCTCGTCCAACAGCAGGACTTTCGGCTCGTTTGCCAGGGCGCGGGCAATGGCGACACGCTGCTGCTGTCCGCCGGAAAGCTGACTGATGCCCCGGTGGGCGTATCCGGTCAGGTTCACTTTTGCCAGCATCTCGTGCACGGTTTGTTTAATCTCTTTCTCGCCGCGTCCCTTCAGACGCATGCCGAAAGCTATGTTCTCGTAGACATTCAGATGCGGGAACAGGGCATATTTTTGGAAGATGGTGTTGACCTCTCTCTTGTGAGGAGGAAGGTTCGTGATGTTTTTCTCATAAAAAAAGACATCTCCTATATCCGGTTTGATAAAGCCGGCAATGGTGCGGAGCGCGGTGGTCTTGCCGCAGCCGGAAGGCCCGAGCAAGGTGACGAATTCTCCATCGTGTATGTCCAGGTTGAAACTGCCCAGAACCTGCTCCCCATCATAAGAGACGGTGATGTCTTTTAAGGAAATAATGGTATTTTTCAATTGATGCATCTCCTTTGCGGCGGCGCGCGTGCGCCGAAGTAAGTTGCGTGTCTATGTTATTCACACATAACCCGGCCCGGTTTTGTTCTGATTGGGAATTGTCCGAAGATTACGGGATTCGCGACGCGGTTCCTGTAATCTTCGGGCACTTCTCTGCCTCCCGCAAAGGATGGTATGTTATTTCTCACTGTGCCGGACAGTTTGAAAAGGACCGTGGCAAAGAAACCGTGCCGCTTTTATGGCCGGACTTACCTCCGGAAGCGCGGCCTTTTTTCAGATGCAGACGCAATGATATAACTATAAGGGATATCATTGCGTTTGTCAATTGTTTCGGCAATTTTTCATATGGTGATCACCTGTGGATATCAGTAAGGGATCATTACTGCGGCAACTTCTCCTGCTTCTTTATCTCCGTTAAATTACGCCATGATTTTCTGCTGTTTGTATTTGACTTATGATGTCTGTTCCGTTATGCTTGTGTTTATGAGGTTGGCCTTTTTACTAAAAGAAAGCGGAGTGTACAATGGGGATAAAAGCAGTAATTTTGAAAGACAAACTTGGAATCATAGCCTTTACATTGGAGCAGATGGGGTTTGAAATTGCAGCCTTTTATGAGGAGGACAAAAGGTCGGCGGAAATGTGCAGGCATAATCTGAAAAGCGGATGTATCCAAAAGGAGCTGTTGGAATGTCAGGAAGCAGATATCCCTGATATGGAGTTTCTGGCTGCGCAGGTGCCGGGCGGGATGTCAGTACAGCCCGGGAAGAGGGAAGGCGCAGACTTGGTATGGATATATCTGCGCAAATATCTGGAAATTATATACCGGAAAAGACCGCGGATTATTCTGTTTGAATTTCATTCCAGGGCAATAAGGCATGAGAGGTTCCCGGAGTTTTCGGCTGAAATACGAAATATGGGATACCAATACATGTATCAGATCTGCGATATCGGTGAGATGACAGGGCTTCCTGTAACCGAGAAGCGAATGTACTTTGTGGGTATTCTGGCGGAAAGCGGGATGAGTTTTCATTTCCCGGAGGAACCGGAGACCAGGCGGGAAACAAGGCGGCCGGGAGATATCTGCTGTTCTGAGAATACTGTGGAACCATGGTATTTGAAGCTTCCGGCTGGCAGGATTGATTTTTCGGAAGAGCAGGAGACACATTTTTATTGTTGGAGGACAGAAAGCTATGTGGCGAAGGAGCGGATTGACTGGAACGGCAGAAAAATACCGTTGGTCTATAACGCAGGCGTGCTGCGGAAGCTCACACACAGGGAAATGGCCCGGATGAAGGGTCTGCCGGATGAGTTTTACCTGGATACCGGCAACAAGTCCTGGCTGTACCGGAATTTGATGCATGGTTCCAATGCGGTTCTGATAAGGCGGATAGCAGAAGCCGTGAGAAGGCTGTTGGACGGAGACGGGAAACGTAATCGGCAGATGATCAATGCATATCGGTTTGAAAACTTATTAGAGAAGTATTTGCGGTATAAGAAGGTTGACTTTACAGATGGAAACAGGAATAGAGAAGAACAGGTGGATTTTGTTTTAACTCAGGGAGATAAGCAGATTCTTGTTGAAACAAAATGGTATAACAGCAATACAGGGATTGAGAACAGGATTTTTCAGTGGTGTGAACTGTTCCAAAACCAAAAGGGAAAACGGTCGGGGAGCTGTGTGTTGGTGACAGGAAGCCGGGTCGAGGAGAATTTCAAACGCGAGTGTCTCAAGAAATACGGAATTGCAGTCTGGGATGTGAAAAATCTTCTGTGGATGTTTGAAGAATTTCCGGATATCAGGAGTGAATTTGTATCCATGCTGAATTATACAATTGGGGATCTTGTGCCTGAAAAGCCGGAACTGGAGTTTGGGGGGGAGGAAAGCAGGAAAGAAGACGCAGAGGAAGAGAGGGAACGAGAAGAAACGCAGGAACCCCTGAAGCAATACAGGGCCGAAGAAAAAGAGGAGGTTCCGGTAAATTTTCGGGAAAGGCTGGCAGAAATTCAGCCGGGAAAAGAAGGCGCTGCTCCGTATAAATATGAAGAACTGGCAACTGAGATTTTAAAACATGTTTTTGGGGACTATCTCACTTTATGGGAGAAGCAGAGGCATTCCAATGATGAAATGTATCGCTTTGACGTGTGCTGTAAGATCAAGCATGGTAGTCAGCCTGAGTTTTTTGATACGATTAAGGATTTTTTCCGTACCAAGTATATTGTCTTTGAATTCAAAAATTATTCGAAGATGGTGACGCAGGAGGAAATTTATACAACAGAAAAGTATCTGTATCAGAAGGCATTGAGAAGCGTTGCTGTTATTGTATCCAGAAAAGGTGCCGATAAAAATGCCCTTCGCGCTGCCCGGGGCTGTTTGCGGGAAAACGGGAAACTGATACTGTGTTTATCGGATGAGGATCTGTTGGAACTGCTTCGGATTAAGGAGGAAGGGGAGCGGGCAACGGCAGAGTTTCTGGGTGATATGCTTGATGAGATGTTGATTTGCCTGGAGAAGTAATGTAAATGATACTTATTAAAGAAGTAACATTTCGGGGTACAAAAGAGGAATGGCAGAATAAAAGGATTTTATGCCTGGCTCAGAAACCAGGCCAAGGAACTCTGATTCTGACGCTTTACAACAGCACAGAAGCGGATTTCGCGGATTTCGAAGGCGGAAGGAACGGAAAGCCGGGAGAATTTGCGGATACCCCGGTCACAATTACAGTGGACGGCTGCCGCATGACGCTTCCGGCCGGCAGCCAGGTCACATTAAAGCCGGGACAGAGCATCACCCTGATGCCGGGCCAGTACCATAAATGGCAGGGTATCCCCGGCACAGGTCCGGTCATGCTGTTCGAGGTGTCAGCCTGCAACGACGACAATATTGACAATCGTTTCCACACCGCCAGAAAGCGGATTCCCGAAATCGAGGAAGACGAGACGCCGCGGCACCTTATTTTTGACAATTATAATAAGTACAGCGTTTTACACCTTCTCTGAAAAAAATAAAGCCACTACGGGAAACTTCCTCTTTCCTGGTTTTCGAGTTGTCACAGGGGTCACATCAATGTCTGCGGAGACAGGGCCACACAGAAGCCTTGACGATCAGGCATTGACAGACGACTCCCTGCACGGAGGAGCTGCTCGGTCTGGCCAGCGTAAATACGCCCGGCCTTTTCACATGGAGATACGGCACACTGTGAGAAATACTGACAGAGAATGAGCGTGCAGGACAGGAAGGAGGCGAAGGGGAAGCCGGCTTACAGAAGCTTTTCGGTGATGATGAGCCCATGAAGATACTGACCAACAGTAAAAGATGTCATGGGGCGGCATGTATCCTGTATCCCGGCGTAATGGAAGAAATGGCGTAAAGGATGGGGGGAGACTTCTATATTATTCCAAGCTCTGTTCATGAAGTAATACTTATGCCGCATGACGGGATGCTTCCGGAGGAAGCCATGAAAGAGATGATATACGATATAAACAGGACGCAGGTAGAACCGGAGGAGATGCTTTCCGACAGCCTGCATTATTATGATGCGGAGAAGAAAGAGATCCGGGTGCTGTAAAACATGCGGAAGCTGTTGCAGGAGGCTGTCGGTGTGTGGCGATATACCCAGGGCCGCCGGAATTCACCAGTCTGCCCAGGCCGGAAATATGGCTGGCGGCCTTTCGCTATATCACATAAGCGCAAATCTATTCGACGCGCAGTATAAAATGTGCCATTGCCGCAGGAGAAAAACAAATACTGTAAATCTGGTAATTAAGCAAAGCTATATGGTTGAGAAAAGAGGAAAATGTGCTATAATGAAGAGGAAGAGAGAGATGGCGAATGTGTGATGCGAAGATACAATGGCATTCCGGCTTTGTGGCGGCGATGAGCCTGGAATTTGAGGATAACAGAGAAAGCCTTATTTTCGAAAAAGAGTATAATCCTGAATACAAGGCCGTTGGAGATTGACCTCCTGGTGATCAAAAAAGACCCGGGTGTCCAGATGGTCAATGAGATAGGAAAGCTGTTCCGTGGGCATAATAGAACTTGGATTACAGGGTACGCGAAGCGGTTCCTGTAATATTGTAGAGTACAAGTCACCGGAAGACCATATGAACATTGATACTTTTTATAAGGCAGGTGCGTATGGCTGCTTATATAAGGCTTATGGAGAGTCGATAAATGAGCACCCGGCGGATGATATTACCATATCCATTATCCGGGACACGAGGCCGGAAGGGCTGTTCGGTATTTTAAGGAGCATAATATCCGGGTAACAAATCCGTATGCAGGCATTTATTATGTTCTGGCTGCGGTTCTTTTCCGGACACAGATTATTGTGGGCAGGGAGCTGAATCAGAAAGAGCATACCTGGATTAAGGCCCTGTCTGACCGGGTACAGAAGCAGGAGATGCGGGAACTGTTGGAACGCGTACATGGCCTTACTAAAATCCATTTTAAACGCTGTGAGAAGTTTCCGTGACCTGGGTGCAGACGATAAGAGAATCCAGGAGATACTGGTGAAAAATTATGAGCTTACACCGGAAGAGGCAATCCGGTATTTATAATGAGGCTGTAGAAGAGGCCGTCAGATAATGGAAAAGAATGGTGTTAGTCAATAACCGTGTTGGTTTCCGAGTTTTGGTTATATCGGGATGCCGTGTTTGTGGTACTTCCGGGCCATGCCAACACATATATTGACTAATGCCAAAAGGATTTATAGGAAAGGGAGCGTTTCTGTGCAGGGAATGCTCCCTGCTTTTTTGTGGGGGAGAATCTGTGGAGGGTTCTCTCTTTCTTTATGGAATACCGGAAATGTCTGCCGGCGGAAATGTCTAACATGCATATTCCTGCAATGTATGCTCACGATCAGAAACATTTTCCAACGTAAATGTATGACGAGGCCACTGTTGTGACAGTGACCTTTAGACCGCCAGCCGTAATTTTGCCATAAGCAGTCAGGTAAATTCCGGCGGTTCTGAGTATAGTGCAGAAAGCAGTAAATGAACAGGCTCACGGGTTATCTGAAGGTGCAGAAGACAGAAAGACAATACAGGAAGGCTGTATATTCCTGCCATCTTATTGCCGGATTGCCTGATGGAAATGGTGGAAAGGTGGATTTTTCCATACCGGAAGGGGCATGGGACAGGTATGGAGGTCTGTAGTGAGGCAGGTGCATACAGCTGATGGACCCAGGGGCAGATGAGTCCGGGCATTTCGGAAGCAGACGGGTACTGGTGATGAACGGCATGGGAAAAGGCCGGAAGGATGGAAAGGAGAAACGGATATGACAACAAAGGAACAGGAAAGGCAGAAACTGGAGAAGATCAGGAAGATTGTGGAAGACCCGGGGGAAGGAAGCAGCGTTGGAATCGCCATGGAAGGCATATGGGAAGTGGCAGGACAGAATATTGACCTGGATACCGCAATCACCCTGAAAGGGCAGAAAATAATGCTGGAGAAGGAGCTGGAGGTACAGGCGAAGAAAGCAGCAGAGCTGGAGGAAATGGTAAGGAAACAGGGGAAGGAGCTGGAGATACTGTACAAAGACGAGGCGGAAGCATCCAGGCTGGCGGCGAGGCGGAAGATGGCGCAGGAGATATACAGGCAGCTTATAAGCATCATTGGGGAAAAGATGGAGTTGGAGGCACAGCAGATGGAAGAGGCGGCAGGCAGATGAACTGACAGCATCGGCAGGGAGGGGGAAGCGGCGTGGGCAGAGCATAAGCTGCAGGCAGATGCATACAGGCAGCACAGGAGGCAGAGGAAGGCATGCAGTAATCTGCTGCAGGTGTTGGAGAGGTATGGGGAAAAGGAAGAGAAGGGTGGGGAGGGGCAGGATGAGGGAAGCGGTGCCATGCATGTCTCCCTGTAGGGCCATGGCATGGCTGTCAGGATATTTTTCCATATTTCCATCCATTCCACCACACAGGAATACTTTCAGTTTTCCTGACGGATTATCTGGTGGAAATGGTGGAATAGTGGAATTTCCCGCTGTCAGGGTGGGCACGGTGCAGGCATTGGGACCCGGATGATGGCAGGGCGTACCATACCCGTGAGCGCACTGGCTCCTGGCAGCAGAAGCGCCATTTCTATCGTATGCCGCTTCTTTAAGGCCTGCGGCAGGGTCTGCTCTGCCTGCCAGTTTTTGATACAGGCAAATGCGGCTGTTTATCCTGACGGTTTGCCCTGCCTGCCTGTTTTTGGTACAGGCAGGGGCAGCTGTTTATTAATGATGGAATACAGGTAATTGTTTAATGATTTGATTTTCAGGAAAAGATATGGAAATGCAGCAGATTATTGCGCAGGCGGAGCAGAATATCCGCCAGACGCTTCAGGATTACAGGAGATACACTACACGGACAGAGGTACTGGATGACGTGTCGGATACATTTATCAGGAATCTTGCCAGGGACAGCTCCCTTGCAAAGCAGGGGCTCAGGGAGTTGTTCAGCAGGTCGCCGGTATGGGATGAAAAGCTGGATGTTCTGGTTATCAATGGGACGAGGACGCATAACCCGGATTACGGGAGGGTACGGAGCCTGGCAACTGAAATCCTGTATCCTGCGATTAAGAGGGCAGAAACTGGCAAAGACAGATACTACAAAATTTATAATGCGATTGACTTTTTTTATCCTTTTAACGGCTGCCTGCAGGAGGCGGGCATTCAGGCCATCAGCGAGCTTGCGCCGAAAGCCTGTGAACCGGGCAAAAAAGGAGCAGGGTATTTAAGGCACTCTGTGTATCCCTTGGCGTGGCGGATGAAGCTGCAGGGAGCGAGTTCCAGAAGCTGTATGCGCAGTTTGCGGATGAGCTGTCGGCGAGGCAGATTGGCTTTAAGCTGTATGTCTCCATAAACCCGGTACATTTTCTGACGATGAGCAACCCCAAAGCAGACAGCCGCGGCTGTATCCTGACAAGCTGCCATTCCATTAACTCGACGGATTACCAGTATAACAATGGCTGTTCCGGGTATGCAAGGGATCATGTAAGCTTTATTCCAGGATGGTAAAAAATATGCAGTGCCGACGAATTCCTGCCTTATAGGCGTACTTTCGCCAAGCTGCATTTGCAGGTGATTTTTTGTGCAGTTTGAACAAATCTGTTCCAATCTCCATCCTAAAATCAAAAACAGTGAAATTCTACAGAAAAGGAACAAATGTTCTAAAAATTCCGGTTTTGCTCTGTACAAAACTATGGCTGTATGGTATAATCAAAATCGCTTTTGGAAATGAAATTAATGAGTGGTTTGCTCACTTTGAATTTAGGGAGGTGTTTCTGTGCATAATGCAGAAAGCAGCAGTTTCAAGCTTCACTCCGAATACAAGCCCACCGGCGATCAGCCGCAGGCAATCGCCGAGCTGGTGAAAGGCTTTCAGGAAGGCAACCAGTTCCAGACCTTGCTGGGCGTAACCGGCTCCGGCAAGACCTTCACCATGGCAAACGTCATCCAGGCTCTGAACAAGCCCACTTTGGTAATAGCGCACAACAAGACCCTGGCCGGCCAGTTGTACGGCGAGTTCAAGGAATTCTTCCCTGAAAACGCAGTGGAATACTTTGTCTCCTACTACGACTACTACCAGCCGGAAGCCTACGTGCCCTCCTCCGACACCTACATCGCTAAGGACTCCTCCGTCAACGATGAGATCGATAAGCTGCGCCTGTCAGCCACGGTTTCCCTCACGGAGCGCAGGGATGTGGTGGTGGTGGCCAGCGTGTCCTGCATCTATGGGCTGGGCAGCCCTGACGAATATAAGGACATGGTGGTGTCGCTTCGGCCCGGCATGGTGAAGGACAGGGATCAGGTGCTGCGGGAACTGGTGGATATCCAGTATACCCGGAATGAAATGGACATGCAGAGGGGATGCTTTCGGGTGCACGGGGATGTGATAGAGGTGTATCCGGCCCAGGGGGGAGATTATTTTATCAGGATCGAGTTCTTTGGGGACGAAGTCGACCGGATTGCGGAAGTGGAGCCGCTGTCGGGCAGGGTTCATGCCGTATTGAGCCACATTGCTATTTTTCCGGCCTCCCATTATGTGGTTTCCCATGATAAGATCAGGACTGCCTGCGACAATATCGAGAAGGAGCTGGAGGCGCAGGTCCGCTATTTCAAGGGAGAGGACAAGCTCATTGAGGCTCAGCGCATTGCGGAGAGGACGAATTTTGATATTGAGATGATGCGGGAGACGGGATTTTGCTCCGGCATCGAGAATTACTCCCGTCATCTTAACGGGATGCCTGCGGGTGCTCCGCCGTTGACGCTGATGGACTTTTTTGATGATGATTTTCTGATTATCATAGACGAGTCCCATATGACGATTCCCCAGATCCGGGGGATGTACGCCGGAGACCGCTCCAGGAAGCAGACGCTGGTGGACTACGGCTTCCGGCTTCCCTCCGCCATGGACAACAGACCCCTGAATTTCGAGGAGTTTGAATCTCATATCGACCAGATGCTGTTCGTGTCGGCAACCCCTTCTGTCTATGAGGAGGAGCATGAACTGATGCGCACGGAGCAGATCATCCGTCCCACGGGCCTGCTGGATCCGGAGGTGGATGTGCGTCCTGTGGAGGGCCAGATCGATGATCTGATCGGCGAGATTAACAAGCAGACAAGTAAACACAACAAGGTGCTGGTGACCACCCTGACCAAGCGGATGGCGGAGGATCTGACGGATTATATGAAAGAAGTGGGGATCCGGGTAAAATATCTGCATTCCGATATTGATACGCTGGAGCGGGCGGAAATTATCCGGGATATGCGCCTGGATGTGTTTGACGTGCTTGTGGGCATCAATCTGCTGCGGGAAGGATTGGATATTCCCGAGATTTCCCTGGTGGCAATCCTGGATGCGGACAAGGAAGGATTTCTGCGAAGTGCCACCTCTCTGATCCAGACCATTGGCCGCGCGGCAAGAAATGCAGAAGGGCATGTAGTCATGTACGCGGATACGATTACGGAGTCCATGCAGATCGCGTTGACCGAGACCAGCCGCCGCCGGGAAATCCAGATGAAATATAATGAAGAACACGGCATTACGCCTCAGACGATCAAGAAGGCAGTCCGGGATCTGATTGCCATCTCCAAAGTGATTGCGAAGGAAGAGGTGCGGTTTGAAAAAGATCCCGAATCCATGAGCCGCAAGGAGTTGGAGAAGCTGATTGCGGACGTGCAGAAGAAGATGCAGAAAGCCGCCGCGGATCTGAACTTCGAGGCGGCTGCGGAGCTGCGTGACAAAATGATAGAATTGAAAACGAAGCTGCGGGATATGGACGAAGGGAGTGATTGAAAAATGCTTCAGACACTGATAAGCTGGGGATGGAGACTGAATGACGTGTATCGTTTCGATACGCCCATGGCGGAATGGTTTCCTGTCTGGTTCGGAAATCTGCGGTGGTATCTGCGATTTTTGTTCTGCATCAATGGAGCGCTGTATCCGGTGATGGCTCTGGCAGGGCTGTGGAGGGGCATACGGAAAAAGGACTGGAGCTGTCTTCAGATTGTGGCAGTGATGGGAGCCTGTTCGGGGGGTGAGCGCTCCTCTTCCCAGGTATGGAAGCGCGATTTGCTTTTTCTGGGGGCCGAATCATACGGTCACTGACAGGAAAGAATTGAAGTGTACAAAAATCCCGGTTTCCTTTTGCACAGCCAGGGAGAAACAGAGGATGGGAGCAGGGCTGAAGCGAGACAGGGTTCAGGCGGAAAGGATGAGAAAGACAGATGGAAGAGATAAAGAAGATGCGTCCCAGGGAATACATCAGGATTCGCGGGGCCGCAGAACATAATTTGAAAAATATAAATGTGGATATCCCCAGAAATGAACTGGTGGTACTGACAGGAATGTCAGGATCGGGGAAATCTTCCCTGGCATTTGATACCATCTATGCAGAGGGACAGAGACGTTATATGGAATCCCTGTCCTCCTATGCCAGGCAGTTTCTGGGACAGATGGAAAAGCCCAATGTGGAGAAGATTGAAGGCCTCTCCCCTGCTATTTCCATCGACCAGAAATCCACTAACCGCAATCCCCGTTCCACGGTGGGAACCGTGACGGAGATATATGATTATTTCAGGCTTCTCTACGCCAGAATCGGCATTCCCCATTGCCCCAAATGCGGCAGGGAGATTGCGAAGCAGACAGTGGATCAGATGGTGGACCAGATTATGGCGCTTCCGGAAGGCACCAGGCTGCAGCTGTTGGCGCCGGTAGTCCGGGGGCGCAAGGGGCAGCATGAGAAGGTGCTGGACAGGGCCCGGAGAAGCGGCTATGTGCGCGTGCGCATAGACGGCAACATTTATGAGCTGACAGAGGAGATATCCCTGGAAAAAAATATCAAGCATAATATTGAGATCGTGGTGGACAGACTGGCAGTGAAGCCGGGAATCGAGCGCAGGCTGGCGGATTCTATCGAAAATGTCCTGAATCTGGCGGAGGGGCTGCTGGTGGTGGATGTGATCGGCGGGGAGCCCATGACCTTCAGTCAGAGTTTTTCCTGTCCGGACTGCAATATCGGTATCAGTGAGATTGAGCCCAGAAGCTTTTCTTTTAATAATCCTTTTGGTGCCTGTCCGGAGTGTTCCGGGCTGGGCTATAAGATGGAGTTTGATATTGACCTGATGGTTCCTGACAAGAGGTTGAGTATAAATGAAGGTGCCATTGCGGTTACCGGATGGCAGTCCTGCGCGGATAAATCCAGCTTTACCAATGCGCTGCTGCGCGCACTCTGCAAGGAATATCACTTTGAGCTTGACACGCCTTTTGAGCAGTATCCGGATAAGGTGAAAGACATTCTGGTTTACGGCACAGATGGAAAAGAGGTCGAGGTTCATTATCAGGGGCAACGGGGAAGCGGTGTCTACCCGGTGGCTTTTGAGGGACTGATCCGCAATGTGGAACGGAAGTACAGAGAGACCTTTTCGGAGACGATGAAGCAGGAGTACGAGACTTTCATGCGTGTTACGCCCTGCAGGGAATGTAAGGGGATGCGGCTGAAGAAGGAATCTCTGGCAGTAACGGTGTGCGGTAAAAATATTTATGAGATTACTTCTGTGTCTATTTTGGAATTAAACGATTTCCTCGAGAAGATGCAGCTTACCAATCAACAGATGCTGATCGGCAAACAGCTGCTCAAGGAGATACGTGCCAGAGTCTGTTTCCTGGTGGATGTGGGCCTGGAGTATCTGTCCCTGTCCAGAGGCACCGCGACCCTGTCCGGCGGTGAGGCACAGCGTATTCGTCTGGCGACGCAGATCGGCTCAGGGTTGGTGGGGGTCTGCTACATTCTGGACGAACCCAGCATCGGACTGCACCAGAGAGATAATGATAAGCTGCTGAATACTCTGAAAAACTTGAGGGATCTGGGAAATACCATGATCGTGGTAGAGCATGATGAAGATACCATGCTGGCGGCAGATTATGTGGTGGATATCGGACCCGGTGCCGGTTCTTGCGGCGGCGAGGTGGTGGCCTGCGGCACTGCGGAAGAGATTATGAAGATACCGGAATCTGTCACCGGAAAGTACCTCAGCGGCGAATTGAGGATTCCCGTTCCGGCAGAGAGAAGAAAGCCTGCAGGATTCCTGAAGGTACTGGGCGCGCGTGAGAACAATCTGAAGAATATAAATGTTGAGATTCCGCTGGGGGTGATGACCTGTGTGACAGGCGTGTCCGGCTCCGGCAAAAGTTCACTGATCAATGAGATCCTGTACAAGCATCTGGCGAGGGACTTAAACCGTGCCAGATGTATTCCGGGAAATCACAGGGATATTCAGGGGTTAGAGCAGCTGGATAAAGTTATTGCCATTGACCAGTCTCCCATCGGGCGTACACCGCGATCCAATCCGGCTACTTACACCGGGGTATTTGACCAGATCAGGGATCTGTTTGCATCCACGGCGGATGCCAAGGCGAAGGGATACGGCAAGGGACGTTTCAGTTTTAATGTAAAAGGCGGGCGCTGTGAGGCCTGCGGAGGAGACGGCATCATCAAGATAGAGATGCACTTCCTGCCGGATGTCTATGTGCCCTGTGAGGTCTGCGGCGGCAAGCGCTACAATCGCGAGACTCTGGACGTAAAATATAAGGGAAAGAGCATTTTCGACGTGCTGGACATGACGGTGGAGGAGGCTTACAGTTTCTTCGAGCCCCTTCCCGCAATCCGCCGCAAGATAGAGACTCTGTATGATGTGGGACTGGGCTATGTTAAGCTGGGACAGCCGTCCACCACACTCTCCGGAGGAGAAGCCCAGCGCATCAAGCTGGCCACGGAGCTTTCCCGGCGCAGCACGGGCAAGACGATTTATATTCTGGATGAGCCTACCACGGGACTTCATTTTGCGGATGTACACAAGCTGGTGGATATTCTCCACAGACTGGCGGAAGGCGGCAACACCGTCGTTGTGATAGAGCATAATCTGGATGTGATCAAGACAGCAGACTATATCGTTGACATGGGGCCCGAGGGAGGAGACCGCGGAGGCACCGTCATTGCCAGAGGCACACCGGAGGAGATTGCAGAGAATAAGTCGTCTTATACAGGCATTTATATAAGGAAAATGTTGGAGAAGGATAAAAAACACTAAAGAAGCTGGTTGATTTTGCCGAAATGATAAATATGACAGGTTAAAATACTTTTTCTTAAAATTTTCATAAACCCCTATGAAAATGGATTTTTTTCGGTTATAATATGAGGGCGCGCTCTTAGCACCCTCAACCATAGGAAGCATCCCTTGCTTCCTATGGTCTGCCCTATCGGAAGCCGAGAGCTTGCTTATGAAAAGCGGCGCGCTCTTTGCGCTTAAAGCGATACTTTTTACGTTGACAAGATATTTTTGGTATGCGGTATAAAGTGTGGAAAGTACTGGAAACGATGAAGTTATAGCCAGAAAATGAATGTGAGATTGAAGAAGAATGGAATCCATGGAGAAAGGGGTATAGTATGCAGTGCACAGATATCGGAATTGATTTGGGTACGGCCAGCATTTTAGTATACATCAGAGGAAAGGGCGTTGTACTGAAGGAGCCCTCCGTTGTGGCGTTTGACAGAGACACCAATAAGATCAAAGCGATCGGAGAAGATGCGCGTCTGATGCTGGGCAGGACTCCGGGCAATATTATTGCGGTGCGTCCTCTGCGTCAGGGTGTTATATCGGATTATTCCGTTACCGAGAAGATGATGAAGTATTTTATCCAGAAAGCGTTGGGCAGGAGGACTTTCAGGAAGCCCCGCATCGCCGTATGCGTTCCCAGCGGCGTCACGGAAGTAGAGAAGAAAGCCGTGGAGGATGCCACTTACCAGGCAGGTGCCAGGGATGTGGAGATCATTGAGGAGCCCATTGCGGCTGCAATCGGTGCAGGGATTGACATCGCCAAACCCTGCGGCAACATGATTGTGGATATCGGAGGCGGTACTTCCGACATAGCGGTTATCTCTCTTGGCGGCACGGTGGTCAGCGCATCCATCAAGGTGGCAGGAGATGACTTTGACGAAGCTATTGTGCGTTATATGCGTAAGAAGCATAATCTTCTGATCGGTGAGAGGACAGCAGAGGATTTGAAGATAAAGATCGGTTCGGCTTATAAGAGAACCGAGGTGGACTACATGGATGTAAGGGGACGGAATCTGGTGACGGGCCTTCCCAAGACCGTAAAAGTATCTTCAGAAGAGACGGAAGAGGCATTGCGGGAGACTACATCCCAGGTAGTGGAGACGATTCACAGTGTGTTGGAGAAGACTCCGCCCGAACTGGCGGCAGACATCGCGGACCGCGGGATCGTTCTGACAGGAGGAGGCAGCCTTCTGCGGGGGCTGGAGGAACTGATCTCATCCAGGACAGGTATTAATACCATTACTGCCGAGGATCCCATGACGGCAGTAGCCGTTGGAACGGGCAAGTATGTGGAATTCCTTTCCGATTACAATGGCAGGTAAGAAGGAGGCATTTAATGTTAAAAGGTTTGTATACCGCCTACACAGGCATGATCAATGAGCAGCACAGAATGGACACCCTGACGAATAATCTGGCCAATGCATCCACGGTAGGATTTAAAAAGGAAGGAGCCACCAGCCAGTCCTTTGATGATATCCTGACAGTCAAAATCAAGGATACTTCGGTAGGTGCCAATCTGACAAAGCGTATGGGCATGAATAATCCGGGCGTGAAGATCGGCGAGAACTATACGGATTTTACCCAGGGATCGTTCCGGGTGACAGGTAATACTTTTGACCTCGCGCTGGCGGGAGACGGATTTTTCGCGATCGAATTTACCAACAAAGCAGGCGAGACATCTACCATGTATACCAGGGGCGGCCAGTTTACATTGAATACCCAGGGATATCTGGTGACAGAGGATGGGGACTATGTGCTGGATACTCAGAACCGGAGAATCCGATTAGATCCTCTGAAGGATGCCGACATTGACAGTTATGGCCGGATATTCCAGAACGGAACGGAGATAGCTACGATTCAGGTGGCTGACTTCGAGGATTATGATTATCTGGAGAAATACGGCGAGACTTATTACAGTCCGGTGGAGGGAGCGCGTCCTGCCAGAGGAGCCGCACAGATTAAGTCGGGATACCTGGAGATGGCGAATGTGCAGATTGTTTCCGAGATGGTGAATCTGATAGCAATTACAAGAGCTTATGAGAGCAATCAGAAGATTATTCAGACCTATGACAGTTCCCTGGAGATTGCTACGACTCAGTTGGGCAGGGTATAAGGCCGATAGCAGTCCCCTGATATATAGAAGCGGGATGTGGGTGTAAGACTGTATCCTGATGAAGGCCCGGTGCCGGCGAAAGCGGGCAGGCGGGAGGACATATACAGAAATGACAGAAAGGAATAAAAACTATGGTACGCAGCTTATGGACAGCAGCAACCGGAATGATTGCGCAACAGACAAACCTTGACACGATTGCAAATAATCTGGCCAATGTAAACACACAGGGGTATAAGACCCATGTGAATGAATTTAAGACACTTTTATATCAGACCTTGCAGACGAAGACCACTACAGCAAACGGGGACCAGAAGCCCACCAGCGCGCAGGTTGGCCTTGGTGTTCGTAATTCTGCTATCACAACGATCTTTAAACAGGGTAATGCGCTTTCGTCGGAAAGTGATACCGATTTTATGATTGACGGGAAAGGCTTCTTTGCTTTGCGGGGCAGTGACGGCAATACATACTATACGCGTAACGGCAATTTCCAGTTTACCCTGGGAACCAACGGTAATATGCTGGCGAATTCGGACGGCCTGCCGGTGCTGAGTACAACCGGACAGCCGATTATTCTGAACACGAATTACATTCTTTCCGATGTAAGTGTAAATAAATATGGAGAACTGTGCTATCCTGACGCGCAGAATCAGCCTCAGCCTATCGGTATTACCATCGGATTATTCCAGTTTAATAATCCCAACGGACTGGATAAGATGGCAGAGACTCTGTATGCGCAGAGTGCGGCAAGCGGGCAGCCTATCAATGAAGCTACCAGCAATATGGTTGACAAGAGTAATATCTATCAAAATTACCTGGAAGGCTCCAATGTTCAGGTGGTTGACGAGATGGTGAATATGATTGTGGCACAGCGTGCCTACGAATTGAATTCCAAGGCAGTCACGACGACGGATGAAATGCTTCAGCAGGCAAATAATCTTAAGCGTTAATATTTATGAACGCATATATTTGTTGTTTTTTGTCCTGTGTTTGGAGAAGCGTTCACTTGTTATACATTTGAGTTCGGAAAAGTTTTTGAGCGCGGATATACTTTGAATTTCCGTGCAGATTGTGCGGAGTCTTGAATAATGCAGGGAAGAACAGGAGAATTCTGCTGTCGGGAAGGCAGAGCGGCCGGGAGGAGAAGAGATGACAGATTTCAGTAACATAACAGGTATGTACAGCGACATGTATTCCAATGCGGCGAACCAGAGCGCAACGAAGCTGCAGAACAAGCTGACTGATGCGGATTATTCCAGGGCGTCGGATGCGGAGTTGATGGATGCATGCAAGCAGTTCGAGGCATATTTCATTGAGCAGATGTATAAAGGGATGATGAAGACCGTTCCTCAGAGTGAGGAGATGTCCAATTATACTTCTTCTATGATGGATTATTACAAGGATCAGATGATTCAGAGTCTGGCGGAGGAGACCAGCAACCAAAATGGCGGGTTTGGCCTTGCACAGATGCTTTATGATCAGATGAAGCGTAATTTCAGTGTTGCGGAAGTTCCTGAAAGCGGAGCGGCAGAGACAGCAGCAGAAGTGTAGTACTTTATAATAGTGCAACGGATTGGCCGGAAATGCTATAACAATTCGGGAGGCGATAGCGCAGGAAACAGGCGTATTGCAGTAAGAAGCGCGTTTGCCACGACCATGCGAAAGCGGGGCGGCATTCAAACAGAACGGATTAATGGTCAGAAAGAGTATAAGAACGTAATATATACTCAGCAGTGAAAATATTTGCCAGACAAAATGTATAACGATAGACCGCAAGCCATTATTTTGGCATAAGCAGTAGGGTAATCCTGCGGTCTTGAGTATGAGGCTGCTCAAAGGTGGAGGCAGCCTTATTCTGCTATATATATTCATGGATGGGAACATTTGCAGGTGTAAAGTATAACAAGTGAGCGATTCAGTAATATATACTCACGACCAAACACATTTGCCAACCTGAAAGTATAACAAGTGAGCGATTGTACAATGAGGGACAAAAAGCGGCAAATGAATGTGCTCACAGGTATAAAACAAGAAGACGTTAGAATAAATGCACTCACAAGCATATAATATTTCCCGAAGCGGAATGCGGCGGGATTCAGGGATGACAGAGGATGCTGGATGGAAACGGTCAACGGGTATGTGGAACATATCATTTTTCAAAATAGTGACAATGGCTATACGGTAATGAACCTGATGGCCGATGGGGATGAGATTATCTGTGTGGGAACCTGCAGGGGACTTACGCAGGGGGAGAATATCTCGGCACAGGGAGAATATGTGGAGCATCCTTCCTACGGTGTACAGTTTAAGGTGAGCAGTTACCGCATTGTAGTACCGGAGGACAAAGCAGGCATGGAACGGTATCTGGGCTCCGGGGCAATCAAAGGTATCGGCCCGGCGCTGGCCTCCAGGATTGTGAGACAGTTCGGAGACGATACGTTCCGTATTATAGAAGAAGAGCCGGAGCGCCTGACGGAAATCAAAGGGATCAGCGAGCGCAAGGCAAGGGAAATTGCAGTCCAGATGGAGGAAAAGCGGGAGCTGCGGGACGCTGTTGTCTATCTGCAGAATTACGGCATTTCCAATACGCTGGCAGTAAAAATATACGAAACCTATGGTGCGGACCTTTATGGTATTATGAAAGAGAACCCGTACCGTCTGGCGGAAGATGTCCATGGAATTGGCTTTAAGATGGCAGATGAGCTGGCGTCCAGGATTGGTGTTCGGGCCGATTCGGAGTACCGTATACGGAGCGGGATTCTGTATACCTTGATGCAGGCAGTGGGGGAAGGCAACTGCTATCTTCCCATGGACAGAATGGTCGGAAAAGCGGTGGAGTTGCTGGGAGTGTCGGGGGAGAATGTACGTCTGCAGGCGGAGAACCTGATGATGGATAAAAAGGTGGTCATTAAAGAAGACCAGGTCTTTCTCTCATCCTGCTACTATGCGGAATTGAATTGTGCGCGCATGCTTTATGATTTGAATATACCCCTTGCTGCAGAGGAGGCGATGCCGGGCACAGAGACGTTGAAGCGCCTGGTGGAAGGCGGGACGATGGAGCTGGATGAACTGCAGCTTGGGGCTGTGAAAGAGAGCATCCGCAGCGGAGTGCTCATTCTCTCAGGAGGCCCGGGTACGGGGAAAACCACCACCATCAACATGATGATAAAATATTTTGAAACGGAAGGAATGGATATTTATCTGGCAGCGCCCACAGGGCGCGCCGCAAAACGCATGACGGAGGCGACAGGCTTCGAGGCGAAGACCATTCACCGTATGTTGGAACTGAACAGCGCATTGTCGGAAGATAATTCCAGGAGAGCCAGCTTTGGGCGGAACAGGGAGAACCCTCTTGAAGCGGATGTGATCATCATAGACGAGATGTCCATGGTGGATATCCAGTTGTTCCAGTCATTGCTGGATGCCATTGTGCCGGGGACCAGGCTGGTTCTGGTGGGAGACGTGAATCAGCTGCCCAGTGTGGGGCCGGGACAGGTATTGCGGGATCTGATTTTCAGCAAATGTTTTCCCACGGTGGAATTGAAAAAGATTTTCCGTCAGGCGGAGGAAAGCGATATTGTTGTCAATGCCCACCGGATTAACAGAGGAGAGCAGATAGCACTGGACAATAAATCGAAAGATTTCTTCCTTCTCGAACGGAATGACATAAATGTCATATATAAACATATGATACAGTTGATCAGAGAAAAATTGCCCCGGTACGTAAATGCGTCTTCCTATGATATCCAGGTACTGACACCCATGCGGAAGGGGAGTCTGGGCTGTGAGACGCTGAACGGGATACTGCAGAGATACCTGAACCCGGCGGACGGGCAGAAGAAGGAGCACATAAGCGGTGATACCATATACCGCGAGGGTGACAAGGTTATGCAGGTTAAAAATAATTATCAGCTGGAATGGGAGATTGTCAGCCGTTATGGAATCCCTGTGGACAAAGGAGTCGGTGTCTTTAACGGCGATATGGGGAGGATTCTGGAGATCAGCGAGACATCTTCCAGCCTGGTGGTGGAATATGATGAACAGAGGCGGGTCACCTATCCGTTTTCTCTTCTGGAGGAATTGGAATTATCTTATGCCGTCACCATTCACAAGTCCCAGGGAAGCGAGTACCCGGCGGTGCTCCTGCCGCTGTTGGCGGGTCCCAGGATGCTTTTTAATCGGAATCTGCTGTACACGGCCATCACAAGGGCGAAGAACTGTGTCACCATACTGGGCAGCAGCAACGTGGTCAGAGGCATGATTGACAATGTCAGCGAGAATCGCAGATATACGGCACTGGCTGCCAGGATCAGGGAAATCAACGGAGGATGAGGCCGCGGGAAGTAATGCGGTAAGCCGGACGGCAGGGCGGAATAATTTGTGAATACCGGTCAGGACAGGGCGGAGAAGGTTTCGAAACGGAGGATTCGAAACCTATGGAAACAAGAACAAAGAAAAGGAAACGAAAAAATGCGGGTGCGGGAAGCAGAGCGGCATTGGCAGCGTACAAAGGCATATTGCAGCTGCTTTATCCCCGCAGATGTCCTGTCTGCGACAGGATTGTGAAACCGGCGGGGGAGCAGATCTGTCTGGAATGTCTGGGAAGGCTGAAGATTCTGACACCGCCATGGTGCATGAAATGCGGTAAAAAGCTGAAGCAGGAGGGGGAGTATTGTGCCGACTGCAGGCGGAAAGAGCATGTCTTTCGGAGAGGGAGGGCTCTTTATGAATATGAGAGCGCCGCAAGGCCAATCTATCGGTTTAAATATGGCGGCAGGCAGGAGTACGCTGAATACTTCGGCGAACAGATGGCAGAATATCTGGGAGATTTCATCAGAAGCATGCAGCCGGACGGCCTGATTCCCGTCCCGCTTCACAGAAAGAGAAAGGCCGTCAGAGGATACAATCAGGCGGAACTGTTGGCCAGGGCTCTGGGCAGGCAGCTGGAAGTGCCTGTTTACACCGGATTTCTGGTCCGGGAGAAAAATACATCCCCTTTGAAGTATGAAAATCCGCAGGAACGGCAAAATAATTTGAAAAAAGCTTTTAATATAGCGAGAAATGATGTAAAATTAGAGAAGGTAATTGTTGTTGATGATATTTATACTACCGGCAGCACGATGGATGAGATTGCGCGGGTGCTGAAGGCAGTGGGTGTAAAAGAGGTTTGCTTTGTTGCGCTGGCAATCGGGGCAGGTATCTGAAGGGATGGTATAAGTATATTGTTCTGCGAACGTCAGGAGATACTGCGGAACTGGAAACAGCAGCATCGCCGGAGGAGGTCCGGAATCATTTACGGGCGTACTTTGAACGGAAATGATTCCGCAGAGATGGCGTCATCAGGAGATACTGCGGAACTGGAATAAGGAGATACAGAGACTATGAATGTGAGAAATTGCAGAAGCTGTGGATGTATTTTTAATTATATTGCAGGACCGATCACATGCCCGGCCTGCCGTGAAAAGCTGGAGAAAAAGTTCCAGGAAGTAAAAGAATACATCCGTGAGAACAAAGGGGCAGGGATTCAGCAAGTGGCGGAGGAATGTGATGTAGACACGGGGCAGATCCGCCAGTGGCTGCGCGAGGAACGTCTGGAACTTGCGGCGGAGTCTGCCGCTACACTGACATGTGAAGGATGCGGGAGAGCCATCAGAAGTGGAAGGTTCTGTGAGAAGTGTACATTGAATATGGCAAGGGGATTCCAGGAAGTGCTGAGTGCCGGAAAGCAGCCTGTCTCCAAGCCGGCGAAGAATGACGGGGAAGGACCTAAGATGCGATATCTGAAATGATGACCCGGATGCCTGTTCAGCGTAGTAAGGAAATCTTTGGTCTGAACATATTACAGGAAACGCTTCGCGAACCCTGTAGTCAAAGGGAAATTTCAGCAGTTATTTTCCGGCAGTTCCTAAAAGAAGAAAACGGGAGGTGTATCGTGCTCAGTGAAGAACGCATTATACTTATGACAAGGATGGCTTCCTATGAGCAGGGCGAGGGTCGGGATAATGTAAAGATCGGAAATTATTTCCGCAGTGATTACATTACCGTTCAGGTTCTGAAGTCCATAATCTGTGCGACGATTGCGTTCCTGATCATGTTTGGGGTATATATGCTCTGTAATTATGAGGAATTCATGCAGAACCTGTATAATATGGATCTGCTGGCGTTTGCCAAAGATGTGCTGACTTATTTTTGTGCCATGGTTGGCGGCTATGGTGTGCTGACTTATGTCGTCTGTACCTGGAGGTATGTGTCGGCAAAGAAAAGTCTGAAATGTTACTATCATAATTTAAAAAAGCTGGGTTCCATGTATAATGAACGGTAACCCGGGGCGAAATGCTTCCGGGGAAATGCCCGGTCGGAGGTCACAATGACAGTTTTACTGGAAATGAAAGAAAGATTGAAGCTGATGTACAGTAAGAGCGATGTGTTTATCGTACCAATCGTTAAATTTCTGCTGGCTTTTATCACTTTCAACACATTAAATGACAGAATGGGTTATATGGCGCTTCTGGACGACATGAGAATCATATTGATCGCGGCATTAGCGTGCTCGTTTCTGCCGCTTGGAGTCATCGTTTTACTGGGGGCGGTGTTCAGCTTGATGCATATGTATGCGCTTTCCCTGGAAGTGGCGCTGGTTGGATTGTGTGCATATCTGATTATGTATCTGCTGTTTTTCCGTTTTAGCCCCAAGGATTCCCTTGTATTGGTGCTTACCCCTCTGTTATGTACATTGAAGATACCATATGTAATCCCGATTGCGGTGGGGCTTGTGTGCGCTCCGGCCTCGGCAGTGTCTGTAGGCTGCGGCGTAGCGGTATATTATCTGCTTCAGCTGGTGACGGAAAGCGCCCCCAATATAAGGACCATGGGGGAGGAAGCCGCATTGGAGAAGATTCGCATGTTGGTTGAGGCTTTCCTCGCAAATAAAGCGATGTTGGTGATCATAGCCGCTTTTGCCGTTACAGTGGTGGTGGTGTATATGATTCGCAGGATGTCTGTGAATTATGCCTGGACCATTGCCATGATTGCAGGCACCATGGTTAATATAGCGGTATTGCTGATAGGGGATCTGTACTATGACATTAATCTATCGGTGGGAAGCGTGCTGCTTGGATCCCTTCTGGCCATTGTGGTGGCGAAGGTTATTGAGTTTTTCCGTTTCTGTGTGGATTACAGCAGGACGGAGAAAGTACAGTTTGAGGATGATGAGTACTACTACTATGTGAAAGCAGTTCCGAAGATGACGGTTCCCATGCAGACCAGGACAGTGAAGAAGATCAACCCTCAAAGGGCGAGGGAGGCAGAGGTCGGTATAGGGGAGGATGTCTCCTATCCGTCAGGGCGTGTGCGCCAGAACGGCAGGACAGTGACTACTGAGAGGTCAGCAACAGGCGAAGTCGGCCGTCAGGGCGGCAGGCCGGTGATGACAGAGAGGACTGCGGCGGGCGGGAACGGCGGCCAGGGCGGCAGGCCGGTGACGACAGAGAGGACTGCGGCGGGCGGGAACGGCGGCCAGGGTGGCCGGCGTGTGGCGTCACAGAGAAGCGCTGCGGGCGGAAGCGGATACCAGGGGGCCAGAAACGTGGCTGCGGAGCGAACGGCATCGGGCAGAAACAGCGTCGGAAATACGGGACGGACCCAGGGGCGGAGCGTTACCATTGGGCGGACGGCTGATATACAGGGTGATTATGATGAAGACGAATGGCCGTGATATATACGCATGGCATGAAACAGATGTGAAGTGGGACATATAACGAGTGAGCGCTTCTGTATGAGTGACAGGAAATGGGAAAGAAAGGCGCTCACGAGTATAGAATGAAGAGTGGGACTGATTAAAATGCAGTGGGTTGAAACAGTAAATGAATATCTGAAGGATGTCAGAACATATGCTAATACAGTAGATTTATTCGATGTATTTGAGATATTGATCATCGCATTTCTGGTGTATTATATTTTGGCGTGGATGAAAACGACCAGGTCATGGCGGATGTTGAAGGGCCTCATTGTCATCTGTGTATTTCTTGTGGTCGTAAATGTAATGAAGATGGACAATATCGTGTGGATAACCCAGAACGTGCTGAGTTTCGCCGTTACCGCGATTATCGTGGTGCTGCAGCCGGAGCTTCGTCAGGCGCTTGAGTTGTTGGGAGAAAAAAATTTTCTGCCGTCTATCGGGTTTTCCGGTTCATCGAATAAGAAGGAAGACGTGTTTTCCGAAAAATCGGTAAATGAGATTACAAAGGCATGTGTGGAGATGGGCAAGGTGAAGACGGGTGCACTCATTGTCATTGAAAGGACGGAATCTCTGAAGGATTACGAGCGTACGGGTATCGAAGTGGACGGGATTATTACCAGTCAGCTGCTGATCAATATCTTTGAACATAATACGCCGCTTCACGACGGCGCCGTGATTGTGCGGGGCAATCGGGTGACTTATGCAACCTGCTATCTGCCGCTGTCCGATAATCTGGGTCTGAGCAAGGACCTGGGTACCAGACACCGTGCAGGTGTGGGAGTATCCGAGGCAACCGATTCCCTGACACTGATCGTGTCCGAGGAGACCGGTGGCATCAGCATTGCTTATGAGGGCGAACTGATGCGGCATCTGAATGCAGAGACTTTGAAGGAAAAAATGCGGCAGATTATGAATATGAATGGAGAAGAAGATGCAAAAGGAAGGCACAGGCGCAAAGGAAAAGGCAAGACAAAAGGTGAGAAAGAAACTGCTGAATAACCTGGGGTTGAAGCTGGTTTCCGTTTTTCTGGCAGTGGTAATCTGGTTTACGGTAGTTATGATCAGCAATCCGAAGGATTCCGTGACTTTTTCCGGGATTCCTGTAAATCTGGTCAATACGGAATTGCTGGAAGGCGAAGATAAGCTGTATGAAGTATTGAACAATACGGACAGAGTCCGTGTCACAGTGGAGGCGCCCCGAAAGGTGATCAATCAGCTGCGCTCCTCCGATGTCGTTGCGGAGGCAGATGTGAGTCGGCTTACGGAGGTCAATACGATCGCAATTAATTGCAGTGTGCTGAACAGTGCGATAGAAATCAGCAGTATTACAAGCAATCCGGACGTAGTGCAGCTGAATGTGGAGGAAAAGGCGAGTAAATGGGTTAATGTGAAGCGGAATACGGTCGGAGAAGTGGCAGAAGGGTACATGGTCTACGGCAGTACCAGCGACCAGACCAGGATGGAAATCAGCGGACCTGAATCCGTAATAAATCAAATTGATCATGCCGGGCTTGAAATGGATGTGACAGGCGCTTCGGAGAACGTGTCGGGAAATGTAGAGATACGTTTCTATGACAGTGAGGGCAATCTGGTTGACAATACCACGGATATCATTAAAAATGCAGACAACATGCATATGGAAGTGACAGTGTTGGCAACGAAGGAAGTGCCCATTGAAGTGACGGCAACAGGAACGCCGGCTGAGGGATATCTTATCACGGGTACGGTGGAGTGCGAACCTTCCACTGTAGTGCTTGCCGGTACGGCATCGGCGCTTGCAGATATCAGTAAGATTACGGCGACGGTAGATGTCACCGGTGAGAGTGAGGATGAGGAGCGGAGCATTAACCTGAGAAGCTATGTGGATGACAGTATCCGTTTTGCCGACAGGAATTTTAACGGAAGAGCAAATGCTGTTGTACACATAGAGCCAAGTGTGGAGCGGACTCTGGTGATACCAGGCAGAAATATCACATTTCAGAATCTGCCGGAAGGCTTTGAACTGGAATTTGAGGAAGGGCAGCAGAACTACAGGCTGCGGATTTCGGGCCTGAACGCTGCCGTATCTGCAGTTGAGCAGGGAGCAGTACAGGGCACGCTGGATATTGGGGCATGGATGCAGGAACAGAATATAAGTGAGTTGAATGCAGGAACCTATGAGATTCCGATTGAATTCAATGTTCCGGGAAATGTTGCTATTGAAAATGAAGTCTCTGCAAGGGTGACGATTGCAGAAGCCGATGAGGAGGATGAGGAATAGAGATGGCCAGATTATTTGGAACAGACGGTGTAAGAGGAATCGCAAATGAGGAGCTTACCCCTTTGCTTGCCATGCAGTTGGGGCAGGCGGGAGCTTATGTACTGACGAAAGAGAAAGCGTATAAGCCTACCATCATGGTAGGATGTGATACCCGGATTTCCGGTGATATGCTTGCCAATGCATTGATGGCAGGGGCATGTTCGGTAGGGGCGAACTGTGTATATGTGGGCGTGCTGCCTACGCCGGCAGTTGCTTACCTGACACAAAAGTACAAGGTAGATGCAGGGGTTGTTATTTCGGCATCCCATAATCCGGTGGAATTTAACGGGATAAAGTTTTTTGACGGAAACGGTTATAAGCTGCCCGATGCGTTGGAAGACGAAATCGAGATCCTGATCCGCAATAACATGCCGGATATCAAATTCCCTACCGGTACTGCAGTGGGAAAGATCAAGTACCGTACCGATGCCAGGGAGGAATACATCAATCATGTGATTCAGGCGGTTCCGGCGGCGTTGGACGGAATCAAGATCGTAGTGGACTGTGCGGAAGGCGCGGCTTACTATACATCGGTGGAAGCCCTGAAGGAACTGGGGGCATCGGTTGTGGCAATCCATAATAATCCGGATGGTACCAATATCAATTCCAACTGTGGCTCTACACATATGGCCGAACTGCAGGCCAGAGTGGTATATGAGAAAGCCAGCCTGGGGCTTGCCTTTGACGGTGATGCCGACAGACTGTTGGCGGTGGATGAGAATGGAGAAATTATAGACGGCGACCAGATTATGGCTATTGTCGGTAACTACATGCGTGATAAAGGTAAATTGAAAAAGGATACTATTGTGGCTACGATCATGAGTAATCTGGGCTTTTTCCTCATGGGAAGAGAGCGCGGACTGACCATAGAGCAGACGAAAGTAGGCGACCGGTATGTGTTGGAGCGTATGAAGGAAATCGGTGCCAGCCTGGGCGGCGAACAGTCAGGCCATATCATTTTTCTGGATGAGAATACCACAGGTGACGGCTTGCTCAGCGCGCTGCACCTGCTTCAGGTGGTTGTGGATACGGGAAAGAGCCTGTCAGAGCTGGCCGGTATCATGGAAGTGCTTCCACAGGCGCTCGTCAATGCCAAGGTGGCTAATCATAAGAAAGAAAAGTATATGGAATATCCCGAGATCGCAGAGGCTGTTCGGAAGTTGGAAGAGAAGTTTGCCGGAGAGGGCAGGGTGCTGATCAGGCCTTCCGGTACGGAGCCGTTGGTGCGCGTAATGATAGAGGGAAAAGACCACCAAATGATCAGGCAGGATGCGGAAAAGCTGGCAAATCTGATTCAGGACATAATGTTTTAATATTATGTTGGCATAATGTTTTAAGTGTATTTTAAGCTTGTATTTCGCAGGGACTCATGGTATTCTAAAAGAGAAGGTACATCCGTTTTTTGGGGAAAAGCTGCGGTTCGCAGGGTTGCGGGCTGCAGTGGGGAAAAACAAATTGGAGGTAGATAAAAGTGGTAAGTCAGAAAGTTGTGATTAAGAATCCCACTGGCTTGCATCTCAGGCCGGCAGGAATTCTGTGTAAGGAAGCAATGCAGTTTAAGTCATTGATTACATTTCAATTTCGGGATGGCACGGCGAATGCCAAAAGTGTATTGAGCGTACTAGGCGCATGTGTGAAAAGCGGTGATGAAATCACGTTTACCTGTGAGGGAGAGGATGAACAGGAAGCTTTGAAGGCATTGGTCACGGCAGTTGAAAACGGGCTCGGAGAATGATATAAGAAACTATATAGAAAAGCGGTCAGATGAGATTCCGACCGCTTTTTTCATGCCCTGTCACAGGCATTTGAATGTAAAACCTGAGCAACTTCCGGGAGCCGGCATAGAAAGGCATTGCTGTCTGCCCGTAGCAAGGGGAATTCCACAGCAGACAATCAGCGGAAAGTGAAATTGTCGCCTTCCTCTACGATACAGATCATGGTTTTGCCCGTATTCAGAACGATTTCGTTGCCATAGTCGTCATAATACCTGGTGGCACCGTAGTCGCTTTCTTTTTCCCAGTTCACATGTATGCCCTTCCCGTTAGTGAAGAACCAGCCGTCACTGGTGGTGTCATGACATTGGAAAGCCAGATAGCCTTCTCCCAGGTCTTCATATTTCACATATTGTATCAGTATGTTTTTAAAAGAAAGCTGTTCGCCGGTGGCGGCGTCGATGTGAGGTCCGTCGGTGCTGCCTGACAGGTGCTGGGAACGATAATAAAGCCCGTCTTTTTCATTGTATTCAAAATAACATCTGGTCAGGGGATAACAGCCTGACATGTCGATGTATATGGCGTTCTTGGCATTCTTGTCATACTGACTCAGTGTGTTTGGATTTTTCTTGACAGCGAAGCGGAAGTGCTCGCTGTCAGCCAGCCCTCTGTAGCTCAGGGAATATCCCTTTTTCCTGATGACGCCTGTCAGGCTCGGTCCGTCCGTATATGCATTGTGAGGAGAAGATCGGTCTGTAGTACGTGAAAATGCAGCCTGATCGGATGTTACGAGACCGTCGATATACTGAGTATTCGGTTGCGCAATCAGGTCATTGATGAAGAACGGTCCGCCCAGATGCACGAGAAAGGCATCCCATTCGAAAGCCCAATAGGCGTAATAAGTCCTCAGACTGCGGATGTTTCCGATCTTGTCCAGGCCCTGCCAGTCTTCACATATTGCCATCAGCCTGGTCATGCGCCCTTCCACATTCGCCTCATAGAGGATGGAGGCCCTGGAAAGATTATAGTGAGGGATGGCATTGCTTTCGTTGGGGATGATCACTGCTATGGGGCGTACGTTGGCAACTTCCTTATCAACCCATTCGTTGGTCAGCCTGCTGCGCACCATGCCTTCTCTGGGCGGCTGTGAGTCGTCTTCCGTTGGAACCTCGGGGGACGCGGAGCCGGGGAGAGAGGGAGGCGGAGCATCAGTAACAGATGAAGAAGGAGTGGATTCGGGAATGATTGGGTCGGGTGTGTCTTCTGCATGGGCACATGCAGCAAATGCCATGATGATTGCTAAAAGCAATGGTAGTATTTTAAGCTGTTTCATAATTACTCTCCTGTCGTATGGATCACACTGTTTCGGATCGATTATGGCGGTGATGTCAGCAATCGTGATGATATCAGTCATCATATTATCTTCTATGCATCTATTATACACTTTTTTCAACATTTTACCATAAAAAACATTTTCAGTCATCTGAATGTCAGGAAAATTAAGAATTATTTATAGTTATAGCTTTTGCAGCCCTGGAAAATGCTATACGAATTCTAAAGTCTGCCGGTATAAACCGCACAATAGCCGGAGTTATGGGGAATTCGTGCGAAAATAGAATTCAAGGCTTGCGGATTGCAGATGAAATATGTATACTATAGATAAAAGTTGCGCCCTGTTGGTAAGGAGGCAGAAATGCTATGAGCTTGTTAAGTGTTGTAGTGCCCTGCTATAACGAAGAAGAAAACGTGCCGTATTTTTATGAGGCGCTGTTAAAGAATCAAAGTTTCTTTGAAGAGAATAATCTTTCTCTGGAAATAATATATGTGGATGACGGTTCCGGGGACGAGACGGTTGCGGAGGTGAAGCGGCTCAGGGAGAAAGACCAGCGCGTGCATCTGGTTTCTTTTTCCAGGAATTTCGGGAAGGAAGCGGCTATGTTTGCAGGTATGGAAAACTCCGGCGGCGATTACGTCGTACTGATGGATGCGGATCTTCAGGACCCGCCCTCTCTGTTGCCGGAAATGTTTTCCTATATGGAGCAGGGATATGACTCGGTGGCTACCAGGAGGGTTTCCAGGAAAGGAGAGCCGCCGGTGAGAAGCTTTTTCGCCAGGATGTTTTACAGGCTGATGAAGAGGATATCCAGGACGGAGATTATGGACGGCGCCAGAGATTATCGGCTGATGAAGAGACAGATGGTGGATGCCGTCCTTGCCATGAAGGAATACAACAGGTTTACCAAGGGGATCTTCGGATGGGTAGGCTTCAGGACCAAATGGCTTGAATATGAAAATGTGGAACGGGTCAAAGGGGAGACGAAATGGAATTTTTGGAAACTGTTTTTGTATTCCCTGGACGGGATAACTGCTTTTTCCACGGTGCCATTGATGTTGGCATCAGTCATGGGTGTATTTTTCTGTATAGTCGCTTTTTTGATGATTATTTTTATCATTGTCCGTAAGCTGATATTCGGAGACCCGGTATCGGGGTGGCCGTCTCTGGTGTGTATTATACTGATGACCAGCGGCGTACAGTTTTTCTGTACAGGTATTTTGGGGCAATATCTCGCAAAGACATATATGGAAGTGAAGAAGCGGCCGATATATCTGGTGAAAGAGCAGTTTTAGGCATTATGGAATGACTTGTGGCTTGTAGTATTCTGAAAGCCTGGAGACAGGCGGCAATGACAGAGCTTATCATTATAGCATATATGGCAATATTTATATATGTCCCGCAGTAAAGAAGCAGCAATCCATCAGAAAGGGGAATTCGTGTGGAGATTACTGCTATAAAGGATTATGAACTTGAGAAATATATTACTGAAATTATGTTAGACGTAGGAGTTCCAGCACATTTGAAGGGATATCATTACTTAAGGGATGCCATTTTACTGACCGGAAAGGACATGGAGGTGGTGACCAGCGTAACCAAGCTGCTTTACCCCACTGTTGCCCGGAGGTTTAAGACGACGGACCAGAAGGTAGAACGAGCCATCCGCAATGCCATTGAGGTATCGTGGACCAGGGGGAATGAGGAAACTTTTGAAAAAATGTTCGGATACTCAGCGTCGTCAGGCAGAAACAGACCTACAAACAGTGAGTATATTGCACGTATTGCAGATAAAGTTCGGCTTGATATTAAGGCCATGTAACAATATACAAAAGAGGCAACTGGAGACAGACTTGCTTCTTACTGCGGGAATAAAAGCAGCCAGATGAAATCCGGCTGCTTTTATGGACTTAATTGGATAAATATGATAAAATGACTTTATTCTGGAAAAAATGATGGTATCGGAATAAGACGGGCGCATTTTATACTCACGGCCAAAAACATTTGCCAATCTAAATGTATAACGAGTGAGCGCTGCCGCAACATTGAACAAGAAAGCGGCAAATGAATGCGCTCACGAGTATACAAAGGGGCAGCGGGCGTGAAAAAGAGATTGTTTGGAGATTACCTGATTGCGGGAGAGATTATTGTGATTGGACTGGCTGCTGCGGCTCATTTGGCTGCGACAGTTTTTGGATGGAGTTTCGGCAGGTGCGCCATGGTTTTTGCCGGGCTTGCGGGTGCTGTGCTGGCAGGATGCGGTGCAGGGCTGCTGGTATACAGAATGCGTTCGGAAAAGCGTTTTTTTCGGAGGGAGGACGGGACGTCTGTCAGGCAGGCCTGCTTTGAGAGTCCGGCAGAGGGCTGGATGTATGCGGTATTTGGGGTGATGGTTCTGTCACAATTTGTTTTTATCTGTACGGGAGATACGAATTACCGCCAGGGAGATATGACAGTAGAGACAGTGGGAAGCTTCCTGGCGACGGATGCCCTTTATCAGGTGAATCCCATGACAGGGCTGCCCTATACCCAGGGGATACCCTCCAGGCTGAAGATTTTGTGCCTGCCCACTCTTTATGCCAGTCTGTCCAAACTGACGGGATTGTCGCCCATGACCGTGGTATGGAAGGTAATTCCGGCGGTAACCCTTGTGAGCAGTTATACAGCATTTACATTGCTGTCGTTTTCGCTTTTCCCGAAGACGGAAGAAGGCACTTACCGAAAAAAGCGCGCCTGTTTTATGACAATTGTGTCATTGCTTATATGGGTGGGAGCGTATCAAGCCGGAATGGATGGATTTCAGCTATTGTGCGGCGGCTGGATGGGCGTCACAATCCGGAACCTGGTATTCCTGCCATGGCTCCTTTCTCTGTGTCTTCGAAAAAGATGGCTTTTGGCAGCCCTGTGCATTCCGGCAGAAGCCTGCATCGTATGGACCTTATATGGTTGCGGCGTCTGTATGCCGTTTTTACTGGGAATGGGAATCCTGCAGCACTGTTTCAGGGAAACCGGTACCGCAGCGATGAGAAGGAAATAAAGGATATGGTAAGAGCAGATGCCCGATAAGCATATCATGACATTTGTCTTAAGGTTATGCGGTTTCGTGGAAAACAGTATGAGGTAAGAGAGATAAGATGACAGAGTTTCTTTACAATGCATGGTCCGGATGGACAGGCTATACGGACGACGGGAAATTGCCGGTGCTGCTGATGGCGGTATTGCTTTTTCTGTGGTTTGGCAGAAAACAGAAAGAGCAGCGGGCGCTCCTGCTGTACGCTTCCGTTATGACGGTCTGCTGCATTTTGCCGATGACGGCCGCCGTGCTGATGTTGTACCAGACAAAGTTTTATAATTATGAGTGGATATGGAGTCTGGTGCCGGTGACGGCGGTGACGGCTTTCGGACTGACGGTTTTCTGGACAGAGTATCGGGCCGGGAATGCCGGACAGTGGAAGAAGGTTCTGCCTGTAACGCTGCTTATGCTGGCAGTTCTCCTGTTCTGCGGAAGCCTGGGCAAATCTGTATGGGACAGGGAAGAGCGGAAAGAAGAACGGGCCAGGGCTTATTCTGTGGTGGAACGGCTTTCCGGAAGGGGGGCAGGAGAGAGGCTTTGCCTGTGGGCGCCCAGGGAGATTATGGAATATGCCAGAGAGAAGGATGCGGGTATCCTGCTTCCCTATGGCAGGAATATCTGGGACGGCTTTTTGAATGCGTATTCTTATGATATATATAATGAAGATACTGTCATGATGGAACAATGGATGGAGAATCTGAGCATGACGGGAGAGGCGGACATGGAGGCAGAACTGTTGGAGGACGCGGGGGCCGGTGAGACGGACGGAGTTAATTCGGCGGCAGCACGGTCCGGTGAGACGGAGGATGTCCTGCAGGAAGCGGAAGATACGGAATCCGGGCAGCCGGGGAGCGGGATTTCGGCAAAGCAGATGGTTACTTTGGAGGAATGTGTGGGGAAGGCCCTGGAGCAGGGGGTTAACTGTATTATGATTACGGCAGAGTCTTCCGAGGAAGCAGTAGCCCGTATGGAAACGGCGTTGGGAACCGGCGCTGAGGTGTTGGAAGGCTATTATCTGTTTGTGATACAATGATTGGCTTGAAAGGCTCAAAAGAGGATTTGTATGGATGGACTGGTCAGTATCATTGTGCCTGTGTACAATGCGGAAAAATATATAGAAGAAACCATTGCATGTGTGGCCGCGCAGACTTATGAGAATTGGGAGCTGCTCATGGTGGAGGATTGCGGAACAGACGGAACAATGGATATAATAAATCGATATATAGATAAAGCGGGTGATGCCAGGATTCGTATCATCAGGCAGCCCTATAATCAGGGAGCCGCCCGAGCGAGAAACCGGGGACTGCAGGAAGCCCGGGGAAGGTATATCGCCTATCTGGATGCGGATGACCTGTGGGTGCCGGAAAAGCTGGAGCTGGAACTGACATTTATGAAGGAAAAAGATGCCGCTTTTGTATTTACGGGCTACGAATTCGCGGATGAGCAGGGCAGGGGCACGGGAAAGATAGTACATGTGCCGGAGACCCTGAGTTACAGGCAGGCATTGAGCAATACAACCATTTTTACTACCACGGTTATGTTTGACACGAAAAAAATCGGCAGAGAGAAGCTGGAAATGCCTGTTGTCAAAAGTGAAGACTCGGCATTATGGTTCCGGGTGCTGCGGGAAGGGTATACCGCATACGGGCTGGATGAGAATCTGGTGAGATACCGCAGGGCAGGAAAGAGCCTTTCCTCCAACAAACTGGAGGCCATTCGCCGCATATGGAATCTGTACCGCAGGTCGGAAGGCTTAAGCCTGCCCCGCAGCGCATATCATTTCTGTTTCTGGGCGTTCAGGGCAGTGAAGCGGCGGATATAGGGCGGAACCCTGATTAGGAGGAAATTAATTTGAGAATGAATACCAGCGAAAAAAGGAAGCTGCAGAAGCGGGAAAGCTTCAAGCGGCTGATCAATTTAGGACTGACGACAATCTGTCTCGGCCTGGAAGTGGGTGTGTTTGCCTATTGCTGGATGTATCACTTCCGGGGCAGTCTGGTGGAGGATTTACAGAAACTCTGGTTTAAGGGCAATATGTTGGAAATAACGATTTATGGGGTGGTGCTGTTTCTGCTTTCTTCCATGTATGGGGGAATGCGGTTGGGGTATCTGAAAAATGTGGAAATTATTTTCTCCCAGGTATTTGCCACACTGATGGCGAATGTGTTTATTTACGGAGAGCTTTCCGTGATGGCAGCCCAGCTGTTCGTACCGCATATTTTCATATTTATGATGGTTACGCAGACGATAGTTGTTGTGATTTATATTAACATTGCAAACCGGATATACAGGCTTATATTTCCGCCCCGCAGGCTGCTGCTGATTCACGGGGACAGGCCCATTGATGGAATCTGTGCCAAATTTGAGAGCCGTAAAGACAAGTACGTGATAACCAGAACCATACATGCCGGAGAAGGATTCGAGGAGGTCAGCAGGTCGATCCTGGAGTTCTATGAGGCGGGAGAATGCAATGCGGTACTGATCGGCGATATATCCGTGGAAGAGAGGACGCCGCTGATCAAGTTTTGCTATGGGCATTCCATCCGGGTTTATATGCTGCCGAAGATTACAGATGTCATCCTCATGGGGGCGGAGGAACTCCATGTATTTGACAGCCCCATGCTCCTCACCCGGGAGTACAGCCTTACCGTGGAACAGAGATTTATGAAGAGGGCCGTTGATATTTTATGTGCGCTGATTCTGCTGATATTTGCGTTGCCGTTTATGCTGATAACTGCGGTTCTGATCAAGCTGTATGACGGCGGTCCCATATTGTATAAACAGGTTCGCTGCACATTGGACCAACGGAAATTCCATATCTTAAAATTCCGCAGTATGAAAACGGATGCGGAGAAGGACGGGGTGGCAAGGCTTGCCAGCAAAAATGACAGCCGCATTACGCCCATCGGAAAATTTATCCGGAAGTGCAGGATTGACGAACTGCCTCAGCTGATTAATATCCTGCGGGGGGATATGTCCTTTATCGGTCCCAGGCCGGAGAGGCCGGAAATCATTGCACAGTATCTGGAGGTCATGCCGGAATTTGCGTACCGTATGAAAGTAAAGGCAGGACTGGCGGGCTTTGCGCAGGTATATGGAAAATATAATACGACTCCATATGACAAATTGAAACTGGATCTGACTTATATTGAAAATTACTCCGTCTGGCTGGACCTCAAGCTGATGATGCTGACCCTGAAGATTTTGTTCTGGCCGGACAGCACGGAGGGCATAGAGGATGAACAGATCACGGCTCTGCGGGAGGAAAAGCGGAAAAAGATGGAAGCGCAGGGCAGGAAGGACGAAGAATGACAGGGAAAGAATCAGCTACACAGCCTGACGGCAGAAATCTTTGGAAAGGGTACTACGGAAAGGAGCCTTTTGACCTGCGCCTGACGGTGCTGCGGATGCTGCACAGGCTTCCGGTAATCGTGTCAGTGACATTTCTGGGGGTGTTGGTCTTCGGCGGGGGATATTATGTGAAGAATGTCCTGCTGCGCGGCGAGAGTCTGTTTGCAGCAACTTCCGTGTACAGAGTAGAGTATAATGTGGACAGCGAGGCGGAACTGCAGACAAGCTATATCAACGCGATGACGTGGAATACTTACATGCAGTCGCAGGTATTCCTGGAAATGCTGCAGTCCCGTCTTGCAGGAGAAGATGAACTGACGGAGCAGGAGCTGGCGGAGAGCCTGGAGGCATTCGTATGGTCGGATCTCAGAGTGCCGGCGGTAACGGTTACTACGGAGGAGTCTGCCAGAACGGAAAGGATTCTGCGGGCCGTGGACCAGGTGATGACGCAGGATTTCTCCCTGCAGGAGATTCGTTCCGTGTCGGTGATAGACCCGGGCCGGGCGGAGGAGGTGATTCCGGATGTCCGTGTGGGCCGGGCAGTGATTCTCAGTGCATTGTTGTCCGGCTTCTTTGCGGTGATTGTCCTGCTTCTGAAGGAGACCGGCGATGACAGTATCTGGCTGCCGGGAACCATCAGGAAACGGTATGGGCTTAGGACAGTGGGAACCCTGGAGAGCCCGGGAATGGCTGAGAATATGCGGTATTTTTTCGGCGGGAAGGAGAGCCGGGGGGAGATGCGTCATGAAGCGAAAACCCAGGAAGGCTGTGAAGGCGAAATGCCGGAGAGGGAAACCCGGGAGACATCATGGAAGGAAAAAAGCGGGAGCGGTGTAGCCGGGAGATGCGGTACTGCGGTCTGTATGGTACAGGAGGGAATGGAGCCGGAAACCGTTCTTGCAAAACTGAGAGAACGGTGTCCGGAAACCGTGGGCTCCGCCTGGTTTGCGGTGGCGTCTCCCCTGACGGAGCCGGGAAACTGCGCTGCACTCCGTCAGGCTGACAGGATCCTGCTGGCAGTAAAAGCCGGCAGCCATGCGGGCGGTAAGTTTGAGTATGTACTGGAGTATCTGCAGCAGCAGGACTGTGAAGTGACGGCTGCCATCCTCTGGGAGGCTGACGAGAAATTGATTCGGCGGTATTATTTTGGAAGGACACAGGACGCAGAAAAGCGAGTCTGGCAGACACGAGATAATGTTCCCAGGCAGAATGCACATGGGCAGAATGCACATGGGCAAAATGCACATGGGCAGGGAGAATGAATATATGAAAGTAGAGGTTCTGGCATCGGTGATGCATGAAGATCCGGAGGCGCTGATACGCCGCATGCGGCTGGATTCTGACGCGGTGGTAATCAACCAGTGCGACAGGCTTGATTACCGGGAAATAGAGGATTCGGGCAACAGAATACGTTTTTACTCTTTTCCGGACAGGGGCGTGGGCAGGAGCCGGAATGAGGCTATTTTGCGGGCGGAAGGCGATATCTGCCTGTTTTCGGACGGTGATCTGGTGTATGAGCCGGGGTATGCGGATGCAGTTGCGGCAGAATTTGTTCAGAATTCTGATGCAGATATGATACTTTTTAATGTTAAGATAGAAGAGAGTCGGCGTACTTACCATATTACGGAGCGGAAAAGGGTGCACTGGTATAACTGCGGCAGATACGGGGCGGTGAGCTTCGCCGTGCGCCGGGAAAGCCTGCTGTCTTCGGGGGTGACTTTTTCGCTTCTTTTCGGAGGCGGTGCCAGGTATGGCAGCGGGGAGGACAGCCTGTTCTTAAAAGACTTCATGGATAAGGGGTTTTCCGTATATACGGCTCCGGTTACGATCGCGGAGGAGACGGCAGGGGAGTCTACATGGTTTGAAGGCTACAATGAGAAGTTTTTCCGAGACAAAGGCGTGCTGTACCGGCATCTCTACGGCAGGCTGGCGCGGGTAATGGCGCTTCGGTTTCTGCTTGCCCACAGGGGAACATTATGTGCGGAAATGTCTGTGGGACAGGCCTACAGATGGATGAAGGCGGGAAGCCGAAAGCCGGAGGCATCGGTGGGAATCGGCAGCGGCAGTGAGACATAAAGCCGCTGTGCGGGAGGTTTGGATGGAACGGAGTGCGTTGGTTTATATCACATTGACGATAGTGACGGTGGTTCTGGGGATGTTTGTGGAAAACAGGGACTATGTGTCGGGAGCCATCCGGGGAGGACGGCCTTTTGGCAGCTGTTCCTGCCAGCGGCAGCAGGCAAGGAACCGGATTGCCGCTTTCGCCGTTTATTGCCTGCTGACCGGGGTATCCGCCTGCAGGATTGCGGTTGGTAATGATTACTGGGTGTATCGGGATAATTTTAAGCTGATTGCCCAGGAGCGGCATGTATCTTCGGAAATCGGCTTTAATTATATCGTAAAGTGGATGCAGGATATTTTTGGATATGATGAATATCTGTATATTTTTGCACTGTTTTCCGTCCTGACAGTGTTCTTCTTTGTGAAGGCATTGTATGATCAGGGGAGTTACTTTGCGTTTTCCCTGTACCTGCTGATGACAGGAGGTTATTACTTTAACAGCCTGAACTCGGTGAGATATTATTTCGCGCTGGCAGTGGTGCTTTTTTCCATGAAATATGTGCTCAGGGGAGAGTATGGGAAATTTATCCTGGTGATACTGGCGGCGGCAACGTTTCATAAGTCTGTGCTTCTGGTGATTCCGGTCTATCTGATTGCGCAGTTCCTGGCAGCGGCTTCGCTGAAAAGACGGCATTATATTGCGGGCGGCATTTTTCTGTGTACATTGATCTTCTGCCAGGATTTATATAAGGAAATTATCTTCTTTTTCTATCCGTTTTATCGCAATTCCGCTTTTGACAATGGGCAGCTTTCCTATGCAAATATATTGAAATGCGTCTGTGTGCTGGTGCTTTCCCTGATCTGCTACAGGAGAAGCCTGCGTGAAGACAGGGTGAACCGCTTTTACTTTTTTCTGAATCTGGCAGGGCTGGCAGTGTATTGCTGCGGTTCCTTCATTCCGGAGGTGTCGAGAGTGGGGTATTATATGATTATATCTCAGGTTTTTCTGTTGCCCAGGCTTTTGGGTGAGATGGAAAAAGGGTGGTTTGCCAGGTTCTGCCGGGCAGGCGTGGTATGCGCGTTTGGGGGATATTTCATATTGCTGTTAAGGGATATGTATGCGGTGGACATCAGGCTGCTGCCGTATTTGAACTGGATCTTTAACTGATGAAAGGCAGGGCTGTACGGAGAGCGTAAAACAGAAGGGAATGGTCTGTGCAGATTTTGAGATAACCTGAAAGGCATGGAAACTGTTATGAAAGTATTGTGGCTGTGTAATATTATATTGCCCGTTATCGCGCGGCAGCTTCATCTGGAAGCCTCTAACAAGGAGGGCTGGCTCAGCGGGCTGGCAGGTGCGTTGCTGGAAAGGCGGCATGAAAACGGCATCGAGCTGTCCGTGGCGTTTCCGATGCAGGGAAATGAGCTTCCGGAGGGGCAGGAGATATCTTCCATGCGTTGCTACGGTTTTCCGGAGAATGTGGGTTGCCCGGAAAAATATGACGAAAATCTGGAACATGTGCTGAAAAAAATCGTTGATAAGGTGAAGCCTGATATCGTACACTGTTTTGGCACGGAATATCCCCATACCCTGGCAATGTGCAGAGTCTTTCCGGATAAAGACAGGGTGCTGCTGGGATTGCAGGGGCTGTGTACGCTGTATGCGGAGGCATATTTTGCGGATTTGCCGGAGAAGGTGGTTTCGTCCGTGACATTTCGGGACTGGCTGAAGCAGGACAGCCTGAGGCAGCAGCAGGAAAAATTCGTGCTTCGGGGCAATATGGAGCGGGAAAGCATCAGCCTGGCGGGAAATGTGACCGGACGCACGGAGTGGGACAGAGAAAGCGCGGCGAAGTGGAATCCGCATGCCCGTTACCATCTCATGAATGAGACACTGAGGCCTGAATTTTACGGGCCGGTCTGGAAGGAAGAGGGGTGTATTCCCCATTCCATATTTGTAAGCCAGGGGGACTATCCGTTGAAAGGGCTTCATTACATGCTGCTGGCGATGCCGAAGATTCTGGCCAGGTATCCCGATGCCCGGGCTTATGTGGCAGGCAACAGCCTGGTGGGTTACGGGACGCTGAAACAGAAGGTGAAGATATCCGCCTACGGAAGGTATCTGAGGAAGCTGCTGAAAGACGGAGGTCTGGAAGAAAAGGTCGTTTTTCTGGGAAAAATGAGTGCGGAGCAGATGAGGGACAGGTATCTGATAAGCAGTCTGTTCCTGTGTCCGTCAGCGCTGGAGAATTCGCCGAACTCTCTGGGGGAGGCCATGCTGTTGGGCATGCCCTGCGTCAGTGCCGCTGTAGGGGGGATTCCCAGCATATTTACAGGAGGAGAGGACGGCATTCTGTATGAGGGTTTTGTGATGCCGGAAGAATCCGGTGCGGAGAAAACTGGCAGCTCTGAAGCCGTAACCGATAATGCGAACGGGGAATTGGAGCGCATTGCCGGGAAACTTGCCGATGCGGTTATACAGATGTGGGAGCATCCTGACAGGCAGCGTATTTATTGCGGAAATGCAAGGAGCCATGCAGAAAATACGCACAACCGGGGAATAAATTACGCCAGACTGATAGAAATATATACGGATATTATGAAAGGAAGAAAGACAGCGCAGACGTAAGGTGCGTATCGGAGCAGGGAGCAAGTTTGAAAGTTCCTTTCAAATATTGATTGGTATGCGCGCCAGAGCGCGCAAGGGGTATAGAAATGAAAGAAGGACAGGCTGTAAGGATGGCGTTTGTATCCAATTACATCAATCACCACCAGATTCCGTTCTGCAATGCCATGAACCGGCTTCTGGAAGGGAATTTTGTCTTTGTACAGACAGAGGCCATGGAGGCGGAGCGTGTGCGGATGGGATGGCATGAGACGGAGCGGCCGGCATATGTGCGATGCTTTTATGAGGAAGAGGCGTACTGCAGGCGGCTGATTCTGGACTGTGATATTGTACTGTTCGGCGGTACGGACGAGGAAAGCTATATCACGCCCCGCCTGGAGGCAGGAAAGCCTGTCATACGTTACAGCGAGCGCCTGTACAGGACAGGGCAGTGGAAGGCGATTTCTCCCCGAGGGCTGATAAAAAAGTATAAAGATCATACCCGTTACCGCAAAGCACCTGTATATCTGCTGTGTTCAGGGGCATATGTGCCTTCCGACTTTCATATTGTCAGGGCATATCCGGGTAAAATGTATTGTTGGGGATATTTTCCGGAGACGAAGCACTATGACATAGACCGGCTTTTGGAGGAGAAGGGATATGGAGAGGACAAAACCCCGTATCTGCTCTGGGCGGCGAGACTAATCAGCCTGAAACATCCGGAATTGCCACTGGAGACGGCGGCATATTTGAGGGAAAAAAAGGTTAACTTTCATATGGATATCATCGGGGACGGAGAGTTGAAGCCCCGGATGCAGGAGCTGGCGAAAGAGTACGGGCTGGAAGGCCATGTCACTTTTCTGGGGTATCAGCCGCCGGAGGAAGTGCGGCGGATCATGGAGAAAGCGGATATTTTTCTGTTTACAAGCGACAGGCAGGAAGGCTGGGGTGCCGTGGCGAACGAGGCCATGAACAGCGCATGCGCTTTGGTGGCCGGCCATATGATAGGTGCGGTGCCTTACCTGGTACGGCAGGGGGAAAACGGGCTGATCTATGAGGACGGGAAAAAGCGGCAGCTGTTTTCCTTGACAGAAGCATTGGTTAAAGATAGAATCTATTGTAGGCAGTTGGGCCGCAATGCCTACCGGACGATTACGGAGGACTGGAATGCGGAGAATGCCGCGGAACAGCTGCTGAAACGGGTCAGGTATATCCTGGGACAGCAAAACAGGGCAGCCGCTTTCGGAGAAGGCGGACAGGCTCCTGCCGAAATCGGATGCTGTACCCCCTGCGCGCCGGCTCCTGTTTTGTCGGAACGCAGGGCAAGAAAGCGGTTTCGGATATCGCAGGCAGTAAAAAGTGATACGAAACAGACATAGTGAAACAGGCGGAGGCAATATTGCGGTTCCGGGCAGCTTCGTCAGGTTTGCATCAGTTTCAAGAGAAACAGGTTACAGGAGGTGCCCTTATGGATGATATGCCCCTGATCACGGTCATTGTCCCGGTGTACAATATTCTGGAATATCTGCCAAGATGTGTCCGTTCTATTACGGCGCAGACCTACCGCAATCTGGAGATTCTCCTTGTGGATGACGGCTCCACGGACGGGACGGCGGATTTGTGTGACCGTCTGGCGGAGGAGGACGGGCGCATCAGAGTGTTCCATAAGGAAAACGGAGGGACTTCGCTGGCCAGGAACCTGGCTCTGGAGCATGCATCCGGGGAATATGTGGGGTTTGTGGACAGTGATGATTATATTTCACCGGATATGTATGAAAAGCTGTTATGGGGAATCCGGGAATTTCATGTTTCGGCGGCGCAGGTCGCACGGGATGAGCGGGATGAGCAGGACAAGCCGCTTTCCGATATCTGTGAGCCGCCGGCGGAACCCCAGGTGATAGAGAGCGGGGATTTCATGAGGGAGCTGCTGCTTCACAGGGGGGACTGCTCTCTTTGTACAAAGCTGATCCGCAGGGAGCTTTTTCCGAAGGAGGCATTTCCGCCGGGGAAGCTGAATGAGGATTTTCATCTGATGGTGCGGATGCTTCCGGATATCGGGAAGCTGGCCTCTCTTCCCTGGCAGTGTTATCATGTATTTTACCGGGTGGGGAGCAATTCCCGCAAGGCGGACAGGAAAGAATTTTCCAGGGTGTTTGCCGATTGTGTGGAAAATGCGGATATGGTGGCGGAGATTGTAGCGCGGAACTATCCGGAACTTGCGGATACGGCATTCCGTTTCGGAATTTTCCAGAGGCTGGAATATATGCTGCATATTCCCATTGCACAGATGACAGGAGGCAATGCCATGTACCGGGGAATTGTGTCTTATCTGCGCAAAAACTGGCTCAGGTCCGTGACAAATAAGATTTTGACAGGAAAAAACAAGATTTATCACACGCTGTTTGCGTTGGCCCCCAGAGGAATCAGGAAGCTGCATGCGCGGTTTCGGCTGCATGAGACATGAGAAGCAGCCGCAATGATGGCATGAGAGGCAGGTGTGAGCGGCAAGCGGATGTTGTTGCGGTTCATTTGTATCCTGAAAGGTGCAATGGCAGAAATTGCCGGGTGACAGGAACGGATAATGTGTTATCCTTATGTGGTGTACTTCGGGTTCCGGAATATGTAACTGTAAAAAGGTAGAAGAAACATATACCGGATTGAAATAAGAAGGATTTCGAAATCCTACGTAGAAAAATGCAGGTAAATTGCTTTTGGTCAAGGCATCCTGCAGAAAGGTATGGTATCAGGATGAAAAAGTTCGTAAGACTTATATGCGGAGGACTGGTGCTTGCAGCTTTGCTGAGCGCTGATATAGAATGGCCGGCTCTGTCGGCATTGGCGGAAGGTCCGGATGCTGCGCAGCAAGCCGGGCAGGAGGAAGAAGAGGCATCATCGCCGGAAAATTCCGTATCGGGAGGAGATTTCACGGACAATGAGGGCATCCGGGCTCCGGAGGCTGTTTGGAAGCGCTCTTCCGGAAATATGGATGAGGAATCCGCACAATGGCTGGAAGAAGCGGGAGAAAGCCTGGCGCAGATAGCGGCAGAGCGGGATATTATGGCAGTGGTTTACCTGAGCGACGAGTATCCGGTTCGCTGCCAGCCGTCCGCGGAAAGCGATATAGCGGTTACTGTTCTGAGCGGACAGACAGTCAATATTCAGGATGTGTATGTGGACGATGAGGCGGAAATCTGGTATTATGTCAGCCTGGAGTACAATGGCAGGATGGTGTATGGCTATGTTCCGCGTACATATCTGGCCTGTTCAGATGCCCGTTTTCTGGAATGGGAAGAAGGGTATGGCCTGAATTTCAATGCCGCCGCCTATACGGCGGACGCTTCGGGAAGGAGTACATACCCGGATATTGAGCAGTTTCCGGAGAGTTATCGTCCGGCGCTTCTGGCTTTGAAGGCAAACCATCCGAACTGGACATTTGTCAAGATGAATACAACGCTTGACTGGAGCGCTTCCATTTCAAGCGAGCTCCAGGGGGGAAGGAGCCTGGTATACAAGACGCTTCCCGAGTGGGCGAAGAACGGGCTCTATGACACCGGGAACTGGTATTATGCTTCGGAGGCGGCTCTGGAACTGTATATGGACCCACGAAACGGATTGTCGGAGAATGCTGTTTTTCAGTTTGAGCAGCTGACTTATAATGAACAGTATCATACTTTGGACGCAGTGGCATCTTTTCTGAACAATACTTTTATGAAAGGCAATGCGCCGGGGGCAGATAAGACATATGCCCGGCTTTTCTGGGAGATTGGCCGGGCGTTGGAAGTAAGCCCCTTCCATCTGGCGGCAAGGGTGCTCCAGGAACAGGGTGCAGGAACGTCTCCGCTGATTTCGGGGACTTATCCCGGATATGAGGGATATTATAATTACTTTAACGTGGGGGCCACCGGTACTACCAACCAGCAGGTCTATGTAAGCGGGTTAAAATATGCGAAAGACCATGGCTGGTCAAGCCCGGAGGCGGCAATCAGAGGCGGTGCGGAGTTTATTTCCGCCAACTATATCAAAAAGGGTCAGGACACACTGTACCTTCAGAAGTTCAATGTGAATCCCAACGGGGCCTATGCGCCGTATACGCATCAGTATATGCAGAATATCACGGCTCCCACCACGGAGGCCGCCAGCATTAAGAGGCTTTATGAAGGAGCCGGTGCCTTGAACAGTACTTTTGTATTTAAGATTCCGGTGTATGAGAATATGCCCGGAGAACCCTGCGGAGCGCCCAATTATTCCACGGAAGTGGTTCTGCCGTTTCCGGAAGGTTACGGCGACTCCGTGATGTGGCTGGACGGGATAGCGTATCAGGGGCAGATAAGGAACGGCAGTCTGGTTGTCACGGCACCTGACGGAAATGCGAAGACGGCAGTGCTCTATAAGTATAACGAGGCTGGCGTGGCCACCGGCATGTATGCATGGAGCCTGAGCCATAACGGAGTGGTTTACACGGCCACGCCGCTGCCGGGACTGGAGGATTTGCTGACATACCATGGCTTCTCCATCCGTATCACGGGTAAGACGGGAATCCGGTTCAAGACGGGAATCTCAGCGGATTTGCGCGCAAGGCTTACTTCCGGAGGCGTGGACGGATATACACTGAAGGAATACGGCACATTGGTTACCAGTAATGCAAATCTGAGCCGGTATCCTATGATCAAGGGCGGCGAGAAGATTGTCAGCGGGCTGTCCTACGGTACGAAGGAAGACGGAACAAGACAGGATGTGGTATTCGAGACAGTGGACGGGAGATACCGTTTTACATCCGTGTTGGTGGGGCTTCCTGTGGAACAATACAAAACGGAGTTTGCGTTCCGTGGATACGCTATTCTGGAAAAGGACGGCGTGCAGACGACACTGTATGGCCCCACTGTGGCAAGAAGCATTTACGGGCTGGCAGGACAGCTGATTGAGCAGGGAACCTATCCGGAAGGTTCGGATGCGGATGTCTTCCTGCGGAAGCTGATTGGCGACGCGGATGCCTTGTCTGCGCAGGAGGAAGGACGGTAAGGTGTGAAGCTGCTTTCGGTCCATGGACTGTTTGTGCCGTTAAGAACTGTTCTGAAGCCGCAGGCGGTATGCCTGGAAGCACGGGAAGCATCCGGCATCGGAAGAGGCTTCACGGGATTGAAACGGAAATGTATGTGACTGCAAGTGAATCTATGCAGAGTGGATAAAGTGTGGAGGTTATTATGAAAAACAAATGGAGATACTGTGCCGTGACAGGCATTTTGACAGCGCTGCTGCTTGGAGGCTGCGGGGACGGAAGCGAGAGCGTCTCGGAGGAGAAAATCATCGATGCACTGGAGCCGGTTGCCCTGACGGGCGAATCGGAGTCGGAAGACGGACAGGAGGAGGGAACGCCGGAGAATACGGAGACGCCTGTTCCTGCCGGGGACGCCCTGCAGGGCAGCGGGGGCGCGGAAGGGCTGAGTGAAGAGATGGAATCAGCGGTACTGGAGGCCATGAAGAACCTGCAGCAGAATCTGGAGCTTCCGGAGTATCTGGGAGAGGCAATCCACCTGGTGAGCAGTGAAGAATGGTTTGACACGCTGGCAGGCGAGCTGTATGAAGGCTGCCGCAGCTATACCATTGGCGGTGCAGGGGAAGCAACGCTTTCCGTGCAGGTGGGATATGATATTGAAGAAAAACCTTATATTAATGTTTGTTTCGAGGCAAACGGGCAAATCATTGTATTAAAGTATGCAAAGGATGTGACCTGGCTGCTGCAGACTTCGGTTTCCGGAGGGGCTTACAACGGGGCTTTTGAAAAGTGGCAGATTGACAGCGGAACCGGCCATATCCTGAAGGAGACGGGTACCTATGCCAATGGCATTATCGTAGGGGAATACACAAAGTCCGAACATAAGGGCGATCCCGGAGACGCGTTTGACCTGTGGACAAACAGGGAGAATTTTGCGTATGAGACTACAACTGTGACTTATGACGAGCAGGGAAAGATTGCGGCCACGCCCACACCTGTTCCCACTGCAACGCCTAAGCCGACAGCCACTAAGAAGCCGGTACAGACGGAGGCACCGACCCAGGCGCCGACTCAGCCGCCTGCGCAGGAACCGGAGCCTCCGGCAACTCCTCAGGATACGCCTGTTCCGACACCTGAACCCACACCGGAACCGACTCCTGAACCTACCCCGGTTCCCTCCGAAGGAGACACGGATATTGACTGGTCGCCGGATATGATGTAAGGGAATGAGAATGGTTTTGCGGTACCGCATACCGTTTCTGCCAGTCCGGCAGCCGGTGTGCAGTAAGTTTCCGGGAGCCTGAAACAGGGTGTTTAAAAATCGATAAAGAGTGTAGTATAATAAACAGATACTGATTATCGGAAGGAAAAGAGGACAATATGCTGAACAATAAATCAATCTTAATCACAGGCGGAACAGGAAGCTTCGGCAGGGCGTTTACACGGTACGTCCTGGAGCATTATGAGCCGAAGAAGATCATTATTTATTCCAGGGATGAATTCAAGCAGTTTAACATGCAGAATGAATTCAGGGAAGTATCGCAGAAGCTGCGTTTCTTCATCGGAGATGTGCGTGATAAGGAGAGGCTCCGCAGAGCTTTTGAAGGTGTGGATTATGTGATACATGCAGCGGCATTAAAGCAGGTGCCTGCCTGCGAGTACAATCCTGCGGAGGCCATCAAGACCAATATCAACGGCGCACAGAACGTAATCGATGCGGCTCTGGACATGGGCGTGAAGAAGGTGGTGGCGCTGTCCACGGATAAGGCGGTGAACCCGGTGAACCTGTACGGGGGCACCAAGCTGGTGTCGGACAAGCTGTTTATTGCGGCCAATGCCTATGCCGGTACCAAGGATATCAGTTTTTCCATCGTGCGTTATGGCAATGTGGCGGGCAGCAGAGGCTCAGTCATTCCCTTTTTTCACGATATTATTCAGAAGGGCGGTTCTGAACTGCCCATTACCGATTACCGCATGACCAGGTTCTGGATCAGCCTGCAGCAGGGTGTGGAACTGGTCATAAAGGCGCTGGAGGAAGCAAAGGGCGGTGAGACCTTTATATCCAAGATACCATCTTTCAAGATTACGGACCTGGCCGAGGCTATGCTTCCCGGGTGCAAAAAGCCGGAAGTGGGAATCCGTGAGGGAGAGAAGCTGCATGAGATTATGGTGACCGTGGAGGATTCCCCGAATACCTATGAATATGATAAACATTTTATCGTATATCCGCAGATGGTGTGGAGTGAAAGCCGCCGGGCAGTCCCCACCGGAAAAAAAGTTCCGGAAGGATTCTCTTACAGTTCCGGCAACAATACGGAATGGCTCAGTGTGGAAGATATCCGCCGGCTGCTGGGAACGGTTCATTACGAATAAAGCGGACAGGATATTGTCGATAATTGTCGATGGAAATTACTTTACACAGGAGCATGAATGCACTATAATGCATAACATAAAAGGGGAATTGAGATAGCGGCTCTGGCGTTGCCGGACCGCTTATTTCATGCCCCTTATTTCATTTTCCGATAAATCAAAATGAAGGAATCGCCATTTTATGATTGGAATTATAAGGGGAATCTGCTATAATGAAAAAAGTTTTAAGTATTTCCCGGGGAGGATATCATATGAAGAAAGCATTGATCACAGGCATCACAGGACAGGACGGTTCTTACCTGGCGGAATTTCTGCTGGAAAAGGGATATGAAGTGCATGGGGTAGTAAGGAGAGCTTCCCTGCCCAACACAAAGAGGATAGACCATCTGATTGCCCGGAATGCAATTATTCTCCATGACGGCGACCTTTCGGATTCTTCTTCCCTGGTGAATATCATCGGCATGGTGCAGCCCGATGAGATATACAATCTTGCCGCCCAGTCCCATGTACAGGTATCCTTTGATGTACCGGAATATACCGGGGATGTGGATGCCATCGGCGTATTGCGGATACTGGAGGCGGTGCGGATGCTGGGGCTTACGGACAAAACCAGGATCTATCAGGCGTCCACTTCGGAATTATTCGGAAAAGTGGAAGAGATTCCGCAGCGTGAGACGACACCTTTCCATCCTTACAGTCCTTATGCGGTGGCTAAGCAGTATGGTTTCTGGATCATAAAAGAGTACCGTGAAGCTTATGGGATGTTTGCGGTTAATGGGATATTATTTAACCATGAATCGGAGAGACGGGGGGATAATTTCGTCACCCGCAAGATTACCCTGGCCGCGGGGCGGATTGCAGAGGGGATACAGGAGTACCTGGAACTGGGAAACCTGGACTCTCTGCGGGACTGGGGTTACGCGAAGGATTATGTGGAATGTATGTGGATGATGCTGCAGCACGATAAGCCGGAAGATTTCGTGATTGCCACGGGGATACAGCATACGGTGAGAGACTTTGCGGAGAGGGCTTTTGCCGTCAACGGGATGCAGGTCCGCTGGGAAGGGACAGGCATTGACGAGAAGGGGTACGACCGGGAGACAGGAAAACTGCTGATTCGGGTTAACCCGGACTGGATTCGTCCCACGGATGTGGACAACCTTCTGGGAGACCCTGCAAAGGCGAGGGAGGTTCTGGGTTGGAATCCCCAGAAGACAAGCTATGAAGAACTGGTGCGCATTATGGCGGAGCATGACCGTTCCCTGGCTGCAAAAGAAGCCCGGGTGAAGCGGGTTCTGAACGAAGCGTAAACGGCAGGTGGATTTTCCGGTGACAGGAAGACCTGCTGCAGGCATTCGGGAAACAGGGCAGGACAGAATCGGGAGCACTGTTTTGTGAGTGCAGTAGTAAGCTGCGGGGATGATACACGAGTCAAGGTGAGGAGACGGAAATGAAATATGATTATCTGATTGCAGGCTCCGGGCTGTTCGGCGCGGTGTTTGCCCATGAGGCAAAGAAAAAGGGAAAGACATGTTTGGTGGTGGAGAAAAGAGGCCATATCGCCGGGAATATCTATACGGAGGAAGTCCACGGAATTCAGGTGCACAGATACGGCGCCCATATTTTTCATACCTCGGATAAAAAAGTATGGGAATATGTAAACCGGTTTGCGGAATTCAATCAATACATCAATTCTCCGATAGCACGCTATAAGGATGAATTGTACAATCTTCCTTTTAATATGAATACCTTCAGCAAAATGTGGGGAATCGTCACGCCAAAGGAAGCGCAGGAAGTCATTGCGGGCCAGATTGCGGACCTGCATATCACCGAGCCTCAGAACCTGGAGGAGCAGGCTCTCTCCCTGGTGGGGCGCGATGTATACGAAAAATTAATAAAAGGATATACGGAGAAACAGTGGGGACGGGACTGCAGGGAACTGCCCTCCTTTATCATCAAGCGGCTGCCCCTGCGCTTTACCTATGACAACAACTATTTCAATGACAGATATCAGGGGATTCCCACAGGCGGCTATACGCGGATTGTAGAGAAGCTGCTGGAGGGCACGGAGGTCCGCCTGAACACGGACTATCTGGCACATCGGGCCGAACTGGACAGCCTGGCGGACAGAGTGGTTTATACGGGTATGATAGACCAGTTTTATGATTATTGTCTGGGCGTGCTGGAGTACCGTTCCGTCCGGTTTGAGACGGAAGAACTGGAACAGGAGAATTATCAGGGCAATGCCGTGGTAAACTATACGGAGCGGGAAGTTCCCTACACCAGGATTATTGAGCACAAGCACTTTGAATTCGGAAAACAGCCCACCACCATTATTTCACGGGAGTATTCCAGCGAATGGAAGAAGGGGGATGAGCCTTACTATCCTGTGAATAATGAGAAGAATGATTCGCTTTATGCGGAATATAAGGCAAAGGCGGATAGTGAGAGCCGGGTTATCTTCGGCGGAAGGCTTGGAAGCTATCGGTATTATGATATGGATAAGGTGATTGCTTCCGCGTTGGAACTGTGCGAGAGAGAATTGGGGGCGAAAATTTGAATATCATATTACTGTCCGGCGGAAGCGGGCAGCGGCTCTGGCCTTTGTCTAACGGTGTCCGCTCCAAACAGTTTATCAGAATTTTTCGGAATGAAGACGGTGAGCTGGAGTCCATGCTGGCCCGGGTATACAGGCAGATTATCTCAGTGGATGGGGAGGTAGGCGTCACCATCGCCACCAGCAAAAAGCAGGTGAGTTCCATCAAAAACCAGCTGGGTGACAGGGTGAATATCTGCGTGGAACCCTGCCGACGCGACACATTTCCGGCAATCTGTCTTGCTGCCGTCTGTCTGCATGACGAGCAGGGAGTAAAGGAAGATGAGGCTGTAGTAGTCTGCCCGGTAGACCCTTATGTGGAGGACAGTTATTTTGAGGCGCTGAAGGAATTGAGCCGGATGGCGGAAACCGGCAACGCAAACCTCTCGTTGCTGGGAATTGAGCCCACTTATCCCAGTGAGAAATACGGTTACATTATCCCGGTATCCGGAGACAGGGTGAGCCGGGTGGATACTTTTAAAGAGAAACCGGATGTGGCTGCCGCGGAAAAGTATATCGCAAAGGGAGCGCTCTGGAACGGAGGCGTCTTTGCGTTTCGTCTGGGCTATCTGCTGCGGAGAGCCCATGAGGTGATTCCTTTTACGGATTATCAGGATTTGTCTGCCCGCTATGAGGAGTTGGAGAAAATCAGTTTCGACTATGCGGTGGCAGAGCGGGAAAAGCGGATTCAGGTACTTCGTTACAACGGCGGCTGGAAAGACCTGGGAACCTGGAATACTTTTACCGAAGCCATGGAGGAGCCGGTTCTGGGGCGGGCTATCCTGAATGAGGCCTGTGAGAATACCAACGTGGTGAATGAGCTGAACATTCCCATCCTCTGCATGGGCTGCCGGAATATGGTGGTTGCCGCCAGCAGTGACGGCATCCTGGTCTCGGATAAGGAGCAGAGCAGCTATATCAAACCTTTTGTAGAGCAGATGGAGCAGCAGGTCATGTATGCGGAGAAGTCCTGGGGAAGCTTTACGGTGCTGGATGTACAGGAGGACAGCCTGACCATCAAAATCGTGCTTCTGCCGGGGCACGGGCTGTATTACCACAGCCATGACCATCGGGACGAGGTCTGGACGGTTATGAGCGGTCGGGGAAGGGCCGTTATCGACGGTATTGAGCGGGAAGTGGCTCCCGGGGATGTTATTTCCATGCCGGCAGGCTGCAGGCACACGGTGTCCGCGGAAACGGAACTGAAGATCATTGAAGTCCAGTTGGGTGAGAACATTACCGTGGAAGATAAACATAAATACCCGCTGTAAATAAAGAGCTGACAGCCGGTAAGTATTTCCTGTCCTGAATATATGCTTGCACCCAATACCATTTGCCGACGTAAATGCATAACGAGTGAGCGCTTCGGGAAAGCCAGGGCAGAAAGCGGAAAATGAATGCGCTCACGAGTATGAAAAGCATCTTGCATCAGGGGGAATGGTTTGATTTTGGTTCCGGCCTGGCCGGGTTAGGAGGGAAGAAAGATGGAACAACTGGCAATATTCGGCGGCGTTCCGGTGAGGACAACGCCCATCAGCTATGGAAAACAATATATTGATAAGGATGATATCGCGGCAGTGACGGAGGCGATGCTCAGCCCGGAGCTGACCTGCGGCCCCAGGATTGCCGAACTGGAGAGAAAACTCTGTGAGGTGACGGGGGCAGAATACGCGGTGGCGGTGAGCAACGGGACGGCGGCGCTCCATTTGGCCGCTATGACGGCGGGGTTTCAGGAGGGAGACGAAGTCATCGTCAGTCCGATTACATTTGCGGCCTCGGCAAACTGTATTCTGTATTGCGGCGCAAAGCCGGTTTTTGCTGATATCAATCCAGAGACTTATAACATTGACCCCAGGTCTGTTGAAAAGCTGATTACATCCCGTACAAAGGGGATTGTGGCGGTGGATTTCACGGGACAGTCCATTGAGCAGGATGCTGTCAGGGACATCTGCACGGAGCACGGGCTGGTGTTGATAGAGGATGCGGCACATGCCATCGGCACCAGGTATCAGGGGCGGCCGGTGGGAAGCATGGCCGACATGACATGCTTCAGCTTTCATCCGGTGAAGACGGTCACCGCAGGGGAAGGCGGAGCCATTACTACCAACGACATCGAAAAATATCATCGGCTGCTGCGGCTGCGTACCCATGGGATTACCCGTAACCGGGAGGAGATGGTGCATCCTACGGATGCACGCTGGTACAATGAGCAGGTGGAGCTGGGATTTAATTATCGAATGACGGATATTCAGGCTGCGCTGCTGCTGAGCCAGCTGAAGAAGCTTCCCAGTTTTGCGCGGCGCAGGAAGGAAATTGTGGAAAAATATAACAGAGCCTTTTCCGGTATGCCGGAACTGAAGGTGCAGAGGGAGATTCCGGAATCGGATACCGTGAGGCATCTGTATATCCTGCGCCTGAATCCGGATATGCTTAGCTGTGACAGAAGAGAATTTTTCGATGCGCTTTGGGCGGAGAATATTCGTTCGCAGGTACATTATCTGCCGGTATACCGGCATTCTTATTATGAAAAGCTGGGATATGAGAAAGGGCTGTGTCCCAATGCGGAGGCATATTACCGGGAGGCTATGTCTCTTCCGCTGTATTATGATATGACGGATGCGGATGTGGAAGATGTTATTCATGCGGTGAGGAAGATTGTAGCTTATTATCGGAGTCAGGCTGTAAGGGATGCGCTTTGATGTCTGACAGACAGCGGTTTTCGGGCAGGCGCGGACTGCAGCGCCGCGAAGCGAAAGCGTGCATTGCAGTAACTTTTGCCTTTATGCGGCGAATTTTGGAAAGGACAACGGATAGATGGATAAAATAGCAGTATTGATTCCCTGTTATAATGAAGCACAGACCATCGCCAGGGTGGTGCGGCAGGTAAAGGACACTCTGCCGGAAGCCAGAGTCTATGTATATGATAACAATTCCACTGACAGTACGGCAGAACTTGCCCGGGAACAGGGGGCCATTGTCCGTCATGAATACAAGCAGGGCAAGGGGAATGTGATACGCCGCATGTTTCGGGAAATCGAGGCGGAATGTTATCTGATGATAGATGGCGATGATACCTATCCTCTGGACTGTGCGGGAGAGATGGCGGCTCTGGTGCTGGAACACAATGCAGACATGGTTGTGGGCGATCGCCTTTCCTCCACGTACTTTTCGGAAAATAAGCGTCCTTTTCATAATTTCGGCAACAGCCTCATGCGAGTGGGCATCAATTGGCTGTTCCGCTCGAATATCAAGGATATCATGACGGGATACAGGGCGTTCAGCTATGAATTTGTGAAGACTTTCCCCGTGTTCTCCAAGGGATTTGAGATAGAGACGGAGATGACCATCCATGCGGTGAATTACAACATGCAGGTAGAAAACGTGGTGGTGGAGTACCGGGACAGGCCGGAGGGCAGCGTATCCAAGCTGAATACCTACAGTGACGGCATGCGTGTGATCGGCAAGATGCTGCAGCTGTACAGGAACTACAGGCCGCTTCAGTTTTTCGGCGCGTTCTGTTTGCTGTTGGTGGTGTTGGCGTTGGTGTTTATGGTTCCCATTTTAAGCGAGTATCTGAGGACGGGGCTGGTGCCGCGTTTTCCTACATTGATTGTGTGCGGCTTTATGGTGCTGGCGGGGATTCAGTCTTTTTTCGCTGGAATGGTACTGGAGGTTCTGACGGCAAAAGATAAGCGGGATTTCGAATATCGTCTGACGGAAGCCAATGCGGAGAAGCGGGAGAAAGCTGCTGCGGCCGGGCAAAATTGTCTGGAGGATAACGTATAGCTTTTTGGCTTTACGCAGACCGGTCTGGAGGGAAGTGCAGGGCAGTTTGACATGACGCGCATTATGTTGGAGAAATCGGCGGAACTGTACGGAAGAAATGTGTGAAAAGAGATAGACAGATAAGAGAACCAAGGATTGGATGCCTGTCGAAGCGGGCAGAGGTATAAGAATGAAGCAATATATGGATGATAAGACAGGTATCTGTCTGCGTCTGATGTCCCCTGAAGATACGGACCTGATCATTAAATGGCGTAACAGCGACAGCGTGCGGAAGAATTTTATCTATCAGGCGCCTTTTACAAGGGAAGGGCATGAGAACTGGATTAGGACGATGATAGATACCGGCAAGGCAGTGCAGATGATGATATGTGAGGCCGGGGAGGGGACTCCGCTGGGAAGTGTCTATATCCGGGATATTGACAGGACGCACAGTAAGGCGGAGTATGGCATTTTCATAGGGGAAGATGCTGCCAGGGGCAGAGGAATCGGCACTGCTGCCGCTAAGCTGATGCTCCGCTACTGCTTTGAGGAAGAGGGGCTGCACAGGATTTATCTTCGGGCCCTTGCTGACAATGGGCAGGCTATCCGCAGTTATGAGAAGGCAGGATTTCAAAAAGAGGCATGCTTAAGAGAGGATGTACGTATAGGCGGAACGTATTATGATATCGTGTGGATGGCAATCCTTCAGGCAGACTGGAAAGAATCGGGAGAGTGAGAGGCTATGGAACAAAGGAAGAAGATCAGTTTTGTAATTCCCTGCTATCGGTCGGAGCGCACACTTCCGGGGGTTGTGGAGGAGATAGCGGGTACTATGAAGGAGATGGAGCAGTATCGGTACGATATTCTGCTGATTAATGACTGCTCCCCCGATCAGACTTTCGAGGTGATACGGAAGCTGTGCCGCGAAAACGAGAATATTATAGGAATTGACTTTGCCAGAAATTTCGGACAGCATTCGGCGCTGATGGCGGGATTGCGGTATTCTGACGGGGATTATGTGGTGTGTCTGGACGACGACGGGCAGACTCCGGCCAATGAGGTGGGTAAATTGCTTGCCTGTCTGGAGGAGGGCTACGATGCCGTGTACGCCAGGTATGATCACAAGCAGCACTCAAAATTCCGCAACCTGGGCAGCAGTGTGAATGAGCACATGACGCGCATCATGCTGGAGAAACCGGCGGAACTGTATATTTCCAGCTATTTTGCGGTGAAGCGTTTTGTGGTGGAGGATATGGTGCGCTATGAGAATTCTTATCCCTATGTCATCGGGCTGGTTTTGCGTGCCACGAAGCACATTGCAAATGTGTCCGTGAATCACAGAGAACGGGAGGTGGGCGTCTCGGGCTATACTCTCAAGAAGCTGGTGGGACTGTGGTTTAACGGCTTCACAGCGTTTTCGGTGAAGCCTCTGAGGATTGCCACGGCTCTGGGTTCTGTAAGTGCGGGCGCGGGTTTTCTGTACGGTATTTATACCGTTATCAAGCGCCTGATCAAACCTGATGTGCCCCTGGGCTTCAGTTCACTGATGTCGGCGCTGGTATTTTTCGGAGGGATGATCATGCTGATGTTGGGTCTGATCGGGGAGTACATCGGCCGTATCTATATCAGCCTGAACAATTCACCTCAGTATGTGATCCGGGAAAAGCTGAATATGGATGCATGCAGGCAGGGGAGTGAGGATATATAAGATGGACAGAGTTTTGAAATGGTGGAATACGCGGGGCAGTTATCGGGGGGAAAGAGAATGCTCAGGAGAAAAACGTTATGTTACCCTGGTGAAGTCGCTGATGCTGGCAGCGCTTCCGCTGCTGTGTTGTCTGGTGTATTGTGCCGGAGAGGGACGGAGCCTGGCGGAGGTTTATGCGCCGTCTTCCGAGTGGAATGATGAACTGTTCTATTTCAAGCAGGTGGAGAGCATTTTGAATTTCGGGTATCCACAGGGGTATTTCGGCTTCAACGAGAGCCATGCGCTGAAGCTTTCGTTTGCGGCATGGAGCCCGATCCTGGTGTTTCCCTGGCTTATCTGGGGGCTGGTGTTTGGCTGGAATATTATGTCTCCGATTTATTGCAATATTTTTCTGGTATGCTTTGTCTGCTTTCTTTTTGTGTGGCTGGTCAGGCCTGCATGGAAGCAGATGGGGGTGTTGGCACTTCTGTTTTGTTTGTACAAGCCCTTTGTCCGCTACATGTTTTCTGCGATGGCGGAGGTAATCTGCTTTGTCGTACTGATTTTCTTTTATTCACTGTCAATCAATTATCTGCGGAGGGAAAAGGATTACAAGCTTGCAGTACTGTTTCTGGTATCGGGCCTGATGGCGCTGATGCGGCCGTATTTGGTGCTTTTTATGCTGCTTCCTATATATTTGTGGAGCCGCAGGGGAAAAAGTCGGGCTGCAAAGTGGCGCAACGGAGTGGCGGGAATGGCTGTGCTGGCTGCGGTGTTGGGAATTTATGTCTGTATTAACCACTATCTGGGGGCGGAATACTTTACCCCTTTGTTTTTTACGGATTGGATTTCGGCATTTTTTGAAGAAGGGCTGTTTGGGGGCATTTATTTTACTTTGAGAAAGCTTTATTATGCGGGGCAGAATGTACTGAGGATCATTGGCGAGGGCTTCAGAGACGGCCTGGCTTCCGGCGCGCATTTCATGGGATATCTGGTCTGTATGGCGGTGCTGACCGTGCAGGCAGTCAGGGACTGGTGGATATTCCGCCGCCTGAGCGGCAGCAGGACAGGCAGTTCGGAGAGTAAGACGGAGCCGGAGACAGCAGCAGAAGAAACGAAAACAAAGCTGATTATCGAGGCCCATCTGGCATTTTGCTTTGTGGCCATGTTTTTTGCGATACTGCTCATGTATAAGCTGACAGAGGGCAGCAGGCATCTGTTGACGTTTATGGCTGCGGCAATATTTGTGATAGCGCTGATGGATACGAAATTTTATAAAAAAGCCGTGCTTGTAGGCGTGACTTTTGCCTATTTTTACTTCTATGTGCCTCTTTCCCCGTTTGATTATGAGATTCCGTTTAAACAGGAAGAGCGAGCGGACTCTGTGGAGGCGTGGACGGAGGCGATGCAGGAGCGGCTTGTCCTGAACAGGGAAGACACGCCGAATTACGACAACGTTGTAATCTGGGTATTCAGCGATATGGTGGGGGATGAGGAGGTCCGGACCTCGTATCAGCTGCTGTACGGTCTGCCGAAAGGATTTGGAATCAGCTGCTGTATGCGGGATTATGTAACAGCGAATATTGATACTTTGAAGAGCCGTTATATTGCGGTGCCATCTTATGGCGAGATTGCACGGCTGTGCGAGGCGCGGGGATGCCGCCTGGTATACGGCGACGATGAACTGGCCCTCTATGAACTGCATGGCGGCAGATGAGAAAATGTTGTTGATGAGTTACGCATCCGAAGTATGATAAAATGAAGATGCAATATTTTTATTTGGGAGGCAGGCTATGAAAAGTAAGCTGTCAAAATATACATCCATAATTATGTGGATTGGTGTATTGATATACGGCGGACTATGTTTTTATCTATTTTACATGCAGTCCATACAGCCTTTGGATTATAACAACCGGTATTTCCAGTCGGATCTGCCCTATCACATCAGCATGATCATTGATGACGGATGGTATTACAGCTTTACGGCCTATGCATATCAGCTCTTCTACTGGCTGGGGGGAAAGGGCACTGTGCTGATTGCTCTGTTTCTGGCGGCGGCTTCCGTATTGTGTGTGTTTCTGACGGAAAAGCTGTTGGAGCTTTTACTGGGGAGGAGCAGGGCGGATGCGCTGACTGTGGGATGTGCATTGGCTCTGAATCTGGTGATGCCCTTTTTCTGGCGTTTTGCGGGGGAATATCGGTACGTGAGCTATCAGGCGGGGAACATCTGGCACAATTCCACCTATCAGTGCATGAAGCCGGTCGCGCTGGCGGCCATGATTTATTATATGAAAACGGAAAAAGATTACAGGGAAAGTCTTTCCGGCAGGCAGTGGCTTGGACTGGCAGGGCTTCTGGTTTTGTGCACGGGCATCAAGCCGAGCTTTCTTACGGTATTTGCTCCGGTGCTGGCTGTGAAGCTGCTGGCGGATTTGTGCAGGAAAGTGCCTTTTAAGCAGGTGTTTTTGCTGGGGAGTACGGTGATTCCGGCCTGTGGTGTGATACTGTGGCAGAATATGATTCTGTTCGGGGCGGATACAGGACACGGCATTGCGCTGTCGCCCTGGTATACCTTCTCGCTGCATGCCAACAGGACGAAGGTGGCGGTGGTGTGTTCAATTGCATTTCCGTTGGCGGTGCTGCTGTTCTCCGCAGGGGAGCTGCTGCATGACAGGAAGTATCTCTTTGCCTGGGGGATCACGGGAGTGGGATTTCTGGAAGCGCTGCTGTTGGTGGAGACGGGGAGCCGCTCACGGGACGGAAATTTTCTGTGGGGCTATTGTATTGCATTGTTCCTGATTTATGTATTCAGCCTGGAGAAGTGGCTGCTTTTTCTGAAGAAAAAGCAGCGTTGTCTGCTATACAGAGTAGCGTTTGGAATCTGCGGCTGCGTGCTGGCCTATCAACTTTTCTGCGGCCTGGTATTTTTCGGAAGGCTGCTGCAGGGTGAGACTTATTTTATGATAGGGTAAAGAAAGGGGCTGGTATGGCTATGGCGTTTGCAAGGGGGAAAAAATGAGGAAGAAAAGATTTCCTGCGGTTGTTTTCTTGTTTGGCATTTTTTTTCTTTTTGTGTATCTGCAGCATCAATTTGTCTATCTGTATTTTGACGATTACGGATATGCGAGTCTTTGCTACGGAAATGAGCAGAACTATAAGGGGATGCAATATTCCGTGGTGGATGTGCTGCGGTATTTGAAATGGCACTATCTGGAGTGGGGAGGCCGGATTCTATACTTCTTTTTCGGGATTCTGTCCATGAAAGCGGGACTTGGGTGGATCAGACTGCTGCAGGCGGTTCTGATTCTGGGAATGACGGTGTTTTCCTATTGGCTGATTCGTGATGAAGGGGATTCCCGAGGGAATATAATCAGTGTGTTGGCGCTGATCTTTTCCTATATGTCTCTTACCATTGAAACCGTGTATGAGGGGACTTACTGGTTCACTGCGTCCGTGCTTTACGTGTGGCCGCTGTGTCCTATGTTCGCAGCAGTGTTCTGCCAGCGGCGGTATCATGAGAATAGGGACAGGAGGTATCTGCCGGCAGCCTGTATACTGTTTTTTATAGCGGCCTTTTCATATGAACAGACAGCGTTGCTGGTGGCGGTATATGTAATACTGTACTATGGTTCTATGGCTATCAGGAATAAAAGATTCGGCAAAGAGAATGCATTTCTTTTGGGGGCGGCCCTTTTGGGGAGTTGTCTGGAAATTCTTGCGCCAGGGAATTTTGCACGGGCGGCAAACGAGATGTACGGGACTTTCAGCAGCCTGTCTTTTGCAGGAAAAATAAAGGAAAATCTTCCAAAGCTGTTGGAAATCAACCTTGGATATAGCAATCGGATTTCCGTCCTGTTTTATCTGATATCAGGAATTTTCTGTGCTGTTCTGCTTCTCGGTAGGAAGAGGGCGGATACAATATACAGATGTAATCTGGCGGCAGGCATTGTTCTTACGGTATTGGCTTTTTCATCCAGGTATGTTGCCAACAGGCGGTATTTCTGTGGAACACTGATTTTGTGGATGATATGGTATTGTGTGAACATGACAGTTTTTCTCCGGGAAAAGAAAGAATGGCTGTTGTTTCTGTTCTATGCCGGATTGAGCTCCCAGGGAATGTTGCTTGTGGTGCCGGCAGTGATGCCCAGATGTCATATCCCCATGGAATTCATCATGCACGTAGTGACATCGTATACCATAGTAGAATTTTTGAGGGCTTATAAATGGAATGTGGCGTATGCTTTGTTGGGGGGGATAGCTGTGCTGGCGCTCTGGAATACATTCATTATAACAAATGGATATTATCGTAATTCTGAAATAAACAGAATCAATGATGAAAATCTGATGCGGGCATCGGCGGCGGGAAAGGCAGGGCAGGCGCCGGAGACAGTGATTCTGTACCGGCTGTGGGATGACAGATATGCCTCGCAGATGCCTTACAATCAGAAGTACACAGAGTTCTGGATGAAAAATTATTACGAGCTTCCTCAAGAGACGGTGTTCTTATGGGAAATGCCGGAATGAACGGACATGTTAGGAAGCTTCGATAAAGATGTTTTTGCAGGCGGAAGCGGCATCTTTGACAGTTCTGTGGAAGCAATCCGTTCATAATCCTCCCTCTGTGCCTGAGGTTTTCAGCATATCACAAAAAGAATCCCCATAATGCCACAGGTGGATGTGCTTTTTCTGGGAAGCAGCCATTGCTATTGCTCGAATGATAAGAGCTCGCCAGATCCTGGCCGGAGATAGCCAGACTGAATGATGCTATCCCGTATTTTTCCCACAGAACTGCCGGATTCAGGAACCGGGATTGGATGTGGAGCAGGATTTTATTGACGCAGGGCATACGAATTCCTATGGTGCACTGAAGGTTTCTGATTACCTGGGCAGCTTCCTGTCGGAATGGTATGCGCTGCAGGATAGAAGCGGAGACGGACGATATGCTCTCAGGGAGGAAAATCTGGAAATATGGAACCATCAGATGCAAAAACGCAGTCTGCAGCAGGTTGTGGATTTGGGAGTTTATCTGGATGCACTGGGTATCGGCGATGAGTTTTTTGAGTGGGAAGGGGTCTGGATCATTGAAGACGGAGCGGTTCGATACCAGACCGTGGGAGAGGACTGTTTCGCTCATATGTGGATAGGCGGCAGCGATTTGCTCATAAACAGAAATGAAGGCGTGCTGCAGATTGTGGACGAAGTGGGTTTTCAGGCGTTGGATGAGTATATTTGTGTGAGATGAGTGTATTTTTTTCTAGTATTTTACAAGAGCAGGTTATTGTGTTAAAATAAGGTCTATATTAAAATAAGCGTTCACGATACAGGAGCAGGAGACTGCCGGAAAGCGTAAAAAGTGTATGAGAAAGAGAAACCGCAGGGCTGAATTAACCAGAATCTATGTCTGCCACACATATTATCATGTATATGTCACATTCCTGAAGGAGTTGAAGCTGCTTCGGGAAGCAGGAGGAACTGTGGAGCGCATAGGGAAGGCGGAGCTGGTATTGTCCGGGCTGTCCAATGATTTTGAGGACCTGAAGAGCCGGGTGGAGCGTACGGGGCTTTTTCGCAGGGTGATTGAATTTGACGAGAAGGGGGAAGATTTTTTCCCGGAGCTTGCCCGATTGAGAGAAGGGGGAAGCGGCTTCCTGGGAAATCTGTACTGCAGAATCCGTTTCACCAGGCGGTATGCACAGTTGGAGGCACCTTATGTGCCGGTGAACTTTGCGGATTATAAGGATGTCTATGTGTACTGCGACTCCGACCCCATTGGTTATTACCTGAATCAGAACAGGATTTATTACCATGCTCTGGAGGATGGACTGAACTGTCTGAAGAATTTTGATGCGGCCAGGTATGATAACAGGGGACATTTTAAGCTGAAAATGTTTCTTTCTATGTACCTGAATCTTCTATTTGTTCAGAACGGATACGGAAAGTACTGCCTTGATATGGAAGTAAACGATATTTCCGCAATTCGTTACCCGTGTCCCAGATATATCGAGCAATCCAGGCAGGAACTGGTGGATGAACTGACCGACCGGGATAAGGAACTGATACTGCAGGCTTTTATCCGGGATAAGGAAGGGCTGGAGCGGCAGATAGCAGAAAGCGGCAAGGTGGGGGACAAGATATTGATTCTTACAGACCCTCTTTGTACTTTGGCGGTGAGGGAGCGGATTTTCCGGGATATCATTGACAGATACAAATCGGAGGGAACGATTTTTCTGAAGCCGCACCCGAGAGACAATCTGGATTACCGGAAGCTTTTTTCCGAATATCCCCAGTTTGATGCCACCGTGCCCATGGAAATGCTGAATTTCTTCCCGGGGCTGCGTTTTAAAAAGGTGGTGGCGGTGCTGACGGAGATTAAGGCGATTCAGTTTGCGGACGAGGCAGTGCGGTTGGGCGAGGATTTTATGGACGCTTACGAGGAGCCGTTGGTACACAGGCAGAATGAGCAGATATAAGAAACCGGATATTATGATTGAACCCTTTGAGACGGAAGGGTGATTTGTGTTTTCCGGAAAGTGCATGTTTAGCGGACAGAATAATAAAAGTGTCCTGGGGCGGAAACAGGGATTTCGGATACAGGACAAAAGGAATAGAATCAGGAGGCGGAAGGTGCTGCAGATAGTAAAGAAACTTCGCGTATTGTTGGATAAAAAGCAAAAGCGCACCATGGCGGGTCTGATGGTGCTGATGATTATCGGTGCCTTTCTGCAGACCGCCGGAGTGGGGATGCTGGTGCAGGCGGTAAATGTGATTATGGACCCGCAGGTGCTGGAAAACAGCGGGATTGTGAGGAACTTTTACGATTTCCTGGGCTGTAAGGATTTCAAAAGCTTTTCCGTTACGGTGATGGTGCTTCTGGTGGTGACTTTTGCGGTGAAGAACCTTTTTCTGTTTGTACAGCAGAAGCTGACATTTGCGTTTGTATACACCAATCAGTTTGCCACTTCCGAGAGAATGATGCGTAACTATCTGCGCAGAGGATATGAATTTTATCTGAATGCAGACACTGCCGTAGTGCAGCGGAGCATTACTTCCGACGTGAATAATATGTATGCACTGATACTGGCGCTGCTGCAGCTGCTGTCCGACGGTGTGATGTCCCTGTTTGTGGTGGGATACTGCCTGATGACAAACGGCGTCATGACGATGCTGCTGGCGGTATCCCTTTTATTGCTGATGGCATTGATTAAAAGTATTCTCAAGCCTATTATGTATAAGGCAGGTAAGGATAATCAGGATTACTACAGCGGGCTGTTCAAGTGGATATCCCAGACAGTGCAGGGTATCAAGGAGGTAAAAGTCACTGGGAAAGAACAGTATTTTGTGGATGAGTACCGTAAATGCGGCGGTGGCTATGTGAGCGCGGTGCAGCGCTACAGTCTCTATAACAATATTCCCAAGCTGCTCATCGAGACGGTGTGCATTGCCGTTATGATGGGATATATGATTGTGCTGACGCTTCTGGGGACTGCCACGGAGAATATGCTGGAAGTGCTCTCTACTTTGGCGGCCGCTGCTTTTGTCCTGCTGCCGGCGGTAAACCGCATTAATAATCAGATCAATTCCATTGCTTATTTCGAGCCGTTCTTCATGGGGGTCAGCGACAATCTGCAGGATGAAATATCGGAGCAGAAGGTGGACATGTCCTTTGCTACAGATGAGGAGAAGCTGCCTCTGCATGGCTCTATCGAATTAAAAAATATCGTATATGCGTATCCGAATACAGACAAGTTGATATTTGACCATGCGAGTCTGACGATTCCCATCGGCATGTCGGTAGGCATTGTGGGAACTTCCGGCGCCGGAAAGAGCACCATTGTGGATATTTTGCTGGGGCTGTTGGAGGTGAGGGAAGGCAGCATCTGTGCAGACGGCGAGGAGGTGAAAAGCAGGTATCGGAACTGGCTGAAAAATATCGGCTATATTCCGCAGATGATTTTTATGCTGGATGACACGATACGGAGAAATGTAGCCTTCGGCGTGCACGATGAGAAAATTGACGAGGACAGGGTCTGGGAGGTTCTGCGGGAGGCCCGGCTGGACGAGTTTGTGAGGGCTCTGCCCGAGGGGCTGGATACCGGTATCGGAGAGAGAGGAATCCGGCTCTCCGGAGGACAGCGGCAACGTATCGGCATTGCCAGAGCGCTCTATTACGACCCGGAGGTGTTGATTCTGGATGAGGCTACTTCGGCGCTGGATAATGACACGGAGGCGGCAATCATGGATTCTATCAACAGTCTTCACGGGAAGAAGACCCTGGTCATCATTGCCCACAGGCTCCAGACCATTGAAAAATGCGATCTGGTCTATCGGGTGGAGGACGGACAGGCTGTCATAGAGCGGGGCAGCCTGGCGGAAAAGCGGGTATAGCAGGAAGGAACAGAACAGAATGCAGCTGAGCGTAATCGTGCCGGTCTATAATATGGCGGCAGAGGGAAAACTGAATTACTGTATGGACTCGCTGGTGAACCAGACCATTGACGATTATGAAATCATTGCGGTGGACGATGCATCCACGGACAATTCCCTGGAAGTCTTGCGCTCCTATGAGGAAAAGTATTCGGGAAAAGTCAGAGTATTGACCTATCCGGACAACAGACGCCAGGGCGGTGCCAAAAACGAGGGACTTCGGGCGGCGACAGGAGACTGGATTGGCTTCATTGACAGTGACGACTGGGTGACGCCGGATTACTATGAAAAGCTTCTGGGGAAAGCGCGAGAGACGGGAGCGGACATGGTGGGTTGCGATTACAGCCTGGTGACAGAGCACAGCTTCACTGTGGGAACGGTTGTGCAGAATAACACCCCGGACCAGACAGGAAAGCTGAACCGGGAAAAGCATAAGAAACTCCTTATGCGCCCCGGCAGCATGGTGCTGAAGATTTACAGGGCGGATGTTATCAGAAAGAATAAACTGGATTTTCCGGAGAAAATTTTTTATGAGGACAATTGCGCAGGCTCGGTGTGGTCTCTGTATTTTGAACACTTTGAGCGGGTGGAGGAGCCGCTGTATTTTTATTATCAGCACCCGCTTTCCACAGTGCACCGCATCACGGAGGAAAAGTGCCGGGACCGCATGAGGGCTGCCGAACTGCTCTGCGAGGAATGCAGAAAGCGGGGGTTTTTGGAGCCTTATTATCCGGAACTGGACTATCGATTCACGGAGCTCTACTATGTGATAACTCTTTTTACCTATATGCAGGGCATGGCGCATCCCAGGCTGGCTTTTGTAAAAGAACTGCGGGAGGGTGTCCGAAGGAGGTTTCCGGATTATGAGAAAAATCCTTACTATAAAGTGAATACGGGGCAGGCGGAGCAGCGGCTTATAGCCATGCAGGCGCAGTCGGACCTGAAATTTTACCTGTATTATCGTCTGCAGCTTCTTGCGCGGCGCCTGAGACAGAGGTGAAAGTATAGGGGCGGGTGTGGTACTGAGCCGGTGGGTGCGGAACTGGAATAAGGAAAACTTAGGGCAGGAGGAATTTATGAAAAGTGTGGCAATCATCACTGCAAGAGGGGGAAGTAAACGCATCCCCAGGAAAAATATCAGGGAATTCTGTGGCAAACCCATTCTTGCCTACTCCATAGAGGCAGCAAGAAAATCCGGCATATTTGACCGGGTCATGGTGTCCACGGACGACGGAGAAATAGCGGAGACGGCGGGAAAATACGGGGCAGAAGTCCCCTTTTTCCGCAGCGAAAACACAGCCGGAGATTATGCTACTACCAACGACGTGTTGTTGGAGGTACTGGAGGAATATGAAAAGCGGGGAGAGCGTTTTGACCTGGGCTGCTGTATTTATCCCACGGCACCTTTTGTGACGTCGGAGAAGCTGACGGACGCGGTAAAACAGCTGGTGGACAGCGATGCGGATACCCTGATTCCGGTGGTCCGCTTCTCCTATCCGCCTCAGAGGGCCATGCTGGTGCGGGACGGAAGGCTGGTGTTCGGACATCCGGAGTACCTGGACAGCCGCTCCCAGGACCTGGAGCCTCATTATCACGATGTGGGACAGTTTTATGTATTCCGGACAGAGGCTTTTCGGAAGAACAGGAAACTGATGTTGGGAAATATCCTGCCTCTGGTGGTGCCGGAGACGGAAGTGCAGGATATCGATACCCTGACGGACTGGGAGATTGCGGAGATAAAGTACAGGCGGCTGACGGAGAGCTGACTCTCCGGGAGATGGCTTAGTGCAGCATTGTGGATGAGGGCCGGAATTCAGGCGGGAGAAAGTCACTGGAATGGAAACGGCTTAGTGCGGCATTGCGGATGAGGGTCGGAATTCAGACAGGAGAAAGTCACTGGAATGGGAAGCTGCTTAGTGCGGTATTGCTGATGCGGAGTGGCGGTTCGGGGAGATTCGGGTGTGAGGACAGAGTATGGAGAGAACGGTACAGAATTCGCCAGGGACGAAACTGGCATTGCTTTCTAATATTAATATGGATTTTGTCATACGTCTCCTGAAAAAGCAGGCGGAAGTCTGGCAGGGGGAGGGGTATGGCAATGAGCTGGGGCTGCTGATCAATCCAGATTCTTCTTATCATGCGTTTGGAGCGGACATTACGTTTCTGGTGATAGACCTGATGGAACTGCTGGAGCACGATCTGGAGCCGGAGACTGCCGGGGCCAGGATGGACAGATGGTTTGGGGATGTGAAGACGGTTCTGAGAAACGAAAAGATTTACTATATTTCGGACACGTATCTATGGGGGCCGGAGGTTTCCGCGCTGGCGGATGCGGGGCGGAAAGCGGCGTTGGAGCATCTGTGGCAGGAACGGCTGGAGAAATTATGCAGGGAGAAGAAAAATGTGAGGATATTTCCCTACCGTAACCTGATAGAATTGTTGGGGGAAGAGAACGCTTTCTCTGCGAAAATGTGGTATATGGGAAAGATACTCCTGGGAAATGAGGCGCAGAAGCGGCTGTGCGAGTTGATTTTACACAAAGCGGAAGCTGAAATGCGGGTTCCGAAGAAAGTGCTTCTTCTGGATCTGGACAATACGCTATGGGGCGGGCTTGCCGGTGAGCAGGAACATACTCCGGTGGAATTATCGGAGGATCACGGCGGCCTTATCTTTAAAAATCTCCAGAGAGTTATCCTGCAGATGCAGAAGCAGGGTGTGCTGTTGGGAATCGTGTCGAAAAATAACGAGGCGGATGCCATGGACATTCTGGAGCGGCATCCCCATATGGTGCTTCGGCCGGATGTATTTGCCGCCAGGCGTATCAACTGGGCGCCGAAGCATGAGAATATCAGAGAGATAGCGGAAGAACTGAATCTGGGCCTGGATTCCTTTGTTTTCTGGGATGATTCGCCCCAGGAGAGGCAGCTGGTGAAAGAGATGCTGCCCCAGGTGACGGTGCCTGATTTTCCGGAACGTAAAGAAGAACTGCCATTTGCCATGGGGGAGGTTTACAGGAAATATTTTGCAAAACCTGCGGTGACGGCGGAGGATAAGGCCAGGACAGCGCAGTATGCCGCAAATGCGGCGAGGAATCGGCTGCAGGAGTCAGCCGGAAGTTTTGAGGGTTATTTAAAGCAGCTGGAGATTACGGCAACCCGGGTAAATCCCCGGAAGCATGCGGAACGGCTGGTACAGCTGCTGAATAAGACAAATCAGTTCAACCTGACTACAAGGCGGTATACGCAGGGGCAGATGGCACAGCTGTTGGAGGCATCTGACAGAAGCGTATATCTGTACAGTGTGTCTGACCGTTTCGGGGACAATGGTATTGTGGCTGCGGCAGTGGCGGACTGCAGCGAAGAAGTGCCTGTTCTGACGGATTTCGTTATGAGCTGCCGGGTGATGGGAAAGAATATTGAATATGCTCTGGTGGAGGACATAGAGAGGGATTTGCGGGAGAGGGGGTATGACAGGCTGAGAGGGATTTTTATTCCGACAGCCAGGAATGCGCCGGTATCTGAGTTATATGGAAGGCTGGGATACCGGAAGCTGGAGCCGGAAACAGTCTGCGGAGAGACGGCCTGTATATATGAAATCCGGCTTGCTCACGTTCCCGAAAGAATGTATTTTGTGAAAATAGAAGAGGAAAGCGCAGAATGAAAGAAAAAATAATTGCATTGATAGAAAATGCACTGGAGATTCCGGCAGGGAGCATTACGGAGGACACCATGATTGCGGATGTGGAGCAGTGGGATTCCCTTGCCCATGTGATGATTATCGGAGAGTTGGAAGAGAAGCTTGGAATCGCGATTCCCCTGGAGGATGCAGTGGAATTGACCGGGATGCGGGAACTGCTGGAAAAATGCGGAGTGATGTAAGTATCAGGAAGACAGCATCGAAGACTTTTTCACAGGCACGATATGCAGCACAGGGGGAGGATATATGAGCGTAACATTGCGGGAAATACGGGAGACGGACCTGGAAAATATCATGCGCTGGCGCATGGATCCGGAGATTACCAGGTATATGAATACGAACCCTGAACTCACTTTGGAGGGGCAGAAGAGGTGGCTGTATTCCATAGAGAAGAACCCGGATGTGATGTACTGGCTGATTCAGGTGGAAGGACAGCCTGCAGGCGTGATTAACCTGACCGGCCTGGAAAATCCGAAAGGCAATCTGGGCTGGGCTTATTATGTGGGAGAAAAGCGGCTGCGCAGTATGGGAACCGCGCTTTCCCTGGAGATGGGCATGTATGACCACGCTTTAGGGACTCTGAAAAAGAATGCCGTGTACAGCGATGTCTTCAGCCTGAACAAAGGGGTAATTCAGCTGCACAAGCTCTGCGGCTGTGAGACGGTGGAAGAGAAGAAGGCGCATGTATGCAAAGAGGGAATCTGGTATGATGTGACCTATATGAGGATGACGGCGGAACGCTGGATGGCAATCAGAGACGGCAAAAAATACGTAAAGATAGCATTCCCGGATGTCTCCGGTACTGTGGAATGACTTGTCCGGAACAGAGACCGCAGGGAGATTTATTTAAGGTTATATAAAAAAGGAGCCAATATGAACAAAGAGATTAAAATAGGAAGCCATATTATCAGCAAGGATTCCCCAACGTTTATTGTGGCGGAGATGTCAGCGAACCATAATATGGACTACAACCGTGCGGTAGAAATCATGCGGGCAGCGAAGGAAGCAGGGGCGGATGCCATCAAAATCCAGACCTATACCGCAGATACCATCACCCTGGACAGCGACGCTTCCTGTTTTCAGATTACCCAGGGGACACTGTGGGACGGAATTACATTGCATAAGCTGTATGAGACGGCTTACACGCCCTGGGAGTGGCAGGCGAAACTGAAGGAGACAGCGGAAGGCATGGGGCTGGAATTTTTCTCGTCTCCCTTTGATTTCAGCAGTGTGGATTTTCTGGAAGGTCTGCAGGTGCCGGCTTACAAGGTGGCATCTTTTGAAATAACGGACATTCCCCTGATTCGGAAGATTGCAGGATTGGGGAAGCCGGTGATTATGGCCACAGGTGTTGCCCGGCTTTCCGATATTGAACTGGCGGTGCGCACCTGCAGAGAGGCGGGCAATGAGGATGTGATTCTGTTAAAATGTACTTCGGCATATCCCACACCTTATGGGGATGTGAATCTGCGCACAATGCCATCCATGGGGGAAACCTTCGATTGTATTACAGGCTTGTCTGATCATACTATGGGAGGAGCGGTGGCAGGCGCAGCCGTGGCCCTTGGCGCCAGGATGGTGGAAAAGCATCTGACTTTAAGGCGGGCGGACGGAGGCCCGGATTCTGCCTTTTCCATGGAGCCGGAGGAATTTAAGGTGATGGTGGAAAATATCCGGATCATTGAGCAGTCACTGGGGAGGGTGACATATGACCTGACACCCGGACAGGCAAAAGAGAGGGAACATTCCCGTTCTCTTTTCATTGCGCAGGATATGAAGGCGGGGGAGGTATTTACGCCGGAGAACCTGCGGAGCGTAAGGCCTGCAAATGGCCTTCATACCATGTATTATGAAGATTTGCTGGGAAAGAAAGCCGCTTCGGATGTAAAGGCGGGAACCCCTGTAAGCTGGGGGCTGATAGATTTCGGACAGGCATAAGGGGAAGAAGGAACAGCAGGACCGGCATGGAAAGTTTGAAAGGGGCAGAGGGCGGATTATGATTTTGATACGCGCGGACGGAAATGCCCGGATTGGCGTGGGACATCTGATGCGGTGTATGACAATTGCGGAAGAACTGGCGCTGCAGCAGGGAAGCAGGGAAAATATATGCTTTGTGTGCGCGGATGATGCGTCAGGGGCGTTTGTCCGGGAAAACGGGTTTCGGAGCCATGTTTTGGGGACGGACTATCGGGATATGGAGTCGGAACTGCCGTTATGGAGGACTGTGTGGGAAGCGTTGATGCCGGGAAGCGCATTTTCTAATTGGGCCGAAGCGTATCCTTTTCAGGAAGAAATACAGGCCATGCTGCTGGTAGACAGCTATTATGTGACAGATTTGTACCTGGAGGCTCTGAGCAGGATGGCGTATACCGTTCTGATGGACGATTACGGAACCCGCTGTTATCCGGTGGATTGTGTCATTAATTACAATGCGCCGGCCGATTTGGAGGCATACCGGAAACTGTATGGGAAAACCGAGGCCAGACTTCTGATCGGCAGCAGATATACGCCGCTCCGGCGACAGTTCAGAAAGCTGGGGGCGGAGAGAGAGCCGCACGATGCCGAGTCTCGTACCGGTTGCGAGATATTTAAAAGAACGGATGAGGCGGCGGTGTCTGGAATGGGCTTCGAAGGCGCGCAAAATAAAAATGCGGCAGCTTGGGCGGGAAAGCCGGGGCAGGATACCGTCCGCGAAGTGCTGATCACCACAGGAGGCGGAGACAGCGGAAACATAGCCGGAAAGATATTAGAACGTATTTATGATGACGATTTTACGTTTCATCTGGTGACGGGGCGGTTTCATCCGAATTTCCGGGAACTGCAGGATCTGGAAAAGAAGCATGATAATATAGAGATACATCATGATGTGAAGAACATGGCGGGGCTGATGCGCCAGTGCCAGATTGCACTGACGGCCGGAGGTGCCACTATCTATGAGCTGGCGGCGCTTGGGGTGCCTTTTATCTGTTTTTCCTATGCGGAAAACCAGGAAGCCCTGGTGGAGTATATCGGAGAGAAGCAGATTGCAGGCTCTGCGGGGGCATGGCATAAGGAGCCGGAGCAGACGCTGGAGAGAATCGGAATTCTTTTTGAAGAGATGGCGGGAGACCGGGGAAAACGGGAATATTACCGCAGCAGGGAAATCAGAATGATCGACGGAGAAGGCGCAGGACGGCTGGCCCGGGAGATTCTGAAGATGGAACCGGACGGAAGCTGCGGGCCGCAGGCAGAGTAACGCTTTTGATGTCTGAACAAAGCAGGAAAGGGGCAGGCGATGAAGGGAAAGCTGATGAGACGGACAATAATATATGGCGTTCTTGCCGTTTTCCTGTTTGCGGTACTTTTTCTGGCAACCTTTCGGAGCCGCAGAAATCCGGCAGGAGAGAACACGTTTCAGATAGTTGCTTTCGGTGACAGTGTGTTGGGGCTGGTCCGGGATGAGACGGCAGTGCCTGCCAGGCTGCAGGCGCTGACAGGAAAAACGGTGTATAACGCATCCCTGGGAGGAACCTGCGCCGCAAGAAACGGAACTGATAAAAGAATGGACCAGGCAAGAGGGTCGCTGTCACTTGTGGGATTGACAAAGTCTATGTGGGCGGGGGATTTCGGTGTACAGAAGACGGTCAGAATGCGGGAGAATAACACGGAGTATTTTCTGGAAGCGATTGACGGTCTGACGAAAGTGGATTTTTCACAGGTGGAGACGGTAATAATACAGCATGGGCTGAACGACTATCATGCAGGGACACCGATTGAAAATCCGGAGGAGCCTTATGATGAGTACACTTATCTGGGAGCCCTTCGTACTTCGATAGACACTCTGAAAAAGATAAATCCGGATCTGAGGATTATCCTGTTGACGCCCACGTATTCCTGGTATATAGCCTACGAGCAGACCTGTGAGGAAATTGACTACGGCGGAGGGTCGCTGTCGGATTATGTGGAAGCGGAAATCCGTTTGGCGCAGGAGCTGGATGTGGAGATTGTGGACCTCTATCACAATGTCTATTCCTGTGAAAGCGGGGAGAATTGGGAGACGTATACAATTGACGGCATTCATCCGAATGAAACGTCGAGAGAGATGCTGGCAGAGCGGATTGCGGAGGCTTTGCGTTAACCGGCTGTGTCCGGGAGGCATAATTCGGGACTGGTTTTTGGCGGGTGGACTGCTTTGTTCCTTCAGGTATCTGACTTTCCGCTGTTTACAGCGTTCAGAGAGAAGAGTCAGGATTGGCAGGTTCGGGTAGCATTGAGTATAAGTATAGCCTGTTGGGGGCGGTTCATTTGCAGATACAGGTTTTATGGATTCTGGTAAGGAGGGATGGCGCATGGTGTCACCTGCACAGGCGTTTCAAGCTTTATATGGAAAGATACGGCGGGAGTGGAGATACGCATTTCTCACCTGCTTTTTGACAGGGATGTTGGTTCATATGCCCGTACTGCTGTCGGATATACCCAATCATGACGGTCTGGACAGCATGTATTTCGATCAGAACATGATTACTTCGGGCAGATGGTTTCTGTCAGTGGCCTGCGGATTTTCTTCCTATTATACGATTCCCTGGGTGATTGGCATTCTGGGGCTTGTATTCTTAAGCATTGCGGCGGCAGCCCTGTGTGAGCTGCTGGAGGTGAGAAAGCCTTGGGCCGTAATGGCCTGCAGCGCCCTGCTGGCAGTCTTTCCGGCGTTGGCTTCAACCTTTGCCTATGTATATACACTGGACGGATATATGCTGGCACTGATGCTGGCGGTGCTGGCGGTTTTGTTTACGAAGCGTTTCGGGATGGGATTTCTGCCGGGAGCGTTTTGTCTGGCATTCAGCATGGGGATTTATCAGGGGTACCTGCCCTTTGCAATGATTCTGTCGATATTTGCGGTGTTGGCGTTGTTGGCGGAGAACGGCGGGCAGCAGACGGTCGGAGAATGGAAGGAAAGAGGAGCAAAAATAGCAAAGGAGCAGGCCGGAGATGGGGAGAAAGCCTGTCCGAACCAACAGGAGAAGCAAAAAAGGAGCCGGGGGCTTTCCGGAGAAAAGAAACCCGTTTCGGGTGTAACGGAAACAATCCGGGTAATGTTGCACTATCTCTATATGGGGATTCTGGGAGCCGGACTTTATTATGGCATTCTGCAGGTCCTGCTCAGGATTCAGGGCAAGGAGCTGGATACCTATCAGGGGATTAACGGTATGGCTTCGGGGAACGCTTCCGGCGGGCTGATTTCGTCGGTTGTCGAAATGTATCTGGATTTTTTTAAGTTTTCATTGAAAGGCAATGTGCTGTTTCAGAATATCTTTTCTCTGGCTGCATGGGTTTTACTGGCAGTTTCGGCTGCCGCCGCGGTTTTTTTATGGAGCCGGAGCAGAAAGTACTGGAAGAATCCGGTTTTGTTGGTTATAATGGTAGCAGCGGTACTGGCATTGCCATTGGCTACCAATATCATATTGCTGATATCGCCCGATGTGAATTATCATCTGCTGATGCGCTGTCAGTGGGTATTGTATGCCATCGGAGCGGTGGCTCTGGCGGGGAACTGCGGCACCGGGACGAAACGAGGCGCGTGGCTGGAGTGGGGGGCTCTGCTGGCGGCATCGGTTCTGGTTTTCTGCTACTGTATTACAGACAATATTGCTTATTCGAATCTTCAGAAGCGGTATGAGAAGACTTATGCTTATTGTATCCGGCTGTTGGACAGGATAGAGCAGACGGAAGGATATTATCCGGGCATCCCCATTGCCATGGTGGGGGTTGTGGGAGATGAGCAGTATCCGGTGACGGATATCACGCTTCCGGTGACAGCGGGCATGATTGGTATGAACGGAGACAGCCTGCTGTACAGGGGGGACAATTACCGCATCTTTATCCGGAATTATCTGGGGGCAACGTTGAATATTCTGCCTCCCGAAGCAATGGCGGAGATGTATTATTCTGAAGAGTACACTGCCATGGACAGCTTCCCGGGGGAGAACTCCATCCGTATCATTGATGGAATTATGTATATTAAGACGGAGAATGTGACGCGGTAGCGTATATTTATAAATGATTATACGCAATTCTGCCGCACAATGTATACTCGCTGCCAAAAGCATATGTCAGCGCAAAGGTATAATGAGTGAGCGCTTCTGCAACAAAAGTCAAAAAGTTATGAATGGGCTCGCGAGTATGAAACAGGAGAAAAAATGGCGCTTTTATCTATTGTTTTGCCGGCCTACAATGAAGAAGAGAATATAGTTAACACAGCGGGGGTATTGTCCGGGCTTCTGGAGGAACAGGGCATTGACTACGAACTGCTCTTCGTCAGCGACGGCTCCAGGGACGGAACCTTTTCCGAAATCTGCAGGGCGGCGGAGAAGAATTCCAGAATCAGAGGGGCGGAGTTTTCGCGCAATTTCGGCAAGGAGGCGGCAATCTTTGCCGGGCTGGGAATGACAAAAGGGAATGCCGTTATCGTCATGGACTGCGATTTGCAGCATCCGCCCCAGGTCATTCCGCAGATGTGGAAGCTCTGGCAGGATGGTGCCGAGGTAGTGGAGGGCATCAAGGTAAGCAGGGGAAAGGAAAGCCTGGCACATAAACTTTCGGCAGGATTATTTTACAGAATCATGAGCAGGCTCATCAATATGGATATGAATGCATCTTCGGATTTTAAGCTCCTGGACCGCAAGGTGGTAGATGTGCTGCTGACGCTGCCGGAGCGGAATACATTCTTCCGGGCGCTGAGCTTCTGGGTCGGTTTTCGGACGGAATCGGTTTCTTATGAGGTGCGGGAGAGGCAGTACGGGAAGAGCAAGTGGTCTTTTTTCAGTTTAATGAAGTATGCCGTCACCAATGCCACTTCTTTCAGCACACTTCCGCTGCAGTTGGTGACGGTGATGGGAGTCATTGCCATTTTATTCAGCGTGGTGCTGTTTATTCAGACACTGGTTAAGTATCTATCAGGAACGGCAGTGGAAGGATTTACTACGGTAATTTTTCTGATTCTGATCATCGGCGGTTTTCTGATGCTGAGTTTGGGTATTATCGGACATTATATTGCACGGATTTATGAGGAAGTGAAGGGCAGGCCCAGGTATATTGTCAGCAGGACCACATGGGAGGCGGCATCAGACACAGCGGAAACAGATAAAATAAAGGAATGATATAGAATTTTCAGTGAAAAAGAAAAGAGGTAAGATATGATCAATTTTAATGTACCACCACATGCCCCGAAAGCGTACGAATATATACAGGAGTGTGTCAGAAACCAGAAAATATGCGGCGACGGCCCTTACACCAGAAAATGTAACGAGTGGATTGAGAAGAAGACGGGGACGGCAAAGTGCCTGCTGACCACTTCCTGTACCCACGCAACGGAGCTTGCGGCGCTGCTGCTTCCGGAGATCGGCCCGGGGGATGAGGTCATTATGCCCTCGTTTACGTTCGTGTCTACTGCTGATGCTTTTGTGCTTCGGGGAGCGGTGCCGGTGTTTGTGGATATCAGACCGGATACCATGAATATTGACGAAAAGCTGATAGAGGCGGCAGTGACGGAGAGGACCAAAGCCATTGTACCGGTGCATTATGCCGGAGTAGCCTGCGAGATGGATACCATTATGGAGACGGCAAGACGCCACGGGTTGGCCGTAATTGAGGATGCCGCTCAGGGAATCATGTCCACCTATAAGGGGCAGGCCTTGGGAACCATCGGCAATTTCGGGTGCTTCAGTTTCCATGAGACCAAGAACTACAGCATGGGTGAGGGCGGAGCGCTCCTGATCCGGGATCAGAAGGATGTGGAAGAGGCGGAAATCATCCGGGAAAAGGGTACGAACCGCAGCAAGTACTACCGCGGACAGATTGACAAGTACACCTGGATCAATTACGGTTCCTCCTATCTGCCCAGCGATATGAATGCGGCCTATCTGTATGCCCAGCTGGAGATTGCGGAAGAGATAAACGATGCCAGGCTTTTCTGTTGGAACCGTTATTACGAGAATCTGAAGCCGCTGGCGGATGCAGGCAAAATAGAGCTGCCTGTGGTTCCGGAGGGCTGTGTGCACAATGGGCATATGTTCTATATCAAGGCGGCAGATATCGGTGAGAGGACGGAGCTGATTGATTATCTGAAAAAAAATGAAGTTCATTCGGTATTCCATTATATTCCGCTTCACACTGCGCCGGCAGGCTTGAAGTTCGGCCGTTTCCATGGAGAGGACAGGTACACCACCAGAGAGAGCGAGCGCCTGGCGCGTCTGCCCATGTATTACGGGCTGACAGGAGAGCAGGTGGATTATATCTGTGATATGGTTCTAAAATTTTATGCTTAGGTTGGAGATTGGATGCAGAGTGTAAATAGGGCGGCGGCACACATGTCAGCCATAGTCAGAGGAATGCTTTTCACAGGTTTTACGGTTCAGATTCTGTTCGGGCTGCTCTGGACATGCCGCAACTTTGGGCATGTTCAGAATTTCGGGGAGGCAGAGTCTGTTCTGTATGGGGCAATTCTGCGTCTGGCAGGGGGGATTCCGCAGATCATGTATCTGCTGCAGATTGTGTTTGCGTTCTGGACAGTATATGTTTTTTTGGAGAAGCTGCGGCCGTCCGGCAGAGGAATCCCCGGAAAGTGCCGGGCTGTATGGAGTGTGTTGGTCCTGCTGTCCTGCCCTTTTGCGATGCAGTGTCATCTTGCGCTGTTGCCTTTTTCGTTAATGAATTCACTGTTTCTGCTGATGCTCTCGTTTGTACTGCAGGCGGTAGCACGGAAGGAACCTGTTCCGGGGGAGTCAGGCAGAAAGGAGCCTGCTTCGGATAAGCCTGGGGAGTCAGGAGGAAGGGAACCTGCTTCGGATAAGCCTGGGGAGTCAGGCAGAAAGGAGCCTGCTTCGGATAAGCCTGGGGAGCCAGGAGGAAGGGAACCTGCTTCGGATAAGCCTGGGGAGCCGGAACGAAAGGTCTCTGCCGGTAGACGCCGGTGTGTACCGATTCTTCTGATATTGGCAGTTCTCTGCGGCGGGTTGGCGGCTGTATTGTCAGGTGTGGCGGATACGGCCAACAGGGAAAAGCCGGGAAGCAGCATGGAAGCAGCCATGGCAAGCCGTTTTGCATGGCCCACCATCTGGCCGGACTACAGCCGCTGGACGGAGGATTTGCAGGAAATAACCCGGGAGGTAGCGTGGGATGCTTCTTTATTGCCCGGAAATATGGAACGCCTGGATGCTGTTATTGAAGAAAATGCCTCGCCGGAGATGGCAAAATCCTACTATCTGCAGATAGCGAAAACGGGGTGGAATGTCCATGCATTCATGATTGTCCGCCAGATTGGATGGGATGTACTGGGATATGCGGTGACGCCTGTGATTGTGCAGCTTCAGCTGCGGGGAGAGGCATATGATTCTTATACCGGAAGAAATTATGAGGTTCTGAGCGAAAAAACTCCCGTTTTGACGCGGAACTATGTGGATTATTACAGTTGGTGGTTTGTGGTTTCCTTATGCCTGACATTGGTGTCAGTTATTCTGGAACTGCTCAAAGGAGAAAAAATCCGTTGGAGGAACGCCGCGGCTTACGCATTGATCTGCCTGTTTTTTTCCGCAATTCTGGTGGGGATTCTTACTCTGCGAGGTGCGGGGATAATGGATTATAAATACACGGCGGCGGTCAATCAGCTTTGGCTTATTCCGGCGCTGATGCTGACAGGACGTGATGCGCAGGGGGCTTCGGACAGCGCATGTTCCGGAGAAGATGCGGTGTAATCCAGGTATGTGGCAGGCACACTGCCCTTGCGGTCTATACTCGCGGATCAAGCCGGTGAGAGCCGGGTTCGATGCAGGGAAAGGAGTAGGAGAAATTGGGTGTACAGTTGTTTATTTTGGCAGTCTTGCTGTTGGCAGCGCCTGCTGTCATCGGCGGCCTGTTTCTCAAAACAGATAAGCTGGGCGGAAACCTGCTCTTTCGCTGGGTCAGCGGGCAGTTTCTCCTATGGGAGGGCTTTCAGTTGATCAGTGTGCCTTTGATCATGCAGGAACACCGCTTCAGCCGCCTGGTGCAGATCTTTACGGGATATATGGCGGCGCTGGCGCTTCTGGCCGTGGCAGTGGAAATCCAACGCCTGGTGAAAGGGCAGAAACCGTCATTTGCCGGAAAAAAGGCGGCGGGGAGCGGAACCGGCCGGTCAACAGGTATTTTACTCTGGCTGGTTTTCTGGGGGGTGCTGCTGTTTCAGCTGGCTCAGGCAGTGCTGCTTTCCTATGCGGATACAGACGATGCGTATTATGTGGCAATATCGACCATTACGCAGGAGGCGGATACCATGTACCAGAAGCTTCCGTACACGGGAGGGACGACCCTGATGGATATCAGGCATGGGTTGGCACCGTTTCCGATCTGGATATCATTTCTGGCGAGGCTGTCAGGGATGCCGGCGATAACGGTGGCAAAAGTGGTACTTCCGGTGGTGCTGATCGCCATGACATATGCGATATTTTACCTGTTCGGCAGGGTTTTGTTTCCGGAAAAGGGAAGACAGCTGCCCCTGTTCCTTGTATTTACGGAATTGTTGGTTTTGTTTGGAAATTATTCCATTTATACGGCGGAAAACTTTATGATAGCAAGGAGCAGGCAGGGAAAAGCGGCGTTGGCGAACATTGTGGTGCCTTTTCTTCTTTTTCTGCTTCTTATTCTGCTGAAGAGGATACAGGAGAAGCAGCGGGTTGCGGTGTCCTGTTATGTTCTGTTAGGTGCCGTGGCGGTGACGGGATGCCTGTGCAGCACGTTAGGGGCGTTTCTGGTGAGCCTGGCAGTCGGCATTGCCGGAATACTGGGGGCGCTGTGCTATAAGCGGATCAGAGTATTGTTTCCTCTGGCCGTCTGCTGTCTGCCCTGCGTAGCGTATGCTTTGATCTATCTGTTGCTGGAGTGAATGCGAAATATGTAACAGCATATGGCCCTGAAGTACCCCGGAGGAATTTGTGGCCGCAGTGCGGACAGAAATTTCTCTGCCATGAAAGGGTATGAGGGGGCATATGCGGGACTTATGATAGGAGAGAATATGCGGAGTGATATGATAGCGCTGTTTCAGGAATATATGGGGACGGGATTGATCGTGATCTGGTATGTGATATCCCTGATCTACCTGTGGATAAAGGAAAAGAGAAAGTATATGCGGATTCTTTTTCTCTATATGCCGATCATTCTGCTGCTGCTGTATTTCAATCCGCTGTTTGCTCAGCTGGTGTACAAAGCGGCAGGAGACGAGATATATTACCGGATTCTGTGGCTTTTGCCCGTTACGGTGGTTATCGCCTATACCTGTGTGTGCGTCACGGGGCAGATTGCGCAGACGAAGCCGGCCCAGGGGAGTTTTTTCCATGGCAGGACAGGGATGCTTGCCGATGCGGCCGCTCTGTGTATGGCGGGGGCCGTGGCTGTCTCAGGAAGCCTGATTTACAGCAGCCCGCTTTTCTCGAGAGCGGAGAATCTGTATCATGTGCCGGACAGCGTAGTTCGTATCTGTGATGCCATTCATGTGCCCGGAAGGGAAGTTATGGCTGCATTTCCGCTGGAACTGGTGCCTTATGTAAGGCAGTATTCCGCCTTTGTCTGCATGCCCTATGGCAGGGAGATGACGGTGGACAGGTGGAATTATCATGACCCGCTCTGTGATGCCCTGGAGCAGGACCCCGTCGACCTGGAAACGTTAGTGCCGCTGGCAAGAGAGGCGGCCTGCCATTACTGTATCCTGCCGGCAGGCCGGAAACTGTCGGGAGACCCGCAGGTTTTCGGCTGGGTCTGGTTCGGGGAGATAGACGGCTATACCGTTTACAGAGACCCGGCCATAGAATTGTGGAATCCTGAGACCGGCTTATTCCAGTAAATGATCGAAGTAGTTGAGCGCATACACAAAGCGTTCGGCTACTTTTTTTCGTCCTGCTACGTTCAGGTGAATATGGTCTGTCAGATATTCGTCAGCCTGATCTTCGTTGATAGTTCCGTACAGATTATCCACGAAAGTGACCGTTCTGGCGGAACAGGAAGCATATTGCTTGATAACATAGGTACTCAGCACGTCCCATCCGTACCGCTGAATATCGCTGCTGACGTACTCGCCGTTCTCGTCGAGGCCGTAAGCATAGGTGGGGGACATGATAATGATGCGCAGGTTGGGATAGCAATAATGCAGCAGCTCAATACCGGCCTCCGTATTGCCTGTAAATTGGGTGACATCGGTATCTTTTGCATCATTGTACATGGGATGCCCGGCCAGATAATCGCTGCCGTCATACATGACTGCCACCACATCCACGGTACTCAGATCGATGGATGTCAGGGTGTTATATACATCCCAAGCCTCCGAAGGCGCGCTGTCTCCCAGAATCTCCATGCCTCTGTGAAACTGAGCATCTGTAGTTTCGTGATATCCTGTAGCCAGGGAGCAGAGCCAATAGAAATTGAAAATATCCACGGGATGTGCCTCTGCATCCAGTTCTCTGTCACCCGCAGCCAGATAGCTGCCGCTGACCGAACAGTTATATACGGTGGCTCCGGTCATCTGCTGAATCATATTGGCCAGATTATCTTCGGAATCCCTGTCATCCGCAAAGGGGGCATTGCCGAATAACACTATGGTGGAGCCTTCTCCATAGTGCTTGTATACAGGAGTACCTTCTGCATCAAAGAGAGGGAGGATGGTGTCTAAATTATCTTCATAGGTTCCCGGGCCGTCTTTGAAGATTTCATCCAGGTTCACATGTACTCCGTAGTTCATGATCTTATAAATAATTCCTGCTATAAAGAGCAGAAAGACGATCAGAAGGATAATGTGCACATTGATGCGGGAAGAACCGTTTTTCTTTTTTTCTTTTCTGGGGGCGATTGCATGCATGGAATGCGTGCCGGAAGGCGTCGGTTCGGCTGCAGCTTCTGCCATGCCGTCATTTTCCAGATCTATAATATCGATATCGGGTATGGGAAGGGTATTTCCCTGCTGTGCGTCGTTAGTGCTTCGTCTATTCTTCATATGGGACTCCGTTTCTTTTTATTTATCATTTTACTATTATGAAGCGGAAAAGTCCACATTATTAATACGATTTAAAACTTTTTAAGAAAGCATTTTCACGACACAGGCTCCTCTTCGGTCATTCAAATTGATGAATATAAAAACCGCTTACATTTCTGCACATTTTAAGAAATTATAAAGAATTGCAGTTCTTACTTGAAGAAGTGATGCCGAAATGCTATAATATTACAGATTTATTACAGGCTTCAGTAATGAAGAGACCAGAATGCCCGCAGGGGCGGGCAGGGGGTATAAAATGAAAAATTTATTTAAGCGCGGAGGAAGAACAGGCGCATCCGGAAAGGTGGATCCTTTTATGGAAAGGGATACCTATTGGGACGAGGAGGAGAAGGAGTATGACTGGGACAGCGCGGAAGAAGACAGTTATTACATAGAAGGGGAAGAGGGCGGTTCCGAAGAGGAGAGCTTTTCGGAGGAAGATGCGGACGTTGGCTATGATCCGGTTGATGACGAAGAAAGCTATTCAGGAATTGTGTCAGCCGTGGCTGACAGCGGACAGGATACATCATTCCAGGACAATATGGGTGTGTTTTCCGTACCTGAAGAAGAGGATGACCTGGAGATAGAGCTGGATTCCTATGAATTCGGGGAAGATATTGAGGAAGCGGCGGAGCATCATGACCCGGAAGAAGCCGAGTATTACATAATGGAAGGAGCCGGGGAGGCGGAGTCCTGCGGCACGGATGAGACTGCGGAAGGGGAGTCAGGGTACTGTGGCCCGGATGAGACTGCGGAAGGGGAGTCAGGGTACTATGGCCCGGATGAGACTGCGGAAGCGGAGGAAGGGTATTACGGCCCCGAAGGATTCATGAATGGGGAGCCTGCAGAGACAGCGGATGCCTGGTATGAAGAGGAAGATGCACCGTATGAAATGCAGGAGGAGCAGAATCCGGCAGGCTATTATGCAGAGGAAGAGTACAATGGCGATGAAGCGCATGGTTACGGCTCCGGAGCAGAAGCCTACGGCAGGATGGAAGATTCCCATGGCCTGGAGGAAGACGCAGATGAGTTCTGGGAGGAGAGCGCGGTAAAGCCTGCAGGAGATTACAGCAGGACAGGCAGACGGACGGCTGTGCGTTCTGCGAAGCCTGCGGCAGGCAGACAGAAGCAGACGGGGAGCAGAAGCCCGGAAGGCGGTTTTTTTGCAAAGTTGGGAAGCGCTGTCCGCAGCATGGATGTGATGGACCGTGTGATGGTGATAACCGGCGTGGCTGTGTTGGTGCTTGCAATCGTGACAGGCGGTGTATTCATCAGTATGAATGCCAACAAGAAGCAGGTTGCCAGTTTTGCAGATGTGGGCAGGGAACTGGAAGGAATCGCCATGATTGGGGAGAGCGGGTTGCTGGCTGTAACAGGCGTGCAGATGGCTAAATTCGCTGCGGCGGGTACTGCTCAGGAAGAGGAGGACTCACAGGGCGGTTATAATGAAAGCGGCTACGAGAGGGATGTGTCAGTAGAGCCGAATTTTACTTCAATTCAAAAGGACCTGAAGATAAAGTTTATCAATAAAAAATCGGATAAACTTGTAGCCAATGTGCCTTTTTCCGTAACTGTTACGGATCCGGACGGGAAAGAGCAGATCTGGTCCGATGACGACATGGACGGAATCATTCATAAAAAGGATATTACGCCGGGTACGTACCAGGTGGCTATGGAGCCGCTGACGGATGAAAAATATGCGGGTTACACGCTCTACACGGACCGCCAGACTGTTGAGGTGAAAAAGGAAATTGCCTATGAGAAGGTAAATGTGGCGAACGAGGTAAAGCAGGAAAGTGAAGTCAATGCCGCAAAGGAAGACACCAGGAAAAATGAGACAGTGGTGGAATCCACTCTGAAAGATACGGTAGCATGGGTTGAGAGTAAAGTCATATCGGCTACTTACAATGAAGTGGCGAAGAACACCATACCGGACCCTGTGACATTGGCAGTGGCCATGGCGCAGAGAACTTTGCATCTGAGTGCGGAAGAGGGAGAAGTGCCGATGACAGAGACGGGAGGAGAGTCCGAGGGAGGATCATCCGGCAGTTCGGAAGAGCCGTCATCCGAGTCATCTGCGGAAGAGCCAACCAGTGCGCCCACAGATGAGCCGGCTTCGACTGCGGAACCGACGGAGAAGCCAACCGAAACCCCTACTGCAGAACCGACAGCATCGCCCACCCAGGCACCGACGGAGAAGCCAACTGCACCGCCCACCCAGGCACCGACAAACAATCCGACAGCAGAGCCGACCCAGGCACCGACGACGGTTCCTACCGCTCAGCCGACGCAGAGTCCCGGCCCGGTGCTGGCAAAGGGTACCGTGTCGGTAACTCCTGCGGAGTTGAATGCAGTCCCGGGCGACACGCTTGCAGCCCGGGCGACGGCCTCCGGATTTACCAACGGACAGAAGATTGTGTACGAAATTGTTTCCAGCAATACGGCAGTGGCGACGGCAACAGTAGACGCAGCGGGCAATATCAATGTCACAGCAGTGGCGGACGGTACGGCATTGCTTACCGTGGCGGCGAATTATGAAAACGGCGGCGCGGAAACTCAGGCGACTGCATCCGTTCGTATCAATGTACAGGGCAGCAATACGCTCACACTGGATAAAACTGCATTGAGCGTATATGCGGAAGTACCTGTAGTGATCAACGCAATATTTTCCAATACGGCAGTCGAAGCGCCTGTGCTGACGGCAGAATCCTCAGATACCGGAATTGCTGCCGTATCTGTGGATAAGACAGCCATAACCGTTACCGGTGTGAAAGAGGGAGTGGCAATCATTACCGTAAAGGGCAGATATGGGAATCAGGACCTGAGCGCAACCTGTACCGTCACCGTGCGCAGGCATCCCAGAGAGGACAATGTGACTCTGCTGAAGGATGCGAGCGGTCAGCAGCTGTATGTGCTGTCAGGCAATGACTACAGGGAGGCAACCAGGGCTGACTATTATACAGCCGATAAGTTTTATGTAAAAGGCGATGCAAAGTACACCGGATGGCAGACGCTGGAGGGCAAGGTATATTATTTCAAGGCGGATGGCAGCAAAGTCACCGGCGAGCAGGTTATTCAGGGCGCAAAATACAATTTTGCCAGCGACGGCTCCCTGGTGACGGGCAGCAATGGTACCGTGGGTATCGACGTGTCCAAGTGGAACGGGAAGATTGACTGGAATGCAGTGAAGAATTCCGGAATTTCCTATGTGATTATCCGCTGCGGATACAGAGGCTCCGCCCAGGGTAGCCTGATTGAAGACCCGAGGTTTGAGACGAATATCAAGGGCGCTATAGCCGCAGGGCTGAAGGTGGGAGTTTACTTCTTCACCCAGGCAGTGGATGAGATGGAAGCAGTGGAAGAAGCCTCTATGGTGCTGGATCAGATCAGAAATTATAAGATTTCCTATCCGGTATTCCTGGATGTGGAAGCCAGCGGCGGACGGGCGGATAAAATCGACAAAGCCACCAGAACCGCAGTGTGCAAGGCTTTCTGCCAGACCATCCAGAACGGCGGTTACACGGCGGGAATATATGCAAACAAAACATGGTTGGAGAGCAAGATTGATGCCGGCAGCCTGAGCGCTTACAAAATCTGGTTGGCGCAGTATGCATCCAAGCCCACATACAAGGGCAGGTATGATCTGTGGCAGTACAGGTCTACCGGAAGTGTCAGCGGAATCAGCGGGAATGTCGATTTCAATATCAGTTATCTGGGATATTAAGGGATGCGATATATTCCTGGGAAGTGTTTCCTGCACATAGTTTTTAAGAAAGGACAGCTTCGGCAGGAGGATTGCTGAAGCTGTCCTTTTGTAAAATAAGGACCGCTATAATTTTTCAAACTGCTTATGGCAAAAATACGGCCGGAGGTCTTTCGGTGTACATTTATGTTGGCAGATGTTTTTGAGTGTGAGCATAAATTGAAGTTGTCTGAAAGGGAGAATCGCAACGAATGCATATATGGAAATGCCAGAAAGGCTGTCCGCTGTACCTAATATTGGATGCAACAGATTTTCCGCCCATTTATAATTGACATAATCTGGAAGAATCCGTATAATGGGGATAGTCGATTGCTTTCTGCGTTCTTATTTCAGGAAGCGCACGGAATGACAGAATGGAACTTTATTTTTCAGCTATACTAATTATTGAATACACACTATTAAAAAGGAGTGGGAAAAATGCGAACTTATCTTGTGACGGGAGGTGCCGGATTTATCGGTTCCAATTACATTCATTATATGTTCCGGAAGTATGGGGACGAAATCCGCATCATCAACGTGGATTTGCTGACATATGCGGGAAATCTTGAGAATCTGAAGGATATTGAGGACAGGCCTGATTATACGTTTATCAAGGCGGATATCTGTGATAAAGAAGCTATTTCCGGGATTTTTGCGGAGAATGATATTGACAGAGTGGTGCATTTTGCGGCGGAGAGCCATGTTGACAGAAGTATCCGCAATCCGGAGGTCTTTGTACAGACCAATGTATTGGGCACGGCGGTGATGCTGAACTGTGCGAAAGCGGCATGGGAGCTTCCGGACGGCAGCTTTAAGGAGGGGAAGAAATTTCTGCATGTGTCTACGGATGAGGTGTATGGTTCCCTGTCTGAGGATGAGAATGCATATTTTTATGAGACCACACCATATGCTCCCCACAGCCCATATTCCGCCAGCAAGGCATCAGCGGACATGCTGGTGAAGTCATATATGGACACCTATCACTTCCCGGCGAATATTACCAATTGCTCCAACAATTACGGCCCTTACCAGTTCCCGGAGAAGCTGATTCCGCTGATGATTAACAATGCGCTTCAGGGCAAGAAGCTTCCGGTGTACGGAGACGGCAAGAATGTCCGCGACTGGCTGTATGTGGAGGACCATGCAAAGGCCATCGACATGGTTCAGGAACAGGGGCGGCTGTTCGAGACTTACAATATCGGCGGGCACAATGAGAAGCAGAATCTGGAGATCATTCATACGATCCTGGAAGTACTGCAGGAGAAGCTGCCTGATTCAGACCCCAGAAAGGCTCATGTGAGCGCTGATCTGATCCAGTATGTGGAGGACCGCAAGGGCCATGACCGCAGGTATGCCATCGCACCGGACAAGATTAAGGCGGAGATCGGCTGGTATCCGGAGACCATGTTCAAGGACGGTATCCGGAAGACGATTGAGTGGTTCTTCGAGCACGAGGACTGGATGAAGAATGTGACCAGCGGGGATTACCAGAAGTATTATACGGAGATGTACGGAAAGTAAGGATTGAATATTTCTGGACGTAGTGCCGTCAGAAAGTGATCTGCATACAGGATATGGCGTTTTCGCAGGGCGGAAAAGGCCACATCCTGTATGTGTTTTTCTGCGGAAGGTCCGGAATTTCATTACACATATAGGTTTTCGGAATCTCAGGGAACAGAATCAGGCATTGGATCAGGAAAGACGCCTGGAAAAGCTGGGAAATCGACCAAAACGCTTTCTGGGAAGTCGCAGGATAAGCGGCATGGAGATTCCGGGAGAATATCATTTAAGAAACGGAGGAAAGGTGATGAAGGGAATTATATTGGCGGGTGGCTCCGGCACCAGGCTATATCCTCTGACAGAGGCGATTTCCAAACAGATCATGCCTGTGTACGATAAACCGATGATTTACTATCCGCTGTCCACATTGATGCTGGCGGGTATCCGGGAGATTCTGATTATTTCCACGCCCAGGGATCTGCCCGTATTCCAGGATCTCTTAAAGGACGGTCATCAGCTTGGGATGGAGCTGTCCTATGCGGTGCAGGAGCAGCCAAACGGCCTGGCGGAGGCGTTCCTGATCGGGGCTGATTTTATCGGAAGCGACAGAGTGGCTTTGGTGTTGGGGGACAATATCTTCTACGGGCAGAGTTTTTCCAGGGTTCTGAAGAGTGTGGCAGCCAGGGAAAAGGGCGCCACGATTTTCGGCTATTATGTCCGCGACCCCAGAGAGTACGGCGTGGTGGAGTTTGACGGGAACGGCAGGGCGCTTTCCATCGAGGAGAAGCCGGAAAATCCCAGAAGTAATTACGCGGTGCCCGGTTTGTATTTTTACGACAATGATGTAGTAGAGATTGCCAGGAATGTGAAGCCTTCCGCCAGGGGAGAACTGGAGATTACCAGTGTCAACAATACTTATCTGGAGCGCGGGACGCTGCATGTGGAGACCCTGGGGCGTGGATTTGCCTGGCTGGATACGGGAAATCATGATGCGCTGCTGGATGCGGCGGATTTTGTGGCGGCTTTCCAGAAAAGGCAGGGGCTTTATATCTCCTGTATCGAGGAGATTGCGTACAAGAGAGGTTTTATCGACAAGCAGCAGCTGCTGAAGCTGGCGGAGCCTTTGATGAAGACGAATTACGGAAAATATCTGGTAGAGGTAGCAAATGGACTCTAAGTTGCGGAGGATGGCAATCCTGTGTTCCATGGCGATGATTCTGTTGGTGTCGCTGTTGGTGCTGTATATCAACAGGCCTCCCGGGAGCGGGGGAGGCGGAAGGACGCCCCAGGCAACGCAGACACCTTCGCCTCAGGAGCAGGCAGACGCCGGGGAACAGGAGGAGCTGAGGGCAGGGCAGATAGGGGACGACCTGTCGGCGTTTCTCAGGGACAATACTTTCTTTGACCAGGAGGTGAATCCCATCCTGGAGGCGGCGAAGGACAATGCAACCAGGCTGTCGCTGGTGGTGACTTCCGTGGAGAAGGACCTTCGTATCCAGATTGTGGATACCAGGGGAAATCCGGTGACGGGAAAAAGCTTTTTCGTGGAGCTGGAAGGGCTTGGACAATACAAGGATTTGGACAAAGACGGCATTATCTATATCGGAGGCCTAGCGGCGGGAGAGTATTATGTGGAGCTGATGCCCATGGAAGGTTACCAGGTGCCGGCCAATGAGACCAGGGTGCGGGTGAAGGATAAGGTGGAGTATGTGGCCATCGATGACATATCTCTTCTGATTAAAACGGAGGAGGAGATAAATGCCGAGGCCGAGGATACCGCTGTAATGGATGCCCTGGAGGATGCGGATAAAACTGAAATCAAGAATTTCCAGAAGTCCACGGCAAATTCGAAGGTGGGTATAGATGTCTCCAAATGGAACGGCGAGATTGACTGGGACAGGGTACAGAATGCAGGGGTGGAGTTTGCCATTATCCGTGCAGGCTACCGCGGCTCCGTGACAGGCAGCCTGGTGGAAGACCCTTATTTTAAGGCCAATATGAGAGGTGCCGCATTCAGCGGGATTCCGGTGGGGGTGTATTTCTTTACGCAGGCGGTCAACGAGGTGGAGGCAGTGGAAGAGGCTTCCGCGGTATTGCAGTTGATTCGGGAGTACAAGCTGGACTATCCGGTGTTTATCGATACCGAAGGTGCCGGCGGAAACGGAAGGGCGGACAATCTGGATGTGGAAACCAGGACGCGTATCTGCGAGGCATTCTGTCGCACCATTGTAAACGCGGGCTACACCGCAGGCGTCTATGCCAGCCGGAACTGGTACAATCATTATCTGTATGCGAATCAGTTGGATAACTATTGTATCTGGCTTGCGGAATATCGCAGCGCGCCGCTTTATCAGGGGTACTACCAGATGTGGCAGTATACCTCCAAGGGCAGTGTGGACGGTATTGAAGGAAATGTTGACATGAATGTCAGTTATATACCCAATTAGGTGCGTAACAATGATTTCTGCACAAAAGGGCAAAAGGCAGCATAGAGCAAAAGTGCAGGTTATCTTATAAGAACAAATGCAGGACGGCATCTGCCGGGCTTCAGGATTGGCGGAGTCGGAACAGTGAGGAGAATGAAACATGGGAAAAATCAGTGTGGAGACATGCGGAATAGAAGGTCTGAAGGTAATTACACCCAAGGTTTTCGGGGATGAGAGGGGATATTTTTTTGAGTCATATCAGTATGAGGATTACAAGGCGGCGGGGATTCCCCAGGTCTTTGTCCAGGACAACCAATCTTCCGGAAGGCGGGGAGTGCTGCGGGGGCTTCATTTTCAGAAGCAGTTTCCCCAGGACAAGCTGGTGAGGGCCATCCGGGGCGAGGTATTCGATGTCGCGGTGGATTTGAGAAAGGGTTCCTCTACTTTCGGCAAGTGGTTCGGCGTAGTGCTTTCAGAGGAGAACAAGAAGCAGTTTTTTATTCCGAAGGATTTTGCTCACGGCTACCTGGTGCTTTCCGACTATGCGGAATTTTGTTATAAATGCACGGAATTCTATCACCCCGGCGATGAGGGCGGGCTGCTGTACAGTGACCCTGAAATCGGCATAGAATGGCCGATTCCGGAAGGTATGGAGCTGGTGATGGTGGAACGCGACAGGAACTGGGGCGGACTGGCGGAATGTGAGAAGAAACGCTGGCGTGTTTGAAGATTGCGTGCAGATGGCGGGAATGAATTTTCAGGCACGCTTCAGGCGGCATGATGGCAGAGGAACACAGCAGACAGGAGAGGAAAGCGGGAGCGAGACGATATGAAGATAAGCAAGCATGGCGGAATTGCCATATTTTCATCCATAGGGATATTGATGGGACTGCTCATCATGCTCCATCAGAATCCCGGGCCCAGTGCGAATCCTCAGGAGGAGCTGCTGAAGAAGATTCTTTCCTGCATGATGATTCTTGCCGCATGTATCGTATTTGCAAAATGGTATGAGAAATTTACCACGGTTCCGGTGGAACTGTACCAGAACCGGCGTCTGATCTGGAAGCTGGCGAAAAATGATTTTAAGAAGCGTTATGCAGGCTCCTACATGGGAGCGCTTTGGGCGCTGGCGCAGCCGGTGGTGACCGTCGGAATGTATTACATCGTATTTGACAAACTGATAGGAAGCGGCGGCCGGGGGGCGGAGGGTGTGCCCTTTGTGCTGTTTCTGACTGCCGGGCTGGTGCCCTGGTTCTATTTCAATGAGGCTTTGAACAACGGGACCAATGCCCTGCGGGAATATGACTATCTGGTGAAAAAGGTCGTATTTAAGATCAGTATTCTGCCTATTATCAAAATTATTGCGGCTACTTTTATTCATGTGTTTTTTGTAGGGGTACTGCTGTTGGTAGCGGCGCTTTACGGATACTATCCGAGCGTATATACGATTCAGGTGGTGTATTACAGCTTCTGCCTGTTTATTTTTGTGTTGGCCCTCTGCTATGCAACCTGCTCTATTGTGGTCTTTTTTAAAGATTTGACACAGATTATCAACATTGCGCTGCAGATCGGTATCTGGGCGACCCCCATCCTGTGGAACATTGAGGCGGCACCGGCGGGGTGGGTATTTGTGCTGAAGCTGAATCCGCTTGTGTATGTGGTGGAAGGGTACCGTAATGCCATATATGGAAGACAATGGTTTTTCCAGGATTTTTTCTCCACCATGTATTTCTGGATAGTGACGGTGGCGCTGTTTGGCCTGGGGGCTGCGGTGTTCCGGAGGCTGAAAGTGCATTTTGCGGATGTCTTGTAGCGGCCAGGGGCTGTATGGCTTCTGCCCGGAAGTGTGCAGCGGCGGAAACAGGGACTGCCCGGGAATGTGCAGCGGCGAAAAGAATGCCCTGCCTTGAATGGCACGGTAGCAGGACGATGGACCTGTCCGGGGCGGACAGGAAAAAGCAGCTTCTGTATGCCAGGCGGTCTGCAGCATGAAAAATGCGGTATAGGGGTATCATGAGAGACAGAGAGACGGAGACGAAGGTGCAGGGGGTGGATATCCCTGCAATTGAAATCAAAGATGTGGTAAAGATATACAAGCTGTATGACAGGGCCAGAGACAGGGTAAAGGAATCTCTGGGCCTGGGCAGAAAGCAGTCTCATAAGCTGCACTATGCCTTAAACGGCGTCAACATGAATATCTACCGGGGTGAGACTGTGGGTATCATCGGCACCAATGGCTCGGGCAAGTCCACCATATTGAAGATTATCACCGGAGTACTCAATCCCACATCGGGGCATGTCCATGTGGCAGGGCGGATTTCCGCGCTGTTGGAGTTGGGCGCGGGTTTTAATATGGAATACAACGGAATCGAGAATGTGTATCTAAACGGCACCATGATGGGGTTTACGGATAAGGAAATTGACGAGAAGCTGCCGGAAATCCTGGAGTTTGCGGATATCGGGGATTATGTGAACCAACCGGTGAAAACCTATTCCAGCGGGATGTTTGTGCGTCTGGCTTTTGCGGTGGCAATCAATATCGAGCCTGAAATCCTCATTGTGGACGAGGCTCTTTCGGTGGGCGATGTGTTTTTTCAGGCGAAGTGTTATCATAAATTTGAGGAATTCAAGAAGATGGGGAAAACCATCGTTTTTGTCAGCCATGATCTGAGCATTATCAGCAAATACTGTGACAGGGTATTTCTGCTGAATAAGGGAAATCTTCTGGGGGAAGGTTCTCCCAAGGAAATGATAGATGCTTATAAGCGGGTTCTGGTGGGGCAGTACGAGATTCAGGCGGACGGCGGGCATGGAGGCAGCGGACAGGCAGAGGGCGGCTGTGGAAGCAGAGGACAGGCGGGTGCCGGACGTGATGGAAGCATCAGGGAAGACGCAGGAAAGTGCGCGCAGGAGGAAGCTTCAGGAGGCAGAGCAGCCCGGGGAGTGAACCCGGATGCCCAGGAATACGGCACGAAGCAGGCAGAAATCGTGGATTACTATGTGACGGACGAGCGGGGGGTGCGGGCTATGGCTATCCTGAAAGGAAGCAGGTTTACCCTGCATATGCGTGTCAGGTTCCATGACCATGTGCCGGCACCGATATTTGCTTTATCAATTAAAAATGTACTTGGTATCGAGATTACGGGCACTAACACCATGATAGAAAAAGCATATCTGGAGAGCGGGGAGCCCGGACAGGTGAAGGATATCACCTTTACACAGAAGATGACCCTGCAGGGCGGGGAATATCTGCTGTCCCTGGGGGTGACCGGATACAATGGGGATACATTTGAGGTGTACCACAGATTATATGACGTGATGGATGTGACGGTGGTGTCGGATAAGGATACAGTGGGGTATTACGATATGGAGTCTGAGGTTACGGTGGCGGATGCGCCGCAGGAGGCCCGGGCAGCAGACTGACGCGGAAAAGTTTTCCACCTGTGGATTGCAACCGCACAGGTGGAAAAGTTTTTGAGAAGCTGTCCGGTCTGTAAGGCAGAATGAAAGGCTGCAGAATGTAAATATGGAAGAAATCGGCAAAGTAAAGCTGGATTACAGCCAGTATTCAGGAAAAGATTATTACAGTGAGGGAAATGTGGAGGATGCGCTGCTGGACATCGTGAAGAGCAAATCTTCCTCCGAGTATGATGCAATCATAGAAGAGCGGAAGTCCTGGCCGTTTCTATATCATTTGTCTTCTCTGCGTGAAAATATAGTGGACTGGATTCCCATGCACAAGGGATGTAAGGTGTTGGAGGTGGGCAGCGGCTGCGGCGCTGTCACAGGAGCGCTTTCCAGGAAGGCAGGCAGCGTGGAGTGTGTGGAACTGTCCAGGAAACGCAGCCTGGTCAATGCCTACCGGCACCGGGAATGTGACAATATCACCATTCATGTGGGAAATTTTCAGGATATAGAGCCCGGGTTGCCCAGGGACTTTGATTATATCTGCCTGATCGGGGTCTTTGAGTATGCAAAAAATTATATGGGCGGCGACACGCCCTATGAGACATACCTGGAAAAGCTTTCCACGCATCTTGCTCCCGGCGGGCGGATTGTGATTGCCATAGAAAATAAATACGGCTTAAAATATTTTGCAGGGTGTCGGGAGGATCATCTGGGTACTTATTTTTCAGGTATCGAGAATTATATATCGGGCGGAGATGTGCGTACTTTCAGCAGAAACGGTCTGGAGCGCATCTTTTTAAACTGCGGGGCGGAAGAGTATCATTTCTATTACCCTTATCCGGATTATAAATTTATGACGGCTTTGTACAGCGACGAGTATCTGCCCGGAAAGGGAGAACTGTTTAATAATTTACGGAATTTCGACAGCGACAGGCTTCTGCTCTTCAATGAGAAAAATGCTTTTGACGGCATGACGGAGGACGGGCTGTTCCCGCTGTTTTCCAATTCCTTTGTGGCAGTCATCGGGCATGGGTTTGACGTGAAATTCGTGAAATATTCTAATGACCGGGCGGCTGAATATGCTGTCCGGACGGAAATCCTGAGAGACTGGTACAGAGACCGCCAGGGAAATAGTCAGGAGACATACATCGTCAGGAAGTATCCCATAGGGGAGATTGCAGAGGAGCATGTGCGGGGAATGGCGGCGGCCTGTGAGAGTCTGAAGGAGCGGTATCAGGGCGGAAAGCTGGAGATCAATGAATGCGAGCTGGTGGAGGTGGACGGGCAGTTCTGTGCGCAGTTTGAGTTTGTGCGGGGGATTTCGTTGTTGGAAGTGATGGACAGATGCCTGGACAGGAATGACCTGGAGGCCTTTCGCAGATACTTCAGGCAGTTTGTGGAGCGGGTCGGCTATAACAGCAGCTATCCGGCTGCCGATTTTGACCTGGTGTTCGGGAATATTTTAATCAGCCCGGAAGGAGAGGGGCAGGACGGGATACATGGACAGGATATCCGCCGGGGAGCCGGACAGCGGATGGAATTTCAGCGGGAGGACCTGCAGAAGCGTGGTGCCCAATGGGATGCACGCCAGACGCCGGATTTCCGGGGACCGGAGCAGGGCTCAGAGGGATTCCGGGACTGTACGGAAACAGAGCTTCTGAATGGAAAATGGACGCTGATTGACTACGAATGGACCTTCGGGAAGCCTATGGATATGAAACGCCTTGCTTTCCGGGCGGCGTACTGGTACCTGTTGGAGGATGAGAAGCGGAAGAAGCTGAGCCTGGACTGGATTCGGGAGGAACTTTCGGTCACGGAGCGCGAGGTGAAGGAATTCTGGGAGGAAGAGGGGGATTTCCAAAGGTTTGTGACGGGAGACCGTTCTTCCATGGCCGAGATGAGGGAAAGAATAGGCTGCCGCGTTATGAGGCCCCAGGACTGGCTTGAAAAGTACAGCGATTCGCAGGACGTGAACCGGGTTCAGATCTATGAGGATAAGGGACAGGGATATAATGAGGAAGATTCTTATTTTGTGCGGGAGGCCTATCAGGGAGACTGGCTGATTGAGCTGGAGCTGAAGGTGGGCGGCGATGTGAAGATGCTGCGCATAGACCCGGGGATGTACCCCTGCGCGGTGAAGGTGCGGGAGATGTCCTTTAACGGAGCCACGGTACCGCTGCATAAGCGCAGGCTTCTCTATGCAAACGGAAGCATCGTGCCGGCGGCGGACAAGGACGGGGAGAAGGACTGCCCCAGCATTGTCTTTGCCACAGATGATCCCAATATTAATGTAAATCTGGAGCGGTTGGAGCGGAAAGAGGAGAATAAATTGCGGGTGCGGCTGGAAATCGTGCGCCTGCCGATGCCGATTGCGAAGGACATGGAGGCCAGAAGTAAGCGGAAGTTTTGAACGGTCAGCAATCTGCACTCTAATGTCTGAAGGCGAATCGGAGAAAGAGGAAGCGTATGGGAGAGACGGATTACAGGGAAGCTTATGAACAGGAACATTTGAAATGTGCCGACCTGGCGGGGCGTATAGCCGATCTGGAAGCAAAAAATGAGGAGTTGGAATGGAAGCTGAACCGTATCAAAAATAATCCCCTCTGGAAAGCCAGCAAGCCCGGCAGGGATGTGCTCCACTGGGTAATCCGTCAGAGGGACAGGCTGCGTAACTGCGGAGGCCCCAGAGGTGTACTTTCCAAGGTGGCGTATAAAAAGCGTGAGCGGGAGGCTATGAAGCAGTTTGGCACGGAGAGCTTCCCGACGCCGGAGCAGGCGGCGGCGGAGAGCAGCGCCGTATTTCCGCGGATGGTGAAAATCAGCATTCTGGTGCCGCTGTGGAATAATGAGAGAGAGTTCCAGATAGAGATGATGGATTCCGTCATGAAACAGACCTACCGTAACTGGGAACTGTGCCTTGCCGACGGCTCCGATGAAGCCCACAGCTATCTGGGGGATATTTGCAGGGAATATGCGGCGAAATCCGAAGGCAGGATTGTCTATAAGCATCTGGAGAAAAATGACGGCATAGCCGGGAATACCAATGCATGCCTGCAGATGGCCACAGGGGAGTACATCGGTCTGTTGGACCAGGATGACCTGCTCCATCCCAGCGTGCTCTACGAATATGTAAAGGCAATCAATGAACAGAATGCGGATTATCTGTATTGCGATGAGACTACATTTAGAAGCGGCGACATCAACCGTATGCTGACCATGCATTTCAAGCCGGACTATGCTCCGGACAATTTGTGCGCGAATAATTATATCTGCCACTTCAGTGTTTTTTCCAGGAAGCTGCTGGATGGAAACGAATTGTTCCGGAAGAAATTTGACGGCAGCCAGGACCACGATATGATCCTGCGGCTTACGGACAATGCTGAGAAGATTGTGCATGTGCCGCGGCTGATGTATTACTGGAGGAGCCATCCGGGCTCCACCGCATCCAATATTGAAGCCAAGCCATATGCCATTGAGGCCGCGAAGGGGGCGGTGGCGGAGCATCTGAGAAAGCATGGATATGAGCATTTTAAGATTGAGAGCACAAGGGCTTTCGAGACGATTTTCAGGATTCGTTATCAGATTATTGGTACGCCGAAGATATCGATTGTCATTGCAAATAAAGAACATGCGGAGGATTTACGGCGCTGTGTGAATTCCATATTGGAGAAATCCACTTATGATAATTTTGAGATCATAATTGTGGAGAACAACAGTACTACGGAGGAGATCAGGAAATACTACAGCCGGCTGCTTGGATATGATTATGATAAGTCCCTGCAGATGCTCCGCAGTGAAGACGGCAGGATAGTCATTGCGACCTACCATGGGGATTTCAATTATTCGGCAGTCAACAACCTGGGTGTAAAATGTGCCTCCGGCGAATATGTCCTGCTTCTGAATAACGACACGGAAGTTATCACTGTAAACTGGATGGAAGAAATGCTGATGTATGCTCAGCGGCAGGATGTGGGAGCCGTAGGCGCAAAACTTTATTATCCGGACAAGACCATTCAGCATGCCGGCGTAGTCATCGGCCTGGGCGCTCATGGAACTGCCGGCCATGTCCATTACAAACAGCACCGCCAGAACCTGGGGTATATGGGACGTCTGTGTTATGCACAGGACATGAGCGCGGTAACAGGGGCCTGCCTGATGGTCAAGAAAAGTCTGTATGAAGCGGTGGGGGGATTGGAGGAGGAATTTGCAGTATCGCTGAATGACGTTGATTTTTGCTTGAAATTACGTGTAATGGGGCTCTTGAATGTATTTACGCCTTTTGCGGAACTGTTCCACTATGAATCTGCCTCCAGGGGACCGGATACCCAGGGAGAGCGTGCCAGACGCTATGACCGGGAGTCTGAAGCATTCCGGAAGAAGTGGAAGGCAGCGCTGGCTGCGGGAGACCCTTATTTCAATCGAAATTTTTCATTGGACAGAAGTGATTTTTCGCTCAGGGTACAATGACTGCACAGGATTGTTTCAACAGCGCATGGCCTTCGCCATGGAAGTAAGCCGGAAAAACGTTAAGTTTGTTCCGGCTCATTTATTCGGGGATATAATTCGCGAAACAACCATGATGACTTTATCCTCAACCTTGATTCTTGCCCGATTCCGTGTTAAAATAAGTACAGATTGTTTCAGCATTGGAATCGGGGAGAACAGCATGGATATCAGAGATTATGAGAAAATTTTGGATTCCATACCGGAAGCCGGCATACATGTGGTTCGGGAGGATACTCACGAAGTAGTATATTTTAATAAACGGGTACATGAGATGGTACCTCAGATGAGAAAAGGAGTGTCCTGTGATAAGCTGCGGGGCAGTTTCTGTGAGAATTGCCCGCTCCGGACAATCGGGGATAGGGAGGAAAGCCGGTCGGTGAGCTGTGACGGGCCTGCGGGCAGAGCCGTGGATATTGTTGCGAAGCGGATTCTCTGGGAGGAGTCGATACCGGCATTTGTGATCACGGTGACGCCTCACAGGGATGAAACCAGTCCTGTATACAGGAAAATTTTGAGGGTAAACCTGACGAGAAACAGCTACAGTATCGTAAAACGGGCTGTGGAGGACTGGTCCGCGGACAGGGATGCGGAGACCTTTTCGGCATGGCTGGAGCAGTTTACGGATGAGGGGGTTATACATCCGGAGGATATGGATCGTTTTCTGAGTTTCACTCATCTGGATTATCTGAAGGGCGCGCTGCGCACGGGGCGCAAGATGCTGTTCTGTAGCTACAGGCGGCGTTCCCCCAACGGGTTTCGCTGGAATCTGATGGAGATAGTGCCGGATTCCGGATATACGGAAGAGGAGCAGGTAGTTCTTTTGTATATGAAGGATGTACAGGACATGCTGAAGGAGAGCCTGGAGCTGGATGAAGCCAGTGTCCGTCTTCAGGAGGTTACCCGTACACTGGGAGAGCAGAACTTTGGTGTCTACGCCATAGATTTAAGCAACGGGAAAGTAAACCTGATCAGGGAGGAAGGATATAGTCAGGACGGATGGATTTCCCAGGCCTTGATGTGGGATGTGGTGATGCATTCCAGGCTTCTGCGGCAGATTCATCGGGATAATCAGGAGAAATTTGTCCAGAAATTTTCCCTGGAGGGTCTGCGCCAGGTCAGGGATACAGGTGTGCAGAAGACAGATATGCTCTGTCAGTGGCGAAGCGGCAGTGGGTATCGGTATGTGGCCGTAATCGCGTATTTCGGCAGAAACCAGGGGACGAAGGATCATACGGTTCTGGCGCTTCAGGATGTGGATAAGCGTGTGCGGCAGGAACAGGCGCTTTCCCAGCGGGATATACAGATGGCGGCTATTCTCAAATCCCGTTTCAGCGTTATGACCACGATTCGGTTGGACAGCGACCAGTGTGAGCGTTACTGGCTCAATGAGAATGCGGAGACCCAGAGTATCGGTACGGGAAGCTATACGCACTATTACCGGAGAGCGTTGGAATCCTCCGTGTATTCGGAAGATATAGAGCATTTCAGAAAGGTTATGGCACCGGAGCATATGCGGGAACAGGCAGGGAAGACCCAGGACTATTCGGAGGAAATCTGTCAGTACCGCCTGAAACAGTCATCGGTGCAGTGGCTGGAACAGCATGTGACTTATATTCGCAGGAACGGACAGGTGCTGGTCAATATCCTGGGGAGGGATATTACCAGGGAGAAGCTTCAGGAGGAAAAGGCGCGCAAGAAAGCTCAGGAGCAGGCAAGCATTATCGGCAGCCTGAGCAGCATGTTTTTTGCCACATATTATGTGGATCTGGAAAATCAGCTGCTGCGAAGTGTGACCCAGCTGGGGGATGTGGAGAAGGTGCTGGGGGAACAGAAGGATTATATGACGGCTTTGCGCACTTATGCGGAAACCTTTGTCCATCCGGAGGATCGGGCTGATTATCTGTACACCATGAGTGTCCGGAACCTGAGTCAGATTTTGGGGCCTGAGCAGCCGTTTGTTACGTTTGCGTACCGGAAGCAGCCCGAGTGCACGGAGATTGACCAGGAGGACTACGGCTGGATTCGTGCCACGGCGGTAATGGCTCAGACGGATGCTGAGGGAAAGGCAAAGGATATCGTCTATGTGGCTCAGGATGTGACGGAGAGCAAGCATAAGGAGATGCGGGAGCAGCGGGCAATCCAGGCGGCCTGTGAGGCGGCAAACCAGGCTAATGCATCCAAGAGCGAGTTCCTCTCCCACATGAGCCATGATATCAGGACACCCATGAACGGTATTATCGGCATGACCCAGATTGCATCCGAGCATATGGATGACAAGAATCGGGTGGAGGACTGCCTTGGAAAAATCATGTCTTCCAGTACAAACCTGCTTTCCCTGGTGAATGAAATCCTGGATATGAACGAGATTGAGTCGGGAAATGTGGATTTGTCGGCGGATGCATTCCGGCTGCCGGACATGATTCAGAATGTGACGGATACCATAATGCCGGAGGTTCGTCAGAAAGGGATGAAGTTGACGGTCTATCCCCTGGAGGTGCAGCACGCGGATGTAGTTGGGGACTGGGGGCGTCTGCGTCAGGTTTTTTTAAATATCCTGGGGAATTCCGTGAAATTTACCCCTGCCGGCGGTTCGGTGGAACTGTGGGTTACGGAACGGGAAGGCAGGAAATACGGCTGCGGTTCCTATGATTTTGTATTCCAGGATAACGGCATCGGCATGAAGGAGGAGTTTGTGCCCCATATTTTCGAGCCCTTCAGCCGGGAGGAGGATTCCCGCATCAGCCGTGTGGAGGGGACAGGGCTGGGGATGACCATCGCCCAGAACATTGTGCGGATGATGGGCGGAAACATCAGCGTGGAAAGCACCGCCGGACAGGGCACGAAGGTGACGGTGACACTGTTCCTGAAACAGAGCGGCGCAGTCGCGGAGAGCGGACAGTACGAACGGGATGGCGGTGAATCTTCGGAGGATATTTTCTGCGGCAGCAGAATTCTTTTGGTGGAGGATAATGTGATCAACCAGGAGATTGCCATGGAGATCATCGGTGCCACTGGAGCTGCGGTGGAATGTGCGTCGGACGGGCGGGAAGGCCTGCAGCGGTTCGGAGAGATGGCAGAAGGGCATTTCGATATGATATTTATGGATATCCAGATGCCGGTGATGAACGGTTATGAGGCCACGCGGGCTATCCGGAAACTGCCCCGGGAGGACGCGTTTACGATTCCGATCATTGCGCTGTCGGCAAATGCCTTTGCGGAGGATATCGCCGCCAGCCGTGAGGCGGGTATGAATGAACATTTGACGAAACCCCTGGATGTTCCACAGCTGCTCGCGGTGATGAGCAGGTGGCTGAAGGAGAAGCCGGAGGCATCGGCACTCCTGGACGGGGAAGAGTGACAGGCCGTTTACGGATGTCAAGGTCCCTTGATGATACGGAAGAATAAAGGGAATACTTAGGATGACCGGTAATGTGTCTGGTTTGGAGATGATTTTGGTATACATGTCTTTTTATGTGGCAAAATTTTCATAGATATGGTAGAATAAGGAAAATGACGTGTCCGCATAAGCGCGAGATGCGGAGACGGAGGGGCTTTACGCATAGCGGATGAATGATCCTGCGAAGCCGGAAGCTTGCGTAGGGGCTTAAAAAGATGCATTTTGATTTCATCGTATTGTGGATTGGGCGTTGCAATGCTGAGTCATGGTGGGGATAGGAAAAATGCTCTATAATGAGATATCGCGCAGAAAAGAGGAGAAGCAAAATGAGTTTTATGGATGAGTTTAATTTCTGGCTGGGAGACGACTATTTCGACCAGGCAACCAAGGATGAGCTTCTGGCTATCAAGGACAATGCGGGGGAAATCGAAGAGAGATTCTACAAGGAACTGGAGTTCGGCACCGGAGGACTGAGGGGTGTCATCGGTGCCGGCACTAACCGTATGAATATATACACGGTCCGCAAAGCGACCCAGGGCCTTGCCAACTTTATCCTGAAAGCGGGCACACAGGCCAAAGGTGTCGCCATCGCCTACGATTCCAGGCGGATGTCTCCTGAATTTGCAGACGTAGCTGCGTTGTGTCTGGCGGCCAACGGCATCAGGGCATATGTATTTGACGCGCTTCGTCCCACACCGGAGCTTTCCTTTGCGCTTCGCACTCTGGGCTGTACTGCAGGTATCGTGGTGACTGCAAGCCACAACCCGCCGGAGTATAACGGCTATAAGGTATACTGGGAGGACGGCGCTCAGGTTACTGCTCCCTATGATAAACAGATCATTGAGGAAGTAAAGGCCATCAAAGATTACCATACCGTAAAGACCATGCCGAAGGAAGAGGCAGCGGAAAAGGGATTGTATCAGGTTATTGGCAAGGAAATCGACGATGCATATATGGCAGAATTGAAGAAGCAGATCATTCATCCCGAAGTGATTGCGGAAGTGGCCGATGATATCAAGATTGTATACACGCCGCTCTGCGGTACGGGAAATGTTCCCGCAAGGCGTATCCTGTCTGAGCTTGGCTTCAAGCATGTGTATGTGGTTCCCGAGCAGGAGAATCCGGACCCCAACTTTACTACGCTGGATTATCCCAATCCCGAGGATCCCAAGGCATTTACCTACGCGCTGCGTCTGGCCAAAGAGAAGGATGCGGATATCGTTCTGGCAACCGACCCGGATGCGGACAGACTGGGCGTGTATGCGAAGGATTCCAAAACCGGCGAATATGTGTCCTTTACCGGAAATATGTCAGGCATGCTGATCGCAGAGTATATCCTGAGAGAGAGAACCGCTACGGGAACCATGCCGGAGAACCCTGCGCTGGTTACCACCATTGTTACCACCAATATGACCAGGCCTATTACGCAGAATTACGGCGTAAAACTGATCGAGGTGCTGACAGGCTTCAAGTTTATCGGTGAGCAGATCAAACTCTTCGAGCGCAGCGGAAGCAATAATTATGTATTTGGACTGGAGGAAAGCTACGGCTGTCTGGCAGGAACCCATGCAAGGGATAAGGACGCTATTGTGGCTGTAATGTGCCTGTGCGAGGTTGCGGCTTACTGCAAGAAGCATGGTAAGACTCTGTGGGATATGATGCTGGATACCTACGAGAAGTACGGATATTACCAGGAGTCACAGTATACCATTACACTGAAGGGTATCGACGGCTCCAGGCAGATTGCCGAGATTATGGATAAGCTTCGTCAGAATCCGCCTAAGGCATTCGGTGAGCATCAGGTACTGAAGTTCAGAGATTATGAGACAGACCGTATTTTGGATATGGCTACCGGAGAGGAAGGGAAAACCGGCCTGCCGAAATCTAATGTGCTTTATTTCGAACTGCCGGATGATGCATGGTGCTGTGCGCGTCCTTCCGGAACAGAGCCGAAGATTAAGTTCTATATGGGCGTGAAGGGTACAAGCCTTGAGGATGCCCGGGCTAAGCTTACGCAGCTGACGGAGGATTTGAAGGCTGTGCTGTAAAGACGAGAAAAAGATTCCCTGCCCGTAGTGATGTGGGCAGGGAATCTTTCACACAGGATGTTTAAAAAGCTGTGACTCTTCGGAACTTTTCTCAAAGTGCAGGATTGCGTCGAACGAATCTCTCAGGGAGCACTCTCCGATGTACCGGAGAGTGTTATGAAGTCGTTGGAGGAGATGGGCTGGAAACAGGGAGGTACCATTGGGCAGAATTAACGGGGCAAACCTTAAAAAAACGGTATATTACTTAAAAAGAAACGGTTTGAAGAGAACCTGGCATGCGGTCAGGGAGCGGCTGGACGAAAAAAGGCAGCCGCCTTATCTCTGGACGCCGCCTTCGGAGTCAGAACTGGAGAATCAGCGCATGCAGTGGGAAAAAAAGGGCTTTTCGGTTAAGTTCAGCATCCTTGTGCCTGCATACCGGACAAAGCCGGAATATCTGAAGGAACTGATCGAATCACTGCGTAGTCAGACCTATCCCGGATGGGAGCTGATCCTGGCGGATGCATCGGAGGATGACAGTGTGGAGCGAGTGGTGCGGCGTCTGGAACTGCCGGTGTCTGAAACGAAAGGAACTGTTTCTGCCAGCGGAGCTGTCTGCAATTGCAGTTTGGATGAACAGGTTTCTGAAAGCGTTCCCGGCTGTAATCATGATTCAGAGGGGGATGGCCGGGAGTATCCAGACACACGGATTCGGTATATCCGCCTGCCACAGAACGCCGGGATTGCCGGGAATACCAATCAGGCGCTTTCCTATGTCGCCGGAGAATATGTGGGACTGCTGGACCATGACGACGTGTTGCCGGAGAATGCCCTGTATGAAATGGCAGCGGCCATCGAGGAGGGACGGCAGCGGGGATGTATGCCGAGAATGCTCTATTCGGACGAAGATAAATGCAACGGCGACAAAACGGAGTATTATGAACCGAATTATAAGGAAGATTTTAATCTGGATCTGCTGCTGAGCAATAATTATATCTGCCACTTTCTTGTGATGGAGAGGGAATTGATACAGAGACTGAAATTCCGTCAGGAATTCGAAGGAGCGCAGGACTATGATCTGGTGCTTCGGGCGGTGGCGGAATTGGGGTTGGCGGCGAAGCCGGAAGCAGGCACGGAAACAGGTACAGCAATGAAGCACGATGCGGAAACCGGGGCTGCGGAGTGGTGGGGAGAAGCGCCTGCCTGGCCGGAAGGAGAGAAACAGATTGTACACATCCCCAGGGTACTCTATCACTGGAGATGCCATACCGGATCCACAGCGGAAAATCCCCAAAGCAAACTTTATGCTTATGAAGCCGGACGCCGTGCGATACAGGATTTTGCAGACAGGGCCGGGTGGCGGGCAAGGGCGGAGGATACAGAGCATGTAGGGTTCTATTCGCTGCAATATGAGGGTTCGCTCTTTGACAGCAGGCCGGATGTGGGGGCTGTCGGCGGCAGCGTGACCGGCAGGCATTTTTCGCCGGGAAACAGGTTGGCGGAGAATGTATCCGGAAGCAGAAACGGAACAGTGAAAATATTGCCAGAGACAGGAGACGAAACAGTGGAGGCGCAGCCCGGACCGGGAGGCAGACCGACTGAGAAAGTGTCGGGAGCAGGAAATGAGGCAGCCGGGATGAGGCCCGGAAAAGGAAGCGGGCAGAGATGCGTCAGGAGGGTAACAGGAGGCAGAATGGCGGAGGACGGCATTGTATTCTACGAAAATCTGCCGGTCAATTACAGCGGCTATCTGCATCGGGCAATTTTGCCCCAGGATGCTTTTGCCGTGGACATCCGCAATATCCGGGTACGCCCTGAATGCCGGGAATTGTTCCGGAAGGTAACCGGAGTTCCTTATCAGGCTCTGCCGGGGACGGATATTTTTGATGTGTCCGTTCTGCCAGAGGATTGTGATATCCGCAAAGTCAGCCTGGAGTTCGGCAGGGCCATGCGGGAGGCAGGATATCGGATTATTTATACTGCACATCGAATAGATTTGTAGGCATGTTAATTTATTACTGCTTTTTCTTATTTGTGTTCTAATGAGCGTTCGCGACACGGGGGAAAAGGACATATTGTGAACTTTTTGAAGATAAGATGTAACAGTTAATAAGGGCTGTAAAAAGTGTCTTATCAGAATTCTGGTTTATAAAAATGCAATAGAGATAAAATTGGATTTGCAAGAGATGTGAAGCGGAGATAAAGTATGTTGATGTATTTCAACCATCAAACAAAAAGGTGCATAAAATGAATCAAATCACCGTAATCATTCCAAACTACAACGGAGTCAATTTCCTGAAAGAATGCCTGGAAGCTCTGCACACCCAGAAGAACGCGCCCGGCTGCAGGATTCTGGTCGTGGACAACGGCTCAGAAGACGGCAGCCTGGAACTGCTGAAAGGGCAGTTTCCCCAGGTGTCTGTGATTGTGCTCCCGGAGAATACCGGCTTTTGCCATGCCGTAAACTTAGGGATAGAAGCGTCTGATACACCGTATGTTATTTTGCTTAATAACGATACAAAGGCGCACCCCGGTTTTGTCCGCGCCCTGTATGATGCAATCGAAGCGAATCCGTCCCTGTTTTCGGTCAGCGCCCAGATGCTGATGTGGGATAAACCGGAGCTTCTGGACGGCGCCGGTGACAGGTACTGTGTCCTGGGCTGGGCATATTCCAGGGGAAAGGGGAAGCCTGCCGCCGCCTGCAGCCAGGCTGCGGAGATTTTCTCTGCCTGCGGCGGCGCGGCAATTTACAGGAAAAGTGTCTTTGAGAAAATCGGACTTTTTGACGAGGCGCATTTTGCCTATCTGGAAGACCTGGACATCGGGTATCGGGCCAGGATTCACGGCTATCGCAATTACTATGAGCCTTCCGCCAAAGTGATTCACTACGGCAGCGCATCCACCGGTTCCCGTTATAATGAGTGGAAAACCGTCCGTGCTGCCGCCAACAGTGTGTATGTCATTGCGAAAAACATGCCCCTGCTTCAATTTATCTGGAATTTACCCTTTCTTTTCGCGGGCTTTTTAATCAAATTCTTATTTTTTTGTAAAAAAGGAATGGGAAAGCTGTATCTGAAGGGCCTGGCGGAAGGAATTAAGAAATCTTTTTCCGAAACCGGAAGAGCCCGCAAAACCCCATTCCATTGGGAAAATCTGGGAAATTATCTGGCCATTCAGGGACAGCTCTACCTGAATCTTCTGCGCATTCTTAAGAAATCTTAAGAATCAGCTTCATAAAATCCTAAGTTGTTTTTTTCATAATAATATTGTATGGTATTACCGTAGGTGGCGCTTATGATAAAGGATAATCAGAAAGTATTTAACCGATCGATGGTAATATTGGATGCCGCTATTACGGCGGCTTCATTTATGTCGGCCTATTATTTTAAATTTTATGTGTTGGAAGACGGGCCGGGAATCGGTGTACTGCCTGCAGGCGAGTATGTTATGCTGCTGCCCTTTATTGTGCCTGTTTACATGCTTATGTATTACGCCTGCAGTGTATATGCTCCCAAGCGTACAGTGCGGCGGCGCTTTGAGATTTACGGGATTGTCAAGGCCAATACCATTGGGATTGTGACGTTGATTATTATTCTGTACATGATTATACGGGAAATCAACTACTCGCGTTCTGTAATGGTACTGTTCTATCTGTTCAACGTATTTTTTACTTCGTGCTTCAGACTCGCTTTGCGAAAGGGGCTTCGCACGATCAGGAGCAAAGGCTATAACCTGAAACATATACTTCTGGTAGGGTATTCCCGGGCGGCGGAGGAATATATTGACAGGCTGACGGACAATCCCCAGTGGGGCTATGTAGCCTGCGGGATTCTGGATGACCATGTGCCGGCGGGTACTCTTTACAAGGGAGTCAAGGTTTTGGGCAGACTGGGGAATCTGGAAGTGATCCTGCCGGAAAACAAGCTGGATGAAATCGCCATATCCCTGTCGCTGAAGGACTATCACCATCTGGAAAATATTGTGTCCATCTGCGAGAAGTCAGGCGTACACACCAAGTTTATCCCGGACTACAACAGCCTGATACCTACGAAGCCCTATACGGAGGATCTGATGGGGCTTCCGGTGATTAACATCCGTTATGTGCCGCTGACGAACACAGGAAATATCATCATGAAACGGATAACGGACGTTGTGGGTGCGTTGGTCGGAATTGTGGTTACATCCCCGATTATGCTGCTGGCGGCTGTGCTGGTCAAGATTACCAGTCCCGGGCCGATTATTTTTAAGCAGGAGAGGATTGGGCTTCACAATAAAACTTTTTACATGTATAAATTCCGCAGTATGGAACGGCAGTCTCCAAGAGAGGAGAAAAGGGCGTGGACAGTGCGGAATGACCCCAGGGTTACTCCGGTGGGAAAGATTTTAAGGCGTACCAGTATCGACGAGCTGCCTCAGCTGTTCAATATTTTGAAAGGGGATATGAGCCTGGTGGGGCCCAGACCCGAACGGCCGCTTTTCGTGGAGAAATTTAAGGAAGAGATTCCCAGGTATATGGTGAAGCACCAGGTCAGACCGGGGCTTACCGGTTGGGCGCAGGTTAACGGTCTGAGGGGGGACACTTCCATCCGGAAGCGGGTTGAATATGACCTTTTCTATATTGAAAACTGGACGCTGGGATTTGATCTGAAAATAATCCTGATGACTTTTTTTACAGGATTTATTAATAAAAATGCTTACTGAAAACAGGAGGATTCCCTCAGGAAAGCTGTGGGATAAAAGGAAAGAGGAGAAGGTATTATGGCAACTGGAAGAACATCAAAACGTGCGGCAAGGCAGAAGAGAAAGATGGTGCTTTTTGCTTTTGAGATTATCATTATTCTGGTGATGGTGGTGATTCTCTATATGGTGATGACTAAGACCAGCGACGGTCCCAAGATGGCAAGTCTGAAGCCGGAAAATCTGGCAATCCCTACTGAAGTCATAGAAAAGACGGAAGAGGGCGGCACCATGCACGGTTACATGAATGTGGCATTATTCGGACTGGATGCGGAGACGGAGAGCCAGCTTTATAAGGGCAGCCGAAGCGACAGTATCATGATTGCCAGCATTAATATGGACACCGGCGATATCAAACTGGTCAGCGTATATCGCGATTCTTACTTAAACATCGGACCTTACAAGGGACAGGCCGAGTATTACTGGAAATGTAACACTGCCTACGCGGCCGGCGGTGCGGAACAGGCAGTCCGTATGCTGAATATGAACCTGGACATGGACATCACGGATTTCGTGGCTGTAGGTTACAAGGGGCTGAGCAGCGTAATTGACGGTCTGGGCGGCGTCTATATAGATGTGAGCGCAGAGGAAGTGTCCCACCTGAACAATTACCAGATAGGTGTGTCATCCGTATTGAAAAGTGATTATACCCCTGTCAGGGAGGCCGGTTATCAGCTGCTGAACGGGCTTCAGGCTACTGCATACTGCCGTATCCGTGCCACTGCCGGCGATGACTTCAAGCGTACTGCCCGTCAGCGGACAGTGCTGAAGGCTATCGAGGAGCAGGCGAAGAAGGCGGATCTGGCTACATTGACGAAGGTATTCAATGACTGTATCGGTGATATCTACACCAGCATCGATTCCAAGGACATCATTGCACTGTTGGGAAATATTGCGAATTACAGGATTGCGGAAGAGGCCGGATTCCCTACCGAGGATATGCGTACCACCGGCAATATCGGTGCCAAGGGAAGCTGTGTCATTCCTCAGGATCTGGAATCCAACGTAGTATGGCTGCATCAGTTCCTGTTTGGAGACGATGACTATGAAGTAACCGAAAATGTAAGGGAATGTGGTTCCGTCATCAAGGCTGAGACGGGCCAGTATCTGAATAAATAAGTGGAAATCCGGTAAGAAGCGTATTGTAATGGGGCTGTCGCTGTTTTTTGCGGCGGCCTTTTCTTATTTCCGGTTCGGTTCCGGTGCAGAGGTGCTGTGAATAAGCCGGATGGGATGAAGTCGAAATGGTTTATGTACAGGTGGCTTGATACACCGGAACATGGACTTGCGGTGCGGCGGAAGTGGTGCTATACTCGTGAGGGCACCATTTCGGAGAGGAGTGCGCTGATTTGAAAATAGATGTGATTATACCTGTATATAAACCGGGGGCAGAGCTTTTTACTCTTCTGGACAAACTGGAAAACCAGACAGTACCGGTACACAGGATTATCCTTATGAATACGGAGGACAACCTTCGGGAGGAGGCCAGTGAGCACACAGGACATAAAGAGGAGAATGTCGGGACTGACTGGAAAAAAATGACTGAAGGAGTCGATTTTGCTGCAAGATATCCCAATGCGGAGGTTCACCATATCTCAAAACGGAAATTTGACCACGGCGGAACCAGGCATCAGGGGGTGCAGTATTCCGGTGCGGATATTTTTGTGCTGATGACACAGGATGCCATGCCGGTGGATTCCTTTCTGGTGGAGAGGCTGACGGCACATCTTGACGGAAAGGTGGCTTCCGCATACGCAAGGCAGCTTCCCGGGGAGGATTCTTCGGAATTTGAGAGAGCGTCCAGGATTTTCAATTATCCGGAAACTTCCCGGTGCAAGACTTTGGCCGATTTGGGAGCTTTGGGCATTAAAACGTTTTTCTGCTCCAATGTATGTGCGGCATACCGCAGGGATGTCTATGAGGAATTGGGCGGTTTTATCCGGCATACGATATTTAATGAGGATATGATTTATGCGTCGGCGGTGGTCAAAGCAGGCTATGCCATCTTCTATGAGGCTCAGGCGCAGGTAATCCACGCCCACAATTATACGAATATACAGCAGCTGCGCCGGAATTTCGACCTGGGTGTCTCCCAGGCGGACCACCCGGAGGTTTTCGGGACAGCAGCTTCGGAGTCAGAGGGTAAAAAACTGGTAACCGGAACATGGCAGTATCTGAAAGAAAGAAAAATGTTGTATAAATTCCCGGGCTTTTGTGTGCAGTGTGCCTTTAAATACGCAGGTTATTTGTTGGGCAGGCATTATAGAAAACTGCCCCACAGCCTGGTGAAAAAAATTACTACAAATAAAGAATACTGGAATCCATTGTGACAGGCGGATAGAAGCAGATGAAATATATTGTTTCATCAGGACACACCAGGTAAACATGAGCAAAATATGATGTTCAGCGGCAATTAAATGCGTTCACGAGTATAATCGGGATATAACAGAATTGAAAAAGAAAGGAATCAAAGTAAATGTGCGGTATCGTAGGATATATCGGAAAAGAGCAGGCAGCCTCCATCATTTTGGACGGACTGTCGAAACTGGAGTACAGAGGATATGACTCCGCCGGAATGGCAATCTTTGACGGGGAAAAACTTCGTACGAAAAAAGCCATCGGCAGGCTGAAGGTTCTGGAAAACATCACCAGGGGCGGCGAGACTCTCCCGGGCTGCTCCGGCATCGGGCATACCAGATGGGCGACCCACGGCGCTCCCAGCGATAAAAATGCCCATCCCCACACAAATGCAGCGGGAACCATCGCAGTGGTACACAACGGCATTATTGAGAATTATATTTCGCTGAAAAAGAAGATGGCAGATAAAGGCTATTCGTTCGTGTCAGAGACGGATACAGAGGTACTGGCACATCTTCTGGATTACTATTATAAGGGAAATCCCCTGGAAACCATCATCCGGGTACTGCAGCGGGTAGAGGGCTCTTATGCGCTGGGAATCCTGTTTGCGGACCATCCCGGGGAAATCTACGCAGCCCGTAAGGACAGTCCGCTTATCGTAGGGCAGAGTGCCCTTGGATGCTTTATTGCCTCGGATGTGCCGGCGATTCTGAAGTATACCAGGACCGTCTACTATATGGACAATCAGGAAATCGCCGTCCTCAGAGGAGAAAACATCAGCTTCTACTCCATGGATGAGGAGGAAGTTGCGAAAGAGTCTGCTACAGTAGATTGGGATGCCGACGCGGCGGAGAAGGCGGGCTATGAACATTTCATGCTGAAGGAAATGTATGAGCAGCCCAGGACCCTGGAGGATACTCTTTCTCCCAGGATTCTGGACAAAGACGGCGAGAAGGATATTGTGATAGAAGAATTGAACATGACGGCAGAAGAGCTCCGGGCGGTGCGCAAAATTCACATTGTTGCGTGCGGCTCCGCTTACCATGCAGGCGTCACCGGAAAATATGTGTTGGAAGAGCTTGCGAGGATTCCTGTGGAAGTGGATCTTGCCAGCGAGTTTCGCTATCGCAATCCGCTTCTGGAAGAGGGATGTATGGTGATTGTCATCAGCCAGTCCGGTGAAACCGCAGACACACTGGCGGCACTGAGGGAGTCAAAAGCGAAGGGATTCCGGGTGCTGGGGATTGTCAACGTGGTGGGCAGCTCCATTGCCAGGGAGGCGGATGCCTGCCTTTATACCTGGGCGGGGCCGGAGATTGCAGTGGCCACTACCAAGGCATACAGTGCCCAGCTTGCCGCCGTCTACCTGCTGGCAATGAAATTTGCCAGGGTGAGGGGGATATTGGCAGACAGAGATTTCGCTGCTCTTCTGGCAGATTTGAAATGCCTGCCGGACCAGATTGAACTGCTGTTGGGGCAGAAGCAGAAAATACAGCGTTTTGCAAACAGATACCTGGGAGCCAGAGATATCTTCTTTATCGGAAGAGGGATTGACTATGCCATCTCGCTGGAGGGTTCTTTGAAGCTGAAAGAGATTTCCTACATTCATTCGGAGGCTTATGCGGCAGGTGAGATGAAGCACGGCACGATTTCCCTGATTGAGGATGGCACGCTGGTGGTTGCCGTATCCACCCAGCCCGCTCTGTACCAGAAGATGATCAGCAATATCGTGGAGGTGAAGGCGAGAGGCGCCTTTGTGATGGCGGTGACAAATGAGGAGAACCGGGAGATGCAGAAGGTGTCCGACTACTGTGTCTATATTCCTGAGACACATCCCTGCTTTACCAATTCCCTGGCCATCATACCGCTGCAGCTGTTCGCGTACTACGTGGCTGTAGGCAGAGGCTGTGACGTGGATAAGCCAAAGAACCTGGCAAAGTCTGTGACAGTGGAGTAATATTTTCACAATCACTTCATTTTGTAAACACAATTTCATCACAATTGGCAGGTATACTATGGTACATAAAGATGAAACAACCAATAAACATAATTTTTATAAAGAAAAGAGGTAGTCATTATGTACGAAAACGAAATTTATTCCAATTCAGAAAATGGTGGTTACACATCTTATCAGACCAGCTATAACACAGGGAACATTGGCGGTACGGGAAGTGCCGGGAACAGTGCCGAAGGGAAAAAGAAGAAAGGAACCTTCCGCAAATTTGTGGTGAGCATGGGATTGGGCATTACCTTTGGAGCATTTGCGGGAGCAGGGTTCTATGCGGTGAAGATTGGAGCCGACAGGCTGCTTCCGGCAGGCGCGCAGGAGGAAATCGTATCCGAGAATCAGCAGAGTCTACCCGCAAATGCAGGTAGTCTGGCAAATGTCAGCCAGGTAACCTATGTCAGCGGTGATATCTCCGGTGTGGTGGAACAGGTGATGCCGGCCATGGTATCCATTGTAAATAATTATACCAGAACCACATCTTTCTGGGGTTATACCTACTCGGAGACCCTTCCGGCCGCCGGCTCGGGCATTATCATAGGGGAGAACGAGACGGAGCTTCTGATTGCTACCAACAACCATGTGGTTGACAGTGCGGACTCCCTGGAGGTTACCTTTATCGACGGAACCACGGCGGCGGCTAATATCAAGGGCGTGGATGCGGAGATGGACCTGGCGGTAATTGCGGTACAGTTGGAGAGTTTGTCAGAGGAGACCAGAAATGCCACCACCATCGCAAAACTGGGTGACAGCGACAGCCTGAAGCTTGGTGAGCCCGTCATTGCCATCGGTAATGCGTTGGGGTATGGACAGTCTGTCACCAATGGTATCATCAGTGCTCTGGACCGCGAAGTGACCAACGAGGACGGTATTACCGGTACTTTCATCCAGACAAATGCAGCTATTAATGGAGGTAACTCCGGCGGCGCTCTTCTGACCATTACAGGTGAGGTTATCGGCATCAACTCCAGCAAAATCAGGGGTACCGGCGTGGAGGGCATGGGCTATGCCATTCCCATTAACTCAGCCAGCCCCATCATCTCGGATTTGATGGAGCATAAGACCAGGACAGACAAGGTGGCCGATGAGGAGAAGGGCTATATGGGAATTTCCCCTCAGAATGTTACTGCTGAAATGTCGCAGCTGTTCGGTATTCCTGAGGGTGTATATGTCGCAGACGTATTTGAAGGGACCGTAGCGGAGACAGCCGGTATCAAAAAGGGAGATGTCATCGTCAAGTTTGACGGCAACAGAATTACTTCTTATGCGGGCCTGCAGGAGGTTATGCAGTATTTCAAGGTGGGAGACACCGTGAAGGTCACCGTGAAGCGTGTGGAAAACGGCGAATATGTGTCCCATGAGATGGAGATTACCCTGGGAGAGCGTCCGGAAGACTGAAAGACCGCCCATATATGTTCGTTCTGAACAGATTGGTAAATTCCGGCGGTCTTGAGTATACCCCATCTGTTCAGGGCAGGAGTATGATTGTAAAAAGGAATGCCGCACCGTGGCCGGATGACCACGGGAGCGGCATTCTTTTTTGAAGTGTTTCCGTTCAGGTTCTGCCAGGATTATTAAGGCATAAAAGTTCGGCCTGCTGTTTCGGCTTGAACGGTCTGAGTATCTGGTATCCCAATACTTCAGGGTAATGTCTCTGGTAGCATGGGCAGAATTCTTCGTTCCAGGTATATTTTCCGTTTCCGAATTCTTTTTCGATATCGTAATTCCAGGCAAGAGTTTCCACTCTTTCCATGACTTCGCCGTTATCTTTCAAATAGTCGAATGTGGGGTGGAAGAACAGCAGATAATAACTGGCAGGAATATTCCGTATCTCAAATCCTTCCGGTACAGGGCCGGTGTAATCTGCGGGAAGCCCTGTTCCGTAAAAATATCTGCGCTCTCCGTTTACCTGTTTCCAGCCGGCGGTGTGGCCGGTGATGATGAGGTCACAGGCGTGGTTCATGCTGTCCACGATGCCGCAGACGGTATCACAATCGTGTTTCTGCCAGAACTCTCCGTAATTTCGTGCGGAGTCGTCCCAGATTCCCATATATTTGTGTGCCGGAATGAATTCGGTCCTCACATTTGCCTCAGTTAAGATGGTTTTACTCATAGTATGCGCTCCTTTCATGGCCTGATAGTGTTCAGGGAGATAGACAACCTGGCGGACGGGCAGGGGAATGGGGACAGGCTTCTTTCGATAGGACGCCGGTGTACATCCGAACGTCGCCGAGAATGCCCTCGTCAGGGCCTCCTGCGAAGAATAGCCGTACCTGACGGCAATGTCGAGAATCCGCTCGTCGGAATCCCGGAGAGCCAGGGCCGCCAGCGCCAGCCGCCTGTCTGCGATGTAGCTTTTTATGGTCCTTCCTGTGACCTTGTGGAACTGTGTGGAGCAGTAGAAGGGAGAATATCCGATGTGCTCGGATATTTGCAGCAAGGTTGGCGTATCACAGATATGCGCTTCGAGCCAGTCGATTATTTTTTGTGTTGTTTCATTCCATTCGTACATGGCGGCCTGCCTTTCCTGGTGTTGTGTGTTTGTGTCCCTGTGAGAAAGAGTATAGCATATAGAGGAGGAAATGTTTTGATGTCAGTTGTAATTTTTTTGGCAAACTTTTTGCGGTGGCCATTTTCCGGTGTTTTTCCCGTTTTTAGAAAAAGTTCACTTGTATAGGAGCGTCTTTTCCAGTATACTATAGGAAGCAAGTGCAGCTTCCTGTAGTTGAATACGGTGCAGAGGAAGCTTGGGCTGTTGAACCGGGCATAGAGCAAAAGGAGAAGGACAAAAGGAAAAGAGACAAAAGCAGCAGACAGTGCAGCAAAAGCCATGGCAGGACAGGCCGCCGGTCCGGCTGCAGTGTGCCAGGCTGTACAGAAATGAGGAAATAGAGATGTCAGACATGTATAATGAAAATGAGGACACCGAAGGTAAGGTGGAGGAGAAAAAGGACGGAGCAGGCAGGGAAGACTTGACAGATGACCACAAAGACGCCTCAGAGACAAAAAATGCCGGGAAAAGCGATAATAACGACTACGAGGACGTATGCTTTGTCTGCCGCCGCCCGGAGAGCAAGGCGGGCAAGATGTTCAAGCTGCCCAACAATATCTGTGTCTGCAATGACTGCATGCACAAGACCATGGAGACTGTCAGCCAGTTTGACTATCAGGGAATGTTGAACAATCCCCAGCTTCAGAACGAGCTGGACCAGCTGACAAAGCAGGGCGGGTTCCCGAATATCAGCTTTGTGAACCTGGCTGATTTGCGGGGCGACGGCGGAATTCCCAACAAGCAGAAACTGAAAAAGAAGAAGGAAAAAGAGGATGGACAGCCGGTTCTGAATATCCGGGACATCCCCGCGCCGCATAAGATTAAGGCCAGTCTGGACGAGTATGTGGTAGGTCAGGAGCATGCCAAGAAGGTAATTTCCGTAGCGGTCTATAACCACTATAAGCGTGTGGCCACAGGCACTATGGATAACATCGAGATCGAGAAATCCAACATGCTGATGATAGGACCCACCGGCTGCGGCAAGACATATCTGGTAAAGACTCTGGCCAGGCTGCTGGATGTGCCCCTTGCCATTGCGGATGCTACATCCCTGACGGAGGCCGGCTATATCGGCGACGATATCGAGTCCGTGGTTTCCAAGCTGCTGGCAGCTGCCGACAATGACGTGGAGAAGGCGGAGCGGGGTATCATCTTTATCGACGAGATTGACAAAATCGCCAAGAAAAAGAATACAAACACAAGGGATGTCAGCGGCGAGAGCGTGCAGCAGGGAATGTTAAAGCTTCTGGAGGGCGCGGAGATTGAAGTGCCCGTGGGTGCCAACAGCAAAAATGCCATGGTGCCCCTTGCCACGGTGAATACCCGGAATATCCTGTTTATCTGCGGAGGAGCATTCCCGGATTTGGAAGAGGTTATCAAGGAGCGCCTGCGCAAGAGCGCATCCATCGGCTTTAATTCGGAACTTCGGGACAAGTATGACAAGGATAAGAATATCCTGTCCAGGGTGACGGTGGAGGATATCCGGAAATTCGGTATGATTCCGGAGTTTATAGGCCGTCTGCCTGTGGTGTTTACGCTGCAGGGGCTTACCAGGGATATGATGGTGAAGGTCTTGAAGGAGCCTAAGAACGCTATCCTGAAGCAGTATCAGAAGCTGCTGGAACTGGATGAGGTGAAACTGGAATTTACGGATGAGGCACTGGAGGCCATTGCGGACAAAGCCATGGAGCGGGATACCGGTGCCAGGGCGTTGCGTTCCATTATTGAAGAATTTATGCTGGATATCATGTATGAGATTCCAAAGGATGACAATATCGGCAGAGTTACGATTACGAGGGAGTATATTGAGGGCACAGGCGGTCCCGTCATTGATATTCGCAGTAATCTGATTGTGGAGAATCCGGATCATCTGAAGCAGATAGAGGGCTGAGACTGCGATGAAGAGGCTGTGGGAAAACAACCGCATTTCCCGACAGCCTCTTTTTTAAGAACAAGAGTGTCTGCTTCACAACAGCATCTATTTAAAGATGAGGTATCTGTTTTCCGAAAGCGTTTCCGTTTAAGAACCAGGGTATCTTCCGGGGTTCTTTCTGTACTTTGGGTATCCTCATATTCCTAAATTTGCTGTATGCCAATAAACTGGTTGGTAGAGCTATCGGGCTCAATTACAATCGTAATCTCTATCCGCTTTCTTCCTTCTGCCAAAAAGGCGCGGTAATGTCCGTTTCGGTTTGCCAATACTTTTCCGCTGTCACGCAGCACGGTATTTAACGTATACCGGCACCGCCAGCCGCGATAATAAACCGTCAGGCAGTTCTCTTTTTCTTCTGTCTGTGTCTTCTGTTCTCCGTCAAATGCAAATACCGGCAGCAGGCAACAGATTTCATCCGTACTTTCATAACAGAGCGAAATTCCGTTCTTCGTTACGGAACAGCTTTCCGATGCCTTATGTCCGTCCGTCAGGCAGCATTGCCATTTTACAGAAACTCCAGTATCTGTCACAGCGCTGTCTGACAGCTTATATTCCGTTCCTTTTTCACTGGAAAACAGATAATCTTCCCCTTCCCGCACACCCCAGCAGACAGAAGCAGGTACAGCGTTTTCCACATCCAGCCGGTAGAGCGGATTCACAGCAAAGGGCACAGAGATACAGATGGCTGACGGTGCCCCCTGCCTGTGTATCCGTCCCAGCCCATTGGCGTCATAATGGAAATCGGCATTGGTGTCATATTCTGCATAATATGTTCCGTACTTCAATATGGTTTTATGAAAATACGGGCTTGTCTGAAAGATATGCTGCCCTGTTCCGGCCGGACATTCCGACGGTAAGACAGTATCGTCGGCGAAAAGCCAGGCCAGATATGCAAAGGAGCCTGCTGTCACCATATATTTGTCAAAGTATGCATATTTCTCACACCCATAAAAACTGTCCTGAGGATAAGCATTTTTGACATGATGCAGTTCTTCGGCATCCAGATATCGGCATACTGCATCCCGGGCCATGACAGCGGCCGCTTTAAACTGCCCGGCTCTTACCATATCCCCGCATTTATGGTATCGGGCTGCCTCAAATTCCATTACGGCAGCCAAAACTGCCTCATTGTGGAGAAACTGATTGCTTCGTCCCCCAAATGGAATCTCACCGGTAACGGACTGCATCAGCAATGTACTCAGGCCTCCTTTTGCCAGTACAGTGTCCAGTTCTTCTCTGTATTTGCCGTTGTATCCGAAATATAAAACGGCGGAAAGCTGAAGGCGTGTGGTCACATCATATACCATGGGCTCATTCGGGTCACGGTACATTCCGTTTTCGTCGAAAGACAGGAGCTGTGAGGCAACCTGCGTATCAATAAAATCCGATTCTCCGCCGATTCCCGCATATACTCTTGCCTGCTCACTGGCAGCGCAGAATGCCACCCAGTTGCCTGGTTTCTCCGCGGCTGTCCGGGCGATTGTGCTGTAGCAGGTGTACGGCTGAATGGTTTTCAGCCGGCTGCGCCACATTTCTGTCGTTGAGGCCGGAAACAATCCTGCTTTCTCCAGGGCAAGCAGGCACAGGGTGATTTCTTTCACCGAAAATTCGTTTCCCACGCCGCCGGGTTCTCTCTCCAAAGCCGCCGGTATCTGCTCACAGCAGATGTCCATCATTTGTGCAAATATCTCTTTCAGGTCACGGCGACGCCCATGTGCAAGAAGAATTCCGATATTTGCCGTCAGCCGGGGAAAACCATGTTCCCGCAAGCCTCCGTTCACAACCTGTGCAATATACTTTTCAATGCGCCCACTGCCGTATGCGCCCACCGCTTTTTCCATAATAGCAAGATATTTTTCTTTCATTTTCACATTCCCTCATTGTGCCTTCAGGCACCCATTATCTACAGCAGCATCTCGGATGCCCCCTGGATGCCGACATTGTCCCGGTTCAGGCCCATTATCTACAGCTGCATCTCCGATGCCCCCCCCGGATACCGGCATTGTCCTGGTTCAGGCACCCATTATCTGTAGCTGTATCTTGGATGCCCCCCGGATACCGGCATTGTTCCGGTTCAGGCACTCATTATCTGCAGCTGTATCTCGGATGCATCCCGGATGTCGGCATTGTCCTGGTTCAGGCACCCATTATCGACAGCTTTATCTCAAATACACCCCGGATACCGACATTGTTCTGATTCAAGCACCTTTTATCCACACATTTATCCCTTCACGGAGCCAATCATTACCCCCTGAACAAAATACTTCTGTACAAAGGGATAGATGAGCAATACCGGGATCATACTCACTACGATCAAGGAATATTTGATGACATTTGCCATCTGCGCAAGCAGCGTTGCAGACTCCGGGTCCGACAAAGTAGAAGGATCAATCTGGCTTGCCAACAGGATTTCTTTCAGAAAAATGGACAACGGATAGATTTCCCGGTCAGTCAGATAGATCATGGCATTAAAGTAGTTGTTCCACAACGCAACGCCGTAAAATAACACCAGTACCGCAATGATAGCCTTCGACAGCGGAAGAACTACCTTTAACAGATACATGATATCCGAACATCCGTCCATCATGGATGCTTCCAGCAATTCCTCCGGAATGGACGACTGGATAAATGTCCTTGCCACAATCAGATTGTATACACCGATGGCTCCCGGCACAATCAGCGCCCATACCGTGTTCAGCATTCCCAGAGAGCGGAGCAGCAGATAGCTGGGTATCATGCCTCCGCTGAAAAACATGGTAAATGTAAACAGGAGCATGATAATATTACGTCCCGGCACATCCCGCCTTGACAGACAATAGGCGGCTGTCAGGGTCATTACCACGCTGAGCGCCGTACCCGTGAAGGTATAAAACAGCGAATTGCGAAACCCCAGCCAGATACTCGGCGTGCGGAACACCGTTTTATAACCTTCCAGACTGAAATCCACCGGCCACAAAACCACTTTTCCTGCCTGTACGGCAATACCGGAAGAAAAAGAGGCGCTGAGCACAAAAATACAGGGATACAATACAGCCAGAAACACAACTGTTAGGGCTGCAGTTGTAATGCCGTAAAATAACTTGTCGTTCAGACTGTAATTTTTAAATTTTCGCATGACTGCCTCCTCTTTTCTAAAAAATGCCGCTGCCGCTTAATTTCTTGCTGCCCCAGTTTGCCGTAAACAATAAAATCAGATTGATTACCGCATTGAACATTCCCACTGCGGTGGAAAGGGAATAGTCATTAATTCCGCTGGCCAGACCTACCTTATATACATATGTAGAAATAATCTCAGAGTAATTCAGGTTCAGATTATTCTGCATCAGAAGGGCTTTCTCATATCCGATATTCATAATCCTGCCCACCGCAAGGATAAGCATGATACTGGTAGTGGGCAGGATTGCCGGAAAATCAATATGCAGCAGCCGCTGCCACCGGCTGGCACCGTCAATCTCGGCCGCTTCATGAAGCGCCTGGTCCACACTGGTAAGAGCGGCGATGTAAATAATAGAATTATACCCCAGATTCTGCCATATTCCGGACCACACATAGATATGTTTGAAATTCGTCCCCACTCCTAACAGGCTTGGAGCCGTGGAACTGGTAAACAGAGTATACAGATTGCCGTAAATACCGCTCCGGTTGTCCAGAAGCTGAAATACCAGTCCTACCATGACAACGGTTGATATAAAATGGGGAACATATGTCACTGTCTGGATGACTTTCTTGTATCTTTTGCCACGCATGGCATTTAAAAGCAATGCAAACATAACGGGAATCGGGAAGGAGGCTATCAACGAATAGAACGAAATTGTCAGTGTGTTTTTGATGATGGTCCCAAAGTTATAGGAATGGAAGAATTTATTGAAATTCTCCAGACCAACCCATGCGCTTCCCCAGATACCGTCTTTTACACGGTAATGCTTGAAGGCAAGAACCAGACCTCCCATAGGTACATATGCAAATACCACGATATATGCTACCGGCAAAAGCAGCAGCAGATATATCTGCCATCTGGCACGTATTTTTTTCGCCAGTTTATGATTCTTTTTTTCCTGTTTTGCTGCCATATATATTCCTTTCTGAAAACGGGGCTGCCGCATATTCCGTATTCCGGTGTCTTAATGCGGCAGCTCCATCTTTGAATCGCAAAATACCGTCTCTTACTTTTGTGCTTCCGCATACTGTCCGGTGCGTTCATATGCACTCTGGGCGGCGGAGAGCCATGCCTGGAGGCCCATGCTGTCAAGCTCATTCAGGTATTGCTCCCATCCGGTCTCCAGATCTCTTGCTCCGGTGATAAACTCGGCCATGGATTTGGCAATATAGACCGGAATATTTGTTTTGGCGTCGAGAATGGCTTCCGTTTCGTCCACGGTGTACTTTAAGTCGGGCAACGTGTATTCCGGGTGCTTGTCATTGTAAAATTTCAGATTATCTGCCATAAGGTTGTAGGGATTTTCTCTGTCATACTCTCTTCCTGTCGTAATATCCGCCAGAGTGCAAATATCTTTCAGGCTGATATATCTGGGGGCGTAATCGTGCCATGTTACATTATTGTTGACAGACCAGATATTATTCAGCAAAGCCATAGTCACTTCGTCATAGAGTCCGGCTTCTATATAGGAATTGGTCAGGCCGTCTAACTGTGCAGGGTCAGTAGTCCAATGTTCTTCTTCTGTTCCGTATCTCGCGATAAGGCCTGTGTGTGGATCATAATTTTCATCCGCAAATTTAATAGCCATATCTACCTTATCCGAATCTTTGAAGATATACATAACCTGGTCGGACAAATATTGTGTATATGGGGTGTAGCAGATTCCCTCCGGCCCTGTAAAAGGCTCTATCATCTCCATGTCTTTGAAATTGACATTGTTGACGGTATCCGTCCAGTTTCCGTAAGAACCCATGCATACGAGGCCTACTACATTCGGTTCCGCATTCAAAACAGCCTTGAACTGCGTACTGTCATCCGTAAAGATACCGGGTGCCATCAGCCCTTCCTGATACAGCTCACTCATCCAGAGGAGGCCCTGTTTCCAACTCTCTGTCGTACATACCGGGATAACCTCTGTCCCTGCTTCATTCAGGGAGAAAACGGGGTCATTGCAGAAGATGAAGGAATTCATAAATGCCATCAGGATATTTTGTCCATAGGTCCCTGACTGCATACCGTAAACCGGGATTTCATCCTGAATCCCATTGCCGTTTGGGTCCTTGTCCCGGAAGGCAATCAGTACCTCCTTCAACTCCTCCAGACTGGTCGGTATGGGGAGCCCGAGCCTGTCAAGCCATGCTTTATTGATGTAGTATCGATACGGCGACAGATTCCAGGGATTTTCCTGGCTGCTGGCAAAACTGTATATATTACCGTCAGCCATGGTTCCGGAATCCAGCATCTCTGTTCTTTCTGCATCCGGAATGGCATTAAAATTAGGCATGATATCTGCGTTGTTTAAATAATCCTGAACCGGAAGGAATACATCGTCCTGGCCGTACTGCAGAATGGCTTCGCTCTTTAATGCTGCTGTCAACAGAATATCCGGCAGTTCTTCTCCGGATGATGTCATAAGGGACAGCTTGGTCTGTAGCTCCGAACCGTCGGACGGCAACAGTATAAACTCAATCCGGATGCCAAGCTTTTCTTCATAATAATCGGTCAGCCTGTTATCCTCATAATCCGTAATAAAGCTGTTTGACTGCAGTGCGATGACTAATGTATTGTCTTCTTCCCCGCTGCCGCTGTCCGCGGAATTATTGGCTTCTTCTGAACTGCTGCTTCCTTCTTTGGAATCCTGACTGCTCTGACCGTTGTTGCCGCAGCCTGTCAGCATTATGGAGATGCTCATTATACCTGTCATCAACAATGCCAAAATATTTTTTCTTTTTTTCATATTTTCCTCCTGCCTTACATGGAAAGGTTGTCCGTTACACCCGCATCATATCATAAGGTTTTCATGAAGCATACTGTCAGTCTTTTTATTGTACAACAAAGGGTAAGAAAGAAAACTCTCATTTTCTCCCTCACCCTTCCAATAAGTCAGAATGACTGTCATTCCTCCTTGTTTTTGAGTCTGTTTTCCTTATATTTCTTAGGAGTAACACCTGCCAGTTTCTGAAAATTACGGTAAAATGTATTAGGCGATGCGAATCCGGTTAAAAGAGCAATCTGTTCGTTGCTGTAATCCGTCTGCTCCAGATACTGTTTTGCCCTGTCAATCCGAAGACGCAGGAGCCAGGCGGCGAAGGTTTCTCCTGTCTGTTCTTTCCAGAACTGATACAGATATTTCTCGGCAATTCCCACATGCTGACTGACACTGTATGCTGACATTCCGGGGTCATTATAGTGTGTCTCCATATATTCCCGGATATTCTGATACAAAACTTCATTTTTGCTCTTTTTGCGCTGCCCGATATAGTTGCATATCCATGCCGCACTCTGCCTGAAAGCGGCTGTCATATCATGACATTTTAACGTATTTTCGTATAAAGGAAGCCGGCCTTCACCCTCCCGGACATTCAGATGCAGGATTGCCGTGTGAAACACATTCCTGATGGAGTAGAATATCTGCTCCTTATTTGCTTCATAGAGATAAGCGGCTCTGCTGTAACGTCCTTCTATCTGGTTCAGCTCTTTCTCCGCGTTACTATATTGTCCGCTTATCAGCATTGTATACAAACGGTTCATAAATTCTATGGTAACGGCATTTTCATACAGTGAGCTTGCAGTGATATCATATGCCTGGACAATGGTTTCGTTCTCGCACATATACTGAGCCTGGACAATACATTTTGCCTGTTCATAGCATTTGCTGATATTGTAAATCCCTGTTCCCACGGCACTGATCGCCATATGCAGGACACAGCCGTATTGTGTGCTTACTGCTTCAGCCATCTCTTCAAAGACAGGCACCAGGTCCGACACATTTCCTTCCTGGAAGGAAAACCGCTCAATCAGGAACAATTCGTCAGCAATACCGCTGTGCACATTTCCCAGGACAGCAATCTTTTTTCTGCTCAGAAAATTTACCATGTCCACGGCTGCATTCTCAGCTATTTCCCCCTGCATCTGCAGTATGCTGACCATTGCCACGCAGTAAAATTCCGGTTCCTGGCCGAAATATTCCGCAAATACCTGCCGTTCCTGCTCGGAGGAAATGCCTCTCGTCATTATGCTTTCCAATATAATGGCGCGGTTCTGCCGTTTCAGTTCCTCCAGCTGCTGTCGGTAGGCCTGCCGTTTGTCATCCAGTCTGGTCACATAATCCGATACGTATTTGTACTGGTTAAAGCCTGCCTTTCTGTCCGGCTCTATTTCTTCCGCCGGGAAAGCAGATACCATTTTCCGGAAGGAATAATATCTGCCCAGACTGAAATATAAAGTCAGCACAATTACTGCAGCAAAGCCGAGGCCAAGGTATATCATCAGCAGCCGCTGTACCGCTGTCATCTGTCTGCTGATATAAGAGACGGAAATTCCGGCTGTAATCCGCCAGCCCAGGCTGTTATCCAGGCACTCCATCATGTGGTACCCTTTTTCAGTTTCCGCCGCATACGCTTCGTCCATCACAGACTCAGGCACTTCTCCGTAACTGGCCAGTTCCTTTTGGGATATCCCGTCCCGAATCAGGAGAAAACAGTCCTTTTCCTGTCCGTCTGACCAAATTTCTTCAACCAGGGATTCTTTGCTTAATACAAAGCAGAATACATACGCTTCCGAGGTATAAGAGGCGGAGCCGTCGGCCAGATAGAGAACCGCATCATTCAGATTCAGTTCCTTTCCGTCATAGGTGTATTTTATCAAATCTGCCTTCAGAAAGCGGTATCCCTGTTTCTTCCGGTCAAAAAGATAGTCCTTGAACCCGGAAGCATCCATATCCTCTTCACCGGAAAACCGGACAGATAAAAAGGAGCCGTAATAATCAGGGAAAGTGATGCTGCACTGTGAATTTGACAGAAACAGGTCGTTATCTTTGAATACGCAAAACATATAGGGCGTATAATTTGTGATATAGCCGATCTGTTTCAACAGGTCATTACTGTTTTTCACCAGTGTAATATCTTTTTTGGGGAAATTCTTTCCTGTGTAGACGAGTTTGGTAAAATCATTGCTCTGATAAAGCATCTGTTCGATCAAATCCATCTTCTCGACAGTATTCTCAACTGTCTGGATTCCATCCTCAATCTGCGTTTCGACCTGCTTAATAATATAGCTTTCGACACTGCTTCGTGCGACATAGAACATCACGATATTTGTCACAAAGATCAAAAGAAACCCCAACAGGTACTTAATCATATAAGAAACGAAAATCTTTATAAATTTCACAGCAACCCTCCCGCAAAATCCAACCGAATGCAAAAGTATATTTGCTTCCTATAGCATTATCTCGCATTTGGATGTAAAAGGAAAGCTTTTTGATGGAAATTTTCAGTTCCCTATTGACAATTACAGATTCTATGGTAATATAAACATATGAACAATAATTCATATGAACGCCATACTCAAGACCGCCGGAATATACCAGTCTGATCTGGCGGGAATATGGCTGACGGTCTTAAAGGTGCTGTCACGACAGTGACTTTGGTATACATTTTGTCTGGCAAATGTTTTCGACCGTGAATATAAATTGAAAAGGATACAAGGAGGCTGACTATGAAGAAAACGTACAGGATTGAAGTTGACTGCGCAAACTGTGCTCTGAAAATGGAGGAAGCAGCGAAGAAGGTGGAAGGAGTCCAGGGAGCGACAGTAAGCTTTATGACCCAGAAAATGAAGGTGGAGTTTGCCGAGGGAGCGGAGGAGAAGGAAGTCATGCAGGCTGTGCGCAAGGCATGTAAGAAAGTGGAGGATGACTGTGAAATTTTTTTAGACTGACAGCCGCATATTTTGTCTGGAGTTATATCAGGTTTTTCGTGAGGGACCGCTTTGGCGGTCCCCTTTTTCGGGCCCAAGTCCTTTTCCGCAGATGTTCCTGAGCCGGCCTTTTGCCTGAACAAATTACGGGAATTGCTTCGGATTTCACTGTTAAGTGCCTGAAAACAGGGAAAATGGATTTTGGGAAAATTCAATTCACATGTTGACATTTTCGGAAACTGTGGTAATATAAACATGTGAACAATGGTTCATATGTTTATGCGTGAGAACTTTTGCCATACAGTACCTGGATGGAAAGCATCACAACTATCATAAAGAGATAAGGAGTGCATATATGACAAAGAAGCAGAAAAAAGTATTATACCGTATCATTGTAGCAGCCATATTGATGGTTGCGCTTGCTTTTGTGCCGGTGGAGGGATACCTGAAATTTGCCCTGTACCTGATTCCCTACATTATTATCGGTTGCGACATCCTGCGGAAGGCGGCGTTGGGCATTCTCCATGGGGAAGTTTTTGACGAGAATTTCCTGATGGCAGTTGCCACTGTGGGGGCCATGCTCTTAGGGGTATACAACGAAGCAAACGGCATGGAGGGTGAATTTGCCGAGGGTGTGGCGGTTATGCTGTTTTATCAGATCGGTGAACTGTTCCAGGCAGTGGCTGTGGGGAAGAGCCGCCGGAATATCAGTGCGCTGATGGATATCCGTCCCGATTACGCCAATATCGAGGATGAAACCGGTAATGTAGAGCAGGTGGACCCGGACGATGTGGAGCCGGGTACCGTGATTCTGGTGCAGCCGGGAGAGAAGATTCCCATCGACGGCGTGGTGACGGAAGGAAATTCCACATTGAACACCAGCGCACTCACCGGGGAGAGCGTGCCCAGGGAAGTGGGCGTGGGGGAGGAGGTTATCAGCGGCTGCGTGAATATTTCCGGTCTTCTGCGGATTCGGACGACAAAAGAATTCGGGGAATCAACCGTGTCAAAAATTCTGGATCTGGTGGAGAATTCCAGCATGAAGAAGGCGCGGACGGAGAACTTTATCACGAAATTTGCCAGGTATTATACACCGGCGGTCTGTTACAGCGCGCTGGCGCTGGCTATCATTCCTTGTGTGATAAATCTGATGATGGGCAACCCGGCAGGGTGGAGTACCTGGATCATCAGGGCGCTGACGTTCCTGGTTATCAGCTGCCCCTGTGCGTTGGTGATATCCATTCCATTAAGCTTTTTCGGGGGCATCGGCGGGGCATCGGCCTGCGGCATCCTGGTGAAGGGTTCCAATTACCTGGAGGCGCTGGCACAGACAAAATATGTGGTGTTTGACAAGACGGGTACTTTGACGAAAGGTGTTTTTCAGGTGACGGAGGTTCATGCGGTTCCTGAATTTATACGCACCTTCCAGAATGTTTGTCAACCTGAATGTATAACGAGTGAGGGCTTCTGCAATACAGAACAGAAAGCGGCAGAAAATATCCTGTTGGAGCTTGCCGCCTATGTGGAAAGCTACTCCAACCACCCCATCAGCAAGAGTCTGAAGGAAGCGTACGGACAGGAAATCGACAAGGCAAAAGTCAGTAATGTGGAGGAAATCGGAGGGCATGGTGTGACCGCTTCGGTCAATAACCATACTGTAGCTGCCGGAAACTTCAGGCTGATGGGCCGTCTGGGAATTACGCCAGAAGAAAATGTGGGAGTAGGGACGGTAATCCACATGGCTGTGGACGGCGCCTATGCCGGATATATCCTTATTTCCGATGTGGTAAAAGAACAGTCAGCGGAAGCAATCGCGGCATTGAAGGCAGCAGGCGTCAAAAAGACAGTCATGCTGACAGGCGACGGCAAAAAGACGGCAGCGCATGTAGCCGGACTGTTGGGGGTAGATGAGTTCAGAAGCGAGCTGCTTCCCGGGGATAAGGTAAACGCAGTGGAAAAATTGCTGGCTCAGAAGGGAAATAAGGAGAAACTGGCTTTTGTGGGTGACGGCATCAATGACGCGCCCGTGCTATCCAGGGCGGATATCGGCGTGGCTATGGGAGCCCTTGGTTCAGACGCGGCCATCGAGGCGGCTGACATAGTGCTGATGGACGACAATCCCATGAAGCTGGCGCTGGCCATGCGGATATCCGGAAAATGCCTCCGCATCGTCTATGAAAATATTATATTTGCCCTTGCTGTCAAGGCAATCTGCCTGGTGCTGGGGGCTTTCGGCATTGCGAATATGTGGATAGCCATATTCGCGGATGTGGGTGTCATGGTGCTGGCAGTGCTGAACGCAATACGCTGCCTGAAGGTGAAAGTATGAGTGCGTCCTGCAATGCATTTCCTCAAAAGTCAGTCTTGCGTATATCATGAAAAAAGCTTATAATTTTCTAAGCTGATTCTATATCTGAATCTGACATTTTATACATGCGTAGCCACATACTATTATTCAGAGCGGCGGAAGGTACGTTGAACGAGCTTTCCGCCGCGTTCTGCCCTGGACGATGTTTTTTACATTTCCGCTGTGGGCAGAGCGGACTGTGACGATTGTATGTGTACCGCGAAGAAGGGCGGACTGCGTATGGGATTACCGGCCTGACTGAGCGGACGGATGGGAGCAGATATGGAAGAAGTTTCAATTGTAATGATCCCCTTTCTGGGTACATCCCTGGGCGCAGCCATGGTGCTTTTCCTGAAAAAGAAAATGAACCGGATGCCGGAGCGCCTGATGTTGGGCTTTGCCGCCGGCGTTATGATAGCGGCATCGGTGTGGTCTCTTCTGATTCCGGCCATAGAGATGGCAGAGGAACAGCAGAGGATTGCGTGGCTGCCTGCAGCATCCGGTTTTTTGCTGGGTGTGGGTTTTCTGCTGCTGCTTGGCAGACTGGTTCCCTTGGCCCGGAGAGAACATAAAGTGCAGGACGGCATTGCACCCCTGGAAAAAGACGCCCCGGAAAATAGAACAACAGATGAAAGCCGCAAAGTGTCCATGCTGGTGCTGGCGGTAGCGCTTCATAATCTGCCGGAAGGCATGGCAGTGGGGGTAGCCCTTGCGGGAGCCATGACGGAAAATACGGGTATTACCATGGCAGGGGCGATGCTGCTTTCAGTGGGGATTGCCATCCAGAACCTCCCGGAAGGAGCAATCATATCCATGCCGCTTCGGAATGTGGGGGTTTCCCGGCCGAAGGCATTCTGGTACGGTGTTTTGTCAGGTGTGGTGGAGCCGGCAGGAGCTTTTGTCACCATATTGCTGGCGGAGCAGGTGGTGCCTGTTCTGCCTTATCTTCTGGCTTTTGCGGCAGGAGCGATGCTGTATGTGGTGACGGACGAACTGATTCCGGAAGCCTGTACCGAAGGGGGCGGCAAAGCCGGTACAGTGGGAATGGCTGTGGGCTTTGTGCTGATGATGGTTCTGGATGTGGCGGTGTAGGGCGGGGCGGCAGTGGCAGGCGGTAGCGAAAGCAGTGTAAAACGGAAGCGGGGAATTGCGTAAAGCGCCATGCTGCCGGGTGAGAGAAAGAGAAGGCGATACGGTATCGGCCTTTGGGAGGAAAAAGGAAATTGTGCCGGGCCGAAAAAGGGAAGATAAAGCTTTTAAGCGAAAAAGCAAAGAAGTTACGGAGGAAAAGGATATGCGACTGCTGATTATAAGGCATGGGGATCCGGATTACGAGAAGGATTCCCTGACAGAAAAGGGCTGGCGGGAGGCGGCGCTTCTTGCCGACAGGATTTCCAAACTGGATGTGGCGGCATTCTATGTATCGCCTCTGGGACGGGCGAAGGATACTGCGTCGCTCACCTTAAAGAAAATGAACAGAGAAGCCGTTGTGTGCGACTGGCTTCAGGAATTCTGGCCCCGGATCAACAGGCCCGATGCCATTGGGGTGAGGAAGACACTGGCCTGGGACTGGCTGCCTGAGGACTGGACGAAGGAACAGGCCTATTTCCGGCGGGACGGATGGGCAGATACGGAAGTGATGCGCGAAGGAAACGTGGAAAAAGAATACGAAACGGTTATTCGAAATTTTGATGCGGTACTGGCAAATCATGGATATGTCAGAGACGGCGAATATTACAAGGCGGAGAGGCCCAATAAGGATACCATTGTATTTTTCTGTCATTTCGGGCTGGAGTGTGTGCTGCTGAGCCGTCTGATGAATGTATCGCCCATGGTGCTGTGGCATCATACCTGCGCGGCGCCGGCCTCGGTGACTACGGTAGTCACAGAAGAGCGCAGACAGGGGAAGGCTTCCTTCCGGATGGGGGCTTTCGGGGATACCTCCCATTTTTATATTGCGGGGGAGGGACCGTCTTTTTCGGCCAGGTTTTGTGAGACCTTTGAGAGTGCGGATGAGAGACACGACTGAAGCTTTCATTAACGAGTATATATTGCTGGATTGCAGCCTGTTCGACGTGGGGTAAATATGCCGGGCGAAGGCAGTATTTTGAAGTGGGGCTGTCGGGAAAGGGCATTTGTTCACAATACATATTGTGGGAATGCAGTTGTTTACCGACAGCCTCATTCTGTTTTTTATTTCCCCTTGACAACGCAGAGAATCCGTGCTATCTTATAACTAACCTCAACATGTCGATGCTCGACATGTTGATGAAAGACATATCGAGAGGAGACAGAAAGGAGCGAGCCAATTGCATGATGCGCTGCGAAAAAAATACCTACCCATGACCGAGACGATTTACTATACGCTTCTGGCAGTCATCCAGCCCAGGCATGGATATGCCATCATACAATATGTCAACAGCCTGACAAAAGGCAGGATAACGCTGGGAACCGGCACACTCTACACCATGGTGGGGCGCCTGACTGCAGACGGTGTCATTGTGACGGTGCCCGGAGCCGATAAGAAAACCTACCGGATTACGGGAGACGGCATGGAGTTGCTGCAGGAAGAGACCAGGCGTCTGGAACAACAGCTGGCAGACGGACAAAAAATGCTGGCAGGGGGGGTATTTACCGTATAGAAGATACCGGACAGGAAAATGGTTTAAGAAAGTTGCTGAGAAAAAGGGATTTGTCCTTACCGTGCTTCCGCGGGTACAGAGGAAGCGGTGTGGGGTAAGGTGAGAAATGGGGAAGTTTTTCTGTACAAAAGATGAGAATGCGGTGTATAAGCGAGGAGGAAGAGAATGAAACTGGAAGTAAAAGATATCCGAAAAACTTTCGGAGAAAAGGAAGTGCTCCACGGCATCAGTTTCGCAGTGGAGAGCGGAAAGGCATTGGGTCTGCTGGGCAGGAACGGTGCGGGCAAGACGACCACGATCCGCATTCTGATGGATGTGTTTCGCGCAAACAGCGGGGAAATTCTGTTGGATGGAAAGAAATTTGCCCCGTCAAAACATCAGATCGGCTATCTGCCGGAGGAGCGGGGCCTGTATCCTAAAAGGACAGTGCTGGACCAGATGGTCTATCTGGCATGCCTGCGGGGAATGAAAGCGAAGGAAGCAAAGGAAAGCGCTGGAAAGTGGCTGAAAAGGCTGGAGGTGGATGAGTACGCCGTCCGGAAGCTTGAGACGCTTTCCAAGGGAAATCAGCAGAAGGTGCAGCTTGCGGCGACGCTGGTGTGCAATCCGGAGATTGTGATTCTGGACGAGCCTTTCAGCGGCCTGGACCCGGTGAATTCCCAGATACTGAAGGATGTGGTGAGCGAGCTGATTCAGGATAGCAGGCTGGTGATCTTCTCCAGCCACCAGATGAGTTATGTAGAAGAATTCTGCGACCACATTGCCGTAATAGACCATGGCCAGGTAGTGATGGCAGGGGAACTGAAAGAGATCAAGAAGGACTATGGCAGGAACCGTCTGATGCTGGCCGCAGAGAACTACACTTTGGACCAGCTGGCAGAGAAGACGGAGCGGGAGTGGGATGCGTATGTGAGCATCTCCGGAAGAAAGAAGGAATTTCTGATACTGGAGCTGAAAGAAAACATGGACAGGAACCGGTTTATGGAGCTGATGGTCAGGTCTGATGTGGAAGTGGAGCGTTTCGGCCGGTATGAACCGTCCCTGAACGATATTTTTGTGAGCAAGGTGGGTGATGAAGCATGAAAAAATTTTTAATTGTATTGCGCTATGAATTAAGGGAATATTTCACAAATAAGATTTTTATGATGCTGACAATATTGTTGGCGGTGTTGGGAGCCGCACTGCTCTTTTTGCCACGTTTCGTAGATATGTCTGATTTCACCGGCGTACAGGTAGCGGGTAACGGTGAAGCGGAGGGGAGCGAAACAGAAGGGGAGCAGACCGTGTTCCTGTATCTGGATAAAGCAGGTGTGGTACGGCCGGAGATTCTGGCGCAGATGTTCCCGAAGAGTGAGTGGAGAGCGGCGGCAGACGAGGCAGAAGTCAGGGCGGCTGTGGAGACACAGGAAGCGGAAGCCGGTTTTGTAGTGACAGGGGCGGCAGAGTACGAATATTATGTCTTCAATAAGGCAATGAGGGACAGAAATACCTCTGTTTTTGATCAGGCAATGAAACAGTTCTACCGCATGGATTATTGTGAGAACTCCGGTTGGGACCTGGAGGAAGTCGCAGCCATGTATGATGTTCCTGTCACGGTGACGGAGATGGTGCTGAATAAGGATACCGAGAGTAATTACTGGTATTGCTACGCGCTGATTATCATCGTGTTCATGCTCATCGTATATTACGGACAGATGATCGCGGTATCCGTCACCAATGAGAAGAGCAACCGGGCAATAGAAGTGCTTGTGACCAGTACTTCCCCTAACAGCCTGCTGTTCGGAAAGGTGATAGCCGGCGCTATCGGGGGAATCTTCCAGATGGGAGTGCTGCTGGGGGCGGTTCTGCTCTCCTATCAGTTCAACAGGGAGCAGTGGGGCGGTCAGCTGGATATGTTTCTGCATGTTCCGGGAGAGGTCCTGATTGCATTTGCTTTCTTCGGGCTTGGGGGATATCTGTTTTACGGGTTCCTCTATGGTGCCATGGGAGCGTTGGTCAGCAAGACAGAGGATATCAGCAAAAGCGTTTCCGGCCTGATGGTAGTGATCATGGCAGTGTATTTCTTTTCATTGTTCCAGCTGATGAATGTGGACGGAGAAATTATTAAAATTCTCTCTTTTCTGCCGGTCAGTTCTTACAGTACCATGTTTGCCCGCATTGCCATGGGAACGGTGGCACCCTGGGAAGTCGTGGTGTCATTCCTGATTCTGGTATTATCCATCATCGGGACAGGAATCCTGGGCGCGAAGATTTACCGCATGGGTACTTTGCGGTACGGCAATCCCATTAAGATTACTTCCGCATTGAAAGATCTGAAGAAAAGCGAATAAGGCCTGACGAAGGCGGTAAAAAAGAGGCGGTTCCGGTTAGCGGAGACTGCCTCTTTTGGCGCATTGTATACAGCTGACTTTGTTATGTAGAATGTTCCTGTAAATACTGAAGAAATTGAGAAGTGAGCTCCGGATCGTAAATCCTGCCGCTTTCTTCCCGCAGCTTCTGCATGGTTTCCTCCACTGTATGGTATCCGCCCCTGACTGTCGGATGGGTACGGCGCACGTAATCGCTGGTGAGACGGATGAGCCTGGATTCAATGGGAATGCCGTTTTCTTTCAGATTGTTGGGATAGCCGCTGCCGTCCCAGTTTTCATGGGAGCAATGGATGATATCCGCAATTTTGTAGAGCTCATCAAACTGTCTTGCCATGGTATAGCTATGGGACACATGCATATGAACCTGGCTGGTCTCTTCTTCCGTTCTGGACTGGCCGCGGATGACGAAGGCTTCAGGCAGCTTGGCCATGCCAATATCCTGATAGTGGGAGGCAAGGCTGATTTCCCTGGCCTGCTCCTCAGAAAATTTCAGGTACTGCGCAAATGCACAGGTAAGCCCCGAAGTACTTTCCACCACCTCTTTATTCAGAATCTGGCGGTCATACAATCGCTCCATGATATAGTTGGGAATACGCAGCTCATGCTTCAGTGCAGTCTTGTTCTGGTACATTTTTACATCCGCTCTGGAGAAGCAGTCCTGCAGAGTTTCGGCCGCACTGTTCCACTCGGCGGCTCCCAGGGCTACAGACAGGGGCAGAGTGAGGCTCTTGTCCTGACTGCAGTTGCGCGCTACACGCCTGCAGTAATCAAGGGCGGTTTCCAGTGTGGTATCGGGAAGTATGACACGGAACTCATCTCCGCCGCACCTTGCCACCAGCCAGTCACTTTTGGCCAGGTCGCTCATGATTTTGGCAATGGCCTGCAGAAGCATGTCACCCGCTTCGTGGCCGAAGATGTCATTGGTCAGTTTCAGGAAATTGGCATCCGCCGATATCATACAGATAGTCCGGTCGCTCTGCCGGGAATAGCAGGAAAGAATCTCCTCAAATTTTCTCCGATTGTACAGCCCGGTCATGGAGTCTCTCTCCGCAAGCTCTTCCAGGACATTTTTCTCCTGAAGATACAGAGATTCCTGGTCTTCCAGAGAATTGACAGTAGACTTCAGACTCAGGTTGGCGATGGCTAACCTGTAGAGGTGCCTGGAACCCAGGGAAATCAGGTGCAATATATGGTTTAAATGTTCCGCGTTGATCAAAGGCAGTTCATGAACGCCCTTCAGATAAGTGTTTTCGTCTATCCGGAGAGAACGGGCGATCTCACGATATCTGTCATCACTGATATTGTCCTCCGCCAGGCGGATTCCCTCCAGCAACAGGGCGGCTACAGGAACTTCGTCCAGAGTGAGATTAATCAGGGCATCTGTCAGTCCTGTCACAGGACAGAGACGTATGCTGAAAGCGGGCTCCTTACTGGCACAAAACTCAGAGATAAATTGCCTGTAAGCGGTATCGGCAGCGGGGGATGCCCTGAAGATTTCACGATAAAAACAGCCGTAGCGGTTGTCGCGGACAAGCAGCTTTCCGGAAGGCGTTATGATGCTGAGACCCACCATCATGACGACGGATATGGCATCTGTCAGCTCCTGCAGGGAATCTATATCGGGAATATCGGAAATGGGATTTTTCATGGCTCACCTCCTGTTCAGAAATTCTGTGAGGTATTGATTTTTCTTTATTTCGTTCCATTATACTGTTTTCTGCTCTAAAAATCAAGGTGCTGATTTATTATGACAGTTCCGGAGCTTGTCTGCGGATTACTGTTCACAGGTGACACCGCGAGGTGTTTTCGTGCGCAATTTGCGCGAAAATCCCGCCTAACGCCTGCGGAAACCGTGCAGTGCGAATAAGCTTTCCTGCTTATTCGGCAAGACGGCCGTGCGTCAAACCTGCTTCCCCTGCTCATTTTGCGAGACAGACAGCTCATACAGCCAAATCCCCCAATAACTGTCCTCTGTTTCGAAATAGCCCAAAAAGGTAAGTCCCATCTCTTCTGCATCCGTGATTTGTCCGCCTGAAAAAATGTATTCACAGCCCAGGCCTTTCAGCGCATCCAGGTCAAATTGCAGATTTTCGTATTGTACGCCGCTGCCCTTCTGCAGCATCCAGTAGGTGCCTGTCACACTGTTGAACAGATAACATCTGCTTCCCCAGCAGTCGAAATATGCACAGGCTTCTTCATTTCGGGCAAGCTCGCCTGCGATAACCTGTCTGAACCGATGCTTATATTCCAAAGGGTAATTATTGGAATACCCGTCCGCCGTGTAGAAGCCGTGCATCAGGGCGGGGGCCGGGCTTATTCCCAGGTGGGCAATGCGGTAAGTGGACATTTCCTTTCCGATAGCGTTTTCCAGCTGTTCCATCAGATCTTCGGCGTAAAAACTTTCCCACGATATATAACCGGTGATGCCGCTGCCGTTATTGATCTGATTTACGTTCATGTAAAAACTGGAATTTACTTTGATCAGATTTATGGTGGGAAGGAGTACCAGCACCAGCGCCGCCGTTTTGTACCAGAGGGCCGTTTTATGCATTTTCCAGAGGAAAGCGAATACAAGGGCAAATTCCAGATACCACAGTGACGGGTACAGCCAGTAGAACCGTTCCGCCTGAAAGTAACGCAGAAAACCATTTACGGAATTTTTAAAATCCACTGTCGGCCGGGATTTGCAGAAGGCATAAAACAGTGCAATCCCAATCAGCGCTGCCATGCCGCCAAGCGCCAACAGGTATGTTTTTTGAAGCTGCGTTTCCAGTTTACCTTTTTTCTTCATGCTCAGACAGTATATACCCTCTCCTGCCAGCAGTATTACGATGGGCAGGATAAGGTAATCGTGCAGCGGCTCCGCATGCTGGGCACCGTGCAGAAAGACATCCTTTGCCGTCTCCAGGAAAGGCGCAGATGCGTTTACAAGTTCATCCCTGTGGCTTGCATAGTTGCTGCGGCCCAGAAGCAGTTCCGTGAAAAGCCTGTAATTGACAATGATGTACACTGCCGTCAGTGCGCCAAAGCCGCAGTACACATGAAAATTATGGCGCTTCTGGATGAGGCGGATCAGAATATCCAGAAGCCAGAAGCTCAGCACTGCATATCCGATCAGGACGAGATGGGTGGTAAGCCCGAAAAAAACAATCATACTGTAGGCCGCCGCTACATGTTTTTTCTCAGACAGCAGCAGAAAGGCACAGAGCAGAAGGGGGACTCCCATTATCGACAAACCGTATATGGGCTGGACGGGAAGCATGCAAAAAGCACCTGCCATGGCCAGGGCAAGGATACTGCTTCCGGAAAGCTTTTTCACACTGCCATACATACCCCAGAAGCCGCTGGCACAGACGGCCAGATACTGTATCAGAAAGGCGGTCAGCGGGGAAAACAGAGCATATAAAGGGATGAACAGGACGGCTGAGGGCTGCATTCCGCTTTTGCCGATGCCGCCCAGTATCTCCGGGAAGACAGAAGTACCGTCAAACAGGTGTCTGGCGTTCAGTACATAGGTCAGGAGAGTTTCGTCCAGTTGGTCGTGGATGGGAAATACACTGCCCTGCCGCAGTACGAGATATGGAGAAAACAGGATGGCCATAAGCGGAAATCCAATCCACCACAGGGGTGCGCCGTCCAGCCATATGAGTGATCGATTCAGAAAGCCCGCGGGCTTCTTTCCTTGCAAAAATGATTTCATTCGTCTCCTTAATTCAGTCGCCGGGCGACGGTTCTAAAGGGTAAAGTCATTATTTATTATGATGTACTTCCGGCATTTTAGGGGTTACAGATACAGGCCGCCTCTGAGAAGAACACTGAAATAATCCAGTCCGCATATCATATGCGCGGCATAAACGCCCCACTGCAGGAGCAGCTTCCACCGCGGCTGGCTGCGGCTTAAGGTGGCTCTGGCCAGGCAGAGCAGGCTCACCGTGTAGGAGAAGAAAAGTCCGTACATATACCCCCAGGCAAAATTAAGATGGGGCATGCGGATTCCTTTTTCGTATAAAAAGAGCAGCGTCAGGAGCCCAAGCAGAAGAAACTGCCATGCAAAACGAAGCAGAGCCAATAAATCCTTTTCTTTTCCCCGAAGCAGAAGTACAGTCAGCGGAAAGGCTGTCGCTAAGAGGATGGACAGCGGAATATTTCCGGAGGCCGTGGACCAGGCCTTCAAAAATGCAAAGCCGATACCTGCTTCCGTGTTTTCCGGCTCAAACACCACGACGAACTGATAGATCAATACCAGAAAAGTGGGAATAAAGTAGATTCCCATCTGAAAAAAGGCTTTTATCCCCTGAAAACGCCCTGCAATCAGCCTGTAAAGCATGATGATACCCGCCACGGCACATAATATAAATGTAAAACTGGGCTTTGCCATGGTCGTCATAAACAGAGAAACGGAAAACAGCAGATATTTGGGGTGAAGCCACTTGTCTTCCTTTTCGTAAAATCCCAGGATATCCGTGAAAAGAAAAAAGGCGGGAATGGAAAAGGGACGCGCCGCAAGATAAGTGGCATTGTGGTAGGGATTCGGAGTAAAAGTCCCCCTGTACCGGTACAGATAATTCTCCCCTGGCTCGTTATAATGCCCGAGATAGGACACGGGATAGAGCATGGAGACAAAAAGCAGGGAGAAGGTGAGCAGAGTGGACAGCCAGCTCCTGCCGGGGTGGCTGCGCACGTCCAGAAAAGAATCCATATACCATTTCAGGACAAGAACGGAAAGCCCGTTCAGCAGCGTTGCGGCAAAAGCCAACGCATGTGCCGGGGTGGTAAAGCGCATAAAAAAACTCCCTGTCCGGAACAGAACAGGGTACGGGAATTTATATACCACTTCTATTCCCTGTATTGTGGAAAGGTAATCGGTAATATCAGAAATATACCTTCCGGCATAGCACACTGTCTGGCGATGAAACAGCAGCAAAGTGACTGCCAGATAAGCCACAAACAGCAACATAAAAAATCCGGTTTGCAGGTAAAATTTCCTGTCCTTAACAAGCATGTAGTCATTCCTCTTTCTTTTCATGCGGATAAAGAGCCTGAAACAACAAAAACGGTAACAATATATTACCGCCCCAACCTTATTTTGTCAATATTGAAAGCGGGAAGTGAATTGACATTTATAAAGGAAAGTGGTATCATAATTCTGAAATAAATACGTGAAGAGTAATGGTGGTGAAATGGAAAAGCAACAGATCTTAATTGTAGACGATGAATACATAAATCGTGCGTTACTTGCGGAAATGTTTCATGACGAGCAGGAGGCTTATGAGCTGATAGAGGCGGAGAACGGTCAGGAAGCGGTTCAGAAGATTGAGGAAGGCCATGATATCGTGCTGATTTTGCTGGATATCGTCATGCCGGTCATGGATGGTTTCACGGTGTTGGAGTATATGGAACAGAAGGGGCTTCTGAAGGAGATTCCCGTTATTCTGATTACAGGTGAGACGATTCAGGACAGTGAGGACAGGGCATACTCATTCGGGGTTGCCGATGTGATTCATAAGCCTTTCTACCCCCATATCGTTAAACGCAGAAGCAGCAATATCATTGAACTGTACCAGAACAAGCGCAACATGGAAATGCGCCTGGAGGAACAGGAAATAGCAATCCGCGCCCAGGAGAAGGAAATCCGCGAGGCCAACGAATTTATGATTGATGCGCTCAGTTCCGTAGTGGAATCCAGAAGCGCGGAAACAGGGGACCATACCAAGCGCATCAAGTTCTATACCAGGATTATGGCGACCTGCCTGAAGGAGCATTTTCCCCAGTACAGCCTGACAGACGTTCAGGTGGATGGGATTTCCAGGGCTTCGGTTCTGCATGACATAGGCAAGATAGGGATTTCCGATACTATTCTTCTGAAACCGGGGCGTCTGACCAATGAGGAATTCGAGATTATGAAGACGCATACCACCATCGGGTGCGATATGCTGGAGAAACTCTACAGGAACCGAACAAACGAGTTTTACCGCTACTGTTATGAAATTTGCCGCCATCATCATGAAAGGTGGGACGGAAGAGGATATCCGGACCATCTGGCGGGGGATGCAATTCCGCTCAGCGCGCAGATTGTCGCCGTAGCGGATGTCTATGATGCATTGGTCAGCCCCAGGGTATACAAGAGCTCATTTACGAATGAGAAGGCATTTGAGATGATTATGAATGGTGAATGCGGCCAGTTTTCCCCGGATATTCTGAAGTGTTTCGAACTTGCCAAGGAGGATTTCTTCAATATTAATAAGGTGATTGGAGTATTCGAATTTTCGTGATAGGAGCAGGCAGCAAAGAAGGGACCGGGTTTTGCTGCCTTTTCTAATGAATCGTGGAGGAAAGCGTATGGGAGAGGGTGAAAACTGCATATTTCCCATGGAGGATGCGCTGGAGATGTTCTTCATGTTCGACAGGGCAGGAGAGATTTTGTATGCAAATGCGGCGGCGCGGAGCAAACTGGGGTATGATGAGTTGAAAAATCAGCATATCAGTACGCTCTTTCCAAATATATTCAGAAGGACAGAGGACGGTTTTGAATCGGCTTTTCCGTTTGGGGATGGGACCGGGCATCTGGTAATCTACCGCAGGAACCTTACCTGTTTTCCGGTGGAGGCCAGGATAAAGGAAAATGCCGGCTGCCCCGGGACATATATCTGCATGGCAAATGATATCCTGGAGCGGGAGCACCTGGGCAGGGAAATCAGCCAGGTCCGGGAGGAGGCACAGCAGGCGTCAAGACTTAAAGCAGAATTTGTGGCCAATGTGACGCATGAACTGAGAACTCCGGTGAACGGAATTCTGGGCAATGTGAGAGAACTGCTGGATAATGTGACAGATGCGCGGACGGTTAAGACATTGCAGCTGGTTGAGCGCTGCTGCGGTGATATGAACAGGATCATCAATAATATTCTGGATTTTTCGAAGCTGGATGCGGGGAAATTCATTCTGGAGCCGCGCCGTTTCCATTTCAGGAGTATGCTGGATTATGTGAAAGCCCAGCATATCAGCAGGATTACCGAAAAGGGATTGGATTTCTTCATGACGGTATCGCCTCAGGTACCGGAATATATTATAGGGGATGAACTGCGTATCGTGCAGATTCTGAACAATCTGCTCTCCAATGCATTGAAATTTACGACTGTGGGAGAGATTGCGGTTCAGGTGCTTCGGACGGCACAGGTAGAGGAAAAGGCGGAGTTGTTTTTCATTGTATCCGACACCGGGATTGGGATTGGGGAAGAGGATATGGACAAATTGTTCCAAAGCTTCTCCCAGGTGGATGCTTCCATCTCCAGAAAATATGGAGGAACCGGGCTTGGCTTAAGCATCTGCAGGCAGCTTGTGGAATTGATGGGCGGCAGGATCGAGACGGAAAGCAGAAAGGGGAAGGGAAGTAATTTTTCCTTTTCCATATGGGTGGAGGCTGAAGAGGAGACAGTGCCGAAAGCACACGATGATGTAAAGGCTGTCTTCATACAGATGGCAGCCCATGAAGAAAATGCCGGACAGGAAGCGGAGGGAGTTCGGGAGTACGGTACGCCGGAGAACCGGGAGGCTCTGAAGCGGCGCTTGTCCAGGCTTGTCTTAAGCGTGGAGATGGAGAACTGGGAGAAGGCAGAGATGTTCATGGAGACGATACGGCAGCTGACGGAGGGGGCGCCTCCCGATGTCAGACGGCAGATTCTCCGGCTGAAGATGGCAGTCCAGAAAGAGAATTATGACAAGGTTATGGACGAATATCAGAAACTGTGTATGTGTGATGCAGACTTATTCTCGTGAACGCATTTATTTGCCGCTTTCAGTTCTGGATTGCCGATGCGTTCAGTCGTTACTGTGAAAGTCTTGAATCTTGCCTGCGGAAAACGCGCAGCCAAAATGAGCTCCCCTGCTCATTTTGCAAGACCGCTGTGCGCCAAACCGCATGCTCTTGCGGTTTGTGTGCATCCACAGTAACCCCCCAGACTTTCATGCACGGTGGAGCAGCCCGTTGCATGGGGAGTTACTGTGAAAGGTCTGTGTCTTGTCTTGCGGTTTACTGTGCAGACGGCAATTATTTGCGTTTGTGGGTATAAATTGATATATCGCATATCCGGATATGAAAGGCGAATCAAAAGGGATATCTGAGCCAGACAATAAAAGCCGGAGGGAGGTGGAGATATGGAAAACCGTGTACGGAATGCAGCAGAAGTCCTGATCGTGGATGACCTGGAAGTCAACAGGCTGCTTCTGGAGGAGATTATTCGGGAGATGGGATGCAGCCCTGTCCTGGCGGAAAGCGGAGAAGCAGCGCTGGAAGCGGTGGGGGAGTCTGTTCCGCAATTGGTTTTATCCGATATTTCCATGCCGGGAATGGATGGCTATGAACTGTGCCGGATACTCAAAAGCAGTGAGAAGACCCGGAATATTCCCGTTATCTTCATCTCGGCATTCAACCATACGGAAGATATGGTGAAGGGGCTTGGGCTTGGCGGTGCTGATTATATCACGAAGCCCTTTGTGCCGAAGATTGTCCAGGCAAGAGTCGGAGTTCACTTAAAACTCTATCAGGCGAATCAGGAACTGAAGGAAACCAACAGGAGGCTTCAGACTTCCGTGAAGGAACAGCTGAAGCAGATAGAACAGGAGAAAAAGGATGTACTGTATGCGCTTGCGGCCATTGCTGCGCAGAATTCCTGTTATAAGAGGGAGCATATCGAGCGGCTGAGCAGAAACTGCAGCATACTTGCCCAGGGGATGCAGCTTTCTCCTTTGTTTGAGGGACAGATTTCGGACGCTTATATTGACACCATAGAACTGGCGGCGCCGCTGTGTGATATCGGGAATATCGGAGTTCCGTGGGAGCTGCTTCGAAAGAAAGAGGCTTTGAATGATGAGGAACGGCAAACCGTACAGAAGCATACGGATATAGGAGCTCAGCTTCTGGGAGATTTGCATGTGGGCAGTGACTATAATGATTTCCTGAGTACGGCGGTGGATATTGCGCATTACCATCATGAGAACTGGGACGGGAGCGGGTATCCGAAGGGGCTGAAGGGAAATGAGATTCCGCTGGCGGCGCAGATTGTATCCATAGTTGAGGTCTACTGTGCGCTGACCGAGAAGAAAAATTACAGCAGGGAAGAGGCGCTGGACATCATGGGCAGAGAAGCGGAGATAAAGTTTAATCCCGACATTTTTAAAATATGCCGGAAAATATCGCGTCAGCTTTTCTGAGCAGGCCGTGTGGGTTATTTACAGGCTGTTGCCGGCCGATATTTATAAAGATATTTTTGTTGTGCAGGGCAGCCGGAAGTAATAATATATACTCATGAGTATATGCAGCAGGAGGTATGAGAAATTGTGATTAAGGATGATGAGTTTCAACGGATATCTGTTTTCATGAAGCAGCGGTACGGGATTGACCTGAGCCAGAAGAAGGTCATCGTAAACGGACGGCTGGAGAACTATATCAAGAGGGGCGGCTGGCACAGTTTCGATGAGTTTATGAATGCGGTGGAGCATGACGGCACCGGTAATCAGGAGAAGATGCTGGTAAACTTTCTGACGACCAACCATACCTATTTTATGCGGGAATTTGAGCATTTTGATTTTTTCAGGAGCGAGGTGCTTCCCTGGCTGAAGCAGAAGGAGGCCGCAAGGAAGGATCTGCGGATCTGGTGCGGCGCGGCATCCTCCGGTGAGGAGCCGTATATGATCGCCATGGTCCTGGCAGAGTTCTTCGGGATGGAGAAGTCCCAGTGGGACACTAAGGTTCTGGCCACGGATATCTCCACCAAGGTGCTTCAGAAGGCTCTGGCGGGGGTCTATACAGCGGAACAGCTCAAAAGCGTTCCTCCCCAATGGAAAAAGCGCTTTTTTAGATCGGTGGCAGGCGGGACTCAGTACCAGGTTACACCGGAACTGAAGCAGGAGGTTATCTTCCGGCAGTTTAATCTGATGGATCCGTTTCCCTTCAGGAAAAAGATGCACACCATATTTTTGAGAAACGTGATGATCTATTTTGACGAGAAGACGAAGCGGGAGCTGGTTCAGAAAGTGTATGACACGTTGGAACCCGGGGGATATTTCTTCATAGGGACCACGGAGACCATAGACAGGAACAGTACGCCGTTTCAGATTATCCAGCCGTCGATATTCAGAAAATAAGAAAGGGATTGATATATGCAGCCAATCAAGGTTTTAGTCGTAGACGATTCCATTGTATTCAGGGAGCTTCTGGTGCAGAATCTAAGTAAGGATCCCGCGATCAGAGTGGTGGCGACAGCGAAGGATCCCTTTGAGGCAAGGGACGCGATACTGGCGCACAATCCGGATGTCATGACATTGGATGTGGAGCTTCCCAGGATGAACGGGATTGAATTTCTGCGCAAGCTGATGCCTCAGTATCCGCTGCGGGTGGTGGTGATCAGTTCTCTGAGTGACAAGGTATTTGACGCAATGAGCGCAGGGGCTGTGGATTTTGTAGCAAAGCCTGCCGTGTCGAGCCGCAGGCAGCTGGAAGATTTTATCAGAAATGAGCTTCTGGTGAAGATTAAGATCGCGTCCGCCGCCAGGATCGGTAATTATAAGAGACCTGTGATAACGGAGCAGCAGTATCTGTCCTCCAGCAAAAAGAATCTGTTGGTGGCGATAGGGGCCTCCACAGGAGGAACAGAGGCGATCTTCAATGTGGTCAAGGATTACGGAACGGATATTCCGGGGATTGTATGCGTGCAGCATATGCCGCCCGGTTTTACCGCCATGTATGCAAAGCGGCTCAATGACCAGTGCCGTATCCGGGTGAAGGAAGCGGAGACCGGAGACAGGGTGATGCCCGGGCATATGCTGATTGCGCCGGGAGGCGACAGGCATATGCATCTGGTGAAGGTGGGGGACGGCTATCAGGTGGAAGTGAAGCCGGGACCCAAGGTGAACGGACATTGTCCGTCCGTGGAAGTATTGTTTGAATCCGTTGCGAAAGCGGCGGGTGCCTCGGCAGTGGGAATCATACTGACAGGAATGGGAGGCGACGGCGCAAAAGGACTTTTGTCCATGCGGAAAGCCGGTGCCAGGACCATCGGACAGGACGAATCCACCTGTGTGGTTTATGGAATGCCCAAAGTTGCTTATGATCTGGGAGCGGTTGAATATCAGGAGAAACTCTCCGATATAGCCGGAAGGACATATGCATTGCTTAATAAAATGTAAAGGAGAAAGAACATGAAGATTCTATTGGCGGAAGACGACTTCGCGACAAGGAAATTTATGGCCGGCTTTCTCTCCAAGTATGGTGAATGTGACATCACCGTGGACGGAATGGAAGCGGTGGACGCGTTTATGATGGCTTTGGAGGACGGCGAACCGTATGATCTGGTATGCCTTGACATCATGATGCCGGTCATGGACGGATATCAGGCTCTTATGGGTATCCGGAATCTGGAAAAGCAAAGGAATATTCCTGAAGACAAAGCTGTAAAGGTAATTATGACCACGGCTTTGAATGAGGAGAAGAATGTGAAGATGGCGTTTGAACTGGGATGCACCATCTATTCCGGTAAGCCCATCGACCAGGAGCGGTTTGAGCAGGCAATGAAAAAACTGAATCTTATTTAATGTAAGATAAGAAAGGAGACACACATGGCTGACGATTTTAATACCGAAAGCATGTTGGATATGTATCTGTTTGAGAACGGCCAGTTGCTTGAACAGCTTCAGGAGACAGTTTTGGAACAGAAGGATGCAGAATGCTTCGATGAAGACAGCATCAACGAAATATTCCGGACCATGCATACCATCAAGGGTTCTTCGGGTATCATGATGTTCGACAATATCACGGCTGTATCCCACAAGCTGGAAGATATATTCTATTACCTGAGGGAATCACATCCTGATAATGTTCCCCATGTGGAACTGGTGGAGCATGTGCTGGAAGTAGAAGATTTCATCTCCAACGAGATGGAAAAGATCCGGAGCGGCGACCCGGTGGACGGGGATGCCAGCGGAATCATTGCGGATCTCGACAAGTTTCTTGACATGATTAAAAACGGAGGCGCGCCGACAGGGGAAAACGCCCCGCCGGAGAATGTGCATGAGGAGCCGAAGCATTTCTATATCGCTCCGGTAGCCACGGCCGCAAGCCGTTTTTACAAGATTTTCATTACCTTTTTCCCGGAGACGGAGATGGCAAATGTCCATGCGTACAAGACCGTGTATGCATTGAAGGAGATTGCCGAGGATATTCTGTATTCTCCGGAAGATATCCTTACGGACGAGAAGAGCGGCGAGATTATCATCAAGGAAGGCTTCCGTATCCTTCTCCAGGCTCAGTGTACCGAACAGGAAGTCCGGGACCTGATCGGTGTGGGATATGATATCGAAAAGGTCGAAGTCTACGAATGTGATGCGAATCAGTTCCTTCTGGGCTTTGACTTCGGCGACCAGGAAGCGGCGCCGGCGCCCCGGATCGACCTGGAAGCCAGCGTGGAGACAATAGAGGCGAAGGCGGAGGAAGCGCAGAAAGAGAAGACAGAGGAGAAGAAGCCTGAAGCGCCGAAGATTACGCCGGGTGACTTCGTTATCCAGTCCAAGGAGCCCGGAAAGCAGAAGAAGCTTGCGAAGGATAAACCCAAGGGAGAAAAGGCTTCCTTTATCAGCGTCAATGTAAGCAAGATGGATCAGCTGATGGATCTGATCGGGGAGCTTGTCATCTCCGAGTCAGTGGTACTGCAGAATTCCGACCTGAAGGTGCCCGGACTGAATCTTGACAACTTTAATAAAGCAGCGGCACAGCTGGCGTCTATTTCCACTGACCTGCAGAACGTGATCATGTCCATGCGAATGGTGCCGCTGACCAATACTTTCCAGAAGATGAACCGTATCGTGTTTGATGTGTCCAGGAAGCTGGGTAAAGATATCGAGTTCGTGATGGTTGGCGAGAACACCGAAGTGGATAAGAATATTATCGAGCATATTTCCGACCCGCTCATGCATCTGGTGAGAAATTCCGTGGACCACGGAATTGAGAGCAACGAAGACCGCGCGGCAAAGGGCAAGACAGAGAAGGGTAAGGTTACCCTGTCCGCCAGGACCGAAGCCGGCAAGGTGTGGATCAGCGTGGAGGATAACGGCACGGGACTTGACAGGGAGAAGATCATTGCAAAGGCCAGAAAGCAGGGCATTCTGGATCCCGGCAAGCCGGATGCGGCTTATACGGACAAGGAAGTATACCAGTTTATTACACTTCCGGGATTTTCCACCAACGAACAGGTGACCGAATATTCCGGGCGAGGCGTAGGAATGGACGTGGTAGTGCAGAATATCCAGGCAATCGGCGGCGCGCTGGAAATCGAGAGTACTCCGGGCCTCGGCAGTGTCATGAGCCTGAAGATTCCGCTGACGCTTGCCATCATTGACGGTATCGTCATGGAAGTAGGCACTTCTTCCTTTGTCATGGAGACCGGTGTAATCAAGCAGTTCATCCGCGTGAAAGAGGATATGATGGTGCATGAGCCCAACGGAGACGAATTTGTCATGATCCGCGGTGAGTGCTATCCCGTTATCCGCCTGGGCAGATGGTACGGGCTGGAGGATTATCAGGAATCCGTGGAAGATGGCGTCATGCTGATCCTGGAGGTAGAAGACAAAAAAGTATGCCTTCTGGTTGACAAACTGGTGGGAGAGCAGGAAATTGTGGTAAAACCGATTCCTTCTTATATTAAGAAGGTCAAGGGCCTGTCCGGCTGTACGCAGCTGGGAGACGGCAGTATCGCCCTGATATTGGATGCCCCTGGACTTGTAGAGTAAATTTGAGGAAAGGAACGGTAAGCTTATGGACGAAACAAACAGATTGTTAGGACTGCAGGACGAAGCAGGCAAGGGTTCGGACAACAGTGATACACAGAAGGGTAAGTACATGATCTTTAAGTCCGGCCCGGAATACTTTGGTCTGGAAATTCAATATGTGCAGCAGATTATTCAATATCAGGAAGTGACGAGAGTTCCCGAGACGGAGGAGTATATCAAAGGACTGATCAACCTGAGAGGAAGGATCATCCCCGTGGTGGATGTAAGGCTGCGGTTTCATCAGGGTGTATGTGAGTACAATGACAAGACATGTATTCTTGTCATTAATGTGAAGTCTGCAACAGTGGGACTGGTGGTGGAGCAGATTGCCGAGGTGGTGGAAATCCCGGAAGAAAATATCCTGCCTCCTCCTACCATAGGGCGCGGTGATAAGGGGCATAACAAGTATGTCTACGGAATCGGCAAGGTGGGAAATTCCGTGAAGCTGCTGCTGGATCCGGAGAAATTGTTGTATGATGATGAGCCTGCGGATATGGAGCAGGCAGTATCGAGTGAAGAATGAGAGGTATGGAAAAATGAAGAATTTAACAATTAAGACAAGACTGATAGGAGGTTTCTGTATTCCCATTATACTGACCACGTTAAATGTAGTATTCGGGATGATGTCAATGCACAGGGTTGCGCAGGCGGAAGCGCATGAGCAGGAGGCCGCTATCACAGGCTCAACGATTTTTTCCATTGCCGCACTGGTTATATCCATTGTCATTACGCTGTTTGTTGCTTATGACCTGATCAAGACGATTCAGAAATCCATGGTGCTGCTTTCCAATGCTGCAAAAGATATTGCGGTAGGCCGTGTAGACATTCATCTGGAGAAGTATAATAACGATGAGTTCGGCGATCTGGTAGATGAGTATACCAGGGTGATTGAAAATATTAAAGACCAGGCAAAAGTTGCCGAAGAAGTATCCAACGGCAATCTGACGGTGACGGTGAATCCCAAATCAGCGGATGACTTATTGGGTAACTCCCTGAAGAAACTGGTAGAGGATAACCATAATGCATTGAGCAACATCAGTGATGCAGGCTCCCAGGTAACAGTCAGTTCTTCTCAGGTGGCGAGCGCCAGCCAGGCTCTGGCACAGGGTTCCACCGAGCAGGCAAGCGCTATCCAGCAGATTACCGCTTCTATTGACGAGATTGCCGACAAGACAAGGCAGAATGCCGAACAGGCAAATTCTGCTGCAGGTCTGGTAATGCGCGCCATCGGCGATGTAAAGCAGGGAAATGTACAGATGCAGAACATGGTGTCTGCTATGGAAGATATCAACAAGTCTTCCGAGAGTATCTCCAAAATTATCAAGACCATTGAAGACATTGCGTTCCAGACAAATATCCTTGCACTGAATGCGGCAGTCGAGGCTGCAAGAGCGGGCGAGGCAGGCAAAGGCTTTGCTGTAGTGGCAGAGGAAGTGAGAAGTCTGGCAGCCAAGAGTGCGGAAGCGGCAAGCGAGACATCTGCCCTGATTGAGGATTCCATTGACAAGGTGAATGCCGGTTCCAAGATTGCGGATCAGACTGCCAGGGCAATGGAAGAAATCTCAAAAGTGGTTCAGGAGAGCGAGCATATCATCAATGGCATTGCGGAATCTTCCAACTATCAGGCTACAGCGGTAGCACAGATTGAGCAGGCAATTTCTCAGGTATCCCAGGTAGTACAGACTAACTCCGCTACCAGCGAGGAATGTGCGGCAGCCAGTGAAGAATTATCCAACCAGGCGTCCAGAATGCGTGAGATGCTTTCCATCTACAATCTGGGCAACGGTCAGGGAGTGACTTCCAGAGGCAGTTCTTCAGGATACAGCGCTTCTGTATCAAATGCAAATGAGCAGGTAATTTCCCTTGGGGACGGTTTTGGAAAGTATTGATCTGAAACCTGGCACAGGGACTGCGGTTCCTGTGCTTTTTTGGCGGACGGCAAAGCCTGTGTGCAGAGCGGTGAAATGATGTGCCGGGACTGGCATGAGGGTGTTTCGGGCGATGGAAAAGCGCCGAAGCGGGTATTCCGGTAAGGCTCCGGTTGAAAAGGCACCGAAGCGGGTATTCCGGTAAGGCTCCGTTGAAAAGGTACTTTCCGGGAATCGTTGGCCTGCCGTGATGATCAGTGAAAGAGATAAGAAGGTAGAGAAAAAGAGGAGTGTCGGGATGAATTTGCTGGACGAATTGAGGGCTTTGGGCGTGGATGTGGATGATGGCCTGAAGCGGGTTATGGGTAATGAGAAATTGTATACAAGGCTTCTGGGTTCCTTTGTAAAAATGATAAAGGGAAGTGAAGTATCCGTAGACTTTGACGCCTCCGACTGTACGGAGACAATTGAAAAAGTACATGCGATCAAGGGGACATCGGGGAATCTGTCACTTACCCCTATATACGAATCCTACAATGAAATCTTGAGTCTGCTGCGTACCGGGCAGCCGGAAGAGGCCAGAGAGCTTCTGAAGAAGGTTATTCCTGTGCAGAATGATATTGTCGCATGTATAGAGAAGAATATGAATCAGTGACTAAGACGGAAGCTGTGAGGAATGCCCGGTTATATACGATGAATATGACGCTGTGGGAAATATTTGTTCCTGCAGCGTTTATTTATCGCTGTACCCGGAGCGGCCGGAATTTATGAATCTGTTCCGGGTAAGCATATGTATGGCTGCCCTTCATTAGACAGACAAGGTAAAAGGGAAGTGTCTGCAAATCTAATTTATACTCGCGTCCGATAACATTTGCCAACGTGAATGTATAACGAGTGAGCGCTTCTGCTTAGGAATTGTCGGAAAATAACCGCTACAATCTGTTCAGGAAAAAGCCAGGAAATACAATAAAAATTGCTGCAAACTTGTAGCGGTTATTTGTAGACACTTCCTTAACAGGCCGGAAAGCGGCAAATGAATGCGCTCACGGGTATATGTGAAGTATAAATACTGAAGAAGGCCGCGTATGCGGGAGGTATGGCGGAATGAAAAACAGCAGATACTGATAGAGGAGTCCGGAGGGGACACATCTGCCGGGCAGTCGGAAGAATCTTTCATGCACGTTTCCTGAACGGATGCAATGTATTCGCAGGTGAAATGCATCTCGTGTGAAATGCATCCTCAGGTGCAATGCATCCCATGTGAAATGCATCCGCAGGTGAAATGCATCCCGTGTGAAATGCATCTGCAGGTGTAATACATCCGCAGGTGAAATGCATCCCATGTGCAATGCATCCAAGGGTGCAATGTATCCATGGACACATTAAGGAACTAAGACTAGGAGGAATGATGATGGACAGTGTACACCAAAGACCGCAGAGGGGGATAAAATTACAGCCTCTGGACGAGATCAATGGCTTTAAGGTTCGTCCGGGATTTTACAACAGGGATGGTGCGACAGCCGCATCCAACGGGGTCAGTTTTACGGTGCATTCCCATGGCGCCACAAGCTGTGCGCTGCTGCTGTTTCGTCCCCAGGAAAAGGAGCCCTATGTAAGGCTTGAATATCCGGAATCTTACCACATAGGAAATACGTATTCCATGTTGGTATTCGGATTGCAGATTGAGGAATTTGAATATGCGTTCCAGCTGGACGGGCCGTATAATAAGGAAAAGGGACTTCTTTTTGATAAAAATAATATTCTGCTGGATCCGTATGCAAGGGCGGTGACAGGGCAGAGGAACTGGGGAGAACGTCCGGAAGACGGCGAATCCTTTGTGTATCATGCAAGAGTAGTCGAAAATAATTTTGACTGGGGAAAACTCAGGCAGCTGGAACTTCCGCTGGAAGACCTGGTTATTTATGAGATGCATGTCAGAGGATTTACAAAACATGAATCTTCAGGGGTGACTGCAAAGGGAACCTATGAAGGCCTGCGTCAGAAGATTCCTTATTTGAAGGATCTCGGCATTAATGCGGTGGAACTGATGCCCATCTTCGAATTCGATGAGATGGAGAATGCCAGGGTTGTGGACGGAGTACAACTCTACAATTACTGGGGATATAATACGGTATGCTTTTTTGCTCCCAATACAGGATACTCTTCCGTGGTGGAGCATAATCACGAGGGCGATGAACTGAAGCAGCTGATTTATGAACTGAAGGAGAATGGGATTGAGGTCATTCTGGACGTGGTTTTTAACCATACGGCGGAGGGAAATGAGGACGGGCCCAGCTTCTCATTTAAGGGTATCGACAACAATATATATTATATTCTGACTCCGGACGGTCATTATTATAATTTCAGCGGATGCGGGAACGCGCTGAACTGCAACCATCCCATGACCCGCCGTTTTATTATCGATTGCCTGAGATACTGGGTAACGGAATACCGCGTAGACGGATTCCGGTTTGATCTGGCGTCCATTCTGGCTCGTGACCAGAACGGGGAGCCTATGGCGAATCCGCCGATTCTCCAGGAAATCGCCTGTGATTCGATTCTGGGGAAGGTAAAGCTGATTGCAGAGGCATGGGATGCGGCGGGGCTTTACCAGGTGGGACACTTTCCGGCATACAACAGGTGGTCCGAATGGAACGGAAAATACCGCGATGACCTGCGGCGTTTCCTGAAGGGGGACGAGGGCATGGCAGGCGCTGCCATCACCAGGATAACCGGTTCCAGGGATATGTACGATTCTCTGAAAAGAGGGCAGAGCGCATCCGTCAATTTCCTGACCTGCCATGACGGTTTTACCCTGTATGACCTGTACTCCTATAATATCAAGCACAATGAGAAAAACGGTTGGGATAATACGGACGGAGATAACAATGGCAACAGCTGGAACTGCGGCGTGGAGGGTGAGACAGATGATCCGGAGATTGAAAAGCTGCGCCGCCGCATGGTGAAAAATGCTTTTGTAACCCTGATGTGCAGCAGGGGACCGGCCATGTTCTTTGCGGGGGATGAGTTCTGCAATACGCAGTTCGGCAATAACAATGCGTACTGCCAGGATAATTACATCTCATGGCTGGACTGGAGCAGGCTGGAAGAGTACAGTGAGATACATGACTTTTTCCGGTATATGATTGCCTTCCGGAAAAAGCATGCCATTCTGAGAAAGTCTACCAAAGTAGCTGCCTGCGGTTTCCCGGATATCAGCATCCATAATGACTATCCGTGGAATGCAAGGACTAATTTTACCAGCAGGCTTATCGGCATCATGTATGCAGGGCGGAATGAGGAAAACACGGAAGACGATATTGTCTTCTATGGAATGAATGCCTACTGGAAACCGTTGGAGATACAGCTGCCCAGTCTGCCGGACAATCTGAGGTGGAGAGTATGTGTGAATACCTATGTGGACTATGAGGACGGCAAAGACATAGAAGGGGAAACGGAATTTCAGTATGGAAGCAGGCTGAAAGTTCCTCCTCGGACGGCTGTGGTGCTGGTGGCGGAGGAAGCGTGGGTGTAATTGCGACTGAGGCGAAACGTAAAGACGAAGGAAACACGGAGAGGAACCAGGGGCAAAAACGCTGCATATGATAAAATGATTGTATCAGCGTGAAGGGGAGCCCGATATGGATTGCAGGGAGAAAATCCTTTCCAATGATTATTATGATGTGATTACGGAATTCCCGGTGCAGATTCTGGATTCTGACATGTTTGACTTGTGTTATCTGAATGTAGACAATCTGTACAATATTGTATATATCGATAAGGCAAATATACCGAATTCGGACGATTATGTCTATACCTATAAGGGGGTGCCCAAGCTGTACGGACTGATGCAGGTGGAGGGCATGGAGCGCGGCTTTGACCCTAACAGCCTGATCGTCAGCGGCATTACCCAGGTACAGCGGGCGCCGCTGAATCTGACCGGGCGGGGAGCGGTGATTTGCTTTATTGACACGGGAATTGATTATACGAATGCGGCGTTTCGGGACAGTGAGGGAAACAGCCGCATTCTGGCTATCTGGGACCAGACGATTCAGAGCGGGACGCCTCCGGAGGGTCTTTACTACGGCACGGAATATACCAGAGAGGACATTAACCGGGCTCTGCAGGCAGAGAATCCGTACAGCTATGTGCCGAGCAGGGATGAAATCGGACACGGCAGCGCCATGGCGGGAGTGGCGGCGGGAAGCAGGCTGGGAAACGGCGTAAGTTACCTGGGGGCGGCGCCGGATGCGGATATTGTGGTGGTAAAGCTGAAACAGGCAAAAGAATTCCTTCGGAGTTTTTACATGATACCGCCGGGAGTTCCCGCTTATCAGGAGACGGACATCATGCTGGGGGTACAGTATGCGGACCGCTTTGCCAGGCAGTTCCGCAGGCCGGTGATCATCTGTCTGGGGATAGGGACAAACTACGGAGACCATGCGGGAAGCGCGCCCCTTCCCAGTTACCTGGATGCCATTGCCGCCCGACGCAGCCGGGCCGTGGTGGTGTGCGGCGGCAATGAGGGAAATGCGGGACATCATTTTCAGGGATATATGGAGACTCCCAGCAGGGCAGGAAGCGCGGGAAGTGTGCCCGTAGAGGTGCGGGTAGGAGAGAATGTGGAGGGATTCCTGCTGGAATTATGGGGGAATGTGCCCGATGTGTTTACGATTTCGGTGCGTTCCCCCGGAGGAGAGACCATTCCGCCTATCCGGTTGGGCATACAGGGCAGCATCACTTACAGCTTTGTGTATGAGCGGACCAGGATTACCATAGCCGGTACGCTGGTAGAGCCTGCGTCGGGAGAGGAAGTAGTGGTGCTGCGGGTTTCTCTGCCTACGCCGGGTATATGGACGTTCCAGGTGGAGGCTGTGGGGGATATCCACAACGGAAGCTTTCACATGTGGCTTCCCATCACGCAGTTTATGGACGGAACGGTGCAGTTTCTGGAGTCCACGCCCTATATTACGCTGACGGAGCCGGCTATGGCGAAAGACGTCATCAGTGTGTCCACCTATAATGCCGCAAATAACAGCTTCTATATTGACTCCGGCAGAGGATTCACCAGAACCGGCGTAGTGAATCCGGATTTCGCGGCTCCCGGTGTCAATGTATCTACTATCCGGGGCAGGGAGACGGGCAGCTCCCTGGCGGCCGCCGTTACCGCAGGGGCCGTGGCACAGTTTATGCAGTGGGCGGTGGTGGAGGGGAACAACCGGTCGGTGGCCAGCAGGGAGATTAAGAATTATTTTATCCGGGGGGCTTCCAGGAATTTTGATATGAAGTTTCCAAACAGAGAGTGGGGGTACGGGCGGCTGAATGTGGTGGGGACGTTTGATGCGTTGATCGGGGTGTGAGGGAAAACGCTTTCACGGCACACATTGTCATTGTAATGTCGTTATACTAAAAGCAGACAACTGAGTGTGAATTATATTTCTGCAATATGGCAGAGGACATGGACAGGGCCTGTTTCGACAGGATATTGGAGCTGGAGATCAGCAATTCTGATGCCGCCTCTGCGCTGTACCAGATGTCGGACTATCTGTGCCGCTATTATGGAAAGAAGGTCATCATCCTCTTAGATAAATATGATACACCCATGCAGGAAGCCTGTGTAGGCGGATTCTGGGATGAAATAGTGGCATTTATCAGGAGTCTCTTCAATTCCGCATTTAAGACAAATCCCTGGTTGGAACGAGGCGTTATGACAGGGATTACGAGAATTATACTAATCACCGATTGGATTTGCAGTAGATAGATTTGCCCATTTAGGCCGCATTATTTACTCCTTCCGGGCATGAAAATGTGTTGCCAGCTACTGCACTGATGTCATGATATAATTGGATCCCCTTGCCAATCAGCTTGTCAATCTTTGTTTTATTGCTTCCGGATGTGCTGCATATGGTGGAGTCAATTTTTTTCCGGAAGCCCGCAAAGTCACTATAGTATTTTGAGCGCAGTCCACTCTTGACAAATTTTCAGATGCGCTCAATCAGGTTGAGGCTTGGGCTGTATGGCGGTATGTACTCAGGCGATATGCCAAGCTTTCCGGCGAGTTCCTGTGCGGCTGCGCACTTCTGGTATCTCGCATTGTCAAGTATCAGATGTACCGGCAGGCCTTTATATTCGGAAGCAATCTGGCGCAGCATGGCACATACCTTCGTGGAACATACCTTCGTGGCTATTATATAAGTGTCATTGGTAATTGCGTGGACTTTCTTGGATACGTAATCTAAGGCTCCGAGCACATTATAGCGCCGGCGTCCGGAAAATGTCCTGACGAGCCGCCGCGCTTTCCCGTATATGTGCCCAGGAAAGTCGTATCCTATGACAAAATGTGAGGCGTCAGGACATGTCTGCAATCTTCTGGCGCGTATGATAGAAACAGTTTCTCTTTCGCTGTTAACAAAAACGAGGCCTCCTGCGAAGCCTCGTTTTTATTATCCGTTTATATGTTATATCGTTTTAAAACCGCTTTATCTTTTTCGTTGTGTTTTTCTCAAATTCCACATCCCGCACCTTCAGGCTGAAGACGCGCTTGTAAAGCGGTGCAGTCTTATTATAGGCATCAATAATTGACTGAAGCTCCCCCTGCATATCTTTGATTTTTTTCTTTGATGCATATTCCAGATCAGGAAAAATCTCTGCCTCGATGACTCCTTCGTGGTCCCGTACCAGGACTTCCTGTATAAGGCGGTTTGCGCCGAGTTTATTTTCAATCTCCTCCGGAGACACATTCTCGCCGTTGGGCGTGATAATCAGATTCTTCTTGCGGCCGGTGAGGAACAGGAAGCCGTCCTCATCCACATATCCCAGATCACCGGTCTTCAGCCATCCGTCCTCCAGAGTCTGTGCCGTCTCTTCAGGCATCTTATAGTACCCCCGCATGACGCTGGTTCCCTTCACCCGGATTTCTTCATCCACAATCTTCACTTCGCAGTTTGGCATGCATTTTCCGATGGAGCCTGCTTTACTGGCGCTGTTGCAGTTGGTGCTGATGACAGGCGCGCACTCCGTCATGCCATAACCCTGCAGGATGGTAATTCCGTACTTTTTGAACAGATCAATGTATGCCGGATTTAAATACGCCCCGCCGCAGCAGATCGTGTGGAATTGTTTTCCGAATACCTTCGCCTTGACAAGGGGTGCCGGAATGAAGGTTGCCTCCTCCAGCTTTTTTGCAAGAGTCTCCACCATCAGCGGCACCATCAGAATCATATTCGGCTCGAAAAGTTTGATATTTCTGGCGACCCGCAGAAGGGAATCGTTGATGCAGATTACGGCCCCGACAGAAGTTCCCTTGAGGATATCCATGCTCAGGCAGTATGCATGATGGATGGGAAGTACTGTCATGAGCACCGTTCCCGGCTCATATCCCATGTCCAGGGCAGTGGCATTTTCCGCCAGATTCCTGTGAGTCAGCATGACTCCCTTACTCTTTCCTGTAGTACCCGATGTAAACATGATGGTAGCCAGGTCCTCCGGGCGCGGCTCACATCCAATCCCTGCCGGTGCTTTCGCAATAAGCTCCCACATGGACAGCGCTCCCGAGACCGCAGTTTCCTCCATGGCAATCAAATGCTTCAGCCTTCCGCACCGCTCTGCTGCCATCTGCGCTACACTTGCCTTCGGCTCATCATAAACAAGTGTAGTTACATCCGCCCTGTCAATCAGCTCACATAAGTCTTCCGCCGGAAGGTTCGCATCCAGAGGAACCGCCACACTGCCGCTGTTCACAATGCCGTAATACGCCGTAATCCACCCATAGGATGTGGCACCTACAATAGCGATATGCTTTCCCTGCTCTCCCAGCTCCGCCAGCGCAGCAGAGAAATGCTCACTGTCCTCTCTCAGCTGCGTATATGTCTTTGTCTGAACCTTTGTCTCTTTCCTGCCGCCCTCTCCGGCATCCTTTACCTTATAACGAATGGCATCGCGTGTGCCGTAAGCCTCCTCGGACTTTACAAGCAGTTCGTAAATCGTACTGCGCAATTCGTTCATATCCGCTCTCCTCCCTGTCTCCCAGACATTCCGCCATGGAAGCTGTCGTCATTTTCTCTTTCCAGGCGTCTCCGATATCCACGGAAACAATCTCTGCTATTCCGGCTCCTCCCCATGCAGCCACAGTCGCCGTCGCTTTTGTCAGGTATAATATATCCTCTCGAAATTTTCAGACCGCTTATCATGCGGTTTTCCGGAATCCCTTTTTTCCGGTTTCCGCGTTAAAAACTATGCCAGTTTTGATAAATAATCTACCGCTTCCTGGACTGTCCGGATATTGGCTGCCTCTGCCTGGTCAATCTCCACATCCAGTACGTCCTCTACTTCACCAAGCATACTCATAAAGTCAAAGGAAGTAAATCCCAAATCCTCTATAAAACGTGACTCGGGCCTGATATCCTCTTTTTTAACCTCCACATAATTTACAATGATATCTTTCAATTGTTCAAGCATAACTCTGTCCTTTCCGCTGTATCCCACAACTTTGTACGTCGCAACTAACCGTTATCCCGTGAGCACTGCACGCTCATGGGATAGCAGCCCTCCTGACATTTTCTGCAGCATGAGCCTGTTCTATTGCAACCGCATTCCCGCAGGCTGTCAGACTAATTTAATAATATCGCCGATTCTGAGATTCGGTCTCTCCGTGCCCTTAAACATAACTTTGCAGATATAGTAATAGAAATATTCCAACTGCTCCCTGCTGTAGGCCTTAGTCTGATGCTCGAAGCTGAAGTCCAGCCCGTTATCTTCCGGCCTGTGCATGACGGTGAGATACAATCCGTCCGAATAATAGCCATTGCAGTACCTTTTGGTTTTGTATCTGATATTCCCCAGGTCCGTCAGCCCCTTCTCCCGCAATGTTGCAGGCTGGTACGTAAGAGATATGGTCTCGTACCCCATTCCGCGGGGCGGATTATATAACTGGCTCCTGTAAGAAAGAAACTCTGCCGGATTGAAATTCACATAGCGGAACACTTCATTCTGTTTATCTCTGATTTCGTGTATTCCCTCCAGAAATGTCTTATCCTCAGGAATATTCGTCCTGAAGGGGAAGCAGTGGATGCGCGTACCTCCCGACTTTTTCTCCTGAAGAGTCGCCCTTCTCGCATATGCAACCTGCATGGACACGTCGTCGCAGTGATTCAGTTTCTGCAGGCAGGTGCGTATCCCCATAATAAGCAGACACTGCAGTGAGATATGCTGCTGCTCGCAGAATGTCATCAGCCGCCTGGTGGGCTCCTCTTCCAGATGAAAGACATCAATTGCCGCGGCAAAGCTGTCCGAACCGGTAGGCGCTGCCCTGAGTGCCGGATTGCCGGTTGCCGCCCTGGCCGCTTCCAGTTTCCCCGGTCCCTCTATCCCGTTATAAATCGGCTCGGATTCTTCAATCTGTTTTAGGAAATAAGCCCTGTCCCTGGCCTGCGCCCTGCTGCCGGCCTCATATGCCAGATCCCTCTCAATCTGCTCGGTGTAAGAGCGCATATCCGCCGGATAGGGAATACCCTCAAAATTCGCGCTGCAGTACAGCTCTATCACATCCTTTAGAAATCCGATCAGTGACTGGGCATCCAGGAACCGATGGTCCCCCACGATGAACAGCCCTTCAAAGCCGTCCGGCGTCTTAATGATGACCACCCTGTTCATGGGACTGTCTTCCTTATCAAAAGGAATGCGTGTCCATGCCGTCATCTCGTCTTCCGCCTCTTCCATGCTCTTTTCGGTAAAATCCACAAACTCAATCGCACGTTCTTCCTTTTCAACGATGTACTGGTACCATTCTTTTTCTTTCCTGTCATAGGCAAGCCTTGCCCGCATGGATTCACACCTGTCATAAGCCTTGTAAATGGCTTTCCGCAGTTCCTCCAGATTCAATTCAAACTCTATGGTCAGGCTTGTGCCCACATTGAGGATTTCTTTTGCCGGACTGTACTGCGCATAATAATTATGAAACTTCTGCGCTACTGTCAACGGATATGCCTTATAACCTTTTCTTGTCTTCATATTAACTTCCTTTCCCCGGCCGGTCCGCAGCCCGCATCACTGCCTTCGAAAACATACTCCTGGTTTCCCTGATCTGCTCACATGTCCGCCGTTTTCCCCTGCATCACTTCTTCCGCAAATTCTGACAGCGCCTTCTCGTAAGCCTCCATATCTTTATAATAGCTCTCCGCATGCGCCGCCCCTTCTATAATCAGTTTGCGTTTCGGGGAAGCGCAATTATCATAGATCTCATGGCACATGCTGCATGGTACGAAAGTATCCGCCGAACCGTGAATAAACAGGATTGGCACTTTGGCCTTCCGCACTTCGTATTTGGCATTGCATTCATCCATTCCGTATCCTGCAAGCTTCCGGTTCAACAGATCCGCACCCTGAATTGCCGGAAACGCCGGCAAGTGATACATATGATTCAAAACATGTGTGAACACTTCTTTGGGCGAGGTAAAGCCGCAGTCGGATACGATTCCTTTCACATTTGCCGGAAGTTCCAGCCCGCTTGTCATCAGCACCGTTGCGCCGCCCATGGATGTGCCGTGAAGCAGGACTGAAACCTCTTCCCCGCACTCCTTTATCAGCCAGTTGATCCAGTTCAAAGCATCCTTCCTGTCCAGGCACCCGAAACCAATGTATTCGCCTTCGCTTCCGCCGTGGGCCCGGGCATCCGGCAGCAGCACGGCATATCCCTGCTTCAGGAAATAGTCCGCCAACGCGATGTAATTGCTCAGCCCCTCTCCCGTATATCCGTGAAAGCATATGACGGCTTTCCTGACACCGGGTACTGCAGAACTGTCAGAAACCGGAGCCTGACCTGCCGCACCTTCCGCCTGACCTGCATTTTCTTTCTGGCCTGCCTCCTGCGGACCCGCATCTCCCTGCCGTAAGCTTCCCCCGCTCTGTCCCGGATTTTCCTCCTGCTTCAATCCTGGAAAATATGTTGCATGAAGCTTCAATCCGTCAAATGCCGTAAGATACACATCACGATGGGGCTGCGCCAACACAAACCCTTTTCGCTCTTCCATAAGAGGAAAATACTTTTCCCAGTCCGTACCCGACATTTTGACAGTCCGGTCCGTCTTCGCATTTCCCCGCCTCATGGTTCTGTTGTAAAAATATACGGTTTCACCAACTCCCGCTGCCGCCAGCAAACCGGCTGCAACAAAAATGTTTTTCAAAGCGCCCATGATTTACCCTGCCTTTTGTTATTTCCGTTTGCTCTCTTATTTCCGGTTTCCATCCTTATTTGCTCTGCTTCTTCTCTTTCCCCGCAGCTTTTTTGGCGGCAGTCCTGACCATGGTGTCCACTACCTTGTCGGCCGCCTTTCTGGCTACGCTTTTTTCCTGCTGCAAGGTGTTTCTTTTCATCTCGATGATTTCCTTCAAACGCAGCGCTTTCTCGATATTTCCCTCCACACGCAGCTTCTGCGCCGTAAAAGCGGCCACCGGGTCCATTTCTCCGTCGGCAATTCCCCGCAGCACATCCGGCCCACAGATGAACATTGCATCCCTGTCATAGTACTCATAAGGCTCCACATGGAGCTCACCATCCTTTACCTCCACATAAAAGGCCCCTCCGGCTTCCGGGTCCTCAATATTGAACTGATAAGCAAGATGCTCCTTTATATCACTCACATCTGCTCCCATAAATTTCCCTTTAATCTCATAAAAAAAATCTGCGTATGTCATTCTTCCTCCATTCTGCTTCCCGCATATCGGGACACGCCTTCCTGTTCATTTTCGACCACCAGTCGAATTGATGTGCCATAACAATAGCATATTTTTCGACCAATGGTCAATTGTCTGTTTTTCTAATTTGTTCATAGAATTCCGAAATATTTGTAGCACTATTCACAATTGTTGCCAAAACGCGTTTATGTTATTATCAAAATAATAAATTTTTCCGTTGCAGGCAGCAGTGTATCTGCCTCAGCTTCGCTTAGTTTGCTGCGCAGCAAGTTTCGGGAAATTAAATCTTACTTTGAATAAAAACCGAAACAGTCCATTTGCCGGTCCTGGCTGTTACGGAAATTCCGCCGCAGTCCAAACTAAAATCATCTTGCGGAATCTGCTGTAAACAAAAACGAAAAGCATCATACTTGCACAGGGAGGTTCGACATGACGAACGAAAAGAAATCTGACAGAATTTTAGATGCACTTCAACAGCTTCTGGAAGAGAGGACGATACAGAACATTTCAGTGAGTGATATTGCAAAAAAGGCAGAAATAGGAAAGGGAAGTATCTATTACTACTTCCCCTCAAAAGATGCAATCCTGGACGCCCTGATAGAGCGAAATTATGAAACACCATTAAAAACAGCGAAAAATCTTGCCAGTCAGACAGAAATTTCGCCTTTTACCCGCATGGCCATGATCCTGCAAGCCTGCCGCAGTTCCTCCTCCGCCTTCTTAAACCAAAGCAATACGGCTTCTGGCGCAGGAACCAGCGCGCAGGACACCGCATTCCTGCACCAGAAATATATGAATCATCTGATTGCCGAACTGAAACCCAGCCTGACCGAAATCATTAACCAGGGAATCGCCGCCGGGGATATCCATTTCGAATACCCTGCCGCCCTTGCCGAGATTGTCCTGATTGTGCTGGCTGTGAAACTCAACAACACCTTCCTGTCCGCCACTGCGGAGGATTCGGAGGATACCATCCGCGGGCTTGTGGCGCTGCTTGAAAAAGGCACCGATATTCCCCGGGGGACTCTGAATTATCTGTCGTTGACTGCAGATATGTAGTTTTTTTGGGGGAAGCATTCTGCTTTTAAAAACGAACTTGAAAGCTTATTTGGACAGGTTCTTCTTTTCCTGTGATTACTGCCGGATGATGTGGCGGAATTTGAAAAACAGGTATTGACCTGGAGCCGGGTTCAGGTGTTAAAATAGTACGGAGAACAGGCTCGCTGCGGCGGGCGGAGGAGGTGTAAGTATGAACATACTCGTCATAGACGCCCAGGGCGGCGGTATCGGGAGGCAGCTGGTATCCGCAATCAAAGAAAGTATTCCGGATGCTGTCGTCACCGCTGTGGGGACAAATGTGATGGCTACATCTGCCATGCTGAAAGCAGGAGCCGATAAAGCAGCGACAGGAGAAAATGCCGTTGTGGTGAACAGCAAAAGGGCCGATGTGATAGTGGGGCCTATCGGAATCGTAATCGCAGATGCCCTGTTGGGAGAGATTACGCCGCTGATGGCAAAAGCCGTAGCACAGAGCAGCGCGAAACGCATCTTAATTCCGGTTAACCATTGTGACAATATTGTAGTTGGCGTAAGCGGTTTAAATCTTGGAAAACTTATTCAGGATGTGATTAACGAACTGCATAAAAGCTGTGCGTAAAAGCAAGTTGCCTTTCAGCATGCGGTAATGATGCTGCGGGTATCGGGAATAACGGAACAGGGGACAGTTCTGTGGAAAATAACGTAATGTCGGATGGTGCAGCAGGCAGCGCGACAGAGGGTGTTGCAGCAGGCGGTGCAACAGGAAGCAGCGCAGCGGAGGATAATGCAGCGGATGGCAATCGAAGGGATGTCTGTTCGCGCCCCGCTGTCCTCACAGGACGGCGCAGTGTGTGGCAGAAGTACCGCCGGTGCGTAAGGTTCGGGGCGGCGATGTGAGGTGCTGTTATGGCGCTTGAGGCAAAAAATATTTATTTCCGTTATGATAAAAGGCAGCCGTGGATTCTGGAGGGCTGCAGCATGAAAATTGGCAGGGGAGAGCGGGTGGCTGTGCTTGCGCCCAGCGGTTACGGCAAGACAACGCTTGCCATGCTTCTGGCGGGATATTTGAAGCCGGTCCAGGGGGAGATATTGCTGGATGGCAGGCTGCTGCCGGGAAAAGGTGTATGTCCTGTACAGCTGATCTGCCAGCATCCCGAACATGCGCTCAACCCCCGATGGAGACTGAAACGTGTGTTGGAAGAAAGCGGCGGGCTTCGGGAGGATGTGTTGGAGGCTTTTGGGATTGAACGGGCGTGGCTGGAGCGGTTTCCGCGGGAACTGTCAGGCGGTGAACTGCAGAGGTTCTGCGTGGCGCGGGCGTTGATGAGCGGCGCGGATTATCTCGTCTGTGACGAAATCAGCACAATGCTGGATGTAATTACTCAGGCACAGATCTGGAATGCGATTCTGCAGGAGGCGGGGAAACGTAATATGGGGATAATTACGGTGACGCATAACAGGCACCTGGCCGGGCGGATTGCAGAAAGGATGATTGACCTTTCGGTATGATATTGCTCCTATTGTATGCCGCTTCTTTGCGGGCTTCTGCAGAAGCGCTCACTTGTGATACGGTTACGATGGCAAATGCTTTCGGCCGTGGGTATAAACTGCCATATTTGCAGTATTCAGGACTATACTGCAAATATGGACTGGTACCATTTGAAATGGTCATGTTGTTTACAGATTTGCTTTAATTTTTGCAATCATTTCTTCATATTCGGCATCGGTGAGGTAAACCTTGTCAGGATTCATCTGGAAAGTGGAGCCCCACTCATCCCCGCCTTCATATTTCGGAACCAGGTGCATATGCAGATGGCAGCCGGTATCACCGTAAGCACCGTAGTTTACTTTGTTGGGGCGGAAAGCCGCGTGCAGCGCCCTGGCCGCATGCGCCACGTCCGCCATAAATGCGTTCTGCTCCTCGTCGCTGATATCGATCAGTTCGCTGACATGCTCCTTATAGGCTACAATGCATCTGCCCGGTTTGCTCTGTTCCCTGAACAAAATCAGGCTGCTCACTGTCAGGTCGCAGATGAAGATGCCGAACTTGTCAAGCAGCTCACCTCTCATACAATAACCGCAATTGGAATCTTTTATATGCCCTACTTCCGGCGTTTGTGCACGTCGTTTCCGTTATTTTCTGCCTTTTATTGTAAGGCAGTTCGGGCATTTTTGCAAGTCCGGCCGGCAAATGACAGGCATTTACAGGAAACATTTTCCGCCGGATGATGGTAAAGACGAAAGAAATTTGCTCTTAAGAGCCGCCGCGCAGCGGCCAGGTCAGGAGTTTTACCGTTTAAACACATACCAGTACGGCTCGTCGCCGCCGAAGGAATAATCCCCGCTTTTCCACTGGACAAACAGATAGTCCGTATTGTCGATTCGGCGTATCATATATTTGGCGGCTGTGGATCTGGGATTGCAGATCACATATCCGGTCATCCAGCGCCAGATATGGGGGGCGTCGGTATGGAAGCTGCCGTCATCCCGGTTTCTGAAACTGTTTCTCATGCCGCCTCCTTCCAGGAATTCGGCGGTTCTCCAGTAGAGCGCCTCATAAGGGAGGACGGAGCAGAGATTATGGGGGTCAAAGCTTTTTGCCGGACGCACAAGGTCGCATACATTCCATTTTCCCAGAACGGAGCTGTCGTCGGCGGGGATGTTTGGAATCTCGTCAGTGATCATGAGCTCCTGTTTCCGGTATGCTTTGGAATCCAGCTTGCGGAAAACCAATGTGTCCGGTCTGCCGCCCCTGTAATAGCCGGGGCCTTTAAAGTCGATGAACATATAGGTTTCGTCGCCGATTTTTTCGATGGTATAAGGATTCCGGTTCTTTCGGTGGGGATAGCCGCATTCGGACAGAAGCAGACCCTTCGTCCATCCGAAACACCAGTATCTTTCGCCGCCGGGAAGAAAATAAAGTCCCTTTGCGAAATCCTTCAGGAGCGCCGATTTCTGTTTCTGCGGATGAAACATTTCCCGGCAGGGCAGGAAGTCTGTCATCTCCCAATGTCCGACGGCATCCTCGTCATTTTCGAAGGGCAGGTTGATGTCTTCCTGATAGCCGTCGTCGTAATCTTTAAGCTTTACCACAGGCAGCTTGAATTCTACGGCATTGTCTTCGTACAGAATCCGATAGACCGGGCCTGTGATCTGATAGTCATGGTCCAGCACATATTTGTGCAGGGCGCCTAGCCCGTCCTCGCATTCCTCGGCTGTACAGACAAGATTGGCCGTGTCTGTGTCAAAGGAAATGATTTTCTCGGGAAAAGGACAGGATTTCGGCAGGGCGCCGGTGATTTCCACTCCAAGTCCCATATCAAAGTTTTCGCTGATGTATTCTGTTTCGTAGTCAATCAGAACCGTTCTGTGTCCTGATACCGCTGCAGGGATGACACTGCGCATCTGCTTCAGGGCTTCTGCTCCCTCCGATTTGGAGGAGACGATTTTCCGGTGATAAGCCAGGCGGATTTCATCACTTTTTCTGATTACAATATCAAACATAGTCATACGCTCCTTTAAGTTAGAATTCAGGTTTTGGAGGATTGCAATGCGCTCTTCGGTCTGCTTTTTGAGATTGTGCAGTTCCTCTTCCTTTGCCTTGAGAAACTCGGAGAAATTTTCTTTCGGCAGCGAAAATAACACTTTTATTTCCCGCAGGCTGAAGCCCAGCTCTTTCAGGGCGATAATGCGGTAGCAGTCAGACAGTTTTGCAGCGCCGTAGTAACGGTATCCCGTCAACTCGTCGACGTAATCGGGCGGAAGAAGCCCCTCGCTGTCGTAGAACCGCAGTGTCTTCACCGGAAGCCTGCTCAGTTTTGAAAGTTCACCGATCTTGTACATAACATCGCTCCTTGTTTCGTTATTTCATTATTGCGTTATTTCGAATGGAGCAGGGGGAAATTTATCGTCCCTGTCCGCGCGCCGGTCACCCGTCAGCTCCGCTGACATATTTCCTCAGGGTGCCCGTGTGCATAGGAAATCTTCCATGGTATATTCCCGGGAAGAGTTCCGGCCATCTCAAAAGCATGCTTATATGGCTGTAGGTACCTTGTGCAGTTATCATATCATTACAGTTAAGGGGAGAGTCAAGAGGTATTTTTTGATTGCGCAGCCGGAATTTACATGGTAGACTGGAAAGCAGGCGGCGAGCTGTTTTTGCGGGAAGCGGAGAACGGAGGGCATATAAAATGAAGCAGGCGGAAAGGAAACAAGCATATATTGTCGGGATAGCCAGTGAAAGCGCCGGCGGCAAGTCAACACTGGCTGACAGCCTGGAGAAAGGGCTGGCGGGTTATAAAGTCAAAATGTTTCATCTGGACGAATATTTCAAAGAAGCGGAAGAGCGGCCGGTGATACAGGGATTCCTGGACGGAAAAATGTATCGGGATGACAATCATCCGGATACGCTTAAGTGGAGTCGGTTTCATGGGGATTTGGAAAAAGCGGCAGGAGAGGCGTGCAGCTGAGGGCAGGGAAGGAAAGTGCACAGGCTTAAAAGGGCAGAAATTGGCGGGCAGTGTTTGGAGGAATCGGTATGACAACAGCAAAACTGGAAGAATTGTTAGCAGCAGGAGAGGGATTTACAGTGATAAAAAGTCGAAAGAATGGAGTCTTTGAGGAAGTATCAGGGAGGTATCAGGGAAGTGTCACAAAATGATACTTCCTTAAAAGTTGGGCATTTCTGTTGTTCGGCTGTTTGCTCGAATGGGGGCTTCCACTTTCCGTGCCATATACCGGGGTCAACCGAACTCTGAATCCAGCCCTCATCTGTGATGCCCCTTCCGTCCCGCATCCGGGCTCTCAGCAACTCCTCCTCGCACACCAGGGCAAGGCAGTATATTTCCCGAAAGAAGCGGCTGTTGTAGGTTTTGGACAGCTTGTCCAGATTCCCGGCCATAGTCCACAGGACAGGCAGGCCGGTCTGCATCAGATTTTTTGACAGGCTTCCGATCTGCTCCACCTGATCATAGTAATCTTCCTCTGTCTCATGAGGCATTATGTTATAGAACATGTCCCCGTCCAGTACGGTGAATTCTGCCTTACGACGTATGATTTCCATGGCTGTGGTGGTTTTGCCGATACCGCTGCAGCCGGTGAGGATGAACAGAGGAAGCCTGATAAATTTCCAGCTGTTTCCGCATTTGGGGCAGTGGATCTCGTCGCCTTTCACTTCTTTGTCCCATTGGTGGTTCCCGCATTTTGTACAGATTCCGATCATTTTGATGTCTCCTTTTCGATTCATAAATAATGGCTGATTTATACTGCGCACCGGATATATTTGCAGTACAGCAAATTGATTTTTCTATAAAAGGCTTTTGACGGATATTTTTTTCAAAGTAGCCTCATTCATGTGCCTGCTTCCATGTATTTTTGTATTTCTGGTTTTTCTGGCAGTTTGAGTATAATTCCGCATTTTTCACTTAGGAATTGTCGGAAAATAACTGCTGCAATTACTTCAGGCAAAAGCCCGGAAATACAATAAGAATTGCCATAAACTTGCAGCAGTTATTTGTAGACACTTCCTTATACTGCATAACGCTGAATACTGCCTAATGTAATCATGCGATTGAACCAGTCAGCGTTATGCAGTCTGGTTTCACGGCAGGTGAAATCGTTAAGCAGTATATATTATATGGATGATAAGCATTTTATTCAATCGTTTTCGTGATTTTCGACTATATAATTAACAACCTATAATTAACAACTGATTTTCACTTTGTTATCATTTTTACGGAACTGATTCATTTACTGAAAGCCGGTGACCAAATAGCGTGAGTAGAATCGAATCGATTTAAGGATTATTTAATAACTTCCGTGCTACAATGAAATCACAACGCGAAAGGAGCGGCGAAAATGTATTTACAAATATTGAAAAAAGACTTGAAACGAAAAAAGGCGATGAACGTGATTTTGCTTGTATTTATCATACTTGCGTCAATGTTCGTGTCATCGGGCGTAAATAACATCATAAGCGTTACAACGGCCCTTGACGATTATCTTGAAATGGCGGACGCGTCGGATTACTTTGCGATGATAATGAATAAATCCGGTGGGATCGATACCAGCGGGATTTTAAATTCTGCCGATTCGGTGGAAAGCTTCAGCAAGGAAAAAGTACTGCTTATGGTGTCCAATAATATCACCTTTGAGGATGAAAGCAAAACTGTCTCAAGCATCAACCCGATTCTTTTACAGAGTGATGGGGACATATCCATGAATTATATCCTTGACGGCGGCGGTATTCTTCAATCGGTAAAGAGCGGCGAGTTTTATATGACGGCGGGCGCGGCGGAGGACATGGGGCTTGAGATTGGAGATAAAATGACGGTAAAGCTCGGCGGCGTAAGCTGTGTGTTCACGTTCGCGGGCGGCTTCAGGGACGCGGTTCTTGGATCCACCGGAATAGCCATGTAGCGTTATATCATAAGCGCCGGGGACTTTGAGAAATTCCTCTCCGCAGAAAATGTCGAGCAATTCTACGGCGGCGAGTTGGTTTACATACGCGCCTCGGATATAGAGAAATTGATCTCCGAAATCAAGCCGCTTATCGACAGCGCCTTTTATGCAGGGGACAAAGCGCTGGTCAAATTTTCTTATGTTTTTGATATGATGGTGGTCGGTGTCCTCCTTGTGGTAAGCCTTGTCTTGGTAGCCGTGGCATTGGTGATTCTTCGGTTTACCATTGCGTTCACGCTTTCCGAGGAGTTCCGCGAGATTGGCGTTATGAAAGCGATAGGTATCCGCAGCCTGAAGATCAGAGGCCTGTACCTTGTAAAATACGCGGCGCTTTCCGTTATCGGCACGGTGGCCGGCCTTGCGCTCAGCTTTCCTTTCGGTGAACTGCTGGTAAGCGCTGCCCCCAGCTCCATTATTATAAGCAATCAAAACGCGGCTGTTTCCAATGTCATTTGCGCGGGGTGCATGGTTGGCGTTATCATGCTGTTCTGCTACAGCTGTACGGGAAAGGTTGGGAAAATGTCGCCCATTGACGCTGTGCGGAACGGTCAGACGGGCGAGCGCTTCCGCAAAAAAAGCATGATGAGCCTCGGGAAATCAAAGCTTCCCGCAGCACCGTTTCTCGCGCTGAACGATTGTCTAAGCAGCCCGAAACGCTTCGGTATCATAACTTTCGCTTTCTTCCTCTGCCTGTCGCTTCTGCTTGTCCTTTCGACAACGGTTTCCACGGCGAAAGGCGGTACGCTCTTCAGCATTTTCGGCCTTGCGGACTTCGACATATCCGCAAAGGGCGAGGTAATGGAGCTTATGCCGGAGAACGGGCACGAAAAGCTAAAGGAATACCTTTTGGATATGGAGGAAACCCTCGCCCGAAACGGTATGCCCGCGCGCTGTATGCAGGAAATGACGTTCAGGCTGCCCGTGTCACACGGTGAAAACGAGAGCGGCATTACAATATATCAGGGCACAGGAACGACCGTGGATATGTACGAGTACATCGAGGGTACGCCGCCGCAGTCGGTGGGTGAGGCCGCGCTGACCCGTCTTTCTGCGGACAGGCTGAAAGCGGATATCGGCGATACGATTACAATGAAAACCATCGACGGCGACAAGGAATTGATGATAACAGCGATTTTTCAGTCCATGTCCAATATGGGCGAGGGCGTGCGGCTTCACGAGGACGAGGAGATCGATTACATACAAGCGCAGAGCGCTCTCTTCACACAGATCAAATTCACCGACGCTCCCGATCAAAAGGAAATAGCCCGCCGTAAGGAAAAAATACGGAAGCTTTATCCAGAACTTGACGATGTCAGCAATCGCGCCGAAAGTATATCGACTTTGCTCAAAGTTGTGGATACGATTGATGCGGTAAAACAAATGGTCGTTGTTCTCACGTTCATTTTGGCGGTGCTGATTACCATGCTTATGGAGCGCTCCTTTATCGTAAAGGAGCAGGGCGAAACTGCGCTTATGAAAGCAATCGGCATACGAAACGGAAAAATCTACGCTTACCATACCCTGCGGTTTGCTTTCGTCGGATGTATGACGGTAATCGCGGCGGAACTTTTCGCCCTGCCGCTTACGCATCTTTTCATAGATCCGATTTTCAGGATGATGGGCTCGGCGCGTGCTCTTGATTATGTGATAAACCCGTTTGAAATGTTCCTTGCTTTCCCGCTTGTCATCCTCACCGCTACGGCGGTAAGCGCATTCCTCACGTCGCTGTATACCAAAACGATAACGGCCCTGGACACGGCTAATATAGAATAAGAAAGGAAATCTGGTATGAATATTCTCAAAGTAAAAGACCTCTGCAAAACGTATATTGTCAACAAGCGGCAGAACAATGTGCTGAAAAATATCAATTTCACGATTGACGAGGGAGAGATGGTCGCTGTTATGGGGCCGTCGGGTTCCGGAAAATCCACGCTGCTGTACGCGGTTTCGGGCATGGACCATCTGACCGCAGGGGAGGTGAGCTTCTGTGGGAAGAACATTGCCCAAATGGGGGAAAGAGAGCTTGCAGACCTGCGCCTTGACGAAATGGGGTTCATTTTTCAGCGGATGTATATGCTGAAAAACCTCACCATATTGGATAATATCATACTTCCTGCAACGCAGTCCAAAAAGCTGCGCGAACCCCGCAGGGAAACGGTGCGGCGCGGTCAGAATTTGATGCGCAGACTGGGCATTATCGACATTGCCGATAACGACATTAACGAGGTTTCGGGCGGACAGCTTCAGCGGGCCTGCATCTGCCGCAGTATGATAAACGGCCCGAAAATGATTTTTGCCGACGAACCCACAGGGGCTTTGAACCGCACTTCCTCTGACGGGGTAATGGAAGAGCTTACAAAATTAAATTCTGAGGGAACGACGCTCATGCTCGTTACCCACGATGTTAAGGTTGCGTCAAAATGCACAAGAGTCATGTACATTGTTGACGGAAACATAAAGGGAGAGTATGATTTAAGCAGCTGCTCCGCGCAGATGAGAGAACGGGAGCGCGCATTGAATAACTGGCTTCTGGAGTTAGGTTGGTAAAATGGATATTCTGATTGTTGAGGACAACAGGGAGCTTGCCGATTTGCTGTGTGATTTTCTCCGGGCGGAAAATTATACGGTATCGGCGGTTCAAACAGCCGAAAAAGCCTTGCTGCTGTATGAAAAATACGGCGCAAGGCTTGTGGTGCTTGATATCATGCTGCCCGATCAGGACGGATTTTATGTTCTGGAAAAAATCCGCGGGTCAAGCAACGTACCTGTACTGATTGTGAGTGCAAAAACGGAAAAGGAGGACAAGCTGACCGGACTGAATCTGGGCGCAGACGACTACATTGAAAAGCCATATGATATCGATATCATGCTCGCAAAAATAGGCGGGATTTTTAAGCGGCGGTACGCTCTTGACGAAATTATTGACGGCAATATACGTATAAATAAAGTGAGCCGTACCGTTTACAAAAATGAAAAAGAACTGGAAATGACCACAAAGGAATTTGATTTGCTTCTCCTTTTGATGGAGAATAAGGGCAGGGCTTTAAGCAAGGAATACATTTTCGGACAGGTCTGGGGCAGCGACAGCTTTTCGGAACAACAGACACTGACGGTACACATAAAATGGCTGCGGCAAAAAATCGAGGACGCCCCCAAAAATCCTGAAAAAATAGTTACTGTATGGGGAGTGGGTTATAAATATGAAAGCGTTTAACAGGATTTTATCGGCAGCTGCGGCTGCCGTGATTTTATTATTTGCCGTTGTGAATATGCTCCTTGCCGCCGGCAGGACCAACGGCGGCAGACTATACCGCGTAGAGATAAAACGCCTTGTTCGTGAAATGGAAGCAAACGGTTCTGCCGACATTACCGAATGTGAGTATGTGACAAATATTGAGCGATGCGGAGAAAAATTTTACAGCACGGACAGCGACTATGTTATCTGTGAAATAAACGGAGAACTTTATCGTTTTGATTACAATACAAACGGCTGCTCTGGCAAAAAATATCTTGTAGGAATTGTAAATGCCGCTCTCGGCGTTACGGCGATTTTATTCATCGCGGTTATGATTTACATTAAATTCGCAATTCTGATACCATTTGAACGTCTGATCGACATCCCCTACGAGCTTTCCAAGGGTAATCTCACCGCGCCGATAAAGGAAACAAAAAACCGTTTTTTCGGAAAATTTCTGTGGGGAATCGATATTCTCCGTGAAAATATAGAACTGCAAAAGCAGCGCGAACTGGAAATGCAGAAAGAAAAGAAAATGCTGCTGCTGTCGCTCTCCCACGATATTAATACACCGCTTTCCGCCATAAAACTGTACTCGGCAGCGCTGTCGAAAAATTTATATCCCGACAGGGAAAAGCAGTACAAAATTGCCGAAAACATCAGCGAAAAAGCGAACGAGATTGAGAACTATGTATCGCAGATCATAATGGCCTCCAGAGAGGATTTCCTTAGCCTTGAGGTGAATATGGGTGAGTTTTATCTTTCGGAGCTTATCGAAAAAATCACGAGATACTACAGGGAAAAACTGGCGCTTATCAAAACAGATTTCATTGTCGGAGAATATAAAAATTGTCTGCTTTCGGGGGATTTGAGCAGGAGTGTTGAAGTGCTGCAAAACGTTATGGAAAACTCCCTCAAATACGGCGATGGCAAATGCGTGGAATTGATTTTCTCCTGGGAGGATGAATGCGTCCAAATTGCGGTCAGGAACGGCGGCTGTACCCTCGGCAAGGACGATTTGCCGCATGTTTTTGAGAGTTTTTGGCGCGGTGCGAATGCGGAAAGCGTTCACGGAAGCGGGCTGGGACTCTATATTTGCAGACAGCTTATGCGCAGGATGAACGGCGAGATTTTTGCGGAGATCAATAATAATATCATCACCGTCACCGCAGTTTTTGCTAAAGCGTGAATTGCTGATTTAGTGTGCCGTCAATTCCTTTCTGGTTTCCTGAAATCAGCGGTCAATATTGTGCAGGATACAATCATATACAGGGTGAAGAAATATATTTGAAGATTTGTTTTGAAATATGCAGGCTGCTACAACGAATGCCCGGGGAATTCTCTACCCCGCCACCGCCATCAGCACCGGAATCGTAAAAACGCACAATATAGTAGTCAATATAATAGCGGCGCTGCAGGTGGTGCCGTCAATCCCTTTCTGATTCCCCAGAATCAGCGGCATATTTCCGATAGGCATGCCGAACATGATCATGCATACGGAGAGCAAAGCGGCATCCTGTGTGACCAGTTTTAACAGAGGCAGCATCAATAGCGGCAGAGCCAGAAGCTTGACTGCCGAGAAGACATACAGCCTGGGCTGGCAGAAAATCCGCTTCAGGTCGGAATGAGCCAGCGTAAAACCCACGGCAACCAGCGCCATGGGGGATGTCACATTTCCCAGGTAGGTAATGGCAGTCCTGATGAAATCCGGCAGCTGTATATTGCATACAATGATAAGGAGAGCGGCAAACCCGGATACAGTGCCGGGATTGATCATGGATTTCAGGGAAGAAATCGAGAATTTCCCGTCCATCAGCGCGACTCCATAGGTGTAGAACACAATGGTGTAAATCAGCAGAAATTCCGTCACGTAAACCACATACGCTTCCCCCAGGATGCTGGAGACCACCGGTATGCCGATGAACCCCAGGTTAGAAAAGACGAACATCATCTGAAAAATCTTCCTCTGATCCGGAGCCCTGTCAAAAAGAGGGGACAAAATCATACCTGCCGCGATAAAGATTGCGAACATCCCCAGAGCAATCAGCCCCACTGTCCCGATAGTGCCCAGAGAAACCAGCCCGGCGGAATTGGCGGCACTGGAAAGAATCAGCATGGGATTGAATACATTGACGATCATTTTGGACATCTGGGTGTTCGTATGCTCGTCCATCATGCCCTTCCTGGTCATAAAATATCCTGCGCCGATCATGATCAGCAGTGCAAGCATCTGAAAAAATACGGTAAATATTGTCATAATCTTCTCCCTTTTTTCGTATTGAGCGGTTGTCCCATCACTCCGGTGCTTCTATTGTCAAGAATCAATGCGCTCATGAGTATAACGAAAGTTTAGCACATTATCTCTATTCAGACAATCCCATAATTCGCTGACTGGATAATCCCGACTGGATAATCCTGTGACAATCCGCCATAGCATTCTGCAATTTCAGATATTACATACAGGTTGCAGAAAGCGATTATGAGTTCCGGCTGATAACCGCATGAAGAGCGCATTTTTTATCGGAAGGCAAAAGATTGCTTCCGATAAGTCGTATACCGCCGAAAAGATATGTATATTTTCGGCAGCAAAGTGACATGCTAACTTTACTCATGTGTCGGCTTTGGACACAGCATGTAGAAGGGAAGGAGCTGTCGCGGCACCCCTTTTGTTCAAATATTGTGCCTGGGAATTATATGTCTGCAGATGATGAATCCTCAGAAGGAATATCACATATCATTTCCAGGCTGCGGAAAGGCGTGGGGATTTATATGTCCAGTATAACAGACGAGCGGGGAAATGTGAAAACAGAAGATGGCGGAAGCGTGCGCCCTTTCGGCATCCGGGATAAGATAGGGTACATGTTCGGTGATTTCGGCAATGATTTCAGCTTTATATTTGCCAGCAATTACCTGATGGTCTTCTACACGAAAGTGCTGGGCCTGAGCGGTTTTGTGGTGGGGCTGCTCTTTCTGGGAGCCAGATTTGTGGACGCTTTTACGGATGTAACCATGGGACGTATCGTAGATAACATGCAGCCTGCCAGAGACGGACGGTTCCGCGCCTGGATACGGCTCATGTGCATTCCGGTGGCGGTGGCGAGCTCCATCATGTACCTGTACTTCGTGCGGGACTGGGCTTACTGGGTGAAGCTTGCCTATGTGATATTTACCTATTTGCTCTGGAGCAGCTTCTGCTATACCGCCATCAACATTCCCTACGGTTCCATGGCATCCGTCATCAGCCCGGATGTGAAGGACAGGGCTTCCCTCTCCACTTTCCGTAGTATCGGTGCCAGCCTGGCAGGTCTGGTCATCGGCGTGCTGGTGCCGCTGATTGTCTATGAGACGGATATCGAGGGAAATCAGATTGTGAAGCCGGTCAGTTTTACGGTGACGGCTTTTGTGTTCGGTGTCCTTGCCGTGGGATGCTACGTGCTTTGCTATTCCCTGTGCCGTGAACGTGTGTTCTTCGAGAAAAAGGCGGGGAAAGGGGAAAGCGCCGGGGAGATGCTGAAAGGCCTGGGGCGGAACAGGCCCCTGTTGGCACTGGTCTGCGCGGCATTGGTACTGCTGCTTGCCACCCTGATGGGGCAGACCATGAACAACTATCTTTTTCTGGATTATTTTAAAAATGCCAGGGCGCTTTCGGCGGTCAATGTGGTGGGCATCGGCGGGACCCTGCTGCTGGCGCCTTTTATTTCCGTAATCGTGGCGAATTTCGGTAAAAAGGAAGCGGGGGCGGTGGGAATGCTGGTAGCAGGAATTGTGTACCTGCTGTTGTTTTTCCTGCGGGTGAAGAGTATTCCGCTGTTTATGGTGCTGCTGTTTCTGGGGACTCTGGGCACCGGACTTTTCAATATGATCATATGGGCTTTTATTACGGATATCATTGACTATCAGGAGATAACCACCGGCAGACGGGAGGACGGCACGGTTTATGCGGTATATTCCTTTGCCAGAAAGGTGGGACAGGCGATTGCCGGAGGCCTGGGCGGCTTTGTGCTGACTGCCATCGGCTATATCTCCGAAGCAGCCTCCCAGACGGAAGCCGTGGCGCAGCGTATTTATACCGTGGCCACGCTGGTTCCGGGGGTCTGTTACCTGGTGGTGTTTCTCATCATACAGTTTGCCTATCCGCTGGGCAGGAAAGAAGTGGAGAAGAATACGGCGATTCTGCGGGAGAAGCGGGAGCAGACAAACTGATGTTTTGGGCATGGACAGTTATGTAAATTCCGGCGGAATTAAGCACATATGGCTGCGGGTATGAATGGCATGATGTTTGAGCGGTTTACTCATATCACTGTTGTCTTAAGCATATATGCCTGCGGGTATAAATGGCGTGGAAATATGGATAGGAGGGGTTTGAATGAAGTTTGACAGGACAGCGCCCTGCGGCAGTGTGGAATGTGAATGTAAGTTGGAGAATGGAAAAGCTGTTTTGGAGTGGGCGTTTCATCTGGTACAGGATTCCGGGGAAACAGCGCAGAACGTACCCGTTCCGTACAGCACCGAAGAGGAAAGAAACCTCCTTCGGAAGGAAAAAGGCTGTATCCTGCTCACGCTTAACGGCAGGCAGAACAATACAATTCTGGAATGCGTACAGAAACTCTGCGAGGAAGAGCCTCTGCAGTCCATATTGCTGCAGCCTGAATTCTGGAAGGGTATCCGGCGTCCGTATCTCTACGGAATGGAAGCAGTCCTGACAGATGAGGCAGGAAATCTTCAGGACAGGATACAAGGGCAGCTGGCTCTGTGCTGTCTGTCCTGCGTGAACAGGAACGGGAATCCGGAAATATTGCTGAATCATGAGTCTTTTATACCGAAAGCAGTGCGCTATACATTGCCGGAAATGGGGACGGAAGCCGCGATACAACGGCAGATGCTGGAGGATTTGCAGTGGATGTTGAAACTGGGTGTCAATTGTATCTGCCTGGAAGAGCCCCATAAACTTTTTCTGCAATTATGTGACCGCCATGGCTTTCTTGTATTTTTAAAAGATAAAAAGCAGCCCGGATATGTATGGACCCATGGAAAGAAGGTCAGGTTTCCGGCAGTTCCAAGTCCGTCCGGTGAGGAGATTCCCTTATTCCGCGGAAAAAGCGGCAGCCTCTTCCGCCCGGGCAGCAACTGTCCCACAACACTTTTTTACAGATATCAGGCAAAGTGGAGTGACACGCCCTTTGTGCACATTGTTCCGGAGAGCATACAGCGTCTGGAAAGCGGGAATTTTGCGGTACTCTGTTACAGCAACTGTGACAGGGTAGCCTTATATTCGGACGGTATTCTTTTCGAATTCAAGGACGGAGAAGAAGCGTTTTTGTTCCGGGAAATCCCTGCCAGAACCCCAAGTATCATGCTGACTGCAGAGGGGGAGGGCTGCTGTGAGAGCCTGTCGATTCACAAATCTTTCACAAAGTGAACACTGAATGATGACATTTTCCCATTAGAATACATCGTGAAGCATGGCAGCCCTCAAGGAGCAGGCATGATGTTTTATGGTCTGAACAGCCCGGCATGCGAAATAAAGGCAGATTCCTGCATCGGGGATATAAACTCACGGCCCCAATATTTGGCATTTGCAGGCCCGGGCAGGGACGAAACAGGAGGGGCGTCATCAAACAAAACAGAAAGGTATGGGAAAGCATGATTGAGGTGACGAATCTTACGAAACAGTACGGTGACCACATGGCAGTGGAGCATCTCTCTTTCCGGGTGGAAAAAGGGCAGATATACGGTTTCCTGGGACCCAACGGCGCGGGAAAATCCACCACCATGAATATCATCACAGGTTACATAGCCCCGTCGGAGGGCACCGTTACCATAGACGGAAAAGACATCCAGAAGGAACCGGAAGAGGCCAGGAAGCAGATTGGTTATCTGCCGGAGATACCGCCCCTGTATGTGGAAATGACCGTGGAAGAATATCTGGATTTTGCAGCGCAGCTGAAGAAAGTACCCAGGGCGGAGAGGAAATCCCAGATACAGAAGGTCATGGAAATGACCGGAATCGAGGACGTGAAGAAACGGCTGATTCGGAATCTTTCCAAAGGCTATCGGCAGAGGGTAGGTCTGGCCCAGGCGGTACTGGGAGACCCGGAGGTGATCATTCTGGATGAGCCGTCGGTAGGTCTGGATCCCAAGCAAATCATCGAAATCCGCGACCTGATCCGCCAGTTGGGAGAAAATCACACCATCATCTTAAGCTCCCATATATTGTCCGAGGTCAGTGCCATATGCGACCATATCATGATCATATCCCATGGGCGGCTGGTGGCAAGCGATTCCCCGGAGGGACTGAAAAAGCTGATGAACCATTCCCAGGAACTGCTGCTGACAGTGAAAGGCGGGGAAGCTCAGTTGTGCGATGTACTCAATAAAGTGACAGGAGTGTCATCTGTGGAAGCCGTGGAAGCGTCGGAAGAGGGATTTGCCAGGGTCAGGGCGGTGTCCGAAGAACGCGCGGATATCAGAGAGGCGGTATTCTATGCGCTTGCGGAAGCCAGGCTGCCTGTTATGGAAATGGTGGTTCATGAGAAATCCCTGGAAGATATTTTCCTGGAACTGACGGAAGGCGTACAGCCGGGGGAGAAGGAGAGGAAGAAGTTCTTCGGTGGCAAAAAACGGAAGAAAGCATCCGGAAGTACAGAAGGGGCAGGTGCGGAAGTGGCAGGTACAGAAGGGGCAGGTGCAGAAGGGGCAGGCGCGGAGAAGAATCCCGCCGAGACAGCAGATTACGTAAAGGCCGGGGAGAATGCTGCGGCGGATACCCTGGGCCAGGCAGGAGAGCCGAATGGGGAAACTGCCTCCCCGGACCCGGACAGGAAGGAGGAAATATAAATGTTTGCAATCTATAAAAGAGAGATCAAGTCCTACTTCCGTTCCTTTATAGGACTTCTGTTTATTGCAGTTACCTTATTTTTTGTGGGATTGTATTACACGGCTATAAATCTGCTGCAGGGCTATCCCTATTTTTCCTATGCGGTATCCAGTGTGGTGATTCTGTTTCTGATCAGTGTGCCCGTGCTCACCATGCGGATTCTGGCGGAGGAAAAAAGGAGCAGGACGGATCAGCTGATTTTGACGGCGCCTGTATCCGTGGGAGGCATCGTGCTGGGCAAGTTCCTGGCGCTGCTTACCATATTTGCCATTCCCACAGGCATTATCTGCGTTTATCCGCTGATTATGGGAAGCTTCGGTACCATTCCCATGGCGGAAGCCTACCTTTCCGTTCTTGCATTTTTCCTGTATGGAATGATGGCGATTGCCGTAGGCGTGCTGGTATCTTCGTTGACGGAGAGCCAGGTAATTTCTTCCGTTCTTACGTTTATTATATTGTTCCTGGCGTATATGATGGATTCCATCTGCGGACTGATTTCCTACACCGGAAACTGGCTGACCAGGATACTGGGCTGTCTGGATATGTACACGCCCTTCTCCAATCTCCTGAACGGCACTCTGGATGTAAAGTCGGTATTTTACTTTGTTTCGATGACAGTACTTGCTCTGTTCCTGACGGTACAGTCCATTCAGAAGCGGCGTTACAGCATTTCATTTAAGACTTTCAGCATGGGTGCCTACAGTACGGGCATGATTGCGGTGGCAGTGGGAATCATAGTCATAGCAAATATGGTTCTGGGAGAGCTGCCCGCATCCTGGGTGTCTGTGGATGTGACGAGCGAAAAGCTTTATTCCCTGACGGAACAGACCAAAGAGTATGTGAAAACCATGGATGAAGATGTGACTATCTATGTGATATCGTCCGAAGAAGGCCAGGATACGGTACTGGGGCAGACGCTTCAGCGGTATGATGACCTGTCTGACCATATCAGTGTAGAGTACGTGGACCCGAATATCAATCCCCGGTTTTACACGCAGTATACCAATGAAAATATCAGCCTGAACAGCCTGATTATTGTCAGCGAAAAGCGGAATACCGTGGTGGATTACAACGATATCTATGAAACCGATTATGACTACGACTATTACACAGGGGGATATTCTTCTAATACCACCGGATACGACGGCGAGGGACAGATAACAAGCGCTCTGGACAGAGTGCTGACGGACGATGTGCCCAAAGTGTACATAACAACGGGACACGGAGAGGCTGCTTTCAGCGCCACCTTTACCAATGCATTGAAAAAGGAAAATACAGAGTATGAAACTATCAATCTGATGGATTATGACACTGTTCCGGAAGATGCGGCATGCCTGGTGATTCATGGCGCTACGGGGGACTTTTCCGCGGATGATTCGGAGAAAGTGATACAGTATCTGGATAAGGGCGGAAATGTGATACTGGTGACAGGTATTGCCGACGGTGAAACCCCCAATCTGGATGCACTCTGTGATTACATGGGTCTCCAGGTGGCGGAGGGGCTTGTGGTGGAGCAGAATGAGGCGAATTACTACAGGAATCCTTATTACCTGCTTCCGACAGTCGGTTACGGCACATATACGGCAGGGCTTTATGGACAGTATTATGTGTTTGCGCCCTTTGGGCAGGGTATCTTGATTGAAAATGAAGACAGAGAGGACATCGCCTACAGTAAATTCCTGACCACGTCAGACAGCGCGTTCGCCAAGGCAGATCTTGCCAATCTGGAAAATTATGATAAGAGCGAGGGTGACACGGACGGACCTTTTGCGCTCGGCGTGTCTGCGGTAAAGACGCTGGAGGACGGTACCGAAGCCACCATGGTGGTATATGGCTGTGAGCAGATTTTCACGGACAATGCGAATGTCATGGTCAGCGGCGCCAACCAGATCATGTTTACCAACACGATAGGGACGTTTGCGGAACATGAGGTCAGCGTATCCATACCGGCGAAAAGCTACGAAGTGTCCTACCTGATGATACCCCAGAGCAGAGCGGTGCTGTTGGGCGTGCTGCTGACAGTAGTAATGCCTTTCGGATGTCTGGCAGCAGGATTCGTGATCTGGTTCAGAAGGAGGCGGCGCTGAGTTGTTCATGCATTTACTGATTTATGAAGTGGTGTGTTTGCGGAATTGAAACGAGGAGGCATTCGATGAAAAAGCAGAGGAAACAGTTGATTATTTTACTGGCAGTGCTGGTTCTGTTGGCTGCCGCCATCCCCGGCGTTCGATATCTGAATGAAAGACGGGAGGAAAAGGAAGCAGAAGCAGCAAATGCGGAACAGGACAGTGTTGTCATAATTGATGCGGCATATGAGGATGTAGTGAAATTTTCTTATGATTATGACGGAGAAACCTATGCCTTTGAAAAATCAGAGGATACCTGGCATGCAGCGGAAGACTATTCTCTGAGCCTGAAAGAATATTCCATAAAAAATATGCTGTCGGGAGTGGCGCCGTTTGACGCGCAGCAGGTGATTGAGGATGTGACGGATTTCAGCCAGTATGGGCTGGATGAGCCGCAGCGGACCATTTCCTTCGAGACTGCATCAGCCAGCTATATCCTGCATGTAGGTGACCACAATGCGCTCACGGGAACTTATTATGTGTGCATGCCTTCCGAGACAACCGTGTATGTGGTGGAACAGACTGTTGTGACTCGGTTTAACCAGACTTTGGAGGATGTGGTGGAAACTGCGGAAGAGGAATCCGGGGAAAGCCTAAGCGGCGAAGAGAGCGGAAATCAGGCAGAGGCTGGAAGCGAAAGTCAAAACAGCGAAGAGAATGAGAGCCGGACAGAGGATGACGAAAGCTCGGAGACACAGGAATAGTGCCGGAAAGTCCTTATTTTGGAGTTGATTTGAACCGGATTCCGCTGTGCTCTGTTTTAAGTGTTACACTTCCTTACGCAAATACACAGAAACGTTACTATTCACAGTCAAATTATAGTATAAAATCCAATTGTTATAGCAAGC